>NZ_BAAGRF010000003.1:0-437028 GCF_054783095.1 Intrasporangium mesophilum | reverse complement strand
CTCAAGCGCTACATCGCCAGAGACCTATACCGCCAACTCGAACACGCACCCACCACGCCTTGACGAACCATAGGAGCGTCCAGCTGGGGGCGGCTATGCCGGTGGATCCGCGGCCAGGACCACTGCGGACTCCAGCAGCAGCGCGTGCACGAACGCCTGCGGGAGGTTGCCTCGGATCTGGCGCTGGACGACGTCGTACTCCTCGGCCAGCAGGCCGGGTGGGCCGCACGAGGCGCGGTTGCGCTCGAACCAGCGCGCCGCCTCGACCATCCGGCCCTGCTGGTGCTCGGCGAGGGCGGCGATGAACCCGCACAGCAGGAAGGCGCCCTCGGCATCGGCAAGAGGCCCGTCGTCCTGACGGAACCGGTACAGGTAGTAGTCGTCGGCGAGCTCGTCGAGGACTGCCATAAGGGTCGCCTCGCTGCGTGGGTCGGACAAGGGCACGGCCCCACGGACCGCCGGCAAGAGCAGGGCGGCGTCGACGCGGGCGTCGTCGGGGGCGCGCTGCCAGCGCCCCGAGGAGTGCGTGCAGTCTGCCCGCACGGACGTGAGGATCCGGTCCGCGAGCGCGCTCCAGGTCGCACTCTGCTGGCGCGGCGCATGGCGTGCGACGGCGCGGAGCCCGGCGACGCAGCTCAGTCTCGAATGCGCCCAACGGTGGTCGTCGAGCTCCCAGATGCCGGCGTCCGCCTCGGGCCAGCGGTCGGCGACGGCCCGGGCCGCGACCTCGACTGCGGCCCATCCGTCCCGCTCGAGGTGGTCATGCTGTGCAGCCGCAGCGAGCAGGATCAGTGACTCTCCGAAGGCGTCGAGCTGGAGCTGGTGGCCCACCTTGTTGCCGACGATGTCAGCGCCGCCGGGGTATCCGGGCAGGTCGATCCGTTGCTCGTCCGGGATCGGCCCGCCGCGGACGGTGTAGGCAGGGGCCAGCTTCGCGCCGTCGCTGAGCAGCCGTTCGGTGATGAAATGCGTCGCGTCGTCGAGCAGCGGGTGCGGTCCGAGGCTTGCCACGCCCACCCCGGCATACGCCTGGTCGCGGATCCACGCGTAGCGGTAGTCGTAGTTGCGCCCGGCTTCGGCGCGCTCCGGCAGGGACATCGTCGCGGCTGCGACCATCCCGGCCCCCGGCGTGGTCAGACCGCGCAGCACGGCATACGCATGGCTGGCGTCGCCGTCCGCCATGGTGCCGGTGATCTCGGGAACCGCTGCGCGCCAAGCCCTCTCGGTCTGCTCCCACAGCATGCGGGGATCGGGCAGGTTTCGCGGCAGCGGCTGGTCGGACAGCTCCAGGACGAGATCGTGGTGCCCGCCATCGGGCACGTCCACGATGGTGTGGAGGGCTCCGTCATTGTCCAGCCGGACTCCCTGCCCGGCCCCGCTCCAGCGCATGCGGATGGGTCCGACGCGCGCGGTCCAGGTGCCCCGGTCGTCGACGTGGACGTCGGACGCGACGGCTTGGCCGAAGCCGGCCCGGGCGTCGAGGGTGACGCTGACCTGGGCCGCCCCGTCGACGGCGCGTACGCGTCGCAGGACGACCGTGCGGTGCTCGTCGCCCGGGTACGCCAGCGCCTCTCGGCATTCGACGAACTGGTGGGTGGTGGTCCAGCGGTCGTTCCAGATGAGCGTGTTCGCGTCGTAGTAGCCGCCCCAGACGAACGGGGTGTCCGTCGGAGTCACGGCATAGGTCCCCTCGCCCGCGATGAGGGTGGAGAACACCGGCTCCGAGTCCCAGTCGGGCACACACAGCCACGCGATGTCGCCGCGGGGTCCGATCACGGCGCCACGCCGGCCGTCTGCGACGAGGGAGTACTCCCGCAGGACATGCACCGAGGCGTCGATGCGATGTCCGGTTGGCTCGCGGGTCGATCGGCTCACACCAGGTGCCTACCCGCCCTGACGACTCTGCACACGCGGGGCCGACCGGCCTCGGCGTTTGTTCCGAGCGCCGGCCGGGTACCCGATCGGGAAAGGAGGTATGCCCATGCAGCCAACAGACAGTGCCCGGTCGGGCGAGCGCCGTCCACGTGTCGTCGCCGTCACGGGTGCGTCCGGCGGGGTCGGCCGCGCAGCCGCGGTCGAGTTCGGTCGCCGTGGCGACCGCGTCGCACTCGTCGCCCGCGGAGAGGCCGGACTGGACGAGGCCGCGCGCGAGGTCGAGGCGGCCGGGGGAACCACGCTGGCCGTGCCCGCCGACATGGCCGACGACGCACAGGTCCGGGACGCGGTCGCGCGCATCGAGGACGTCCTTGGCCCGATCGACGTGTGGGTGAACGTCGCCTTCACCTCGGTCTTCGCGCCCTTCGACCAGATCAAGCCGGACGAGTTCCGTCGCGTCACCGAGGTCAGCTACCTCGGGTACGTCTTCGCGACGATGGCCGTCCTGCCCGGGATGAAGGAACGCGGCAGCGGCACCATCGTGCACGTCGGGTCCGCGCTCGCCTACCGCGGGATCCCGCTGCAGTCGGCCTACTGCGGCTCGAAGCACGCTATCCAGGGCTTCCACGAGGCGCTGCGGTGCGAGCTGCTGCACGACCGGAGCCCCGTGCGCGTCACGATGGTCCAGCTTCCGGCCGTCAACACCCCGCAGTTCACCTGGGTGCGTTCCCGCCTGCCCCGCCGTCCGCAGCCGGTGCCGCCGATCTACCAGCCGGAGGTCGCCGGTCGAGCCATCGTGTATGCCGCCGACCACCCGCGTCGACGGGAGTACTGGGTGGGCGGCAGCACGGCTGCGAGCCTGATCGCCAACGCTGTGGCGCCCGGGCTGCTCGACCGCTACCTGGCGCGAACGGGCTATGACTCACAGCAGACGTCAGAGCCACGCGACCCGGACTCGCCCGAGAACATCTTCGAGCCGGCCGACTCCGGCCAGGACTTCGGGACGGACGGGCGGTTCGACGACCGAGCAGAGTCGCGCTCCGCCCAGGTGTGGGCGTCGCAGCACCACGGCGCCCTGGGCGTGACCGGGGCTCTGGGCGCGCTGGCGGGCGGCGCTCTCCTGCTCGGCCGGGCGCTCCGGCGTTCTCCCCGGCATCGGTGAACCAAGCAGCCCGATCCGCGAACGGGGTTGATCGGCATACGCACGGGGTAGGCGGACCGCATGAGCGTCACGCCCGTCCACACCCGCACACTCCCGCCGCGGCAGACCATCCCGCCGATTCCCGAGCGTCCCGTCGGACCACCAGAGCCGGGGCCGGGGCCGAATCCGATGCCAGGGCCAGGTCCGGATCCGGTGCCGGACCCGTTACCGGTGCCGGGGCCAGACCCGGTTCCGGAGCCGCTTCCGCCCGGGCCGGGGCCGGATCCGATACCCGGGCCGGCCTGGCCTCAGTGACCGCTGCTGCGCGCCCGGCGGTGACGCCACCACTCGACCGCTACGGGAACGAGGGACAAGGCCACGAGGCCGATGACGACGATGTCGATGCGGTCCTGAAGCACCGGGAAGCTCTGCCCGAGGAAGTACCCGAGCAACGTCAGGACCGTCACCCAGAGCGCGGCCCCCACCGCCGACCACGCCAGGAAGCGCCGGCGGTCCATGCGGCTCACCCCCGCGACGACGGTGACGAACGTACGGACGATCGGGACGAAGCGTCCGAGGACGAGCGCCTTGCTGCCGTGCCGCTCGAAGAAGCTGTGTGACCGCTCCAGATGCTCGGCCTTCAGGACCTTTCCCGACCGGCGGTAGAGCGCCGGCCCGGCAGCACGCCCGATCTCGTACCCCGCGGCGTTGCCCAGGATGGCCGCCACGAAGAGCAGCACGATCGCGACGAGCAGCGACAGGTGCAGCTTGTTCCCCGCGATGAAGAGGCCGACAGCGAACAGGAGGGAGTCACCCGGCAGGAACGGGAAGAGCAGTCCGCATTCGATGAACACGAACGCCGCACTGACCCAGATGAACGCGCCTCCGAAGCGCGTCAGGAGCGTGGCCGGGTCGAGCCAGCTCGGGCCAATGGCCTGGATCATGTCGGGCCGTCCCTGTGGTCAGGTGCGGACCCGGTGTGGTGTGTGGACATGGTCCCTCCTCGGTCGGGACAAGGCGTTCAGTCCTGCACCTACCCCGAATGCCGCCGACCCACGCGCGGGTCGCTGACGATCGATCCCGTTTCCGATGACCGGCATCGGGTAGGTGAGGCGCAACCACGTAATGGACGGGAGCACGCCGTGCCCGATGTCGTCGACCTCGTCATGAACGACCACCGCGAGATGGAGCGTCTTTTCGACCTGTTTGCGACGGACGAGGAGTCCGCCGAGGGCCGATGACCATGCGCACGGACCGGACTCTCGACCTGCTCATGGTCCAGCGGCGCGTCGACGTGCTGCTCCGGCGAGCCGACCTGCTGCTCGCGCAGGCACTGGACGCCTGGCAGGCCTCGGGCCGGGGCTGCGTCTACGACACCGCGGTGGCGGCATACGGCAGAGCAGTCATCGGTTGGGCCGGGATCGAGGAGCGCCCCCAGGCCGAGCTGCGCCGAGCCATCGGCATGGCGCGCATCGTCGACGGCTTCGGCACTCCTGGCCTCGCGTACGCCACGGCATACCGGCAACGCATCGTGTGCGACAGGTGGGCCACGCGGCTGGTCACCGAGGTCCGAGACGGCACGCGCACTCCCCCGCCGAGCTCCGTTCTCGAGCGCGTCGCCAACCAGACCGACGAGCACGGCCACCTGCTGGACGCTCACACTGCCGGAATCGAGCTGCTCAACATCCTGCGACCGGCGGTCGCGGTCGCGAGGCTCGCATCGTTCGCCGCGGTCGAGCTGCTGCAGCACCCGGACTGGCGGGACCGCCTGCGCGACGAGGTCGGGGAGCGCGGCGACACCCTCTCCGGGCCGCTCGCCACGGCGTTCGCACAGGAGGTTCGCCGCCTCGCCCCGTTCGTGCCCATGCTTGCGGCCGTGACATCACGGCCCACGACGTATGCCGGTGTCGCCGTCCCTGCGCGACGCCGGGTGCTGCTCGACGTCGTGGGGACCAACCGCGACCACGCCTCATGGGCGCAGCCGCACACCTTCGACCCGACGAGGTTCCTCGGCACTGGGGCAGAGTGGAGCGACCATGACGTCCCACAAGGGGGTGGCCGCCCCGAGAGCGGTCATCGCTGCCCCGGCGAGCTCGTCACCGTAGGGTTGCTCTCCCTCACGGCATCGCGGCTTGCCCTGCTGGACATCAGCCCGTCCAACGGCCAGGACCTCGGGTGGTCCTGGCGGCGACTGCCCACCATGCCACGCTCAGGCGTGGTCCTGGACGTCAGTCCGGCCGACGCCACCGTCGACCGCGGGCGCCTCGTCGACCAGTCGCGGCGCTCCGTGGCGCCCTGACTCCCTTACCTGACCAACCACTGGCTTGCCTCCCAGGGCGGGCTCGACCTGTTCCGAAGCAGGCTGGGCTCGAGGAGCTACGTCTGGCCGCTGTCCGTGGGGTCTGCCCGGATGCTCGGCGGCGTCGCCCGGCCAGGCCCGGGCGACATTCGGTAGCCGGGCTGTCGGCCAGCGCGGAACACTAGACTGGGTGAGTGGATCAGGCGGCCCGCGCGGCAGCCGAGGCCGCCGGTGAACGGGCGCGACAGCTAGCCGAGCGGCGTGAGCGACTGCTGTCCGGCGCAGGCTCGACCGATGACGATGTCCGTGAGGCGACCCTCTCGGCCGCGCTCTCGCTGTGGAGGGCGAAGTCCGCCCACATGCGCTCGGGCCTCGCGCACGACCGGGCGGCCATCGCGCACGATCGGGCGGCGGCCGCCAAGGAGGCACAAGCGATCCGGGCGACCGAGCCGGACTCCACAGTCCTGCTCGCGGAGGCCGAGGCGCACCGCCGGGCGGCCCGGGATGACCGCGAGGCCGCCCATCGGGACCGCAGCCTCGCCGCCGAGGAGGACTAGCTCGAGCCTCCTGGACGCGCCGTCAGTCTCTGGGCTCGGCGTCCATCACGAGGAGCACGCCGGTCGACGTGCCGCGTGACAGGAGCGGCGCCACGGTGATGCTGAGGCCCACCGGTCGCCCGCGACGGTTGATCGCGTCGATAGTGAGGTGCTGGGCCTGGTCCGAGTCGTTGAGGACCGATCGAAGCATCGGCTTCAGAGCATCCATCGGAAGGCCGAAGTCCAGGCTGAGCAGATGCGAGCCGACGGCCTCGTCGGCACGGACGCCCCAGAGCTCGTGGGCGTTCTTGTTCCACGTCTGAACCGTGAACTCCCGGTCGAGGACGATGACGGCCGACTTCATGCTGCTGAGGATCGACTCCATGAAGTCGTTGAGCTGGCTCAGCTCACCGCTTCGGTCGCGCAGCTCCTCGTTGGCTCCCTGGAGCTCGTCGTTCATCGACTGGAGCTCCTCGTTCATCGTCTCGAGCTCCTCGTTGGTCGACTGGAGCTCCTCGTTGGTCGTCTCGAGCTCCTCGACGGTGGACTGGAGCTCCTCGTTCGTGGTCTCGAGCTCCTCGTTGGTCGACTGGAGCTCCTCCGAGGCTGCCTGCAGCTGCTTCGTGGTCTGTTCGAGCTCGTGGTGCACCTGCTGGTATCGCGTCACGTCCGCGAACGTCAGCAGCGTGCCGGCATACCCCTCGCGGAGGTCGACGAGCGGCACGAGCTCGATGTCGACGTAGAGCTCGGCCTCGACCTTGTTCCAGCGAACCCCACGCACGCGTCGCGGCTGGCGGCTCTCGCGGGTCTCCTGCAGCAGCGACCGGAGCTCGACCGGCCGGAACGAGAGGTCGAGGTCGAGGAAGCGGCGGCCGATGTCCGAGTCGGCGAGCTTCGTCAGGGCCTTCGCCGACTCGTTGATCATGGCGAGAGTGCCATGGCTGTCGATGACCAGCTGCGCCACCGGTGCGGCAGCAAACGCGTCGCTGCGCAGGCTCTGCAAGGCATCGGGCACGGCGAACCGCATCACCGGGGCCGCGTGGCGGGCGATGAGCTGGGGGTCGACGGCATGGACTGTGCCCCGACGGAACAGGCGCCGCTTGAGGTCGACCGGGATGAACGTGTCGGTGTGGTTGAGCAGCATCTCGGCCTTGCCGAGCAGCAGCGTGCCCTCCGGCTTCAGGGCGAAGGCGAGCCGGGACAGGATGCGGGACTGCGTCTCCGCGTTGAAGTACATCAACGTGTTCCGGCAGGTGAGCAGGTCGATCCTGGAGATCGGCGCATCACGGGTGAGGTCGTTGCGCCCGAAGATCACCGAGCGGCGCAGGTCCTGACGGAACACCATCCCTTGGGGACCCGCCTCGAAGTACTTCTCGCAGAGCTCATCCGGGACGCTGCGCATCTCGCGCTCGGTGTACGTGGCCGCCCGGGCATAGGCAAGGGCGTCCTCGTCGACGTCGGTGGCGTAGATCTTGACGCGCTCGCGGAACTGCTCCAGGCCCATCGCCTCGGTCAGCACCATGGCGAGGCTGTATGCCTCCTGGCCACCGGCGCAACCCGCGCTCCACACTCGGATCTCGCGGTCGGCCGTCTCCAGCAGGGCCGGGACGATGCGGTTGCTCAGGTGCTCCCATGAGTCACGGTCCCTGAAGAAGCTCGTCACATTGATGAGGATCGTGTTGAACAGCGGGATGAACTCGTCCGGATTGACCTCGAGGTAGTCCTGGTACTCGACGAACGTGTCGAAGCCGACTGCATGCATCCGGTGTCGAACGCGCCTGAAGAGGCTGGGGCGTTTGTAGCCGGTGAAGTCGAAACCCCGGACGTCCCGGAGGTACACCAGCAACCGCTCGAACACGACGCCGTCGGCCGACAGCTGGTCGGCCTCAGCCGACTCGAGCGTCACCGCGCCGTCGCCCTCGTCCGGGCTGCCCGTCAGCTCTTCCGCCTGCTCGTTCGTGTCACTCATCGATCAGCTCCACCGTCATGTCGGGCCGTGACTCGATCAGCTCCCGGACCTTGCCGGCTGCATCGAGGGCGTCCGATGCCTGCGTCTCGAACCGGCGCGCGGTCAGGGCACTCCCGCGCTCCGTTGCCCGTTCCGCCAGCTGCGCTGCCAAGGCCGCCTTCTCCTCGAGCGTGCGCAGGGCGATCCAGAGAGCCGTGTCCAGCTGGACCGACTGCTCGCCGAGCAGACCCTTGGTCGTCCAGGCATGACCCACGCGACAGCGATATCGGGTGACGCCGCCCTCGACGATCTCGAACAAGGTGCCCCCGCAGTCGGGGCAGGAGAATCCAGCGGCAGTCCCTGGCCGGTCCACAGAATCCATGGCAGCATCCTCCAACTGGGCCATGTCCGTCTCGGCTCTGAGCAAGGCCGAAGGGGGCGCGACCACCGGCGCCGCGAAGTCCTCCCTGCACAGGTCGTTGAGCAGCCTCCCGATCTCCGAGGCACGCGCCACATGGTCGGGCTCGAGGATCGACAGGACACTCTGGGGCATCTCGGGGTAGAGGCAGTCGGAGGGATCCTGGACGATCGCGATTCCTCCGCGGTTCTTGATGGTCCACATGCCGGCGGCGCCGTCGTCGAGCACCCCGGACAGCTCGATACCGATCACCCGGTGTGCGAGGGCGCGAGCCGCCGAGCGGAAGAGGACATCGATGGCCGGGCGATGACCGTTCTCGCGGGGGCCCAGCGTGGCGCGAACCTGGGAGTCGAGGACCACGAGGTGCCGGTCGGGCGGGGCCACCAGAATCTCCCCCTCGACGAGCTGCGCGGCGTCGTCGACATGCCGCGCCGGCAGCGGCCCGGACCGCTCGAGGATCCGTGGCAGCACGCTGCGCCCGTAGGACGGGACGTGGAGGACCACGATGACCGTTGCCGGCAGGTCCGGCGGCAAGCTGGCGACGAGCGCGCGCAGGGCTTCCACACCCCCTGCGGACGCGCCGACAACCACCACATCGCGCCGGCTGCGGGACGGATCCTGGATCGTCATCATGCTCCTTGTCGGAGTGCACCACGCCCCACCGCGGACCGCTTCTGCTGACCTTCTCAGCCTAGTCCCGCGCACGGGCTGTGGGCAGGCACGCACTGCGTGCACCGGCCAGCTGGGCCATACTGGGTCGATGGGGTCGCTTACCAGCGGCACAGGGGCACTGGGTCCAGCCGCAACCGCCGCGTTCGAGCGTGCTGTCGAGTGCCGCAACCGCCTCGCGGAGCTCGAGGGCGGCAAGGTCGTCAGCCGGTTCGAGCACGTCACACGAGCGAACCAGCGACTGGCCGAGGCGATCGAGCGCGCTCGAGCCGCCGAGGAGCGCCTCGGCAACCTGCAGAACCGGACCCGGGTGCACCGGGCCCTGCGGCGCGCCGGCTTTCCCCTGACCAACCAGCCGCCGGCCTTGCCGGCACGGCTCGCGCCGGCGTCCGCTGTCACACCACTGGCCCATGACCTGCTCGACTGGGTCAGTGAGGGCTCGGTAGGCGTCCACGACCTCTGGCTCGCCTTCCTGGCGTACAGCGGGGAGGTCTCGTTCATGGAGTTCGACGCGTATCTGCACGGTGCCTGGTCGATGTCAGAACGCGACCGACAGGTCCTCGACCAGGTCTGCTGGGAGCACTCGCAGTTCGGCACGTCCACGACATAGCCACCGGCGGGGATGTGCCCAGCACGCACAGGCCTGGCGTGACCCCGCGGGTGTAGCCTCAGTCAAGGGCACAGTGGTCTGACGGTGCGGGACCGGCCGGTAGCCACCGACGAGCGAGCTCAAAGCGCTGGGTAACGCTCGCCCGCCGAGGAGGCCACATACCGTGACGTCCGTTCTGCGAACCACAGACCCATCGCCCACCATCTCCCCGCCTGCGCCCCCGCACCGGTTCGGCGGGCCGGACAGCATCAGGGCTGTCGAGACAGCCCTCGCCACGAGTGCTGAGGCGATCCCGGGCGTCGAGCATGTCGCCATCGCCCTCGTCGACGATGACGGCCGGCCACGCACCATGGCCGCCTCTGACGACCTCGCCCGTCACCTTGGCGAGATCCAGCTGACCCTGAACGAAGGTCCACTCATCGATGTGCTGTCCCGCTCGACCTACGAGATGGTGGCCATGCGTGAGGCACCACCCGACCGGTGGGTCGAGTTCATCCCGCGGGCCCGAGCGCTGGGCATGACGGTGGCCGTCGCGATCCGGCTGACGTGGGAGGGCCGCGTCATCGGCGCCCTGTGCATCTACGCGTCGAGGTCGGCACACATCCGTCCCGAGACCGTTGCCATGGCCGAGACCTTCGCGTCCCATGCCTCCGCGACCGTGATGCTGGCCAACAAGGCCGAACATCTGGAGCTGGCCATGCACACCCGGCAACGCATCGGACAGGCGGTCGGCATCCTCATGGAGCGCTACCACCTCGATTCCGACTCGGCGTTCAGCTACCTTCGCCGGATCTCCCAGAACGAGAACGTCAAGGTGCGAGACCTGGCCGACGAGCTCGTCACGGGAGGCCGCCTCCCCGAGGAGCCTGAGCCGGCAGCCTGAGCGAGGTCAACGCCCGAATCTGCGTCGAGCGAGCGCCCCGTCACAGACGGACCCCGCGCCCCGGCTGGGGCTGCCGGGGCGGTGGGGTGGGAGGTGGGGTCGAGGACGACACCCCCGCGCGGCCGGCGACATGCACGATCATGCGCTCCACGGACCCCGGATGAGTGGCCCGTATCAAGCACAATGGGTCGGGTGCACCCAGGCTCCCCCGGACCCGAGATGAGGTCGTCATGACGTCGGTCGTGCGTGGGATCGCCTGGCTGGGTGTGTTCATCGGGATCTGTGTGGCGCCGCTCGTCTTCGCACTGATGAGCACCGACCGGCCCGGACAGGGCTTCTGGACCGACTTCTCCGTGGCGCTCGGCTTCGTCGGGCTGGCCCTGATGGGGATCGAGTTCGCTCTCGTGGCCAGGGTCCGGTCCGTCGCGGAGCCCTTCGGCACCGATGCGGTGATCGACTTTCATCGTCAGATCGGCTACACGGGCCTGGTCTTCGTCCTCGTCCATGTCGCACTGTCCGCCGACTGGAGCCAGGCAAACCCGTTCACGCCGAGCAACACGCCAGCCCTGGTGGTTGTCGGTGCCATCGCGGCGGGCGCTCTCGTCGTGCTCGTCGCCACCTCCGTGTGGCGCCGTCGGCTCCGGCTGTCCTACGAGGTCTGGCAGGTCCTGCACACCGTCCTGGCAGTGGTCGCCGTCGTGGCCGCGCTTGTCCACATCCTGCTCGTCGACTACTACGTCGACACCGTGTGGAAGCGGGCGCTATGGGCGGTCATGACAGGGGCATTCGTCGGGCTGCTCGTGTGGGTGCGAGTGCTTCGTCCGCTGCGGCTACGTCGACGCCCCTGGACGGTGGACAGGGTCACGCCGGAACGTGACCAGACGACGGTGCTCACCCTGCGCCCGGACGGCCACGCCGGGATGCGGTTCGAGCCCGGCCAGTTCGCCTGGATCAATGTCGGCCGGTCGCCGTTCGCCGTGACGTCGCACCCGTTCTCCTTCTGCTCGAGCGCCGAGACGCCGGGCAGCATCGAGGTCGCCATCAAAGCCGCCGGCGACTTCACGGCGAACGTGGCAACCGTGACACCCGGGACCGCGGTCTACGTCGACGGCCCGCATGGCGTGTTCTCGATCGACCAGTACGAAGGCGCCGGCTTCTGCCTCATCGCGGGCGGGGTCGGGATCGCGCCGGCCCTGAGCATGCTCGAGACGCTGGCCGACCGCGGCGACGTCCGGCCAGTCCTGTTGTTCGCGGGCAACCGCACCTGGGACACCGTGATCGTCCGCGACCGCGTGGACGCGCTCACTTTCCGCCTCAACCTGACGGTGGTGCACGTTCTCGAGGAACCGCCGCCCGAGTGGACGGGCGAGACCGGGTACCTCGACGACGACATCCTGGCCCGGCACCTGCCCCCTGGTTTCACACGGTTCCAGTTCTTCGCGTGCGGCCCGACCCCGATGCTGGCCGCCGTCGAGAGTGCTCTTGTCGGCATCGGCGTCCCGCCCGACCGCATCCACACCGAACGTTTCGACTGGGTCTGAAACAGGCCGCCTGCAACGAGGAGGAGCACGTGCGTCACGTCTACCTGAACCGGATCGCCTTGGCCACCAGCGTGATTCTCGTGCTCGCCTGTCTGGCCTTCGCCGCCGTCCAGAACTGACAGGGCCGCGCTCGGAGCAAGAGCACGCCGACACCGGATTCATCGAACGCCACATCAAGGCTCGGCACTGCGGCCCGGAAAGGACGCCGGCGGCATACACCTCGGGATGCATCAGCAGCGACGCCGCCGGCGACGCGACGTGGCTGATGACGAGTCCGGACTCCAGGTCGCGCGGCTAGCGGTCACCACCGCTCCGGCGATGGAAGCCGTGCGAGCGTGCCGTGACCCTCGTTGGCCCACAACGCTCCCCCGCCACTCGCAGCCTCGAAGACATACTCGGCGCCGGACACCTCCACCGCGCGGTCCGGACGTGCCGCGCCTGAGAAGTGGACGAACCGGTTCGTGAGGGGCAGCCATATCCCCCTGTCGGTGACAAGGGGCATCCCCGGCTCCGCCCCGAGGTCCACGACCGAGGCGGTGCCGGTCCTGGTGTCGATCCGCGCGAGCAGGGTCGTGCAGTCCGGCACCCAGAGGACCGAGCCCGAGGCCGCCATCGCCTTGACACACAGCTTCATCGAGGCGGGCACCTTCACGCGAGGCCCCACGGCCCGCGTCTTGACGTCGATCGCGATGATCTCGTGGGTCGAGTAGTCGCGGACCCACACCTTGTCCCCGACGAGCAGCGGCTGGGACGGACCGGTGCCGCTGGGCGCGCTGACCTTCACGGTGCCGACCGTCTTGCCCGTGGCGGCATCGGCGATCGTGACGGTTCCCTTGGTGTAGTTCGAGATCCAGAGACGGTCGCCCTGGATGGCCACGCCTGACGGCGCCTCCTCGTGGACCTCCCAGAGCTGCTTCTGGGATGCGGGGTCGTAGCGAGCAACGACACTCCGGCCGAACGAGTTGGTCACGAGCACGTGTCCGTGGCCGTAGCTGGTCTGGGCGGGCAGGCGGTTGATGCGGACCGCCTTGTTCGTCGTCGGGTCCATGACCGCCAGGCCTTCCGCGGCCGAGGCCCAGACCCTGTCACCGGCCACCGAAAGCCTTGTCACGAAGTCGAATCCGGTCTTGACCACGGCAAGGGGCTTCACCAGTCTCACTGGGAGGCCGCTGGTGTCGAGCCGCTCGACGCCGGATCCCGACTCGGTCGTCGCGCTCGTGGGTGACATGCGCGTGGACGAAGAGGGTGCGACTGACGATCCACCCGGGGAGGGAGCCGCGGCGCATGCCGACACCCCGAAGACGATGAGAGCGGCTCCAGCGCCCGCTGCCGCTCGACCGGCCGAGCGGGCAGTCCTCCTTCGAGCAGACAGACGACGTATGCAGTGTGGCTGGGTCAGGTTGGACGCGCGCATGGCTGCCTCCGTGGCTTCCGAGGTGCAGTGGCACCTTCGACGGTCGCCGTAAGAACGGTCACGCGCATCTGGCGAATGCCTTACGTCAGGCCCGCCGGTATCGTGGTGCGCGGCGATGGATCCCGCCAGGACACCGGTGGTGTCCGAACCGCCGACCGGCTGATGGTTCCTGTTCATCTGCGGCCAGCGGTGGTCGCGCACGATGGGCAGGCATCCGTGCCCATCACCGAGTGTCTGGAGACTCACCGATGGGCGACGAGCGCGTGCCACCGCAGCCGCATCCCTCGCGACTGACCGACTTCGCAGGTCACCCGCTCGTGGTGGGCGTCGTGCCCGACCAGCCACCGATCGTCGCGCTGACGGCCGTCACCCTGGCACGCGCGACCGGAGCGCCAGCGCTCTACTTCGCCTACGTCGACGGCTCACGCTACCCAGACGTCGAGTTCGAGGATGGCACCGTCCGGCACCTGTCCATCGACCCCGACATCGACGACGAGCTGTGGCCCGAGCGGGAGGCCGCGCTGGTCCAGATGGTCACTGAGTCGATGGCGGGACAGGAGTTCCCCTGGCACTTCCGGTATCTCGCGGGCCGGGTCGACCGCGCCCTGACTCACTTGGCACGCGCGGTCGACGCCGCGGCATTCGTCGTCGGCACTCACGTGGGACGCCACCACCGGGTCGCCGACTTCGTCAACGGGTCCGTGTCGATGCAGCTGTCGCACCGGCAGCACCGGCCGGTGCTCGTCGTTCCCGTCAGCGTGGTCGACTGGGAGGGACGGGCGCCGTGGGAGTGAACGACGGTGGTGCCGACCCTGACCAGGTGGAGGCGCACGCGCCAGCCAGGCATCGGACCCCGCACCGACACCCGGGGCTGATCGCGCTCATCTTCGTCGGCGGAACGCTCGGCACCTGGTGTCGCGCTGTCCTCGAGAACGCCGCACCCGCGGCTCCGGATGGGATCCCGTGGGTGACCCTGGCGATCAACGTCTCCGGGTCGCTGTTGCTCGGGCTCCTGCTCGAGACTCTCGCCAGGACCGGTCCCGACTCCGGCTGGCGTCGCGGGGCGCGGCTCGCGCTCGGAACCGGCGTGCTGGGCGGATTCACGACCTACAGCACTTTCGCTGTCGAGACCGTCCAACGGCTCACGCCTGCAACGCATTTCATCGGTCTTGGGTACGCGGTCGGTAGCGTCGTCCTCGGCGTCGGAGCGGCTGCCGCGGGCTACGTCGTCGCACGTCGCGTCGGACGGCATTCTTGGGTTCGACCGGAGCCCCGCCGGTGATGCTCCTGCTCGCGCTCGCCGGCGGACTCGGTGCTGTTGCAAGGTTCCTCGCCGACGCCCTCATCGCGCGACACAACCCGTTCCGCGTCCCGTCGGGAACCATGCTCATCAACGTCACCGGGTCGCTGCTGCTGGGCCTGCTCACCGGCCTGCTCACGTTGAGAGCGCCGGATTCCACCGACGCCACCGTTCGGGCGGTTCTCGGCACCGGGTTCTGCGGCGGGTACACGACGTTCAGCACAGCCTCCGTAGAGACCGTTCGACTGTGGATCGCGGAAGGTCGCAACACTGGACTGGTGTATGCCGCCGCGACCCTTGTCGGGTCCGTGGCGGCGGCGGGCGCCGGGCTCGCGATCGGATACACGATCTGACGGGCACGAGCGCGTCCGGCCCTGTCACACGAAGGACACGCCCCGGCGGGTCACGGAGCCGGCTGGATCGGACCGGCTTGGGTGTGGATACGGCGGCCGGTCACGGCGCTCGGCCTGATCCTGATGAAGCGCGCCTTGCGGCCCTCCTGCCACGGCGTCAAGGGCAGCTCCATCGCCTCGATCACCTCGTCCATCTCACGGATCTCGGCACCGACTCCGCGCACGACGACACTCCACACGACGGAATACGTCGGGTCGTGGCCGTCCACCTCGAAGGCGACGGGCCGCCCCGCGGCAGCCGACAGCTTCCTCCCGCTGTCGGTGCGAAACACGATCGTCCCGTGGTCGACGACGTAGTTCACCGGAAAGACGTCCGGCTCGCCCTCGACAACGACCGCGAGCCGCCCGAACGGGCACTTTCGCAGCAGGTCCCAGCAGACGTGCTGGTCGAGCACCTCGGTGAGGGCGGGTGTGCCGGGGTGAGCTTCCTCGCTTGCGTCGCCCTGGTGCATCTGGTCGACCATGCCTCAGGATTTCGGGCTGGAAGTGGGCCCGACAGGGTCGAAGGTCCCGGCCGCGCGAGCGGGACCTTGGACCCTGGCACGACACCTGGCCGACGCCGAGCCTGGAGGTATGAGTCAGACCCTTTATGACGACCTCGGGGCACCTGTCGCCGAGGAGCTGAGCTCGACCGGATGCGTCGAGGCCGCGTCACAGGTCCGAAAGGCCCTGGCGCGCCACGCCCACCTCGACGCCAACACCATCGAAGTCGGGTCGAGGGGCACCGAGATCACCCTGACGGGCACGGTGAAGTCCTGGGCCGAGTCGAACCAGGCCTGCCATGTCGCGTGGTCCGTGCCCGGCGTGACGAAGGTCGTCAACCTCCTGCGCGTGGTGTGAGGCCCACGCGGACCGCCGCCCTTCAGCACGAATGGTCAGGATCGCCCGGGCAGCACCGGCGTGCAGCTGGCGGCGATCACCGATGCGCGACGTTGACCGATGGGAACGTCATCCACAGCTGCCGTGAGCGGGTTGCCTCTGAATCGAACACGTGTTCGAATGGTGGTGCGGAAGGAGGGGCGCATGCCACCGTTCACCTACGACCTGCTGACCCGGTTCAGACACGAGTTCGTCATGCGTGGGGCCGGGCTGACCACCCCGGACGCGCGCCGGCGCTCGGCGGCGGCGTGGGCCGACCAGACGCTGGCTCAGCTGATGGACGAGTGCCGCGACCTGGACGTCCCGGACGACCTCGGGCCTACGGACGAGCCGGAGACGTTCGCGGCGGCGGTGGCGGGTGAGCTGGCCGCGTTCGAGCTCACCGAGCATGCGAAGGCCGTGGCCGACGCGCGTCAGCTCGACGCGCTCGCTCGCATGCACGCCACATTCACGGCCGAGCTGGACGCCCGGCACGCCCAGACCTGGCCCGACCGGACTCCGCTGACCGTGCACGAGGCCGTCGTCATGGAAGTCGTCGCGGCCACCGGGCTGGGCGAGTCCGACGTCGCGCTGCGGCTGGACCTGGCGATCGCCCCGGCGTCCCGGGCCGGGTTCCTGCGCGAGCAGGTCGCCCTGGGCCGCACCACGATGGCCCGCGCCACCCAGGTCGTGCACGCCACCCGCCACCTCGACGACCAGCACGCCGACACCGTGGCCCGCGCCGTGCTGGCCCCGACCCGAGACGGCACCGGCCTCGCCGGCGGGCTGTTCCGCCAACGGCTGCGCCGGGCCGTGATCGCCGCCGACACCGACCACGCGGCGCTGCGGCGGCGGGCCCGCGACCGGATCGGCGCCTTCGCGCAGGTCCACGACGACGGCACCGGCACCCTGACGGTCACCAACGACGCCGAGAAGATCGTGGCCGCCATCGACCGAGCCGACACCGCCGCCCGCGGTGCCCGCGCCGGCGGCGACCCCCGCACCCTGGACCAGCTGCGCGCCGACTTCCTCACCGGCGCAGCCATGTTCGCCGGCACACCCGACACCACCGCGCCACAGACCACCCCGTCCAGCAGGTCGAGCACGACCACCCCGTCGAGCACGTCGGGCACGTCGGGCACGTCGGGCACGTCGGGCACGTCGAGCACGTCCACCAACGGATGGTCCACACCGCCGGGAACGGCACCGCCGGGAACGGCACCGCCGGGAACGGCACCGCCGGGAACGGCACCGCCGGGAACGGCACCGCCGGGAACGGCACCGCCAGGAACGGCACCGCCAGGAGCAGCACCGCCGGCAGGGCACCGCGACGCGCGCGACGACATGGTCGGCGCCGTCCCGGGCAATGTGGACAGTGACGCGGGCGGCGATGCCGTGGACGACGCGGCCGCTGTGGCGGGCGGTGTCGAGGCGGAGGATGGCGGGTCAGGCGCCGGGTTCTGGCGACGGCCGCCGGCCACGGTCTGGATCATCGTCCCGTTCAGCACCGCCGCCGGCCTGGACGACCAGCCGTGTGAGCTGCCCGGCCACGGCTGGGTCAGCGCCGCCCACGCCCGCCAGATCATCACCACACCCGGCTCGATCTGGCACACCCTCTACGCCGACGCCCCCACCGGCCACGCCATCCGGCTGACCCACCCCGGCTACCGCCCCACCGCCGAGATCGTCCGCCACGTCCGAGCCGTCGACGGCCACTGCCGCGGCCCCGGGTGCACGGTCCCGGCCCACCGCTGCGACCTCGACCACGACATCCCGGCCCCACTCGGGCCGACCTCGACCGACAACCTGTCCGCCACCCACCGCCAGCACCACCGGATCCGCACCACCGGCCTCTGGACCACGGATCGCGACCCCGACATCGGCACCCTCACCTGGACCACCGCCGCCGGACGGACCTACACCACCCACCCCAAAGACTGGCTCGAACACCACCGCGCAGCCGACCCACACTCGTGCGAACCATGCAACGGCCAGCGGCCGGGACCTCAAGGAGAGCCCAGGCCTCCGGATCCCGCAGGCCGTGATGAGCCGCCGTTCTAGCAACAGCGCGCATGTCCGGCGGTGGGCCGGCAGTGGGCCGGCTGAGGTGCTGTCGGCTGGGGTGGTGTCGGCTGGGGTGGTGTCGGCTCGGGTGCCGTCGGACGAGCTCGAGCCGGGTCTGTCCGCTGGCGTGTCAGGGGCGACTGGTCCCCTCACCACGTCAACACGTGGTGCCTGTCAGATGAACAGCAGCTGGGCGCCCTCGGTGAGCTCCATGAAGTCCGAGGCAGAGATGATGCCCTCGACGTCGTCGCGCAGGTCGTCCGCGCCAAGGTGCTGCATGTCCGCCGACATTCGGCATCCCCAGAGGTGGCCGCCCGAGGCCACGATCTGGTCGAGGAACTCGGGCACCACCGGCACGTCGAGCTCGGCGATCGACTTCTTCATCTGGGATGTCGCCAGGTGAGTCATCCCGGGGATGCCGCCCAGGCCTTGTGGCATGTGAGTCGCCGTGTTGCCGAGGGGCGTGAACTTGAGCTCGCCGCTCGTCTTCTTGTTGATGATGTCGAAACCCCAGAACGTGAAGAACAGGTGCGTCTCGATGCCCTCACCCAGGGCCGCGTTGGCGAGGATCAGGCCGGGATATGCCATGTCGAGGTTGCCCTTGCTGCAGATGATCGCGAGCTTGCGGTCTGCAGAGGTCGGGCTGTCGAAGTCAGGCACGACAGGCGTGGCGGTAGCGGTGGTCATCACACACATCCCTTCGGTTTGGGCAGGCCGGCGACGTAGGCCATCTTCTTGGCCGGCTTGCCCGGGAACAGGGTGAAGAGGGTCTTGACCGGGACTCCGGTCTGGGTGCTGGCCCGGCGCAGGGTGGCGGTCTCTCCTTGGGTGGCGTAGTCGTCTCGTAGGAACCGGACGAGCTTCCAGTGCTCGTCCGTCATGGTGATCCCGATCAGGCGGGCCAGCTCCTCCCCCAGCTCGTCACTCCACTGGTCGGCTCTGGTGAGGAAGCCCTCGTCGTTCACGTCGACCTGGTGGCCGGCGATCATCGTGGTTGTCATGGTTTGACGCTCCTTCCTGCGTCAGGCGGCGGGCACCTTCCCCGCCATGGACATGTGGGCGGGCAGTCCCATCGGGCGGCCCGGAAGCAGGACGTGCCAGTACAGGTGCCGGAAGGCGAGCTTGCCCAGGTGGTTCGACCGGCTCTCCTTGAGCAGCGTCATCGGGCCCACCACCGGCAGGGGGAAGGTGCCGGTGAGTGGCTCCGTGTCGTAGTTGAAGTCGAGGAGCAGCGCCTTCCCGCGGCCCGACTCGACGAAGCAGTTGGCGTGGCCGTCGAACGCGTGGCTCATCGGCCGCCCAGCGACCAGCTCCATGAAGTTCTCGACGAAGATCTCGACGGAGAAGTGCGCGACCGAGCCGGCCTTCGAGGTCGGCAGGTTGGCTGCGTCGCCCAGAGCGAAGATCGTCGGGTATGCCGCGGACTGCGATGTGTGCCTGTCGACCGGCACATAGTTGAGTTCGTCACCGAGCCCTGATCGCGCGATGAACTCGGCGCCCATGTTGAGGGGGACGGTGACCAGGAGGTCAAAGGGCACCTCTCGTTCGTCGTAGGAGATGAGCAGCCTGTGGCCCTGGTCGATGCGCTCGACCATGAAGTCGCTCTCGACGCGCACGCCCCGCTCTGAGAGCAGGTGCCCCAGCTCCTGGCTCGCCACCGGCTTGGTGAACGCTCCGTCCAGCGGAGTCACGAAGACGAGCTCGGTGCTCTCGCGTAGTCCGCGACGACGCAGATAGTCGTCGGCGAGAAACGTGAACTCCAAGGGAGCAACGGGGCACTTCAGGGGCAGCTCGGTGATGTGCACGACGAGCCGGCCACCGGAGAATGCTGCGAGCTGACGTCGGAGCGCCATTGCACCCTCGTACGTGTAGAACTCCCCCACCGAGCGATGCCACTCGTCGCCGAGCATGCCGGTCGTCTGGTCCGGTCGAGGTGTCGTGCCGGTGGCGATGACCAGATAGTCGTAAGGCAGCCGGCGGCCGTCGACGAGTGCGACGGTGCGAGCCTCGGGTTCGACCCGGTCGACCTCGCCGAACAGCAGGTTGACGCCGTCCCGGATCAGCGGATGCCGCGACCGACGCACCTTCTCAGGAGGGAGCAGGCCGAAGGGAAGGAAGAGGTAGCCGGGTTGGTAGTCGTGGATGTCGTCACGGTCGACGACCGTGATCTCCCACTCGCTGGCCGGGAGGCGCTGCCGCAGCCTGTTCACGACCATGGTGCCGGCCGTGCCCGCTCCCAGGACCACGAGTGACTTCGTTGTTGTGGTCATGTATCGAACATACCTCTGGGGGTATGTCTGACGCAGTGACGTAACAGACATGCTGGGTGTGACCTCGACGACAGAACGCGTTGCCACACAAGGGTTTTCGAGCTCACGCACGCAGAATGAAGCCCGGCGGAACCGACCCCGAGGGACGTCCCGCCGAGCGTCCGACGGGCTCAGCTCCGCGTGGGCAGCTCGCGACCGCTGATGCTCTCCGCCCTCACTCGAATCCACACGGTGCCCTCGTCCGGGAAGTCGATCCACGGCGCGTCCGCACGGCCTTCGAGGGCGCGGATCTCCGGCTCGCTGGTGACCTCGACCGCCGGCCCTTGCATGAGCACGCTCCAGCCCGAGCGCTCGGCGACGTCGTAGCCGTCGGCCTCGAACGCGACCTCGTCCCGGTCGAGCGCCGCCTGGATCTTGGAGGCGCCGGCCGTTCGGAAGCAGACGTCGACGCCGTCCACGACGTGTGCGACAGGTAGGACGCTGATCGCACCGTCGAGCCGGAAGGCCACCCGCCCGATCGGCGCGGAGGCCAGTCTCGCGAGGCATTCATCCAGTCCGAGGACGACGAGGCCGGTGTGGTCGCGTGCGCTGTCGGCCAGCTCTGCGGTGCTCATGGTCGTGGTCCCTTCGGTCACCCGGGCGCGTCCCGTCGGCTCGATCCTCGTCGAGGCCGGACCAGCGCAGCAGGGTCGAAGGTCCCTGTCAGTGCCGCAGACATCACGTCACGGTTGCCGTATGGGTGCTTGTCGAGCCGGCGGGTGTGCACGCAGATGAATGCCGCACTGACCTTCCTCGGGGCTGCCGGCACCGTGACCGGGAGCAAGTTCCTGCTCGAGCACGGAAGCGCCCGGGTCCTGGTCGACTGTGGGCTGTACCAGGGTGAGCGGAAGTGGCGCCGGCTCAACTGGGAGCCGTTGGCCGTCTCCCCCACGTCGATCGCCGACGTCGTGCTCACGCACGCCCACCTCGACCACTGTGGGTACCTGCCCCGACTCGTGCGTCAGGGATACGGCGGCCCGGTGTGGGCCACCCCCGGGACCGCCGCGTTGTGCGACATCGTCCTGCGCGACAGCGCGCACCTGCAGGAGGAAGAGGCGACGTATGCCGCTGCCGCCGGGTACTCGCGGCACGACCCCCCGCTGCCGCTCTACACCGTCAGCGACGCAGTGCGGACATCAGAGCTGATCCGAACGATCGGCTACGGGGAGCGGGTCGCTCTGGAGTCAGGCGCGACCCTCACCGTGCACCGAGCCGGGCATGTGCTCGGATCCGCGTCGGTCCTGCTCGAGCTCAACGGCACCAGCGTGCTGTTCTCAGGGGACCTGGGACGTCCGCATCACCCGCTCCTGCTCCCCAGGAGCGACCCGCCTTCCGCGCGCATCGTCGTCATCGAGTCCACGTATGGCGACGCAGCTCATCCGTCGCGTCCCGCCGACGACCATGATCGGCTCGGCGAGACCATCAGACGCACGATCGGCCGGGGCGGGTCCGTGGTCATCCCGGCTTTCGCCGTGGACCGCACCGAGCTGGTGCTGCTCGCCATCGGGAGACTGCGGCGCCGTGGGTCCATCCCGGATGTGCCGGTGTACGTGGACAGCCCGATGGCCTTGTCCGCGCTGGACGTCTATCGCCGCCCCGATCTGAGCGACGAGATGCGCCCCGAGGCTCTTCTCGAGCTCACCACGATGCACGGCCTGAACGAGTCCCGCACCGCGCAGGAGTCGCAGCGGCTCAACAACCCGGGCAGGCCCTGCATCATCGTCTCGGCTTCCGGCATGGCGACCGGAGGCCGAGTGCTGCACCATCTCGCCAGCCTGTTGCCGCACCCTCGCAACAGCGTCGTCCTCACCGGGTACCAAGCCGTCGGCACGCGCGGGCGAGCCCTTCAGGACGGTGCCCGCGAGGTCAAGCTGCTCGGCAGGTATGTGCGCGTTCGTGCCGAGGTCGTGGTCGACGACACCTTCTCCGTCCACGCGGATGCCGGCGAGCTGGTGTCGTGGCTCGAGGCCATGCGCGAGCCACCCGAGTCCGTGTACGTCGTGCATGGCGAGCCGGCGGCCAGTGCCGCACTGGCCGAGCGCATCAGACACAGCATCGACTGTGCGGTCGTGGTCCCGCGCGTGGGCGAGCGCGTCCTGCTGGGCTGACAGTGCGTCCAGCCGCCCGCTCACACCTGCAGGCGGCGTGGACGGCTCACCCCTCGTCCGTGCGATGCGCAGGCTCGTGCGTCACGGCATACACGGCTGCCTGGGTCCTGCTCTCCATTCCGAGCTTCGCCAGCACCGAGGTGACGTAGTTCTTCACCGTCTTCTCCGACAGCGACAGCGCCTCCCCGATCTGCCGGTTCGTCAGACCCGCCGCGACATGGTCGAGGATCCTGCGCTCCTGAGGGCTCAGGTGGCGTAGCCGCGGATCGGGGGTGTCGTCGCGGCTCGTCCATCTCTTCCGCAGCACGCGGACGCGTTCGCCGTCCAGCAGGTTCTCTCCGGCGGCCACCCGCTGGATCGCGTCCACGAGCCCGTTGCCCTTGATGTCCTTCAGCAGGAAGCCCGACGCGCCGGCCAGCACCGCGGCTGCGAGGGCGCTCTCCTCGTCGTACGACGTGAGGATCAGGGCCTTGATGTCAGGGTCGACCGACCGGATGCTTCGACACGCGTCGATGCCGGATCCGTCAGGCAGCCGGGCATCGAGGACGGCCACATCGGGTCGGAGTGCCGGCACTCGCCGTTCCGCCTCGCGAGCGAGTCCGGACTCCCCCACGATCTCGAAGCCGGGTGTGCTCTCCAACAGCTCGCGCAGGCCACGGCGGACGATCTCGTGGTCGTCCAGCAGGAAAACCTTGATGGTCACGTGGGGCCACTCCTTGGGGACTTCGAGGGCGCGCCGGGGACCGGGCACGTCACCACTGTCGATCCTGCACACGGACGCCGACCGGTCATAGGGCCGAACGTCCCGAGCGCGTCCGAACCGGCACTGACCAGGTGAGTCGCGTTCCCGTTGGCAAGGCTGCCGCGACGGTGAAAGATCCCGAGCGCGACGTCGCGCGGCGCTCGAGGTTGGCGAGCCCGCTGCTGCGCCCCCCTGCCCCGATCCCGACGCCGTCGTCGATGATCTCGATCAGCACCGTCGGCCCGCACGTGAGCCTCACGCAGCCCGTGCCCGCTCGAGCATGACGGGACATGTTCGAGAGCCCCTCCCGGATCACGGCCGCCACGTCGTCCTGGAGCGACTCTTCCAGCGCGGTCACGTCGCCAGTGAGCTCCAGGCGTGGCTCGAACCCCAGGCTGTCCGCATACGACCTCACGATCCCCTCGATGTCCACGGGATCGACGGGAGCACCGGCGTTGGCGTGCAGGTCGAAGATGGTCGAACGAATGTCCTTGATCGCATCGTCCAGGCTGTCGACAGCCTCGTCCAGGCGCTGCTGGACCAGGGGATGGACGGCAAGCCTGCCGGCAGACTGGAGGGACAAGCCGGTCGCGAAGAGACGCTGGATGACATGGTCATGCATGTCGCGGGCGATCCGGTCACGGTCTTCCAGCATCGCGACGAGCGCCCGATCATGCTGTGCCCTCGCGGCCGTGAGCGCGAGCCCCGCCTGCTGCGCGAACGCCGCCAGGTCTGCCATGGCATCGCTGGCCGCCTCGGCCTCGGCCTTCTCCGGAGACCAGGCGAGCAGAAGGAACCCGATGTCCCCCACCCCGACCGGGATGGGCACGATCGCCACCGGACCCGCGGCATCGAGACCAGCGATGGACGCCACGGCTGAAACGACAGCGCTCGACCCGCGGGTGTCAGGGCCGGGCAGCAGGAGCAGATCCTGGCTGGCGCCGAACACCTCGGCCCAGTGCTGTCCGTCGAGCATCGGCCAGTCGTCCGGTCGCTCGCGCGGCCCGGCCGGCTCTCCGGCGGCGAGGTGCGTGGCCCGGACCGATACGTAGCCGGCTTCATCGCGCAGCGCCACGGCGCACATCGCGCTTCCGGTGAGGCCGCACACCAGCTCGACCATGAGACGGAGCGCTCGATCCTCGTCGTCGCCTTCGAGCAGCGACTGGGTCAGGGTGCCGGTGGCCTCCGCCCACCGCCGCTGTCGTTGGGCCCGCTCGTAGAGGCGGGCGTTCTCGATGGCCACACCAGCCGCCGCAGCCAGAGCCACGAGGATCGACTCGTCGGCCGCCGTGAACCCATGTCCGCCCTGGCGCTCGGCGAGGTACAGATTGCCGAAGACCTCGTTCCGGATCAGGATCGGCGTGCCGAGAAAGCTCGTCATGTGCGGATGGTGCGGCGGGAACCCATACGAGTCGGGGTGAGCGGTGATGTCCGCCAGCCGCCGCGGCCGCGGGTCGCTGATCAGCAGGCCCAGGACCCCATGGCCCCGCGGTGGGTCGCCGATGAGCTCTCTCTCCTCGGCGCTGACCCCGTGGGTGACGAACTCGACAAGGTGCTCCCCGTCCGGGGAAAGGACACCCAGGGCCCCGTAGCGAGCATTGACCAGCGCGCAGGACGTACGCACGATGCGGCCCAGCACCTCGGACAGCTCCAGATCGGCGCTGACCGCTGTGACGGCGTCGAGGAGGGCTTCGAGCTGCGCGTGCCCACGGAGCTCGGCGCCCGCCGGGTCCGTGCGCTTGGACGTCGGATCCTCGACGCTCGCGACCGAGCCGTCCGACCGACGTCCTTCGGCTGCCAACGGTTCGCCCACGCCCACATCAGGAGCCTAGCCCGGCCGCAGTCCGCGGCGGTGAAGAGCGAAGGTGAACCGACGAACATCACAGCGCGGCCGTGACGGGACCATCGGCCCAGGGCGCCAGCCGTATGGCAGGTCATCCTTGGGCTCATGACCGGCCCCCGACCCCGACCTCGTGCTCTCCGACGCGACCCGGGCACTCGAGAGGTAGTCGGCGGCCTGGTCAACGACGAATGCGCGAGCGCCGTTGCCACGACGACGGTTCGGCTCGCACGAGAGCTCGCCGCGCAGGTCCGGTTCGTGCAGGTGATCCCCGAAGGAACCACCCCCGCGCGTCGGGCCGAGCTCGAGGACGGCGTCCTCGCTGCTGCGCTGGACGCCCTTCGCGGCCAGCCTCGGGTCAGGGTGACCTTCGAGTATCCGTGTGGAGATCCTGGACGGCTCCTCGTCGACCGCAGCCGGGGGGCGCTTGCCCTCGTGGTCGGCGAGGACCACGTGAACAAGTCCGACGTGATGGGCCACGTCGCGGACTACTGCCGCGCCATGGCGGGCTGCCACGTTCACGTCGTCGCCGACGAGTCCCCCGCCGGGACCTTGGTCCCTGCCCGGGCACCACGGCGCGCGAAAGGGTTGGAGCACAAGGAGAAAGGACGATCATGAAGGCGGCAACGGACATCGTCGTGGGCTTCGATGGGAGCCCTGGTGCTGAGTGTGCGGTGGACTGGGCGGCTCAGGAAGCCGACCGCCGCGGTGTCGGGCTGCGCGTGGTGACGGCGAGGGTCTATGTGGACCTCCCGTTCGCGGGCGCCGGCGTCCTCGCTGTGCCGCCCCGAGACCCGTCCGCGTCCGCGAGCGGGGTTGTGGCCGAGGGGCGGCGGCGTGCAGAGAAGGTTCTCGACGACGCGCGAGTCGCGACGGTGACCATCTGGGGACAGCCTGCTGGTGCCTTGGTGGACGAGTCGCACGAGGCATCCCTGGTCGTCGTCGGGCACCCCGAACGAGGCAAGGCGCGTGAGTACATCACGGGCTCGGTCGCGTTCGCTGTCGCGGCACACTCGAACTGCGACGTCGCCGTCGTGCCACCCGGCGATCTGGTCCTGCCCGGGCCCGACCGCCCCGTGGTCGTCGGCGCCGACGGAAGCCAGGCGGCCCTGCGGGCCGCACTCCGGGCCGCTGAGATCGCCTCCCGTTGGGGTGCTCCGTTGCTGGTCGTCCGGGCGTGGCAGCTGCCGAGCCTGACCGGGTGGGCGGGCTCCGCTGGTGGTGTCGCCGCAGAGCCCGACGAGATCGCCTTCTACGAGAGTGCGGCTCGCGAGTCGGTCGACTCGACTGCGGCGGCGGTTCAGGAGTCCTTCCCGGACGTCACCGTTCAGACCAGGGTCGTCGAGGCGCATCCCGTCGTCGGACTGCTCGACGCGGCCGAGCACGCGGGCCTCCTCGTCGTCGGGACCCGGGGGCTCGGGGGCTTCAAGCGCCTGCTGCTCGGATCGGTCAGCCGCGCGGTCATCCACTACGCCGAGACGCCGGTCATCGTGGTTCGCACGTGACGCTGCTGCCGTCACGGCCGGACGGCTCGCGGGCGGGTATGCCGGGTGCGCCGACAGTGCCCTCAGTGCGGGTGCGCGTCAGGTACGTCGGCGCACGAGCCACACGGTCGCCGCAAGCAGCACGAGGGACACGAGGGCCAGCCAGGTGACCTCCATGGCCTGGAAGGTCCAGTAGCGGCTGTCGGGTTGGTAGGTGGTCCACTGGGTGTAGCCGTGCTGGACCAGGTAGTGGAACGGGTCGGTCGGGTCACCGCCGGGCTTGGCAGCGACATCGCCGCCCGCGTTGCTCGTCTGGAAGCCAAGGGACTGCAGGACCTGGTTCACCTGCGCGTCGCTGACCCGGGCGCCTCCCCGGGTCCACCAGGTCCCCAGCACCTGGTCGCCGCTGGACACTCGTGGCTGGGCCGTGTCGAGGGGTGCGAGGTAGTGATACTTGCGCAGCTCGGCGGCGAGGAAGACGAGTCCGGTCCAGACGGCCAGGGAGGCGACCAGGGCCGGCACGACGCGCCTCGTGAGCAGCCCCGCGAGCACGCCGATGGAGTACGCCAGCAGGGGCCATCCGACCGCGGCGACACCGGTGATCCCGAACACGATGGGATGCAGCCGCTGCAGGTCGCCGGCGCCGATCAACGGGACGTCGTACCAGGAGACGAGGGCTCCGTATACCGCGCCCACGATGGCGACGCCGACAGCGCCGGGGATGACGACAGCCAGCAGCCAGCGGATCGGCCCCGCCCCCTGCGTCCAGGCGAACCGGAAGGTGCCGGTCTCGAGCTCTCGTGCGAGCAGGGGCGCGCCGACGAAGGCCCCAAGGACGCCCGGCAGGAACACGAGCATTCCGTCGATGAACCCAGGGCTGCCGTAGGTGTCCTGGAAGGTGTCCCAGGCGAAGTGGCATGCCGCAGATCCCTGGGGCCGGCACGCCACTGCTGCGTCGTACGCACTCCTCATCTGCTCGCCGCGAATCACGAGGTACAGCGCCACAGCACCCAGCACCACAACGGCCCCGGCGACCGTGGCGCGATACCGCCGCCAGGCGACCCACCCGAGGCGACGCCACGGCACGGGACGAACGGCGGATGCCGGAGTCACCGTCAGGGCGGTCATGGCTCGGCCCCCACGGCTGCGAGAGCAGGCGCCGACGGTGCATCACGCAGGTAGGCCATCGCGAGCTCCTCCACCCCGACCGCGCGGGCCTGCCAGCCGACCGGCTCGGGATCGAACGCCGGGTCGAGGCCCACGAGCAGATGCTGCTGTGCGCCGGCCACACTCGACTCGATGACCTCCCAGCTCGGGTCGGGTGGCTTCCCCGCTGGTCCCGTCATGAGCCGGTGCCGGTCGCACAGGTCGTCGACGGGTCCGTCGAGCCGGACGAGTCCGTGGGTGATCAGGACCAGGTAGTCGGCGACACGCTCGAGCTCGGCCAGGACATGCGAGGAGAGCAGGACCGACACGCCGTCCTCGGCCATCGCACCCATCACGGTCGCCATGAAGTCGTGGCGGGCGATCGGATCGAGCCGCGCGGTCGGCTCGTCCATGACCAGGAGCCGCGGATGGCGCGCAAGTGCGAGCGTCAGCGCCAGCTGAGCCTGCTGCCCGCCGGACAGTCTGCCCGTGCGGGTGTGATCCGAGATCTCGAGCTCACGCAGCCGGCGGCGGGCGAAAGCGAGGTCGAACCCGCGGTTCAGGTTGCGAGTCAGGTGCACCATGTCCGCGACAGACAGGTGGGCGTACAGCGGCATGTCCTGGGCGACGAACGCGATGCCGTTGAGTGCGGCAGGCGAACCCGCCGGGACCCCGTCGAGAACGCTGACCTCGCCGCTGGTCGGGGCCACCAGGCCGACTGCGATGAGCAGGAGGGTGGTCTTGCCGGCGCCGTTGGGACCTACCAGGGCTGCGAGGTGGCCCTCCGGGATCGCGAGGGTGCAGTCTCGGAGAGCCGAGGTGCGGCCATATCGCTTGCTCAGCCCTCGCGCCTCGATGATGCTCACGCGACACCGCCTCTGACCTGGTCCGGACCCGACTGCGGGCCGCCGGCGTCGCTTGTCCGCCGGCGCTCAGCGAAATCCCGCAGCGTCGTGCTGAACAGCGCAACGACGCGGCTCTCGTCGAGCCCCGCTGCCTCAGCCTCCTCGAGCCAACGGAGCAACCGCCGACGCAACCCGGCCAGCTCGGGAAGCGTCGCCGTGGTCCCGTCGCCCTCGATGAAGGTGCCCTGACCGGGACGACCCGAGGTCAGGCCTTTGTGCTCGAGCTCTCGGTAGGCCTTGAGCACCGTGTTCGGGTTGATGGCGAGGTCAGCGACGACTTCCCGGACCTTCGGCAGCTGGTCTCCCCGCCTCAGATAGCCGACGAGCAGCGCGTCCTCTACCTGACGCACGAGCTGGAGGTAGGTCGGCACGCCGGACGCCGGGTCAAGCCGGAACTCGATCGGCGACCGCGCCGGTGCCGACTCAACTCCTCGCCCGCTGATCGGCTTATCTAGTGTCATAAGACAACGGTACTTCTCGACGGCTCAGCGTCAACCCCCAGGGCAGGCGCGCGCGGGCCCTCGCGCCGGCATACTCCCTAACGGGTCGCGAGGTCGTCCTCGTCGTCCAAGGGGCCTGGGTCGGGAAACTGGCCTCAGGGCGTGTGGCGGCGGCGGGCCCACCAGGACCTGTGGCGGACGGGAACGGCGTGCAACGAGGCGGGCCGTTCGCAGATGGCGCAGTCAGGTCGGCCGCACCCGGGCGACCCCATCGCGGTGATCAGCGCAATGGCCCGGTCGGTGTACTCGTCCGCCAGCTGCCAGACGAGGTCCATGCGATCCTCACCGACGGCGGCGTTGACTTCCCAGACATACGCCTCGTGCAGCTCGCGCAGCAGGTCGGTGTCACTCATCGTGTACCTCCGACCTCTGCCGCCCGGCCGGGTGCCCCGCGGCTGGATCCTCAGGTGCGTCGCGGCTCTGGAGGGCCGTGCGTGCTCATGCCGGGCCTGGCTCAATTGTATCCGCGATGCCGCGCCGGTGACTGCAGGTCACTGGCGCAGGCGAACCAGAACCTGGTCGTTCGCCTCGCGCCAGCGCTGTGACATCGAGGTGCCGCCATGCCCGTCCCCTTCATCGACGATGAGCGTCGACCCCGGCCAGCGTCGGTGCAGCTCCCACGCAGTCACCGTCGGGGATGAGATGTCCCGTCGACCCTGCACCAGCACGCCCGGAATGTCCCGGAGGCGTTCCATCCCGTCTGGGATCGGCGGACTGCAGAACCCGTCGTGCGACCAGTAGTGCGCCGTGAGGCGCACGAACGCGTGCCGGAAACGCGCGTCGTCCCACCTCGGGTCGCGCCGGAAACCTCCCGTGCCGATCGAGATATGGGTGTCTTCCCAGAGGGCCCACTCCTGTGACGCAGCCTCACGGACCGCAGGGTCTGCCGATTCCATCAGGTGCGCATACGCCTCGACCAGCCGGCCCTGACCGCGGCGGTACCCGACGCCGGCGTTCTCGGCGTGAGCGGCGAAACGGTCCCAGGCCTCTGGAAACACGCTGCCGACACCCTCGGTGATCCAGTCCACCTCACGTCGGCTCGTCGTGGTGACGGCGAACAGGACGATGCCGAGCACACGGTCTGGATGTGCCTGCGCATAGGCCAGCGCCAGGGTGGACCCCCACGACGCGCCGTTGACGATCCATGAGCTGATGCCGAGGTGCTCGCGAAGGTGCTCGATGTCGCTGACGAGGTGGTCGGTCGTGTTGGCAGACAGGGACACCGACGGGCCTGAGGCGTGTGGGGTCGAGCGACCGCATCCCCGTTGTTCAAAGCCGACCAACCGGGTCTGGTCGAGATCGAAGTGCGTGCGGTACAGGCTCGTACGCAGGCCACCACCAGGACCACCGTGAAGATACACAGCCGGGACACCGGCCCGCGATCCCCACTCTTCCCAGTAGATCTCGTTCCCCTCACCGACATCGAGCATCCCTTGAGCACGTGGGCCAGCGTGTGCGGTCACCACGCAATGACACCACTCTTTGACACCACGCAGTGACACCACGCAGTGACACCACGCAGTGACACCACGCAGTGACACCACGCAGTGACACCACGCAGTGACACCACGCAGTGACACCACGCAGTGACACCACGCAGTGACACCACGCAGTGACAGCCGGATCGTCGCGGCCAGGCCGGGCCGCTACCTGGTCGGGAGTCTGGGCATGAGCGCAGGGACGCGGGCGGCATACGCGTCGTAGGCAGTTCCGAACTCTCGCCTGAGGTCGCGTTCCTCGAACGCGATCCCCAGAGCGATGTAGCCGCTCGCCGCGAGGGCGAAGAAGAGATGCGCTGCTCCCATGTGCGGAGTCACCCAGAAGGCCACCAACAGGCCCGTCATCAGCGGATGGCGCACGACGCCGTGGAGGCCGTCGACCCGCAGGCCCGCGATGGTTGCGACGTCCTGCCGTGGCGCCCATCCCGCCTGTCGCAGCCCGAGGAGCTCGAGATGGTCGACCGCGAACGTCGAGGCGATCGCGAGGATCCAGCCGGTTGCACACAGCGACCACAGCACGATCGCGGCCAAACCGTCGACGCGCCAGACCTGGCCGCCCCACGGTTGCCACAGCAGGAGCAGCACGGCGAGGCAGAGGTCGGTGGCAAGGACGTATGCCGTGCGCTCGAGCTCGGCGGGAACGCGCCGGCGCAGCCACGACTTCACCTGATGACGTGCCATCACGGAGTGCTGCACGGCGAAGAGCAGCAGGAGCGCCGTGTCCACGACGATCGCCGAGGGGGTCGTCGTGCGTGTGGGTCCGTCGACGGTCCTCGGGACGACGACGCCGGCGAGGAAAGCCATGGTCCACAAGGTGACCGCGACGAACCCGCACCAGCCGGCCGCGGAGAGAACGAGATACGCGAAGCGTCGTGACATGCCTTCATCGTGCGAACATCTGCGGGCCGAGTCAGCCGTGGAAGTACCTCAGTTGTGTGGTCCGCTCGCCACGTACCAGGCGGCGATCTGCGAGCGCGTCCTGAACCCGAGGCGCAGCCGGATCCGCTCGACATGCGACTCGGCCGATCGCTCGGTGATGCCAAGACGCTGGGCCAGCTGACGGTTGGTGAGACCGTCGGCCACGAGAGCGGCGACCTCTGACTGGCGGGGCGTGAGCCCGGTCGGCATCGTGCTTCTGAGCTGGGGCAGGCCGAGGAAGCGCCGAACCTGGGCAATGACGGACTCTGCGTCCCCGAAGGCGGGCAGATGTGAGCGTCCCTCGAGCTGGACGAGCTGGGCATCGGGGATCTCGTCGGCCAGGACCACGCTCTGGCTGACGGGTGCGGCTCGGTCGCCGCGCCGGTGCAGCACGAGAGTCGGCGCTGTCACGCGCGGCAGGACCGGACGCACGTCGATGTCGTACGCGAGGCGCAGGAGTGCCACCGCTGTCTCGGACGAGGAGGCAGCGCGCTGGTAGCCGGCAAGGGCTCTGCGGGTCCCGGCGTCCGCGTCAGGTGCGAAGAGATCGGTGAGGAGGTCCGAGCCCAGGCCCCAGTGAGTCGCGAGGAGCCCGAGAACATGGCGTCTGCTGTCGCCGTCGCCGATGGCGGCGCCCGTGGCCCAGCCGCCGTACAGCACCAGTCGCGAGACCGTGTCGGGCCGGTCTGCGGCCCACTGGGCAGCCACCGCCGCCCCCATGGACCAGCCGAGAACGTCGAAGCGGGTCATGCCGATCGCCTCGGTGACCGCCCTGATCGTGGCCACCTCGAGGTCCATCGTGCGCGGGCCCTCGTAGGCGTCGGAGAGCCCGCAGCCCGGTCGGTCGTACCGCACCAGAGTGCGGCCCGACGACAGCGCCTCGTAGAAGACGCGGTCGGCCGGGATCGCCCACCCCAGCTCGAGATGGCTCAGCCATCCCGGCACCGCAAGAAGGAACGGACCGGTCCCCGTCAGGGCGTAGGCCACTCGCACCCCATCGGCCAGGGGCGCCATCCCCAGACGCTGGTCTCGTGCAGCCACGGCACCAGCCTTGTTACGCCCGCTCGAAGATGAGGTCGAAGTCCTTGCGCCAGGTGGTTCCGCGATCCTCAGATGCTTCCCAGCGACCTGCGATCCGGCTCGGCCCGACGTCAGCGATGAACCGCTGGAACATGTCAGGGTCCTCTCGGCTCAGGGTCCACTGAGAGCCCGCGAAGGTCATGGCGAACACGCGGCATACCCCTCGTTCGTCGTGGTAGAGCGCGGTGAATGCGTCGCGTGCGTCACTCCGACCAAGGACCAGGACCATCTCGCTCGTGGCGGATCCGACATCGCCCTCCATCGTCCAGCGGAAGACCACGAACGCGTCGCCCAGCCACTCGACCGTCGCTGAGCCTGGCACCTCGAGATCGGCCGGTTCCAGGAACCACGCGTTTCGTAGCGTCGTGTGCCACGACCCGACCAGGACAGCCAGCCGCTCCATGGCCTCGTTGCGCATCGCTCCCCCTTGGGCGTCAGTACCCTGGCCCCGCTTGCCTGCCCTGCGCGGCTATGTGTTGGGAGCGACCGGCCTGTCGCTGACCGGGGTGATCTCGCAGACCGTCACACCGGTGCCCGGCTTGAGGAACGCTTGGAGATGCGCGATGTCGTCGGTCTCCACCACGAGATATGTGGTGTGCTGGGGGAAAGCCAGCCAGAAGCCGTGGATCGTCACGTCCGGGTTGTCGCGGTCGAAGAGCGATCGTGACCCGCCTGCGCCGTACGGGCAGTCCGCCGGGGCATGAGATTGCTTGATATGGAACAGCATGGTGCTCCTCGGTCATCATGCGTCCAACCGGACGCCTCCCGTCGTCTCAGAGTGTAGCGACGGCCCGGGTGGCACTCCGGTCGTTTCAGGATGACGCCCCGACGGGAGCTCGTACGCGGGCCAGGGCGCCGGGTGCCCGTGGCCGGCCGACACGTCGGGTATGCCGCCAGGTCGGGGCCGCAGCGCGCGTAGCGTTCCGCCGTCGATCGGCGGCGCGGCCCCACGAGGTCTGCGGCCGAGCTTGGCCCGCAGGGGGCGTTCGACGAACCGGAAGCTGGCCTCGGCCAGGACGGCAGACATGACAATCCAGGCGACATCACCGACCACAGTGCGCCCGAGCACATTGAGCACCGCAATTCGCGCCAGGACGTTCCAGAGATAGATCGAGTACGACCTTTCGCCGAGCCACCGCATCAGGCGGCTTGCGAGAAGTCGTCCAGCTGCCGAACCCGGTGCCGATACGACACCGACCAAGATCGCTATGGTCAGGGCGGTCCCCGCGACGATCACCAGAGACGCGCGATAGGTGTCGTTCCGATATGCCAGAACGGGCAGCAGGGCCACGGCCATCAACGCTGTGGGCGCAAGACGCCGAACCGTCCCGGTCAGCCACGTGTTGTGAACGACCATCGCGAGCAGTGAGCCGACCAAGATGGGCAGAGCGTTCGTGTCGGTCCCGACATACTCGTGCTGGTCGAAGAACACTTCTCGACTCAGGCCGAGATAGAGGTCAAGCGCCACGGTGACACCGATGAGCGTCACCGTGAGTGCTGCGAACAGCCGAGGACTTCGCCGGTATCCCCACAGCAGGGCCAAGGGCCAGAGCAGGTAGAACTGCTCTTCGACGGAGAGCGTCCAGGTGTAGTTCAAGTAGTCCTGGGTCGCGAAAGGGTGGCCGGTCCAGTCGAAGAGACTTGTCGTATAGGTGACCGCTGCGCCGGCGGGTCCCACGATCTGCCCCACGCTGAGGTCCTGTCGAACCAGATACAGCACCACCACCGTCACCGCCACGACTGTCACCAGCGCCGGGCAGAGGCGCGCCGCGCGTCGGCGATAGAACGCCCGGATATCGATGCGTCCGGTGTCGAGCTCCCGGACCAACAAGGTGGTGATGAGATACCCGGACAGGCAGAAGAACACCGTCACACCGACGAAGCCGTCGATGAGCGGTCTGGTCGGGGCGTGCTGGCCGAGGACCAGAAGGATTGCCACGCCACGGACGCCATCCAATCCGGGCTGGTTGCCCCGGTCGTGCACCGACCAATTTTATCTGGTCCTACTCTCGCGGTGGCGACGCCTCCGGAGACGGGGCGACCGACTCGGGTGGCACACGTGCCGAGACTGGCGCCCTGGGTGGCTCCAGACCTCCCTCGTCGAGCTGGAACGGCGGGTACGCGTCCGTCATCAGGGCGGCATACGCGATGACCCGGTAGACCCATCGGTTCAGCCCGATGATCAAGGCGAAGAGGGAGGTCGGGTACCGGCCCGAGAAGAGGAGCATGACCCCCGCGACGATGACGAGCAGGCCGAGGACGCCGCCCCCGATCGGGTCGAAGCGGTAGATGTCGCCGTTGCGGGCGGTGGTCCAGCCCCAGCCCCCGCCGACGAACAGGGCCACGATGAGGTACTGCGGGATCGCGAGCAGCCACCACTTCACGAGGACGAGCCCCCGCGACAGGTGATCCGGATAGGCGATGTCGAGCGTGGCAGGGTAGTCGGGCTCCGCGCCCAGGCTGAAGGGTGGGTAGCGGTCGGTGCCGAGTCCTCCATGTGCGCAGTAGAACTCGACCCGCCAGGACCAGCGCAGCACGCCGAGGTTGAAGCCGAAGAGTCCGCGGGGATAGCTCCCGGTGAACAGGATCGCGAAGAAGGCGATCAGGGCGACGACGCAGAAGGCGCACCACAGGAACGCCAGCACGATGAAGTGCGGGATCGCGAGCAGCCACTTGACCAGCCACCTCCACCGCGAGAGCCCGTCGTCGAGCCACGCGTTGAGGGCCACCGGACTGCCGGCCCACGAGTGAGCCTCCGGAGTCGGCGGGCCGCCGAGCGGCCCCTCCTGGTCGAGCACCCCGACCGCGCCTACCGCGCCGACCGCTCCGGCCACGGGCGGAGCCGCCGAGCCGGCACCGGCAGTCACGTCAGGGGCGCCGTATGCCGGGTACGGGCCCGGCGGGCCAGGCTCCGTCCGCGCGGCGCCCGCACCGAACACAATGAGTGCGACAGCGACACCTGTCAGCAGGACACCGAGCCCCATCATGATCAGCGCCATCGGCAAGAGGAAGCCGGCCCGCACGCCGACCGTGGCAGCAAGGTCGACCCCGGCCGAGCCTCGGCGTTCATCAGCACGGCATCCCAGCGCCCGCTCGAAGGCCTCCAGGTCAGCACTTGCTGGCCTGTCCCAGACACCTTCGACGTCCAGAACGTCTGCTCGGTCGGAGGCGCGATCTCCATGTCTCCGGGAGTCGTGCGGTAGGTCGGCACCCGCCGGTCGGAGATGTCGATGATCTGGTCGTGCGCGGTCCCTGCCAGGTAGGCGCTGACGGCATCCGCAGGGCCGAACCCCAGGAAGATCGCCTTGCCTTGATCCACCGAGCGCGCCGTGAGTCGGATCTCTATGTCAAGACGATCCAGCACCCACTGCGGCACGTCGGGCTCGCTCCGGACAACAACATCTTCGACCGTGATGGCAGGCGTCGGTGTCCGGAGGCTGTCGAGAGACGCCGAGAAGAAGCCGGCATCGTCCTTGGCCACGGCGTTCGCGACAGCGATGCCGGCTCCGCCCAAGACCAGCCCCAGTCCCGGCAGGAGCAGCAGGCAGCCGATGATCACGGCGGCGAGGCTGCGGCGGGGGGGCGTCTCGACGGGCGGCTGGTATCCCGGCGGATACCCGGGCGGTGGATGCCTGGGAGGCCCGGACGGAGGTGGTGCTGTGCTGGGAATGTTCATGGTCCAGGGCCTGTCTCGGCGCCGGTAGCCGTGTCGTCCTGTCGCCGAGGCGACGCGGACGGCTTGTGTCGGCGTCCTGGAGCTCCCCGGTGTCCTCACGCTACGCCGGACCGGGAGCGCTCGTGCCCGGTATAGCCGGACTCGGCCCCGGCCGAAGATCCCGGTGACCCACGCCCGTCCTCACTGGTGTTCTACTGAGCTGGAGTCTGACCTCGCTGGGCAGCACTCGGCGGTGAGCGGGCGGAGGACCTTCGGATCTACCGCAGGGACTTCGACGGGCCACACGCTGGAGTCGATGTCCGAGACGGCCGCGCTTCGTGCCCGGCGCTCGGCAGGGCCCGGTGAGGGAGGTGCCCGATGGGACGCGGCCGACGATCCGGCACGGCGCTGGTCACCGCCATCTTCATGTCGACGATCGTGCCCCTGGCCGCGGCTCTGGCCGCCTGCACGACGCAACAGGACATCGCCTCCGAAGGAACGCACACGGCATACGGCAGGCTCGTGGACGGAGAGCCTCTGGTCGCCTGCACGATCAAGGGTGAATATCCCGTGCACGCCGAGGCGTCGGCGCTGTGTGGCACGCTTCGGGTGCCGGAGGACCGGTCAAAGCCGGACGGGCGCCAGATCGCGCTGCGTATTGCCGTCGTCCCCGCGCTCGCGTCGCGTCACGCGCCCGAGCCGCTGTTCGTGCTGGCGGGAGGCCCGGGCGCACCCAGCACCCAGTTCTTCGCCTGGCTGCCAAGCGTGTTCGCGGAGGTGCATGCTTCGCGTGACATCGTCCTTGTCGACCAGCGCGGCACGGGCGCCTCGAACGCTCTCGAGTACCCGGCCGTGCCCGACACGCACGGGCTCTCCCCCACCGCTGCGAATACGCGGCTGTCCGCCTGGGCCGGCGGCGCGCTCGCGGCGATCGATGGCGACCCACGGTTCTACACCTCGACGGTCGCGGCCGACGACATCGACGACGTCCGAGCGGCACTGGGCTACGAGCAGATCGACCTCTACGGGACGTCCTACGGAGGGACCCTCGTGCAGTACTACCTGCGCCAGCACGCGGACCGGGTGCGGGTGGCCGTCCTCGACGGCTCGACTCCGGTCGACGTGCCGGTCCTGGAACGGATGGCGGCCAGCAGCCAGGCCGCCCTCGACCTGCTCTTCAAGCGCTGCGCAGCCGACCCGGCCTGCCACGAGGCGTTCCCGAGACTGGCGAACGATTGGACGACTCTGCTGAACCGGTTGGCCAAGCCCCTGACTGTCGTCGACCCCGCATCGGGTGACACGGCTGTCATCGACCAAGCCTTGCTGGCCAACGCTATTCACCTCGCGCTGCTCAACGAGTCGACCGCGGCGCAGGTCCCGCTCGGGATTCACCTCGCCTCATTGGGCCGGTGGGTCGATGCGGCCGATGTCATCGGCGCACCACCCTCGGGTGGTCCGACGCTCGTCATGGCCGACGAGATCCTGTGCTCAGAGGCCTGGGCCAGGCTCAGGCCGGCCGAGGTCGCGCGGCTCGGCAGAGGCAGCTACTCACTCCCCATGGAACAGTCGAATGCGACGCAGCGCGAGGCCAAGTGCCGCTACCTGCCGAAGGGCGCTGTCTCGCCGGGTGACGGCGCCGCGGTCAGGACGCGGATTCCGGTGCTGTGGCTGGTGGGCGACGGCGATCCGCAGGACCCGCCGTCGAACCTCTCCGGTGTTCCGGCCCAACAGCCGAACAGTCGCATCGTCGTGATGCCGGCTCAGCAGCACGTCGTCGGCCAGCTCGGGTGCATGCCGTCCGTCATCGCGGCCTTCCTCAGCAGCGCAAGCGCGATCGGGCTCAACACGTCGTGCGTCGCGAAGGGATCTCCGGCTCCGCCGTTCCGCCTGAGGTGATGCGGCCACTTCCGGGTGGCGTGGGCGGGACCTTGGGCTCTGGCGGGCTGGGACGTGCCGCGATCGGCTTGGGGGCCGGCGAAACTCTCAGAAGATTGGGGCGAGGGACGATGCGGTGGACGATCGGGGCGCGGGACTGGCCGAGAAGGGTGACGCTGCGGGATGTCTCCCTTTTCGTCGACCTGATGGGCACGGGTGAACCGCTGGTGCTGATGCACGGCGGGCCCAGTGCCGATCTCTGGACGTTGGGCGCGTTCCGGCGGCTCGCGAACGAGTACACCTTGGTGTTCTACGACCACAGGTGCAACGGGCGATCGACGGGCGCGCCGGTGTCGTCGATGAGCTGGGACAACCTCACCGCAGACGCCGACACGCTGCGCAAGCACCTCGGCTTCGAGACCTGGGCGGTGCTCGGACACTCGTTCGGAGGGAATGTGGCCCTGGAGTACGCATTGCGCTACCCCGACCACGTCTCGCGGCTGCTGCTGGTCGACACGGGTGCCGACAGCCGGTGGGCGCGGGAGGTCGCGCCAGAGGTGCTGGCGCGGCGTGGATACCCACCCGACAAGGTCGAGCTCGTACGGCGGTGGTTCCGGGGTGACTTCAGCCGCCGCGAGTACTACCGGATCTTCTGGCGGATCGGCGACGCCTACAGCGCGGGCCATGGTCTGAGCGCCGTGGCACGCGAGCTGGCCGCCGGCGGGTGGCGGTCGAGGATCCGGCCCGAGGCGTTCATCTACGCAAGCCGGCATCTGCTTCACGACTGGTCGGTGGCGGACCGGCTCGGCGAGATCACCGTGCCCACACTGGTATTGGCCGGGCTGGACGACTTCGTCTTTCCGCCCGAGTGCCAGCGAGAGCTCGCCGACGGCATCCCCCGCTCCGAGCTCGTGCTCATCGAGCAGGCAGGCCACAACCCACACGACGAGCGGCCGGACGAGGTCATGCGAGCTGTGAGGTCCTTCCTTGCATCGACGGCGCCGACGATGCCAGCTGGGCCATCGTCACGGGCAGCTGACTGACGCCGGCCCGAGGCCGCACCATCTGTGCACTTCGTGCGCGACGTGCTTCGACGCCGCCCTGTGGCTGACGTACCGTCCGACCGGCCTGCGGCGGTAGCGCTGCCGCCAGACGCCCGAGCGAGCGCTGTTAGGCGAGTCGCCAGCGGCAGCTGTGTTGCGGCGACATAATCCTGGCGGGAAGGCGGTGAGGGCATGAGCGCAGCGGGGATGGTCCTGTCCGCGGACGAGCCCCGACACTCGAGCGTCCTCGACCGGTGGGCGGGGGCGCTGCTGCGGAGCGGAGCGCAGTCCAAGGGTGTGGTGCGCTCGCCCGTCGACGCCGTCCGCTGTGTCGTCGCGCTGCTGGTCGCGGCCCTTGCATGGTGGGCCGGCGGGGACGTGCGTGGCTCGGGATGGTCCCTGTCGGGGGTGTGGGTCGGGGCCCTGCTCGCTGGGATCATGCTGTTGACGTTGACCGGGACCGGGGTTGCCCTGGTGGTGCTGGCGATCCGGCAGCGGCGGTGGCTTCTCGGGCTCCCCGCAGGGCTCGGGGCGGTGGCCGCGCCTCTGGTCGTCGTCGGGGCGGCAACCGGCGATATCACGCTTACCGGTGTGGGGTGGGTCATGGGGGTCGCCGCGACTGCCGCACAGTGGCCGGCGGGTCTGGGTCCGCTCCATCGGGCGCTCGTCCTGGGCGAGCTGACCACCGCGGTGTACCTGCTGCTCTACACCACGATCTCCTTTCCTGCGCTCGCCACCATGGCGGCGATCGGCTATGCCACCGGATGCGCGTGGCGGCTGATCGTCGGCCGTGACATCCCGACAGTCACTCCCGCCGAGGCGGCGGCCCTGGCACGCGACATCGGGGTGGTGGTCGCCGACCCGCGACGTGCCCGGCGGGCACGCAACGGCATGGCGGAACGGTTCCACGCGCGCGCCGACGTGGGCAGCGTGGAGATCTGGGTCTACCAGCGCAGCACCGTCGACACCCAGGTGCTGTCGCGGCTGCTGCGGTTCCTCTGGTACCGCAACGCACGTATGCCGGTGCCGCTGACCCGGCTGCAGAACCTCGAGCATCACCTCGCGGTCACGATGCGGGCAGCCGAAGCCGGCGCATCAACCACGACCATCCTGGCCGCCGGCCTTGCCGGAAGCGCGGAAGACGTGGTCGTCGTGACCACGCTCGACCACGGCCGGACGCTTGCCGAGCTCGACGGCGACGATCTCGACGACCGCCTCCTGGACCAGCTGTGGCACGTCATGCTCCGACTCGGACAGGCCGGTGTCTCGCACGGTGCCATCACGGCAGAGGCGGCGGCGACCGACGGCACCTCGTGGACGGTGCGCAACCTACCCGGCGGATCGGTCGTTGCGAGTGCTCGCGACCTCGCCGCCGACCGGGCCGCCTGCCTGGTCGTCACCGCCGGGGTCGTCGGTCCGGACCGCGCCGCCGCTGCCTGCCGCCGGGCCCTGGACGACCAGCAGCTCGCCGACGTCCTGTCGATGGTCCAGGTGGCGGCGCTGCCTGCGGACGCTCGTCCGAGCCGCAAGTCCCCGCTGCTGAAGGACCTGCGCCAGGCGCTGACCAGCGACCTCGGCGTCGAGTCGGCCGAGCTGGCCGAGGTCCGGCGGCTCAAGGCGGGCAGCATCCTCATGGCCCTCGGCACCCTGCTCGGCGTCTGGCTGCTGATCGGCCAGTTCGCCGGGTTCGACGATCTCTGGCAGACCATCCTCTCCGCAAGCTGGGCTTGGATCGCCGCCGCGTTCGTCGTCGGAGTGCTTCCCAACTTCACGCAGGCCGTCGCGATCAGCGGCGCGGTTGCGGCGACGATGCGAATCGGACCGCTGGTCATGCTCCGGCTTGCGGACGGCTTCTTCGGACTCATCGGCGGCACCGTCGCGACCACTGCGGCGGCGGTGCGCTTCTTCCAGAAGGAGGGCCTCGGCGCCTCCGTCGCGGTGAGCTCGGGCGTTCTGTACAGCCTGGCAGGCTTCGCCGTTCAGGTCGTGCTCTCGTTGATCGCGGCGCTGTTCGCATGGGGCTCGTTCTCCCTGGCGAACCTGCAGTCCAGCTCTTCGGAGACCTCGGAGAGTGCGGGCGGCCACGGTTACCTGCTGTGGCTGCTGCTGGCCGCCCTGGTGCTCATCGGAGTGATCGCCGGACTGCTGGCACTGCGTCCCCGCTTCCGTCAGCAGGTGGTCGACAAGGCCAAACCCCAGTACGAGATCGTGCGCGACAACCTGCGCGAGATCGCGAGCAAGCCTGCCAAGCTGCAGCGCCTATTCGGTGCGAACCTGTGCAGCCAGGTTCTGCTCGCATGGAGCCTCGGGCTGTGCCTGCACGCCTACGGCGGCTCCACCTCCGTATGGGTCCTGATCCTGGTCAACACCGCAGCCTCCCTGCTCGGCGGCCTCGCGCCGGTCCCCGGTGGCATGGGAGTCATGGAGGGCGCGATCATCACGGGACTCATGGCGGCCGGAGTCCCGGAAGCGCAAGCGGTGCCAGCCACGTTCGCCTACCGCCTCATCACGGCATACCTTCCGCCGGTGTGGGGATACCCGGCCATCTTCTGGCTGCGCAAGCGCGAGTACCTGTGACCGACGCATCGTCGGGCCCGTTCCGCGCACCGCCCGAGCGGTGTAGAACTCGTAGATGACCGCACGTCAGCGGCCCAGGTGGTCCGAGCTCCAGCCGCTGCTGCGCCCACGCGGCGGACCACTCAACCCGACTGACCGGCGGCTGGCCCGCGCCGCGTCGGTCGCCGACCTCCGGCTGCTGGCGAGACGTCGGGCGCCACGCGCGGTCTTCGACTACACCGACGGCGGCGCCGGGGACGAGTACGCCCTGCGACGGTCCCGAGCGGCATACGCCCGCGTCGAGTTCAACCCGCATGTGCTCCGCGACGTCTCCGCGGTCGGCGGTTCGACGACCATCCTGGGCAGGTGGTCGGCGGCACCGCTCGTGTTCGCGCCGACCGGGTTCACCCGGATGATGCACACCGAGGGCGAGCCCGCCGTGGCGCGGGTGGCCGAACGCGTCGGCATCCCGTACGCGCTGTCGACGATGGGCACCACCTCGATCGAGGATCTGGCGGCCGCCGCCCCGGATGCCAGGCGCTGGTTCCAGCTCTACCTGTGGCGCGACCGGGCGGCCAGTCGGGACTTCGTCGCCCGGGCCCGGGAGTCGGGCTACGAGGCGCTCGTGCTCACGGTCGACACGCCGGTCGCGGGGCCCCGGCTCCGCGATGTCCGCAACGGCCTGACCATCCCGCCCTCCCTCAGCCTGCGGACCTTCGTCGACGGCGCCCTCCATCCGGCCTGGTGGTTCGACCTGCTGACCACGGAGCCGCTCGAGTTCGCGTCGCTCGACCGTTCCGACGGCACGGTCGCAGACCTCGTCAACCGGCTCTTCGACCCGGCGGCAACACTCGAGGACCTGGCCTGGTTGCGCTCTGCGTGGGATGGGCCGCTCGTCGTCAAGGGGATCCTCTCGGTCGCTGACGCGGAGGCAGTCGTGGACGCGGGCGCGGATGCCGTGGTCGTGTCGAACCACGGCGGGCGCCAGCTGGACCGGAGCAGGACGCCGCTGGAGGTGCTGCCCGTCATCGCCGACGCGATCGGTGACCGCGCGGAGGTGTACGTCGACGGGGGCATCATGTCGGGAAGCGACATCGCGGCCGCCGTGGCGCTCGGCGCCCGGGCTGCCCTCGTGGGACGGGCCTATCTGTACGGCCTGATGGCCGGCGGTGAGCGGGGGGTGCAGCGCGCAGCGGACATCCTGCTCCGTGAGCTCACCGGCACCCTCGCGCTGCTCGGCGTGGGTGGTGTCGCGGAGCTTCGCCCAGACCATGTTCAGATCCGAGAGCCCGGCGGTACTTTCGAGCATGGACGTCATTGACTTCACGCCGAGCCGTGATCAGTACGCCTACACCTTCGGCGGCGCCGCTCCCGCAATGCGGATCAAGCCGGGGGACGTCCTTCGGCTGTGGTCTGACGATGCCTTCGGAGGTGTCCTACGCACGGTCGATGACCTGTCGAGCGCCAAAGTCGACCTCCGCTTCGTCAACCCGCAGACCGGCCCCTTCTATGTCGAGGGCGCCGAGCCGGGCGACACCCTCGTCCTGCACCTGGTGAACCTGACCCCGGCCCGGGACTGGGGCGCCTCTGCGGCCATCCCGTTCTTCGGGGGCATGACGAGCACCGACCGTGTCGTCACTCTCCAGGACCCACTCCCGGACACGACGTGGATCTACGAGGTGGACAGCGAACGCCGGACCGTGGCCTTCGCTGCACGGCATACGGACCACCGCATCGAGCTGCCGCTCGAGCCGATGCTCGGCACCGTGGGGGTGGCCCCCGCTGGCGGCGAGGTGCGCTCCTCGCTCGTCCCCGACCGCTTCGGCGGGAACATGGACACGCCGCAGATGCGCGCCGGGTCGACGGTCTATCTCGGTGTCAACGTCGAGGGGGCGCTGTTCTCGATCGGCGACGGGCACTACCGGCAGGGCGAGGGAGAGGCGTGCGGCACCGCGGTGGAGGGCGCGATGGACTCGACCATCATCGTCGAGCTGGTGAAGGGCGGAGCACCCGGGTGGCCGCGCATCGAGGACGACGCGCACGTGATGGCGGTCGGGTCGAGCCGGCCGCTGGAGGACTCGTGGCGCATCGGAAACGCCGAGCTCGTGCACTGGGTCGGCGAGCTCCTCGGTCTGCACACGATGGACGCCTACCAGCTCTGCTCCCAGATCGCCCAGGTGCCCATCGCGAACGTCGTCGACGCGAACTACAGCGTCGTCGTCAAGGCGCCGAAGGCCCTGCTTCCAGGGGCGCAGGTCTACGACGGCATCCACGCCGACCTGCGTGACCGGGCCCGCGGCCTCGGCCCGCACTGACAGAGGCATCGACCACGACGAAAGGCCCAACCCATGGATCTGCACCTCGCCGGCAAGCGCGTCCTGGTCACCGGAGGCACCCGAGGCATCGGTCGAGCGATCGTCGAGGCGTTCCTCGACGAGGGGGCCGTCGTGGGCTACTGCGCGCGCGATCCCCAGGAGGTCGACGGGACCCAGGACGACCTGGCTGGCCGCGGCCAGGTCACGGGCTCCGTGCTCGACGTCGGGGACGGCGAGGCCCTGGCTGCGTGGGTCGACCGGTCCGCCGATGCGATGGGCGGTCTGGACACGGTGGTCGCCAACGTGAGCGCGCTGGCGATCCCCGACACCGAGGAGAACTGGCAGCAGAGCCTCAACGTCGACGTCATGCACACGGTGCGTCTGGTGCGGGCGGCGATGCCACACCTCGAGCGGAGCGAGGCCGCCTCGATCATCGCGATCTCCAGCGTCTCGGGCCGGGAGTCGGACTTCGCCTCGGGTCCCTATGGCACCGCCAAGACGGCCATCGTCGGTTATGTCCACGGCCTTGCTCTGCAGCTGGCGGACAAGCGGATTCGTGCCAACACCGTCTCGCCGGGCAACACCTACTTCGACGGAGGCGTGTGGGCGAGCATCGAGACCGGGAATCCCGAGCTCTTCGCCACTGCTGTCGGCCTCAACCCGACCGGCCACATGGGCACCCCCGCGGAGATTGCCGCTCCGGTCGTGTTCCTGGCGAGCCCGCTCGCGAGCCGGATCAGCGGCACCAACCTCGTGGTCGATGGTGCGCTGACCCGCGGCGTCCAGCTCTGACTCGGCGCAGGATCGGGACGACCGATCGGATCGAGAATGGAGGGGCTAGGTGACGTGGATCGAGTAGCTGCCCGTTGCGCAGCCCGACACCCGCCACCCGCCGTCGACCTGCGTCACCTCTGTGTCCGTCACCCCCGCCGTAGTCAGGTTCGGATGTGTGTCGCCGGGCACCCAGATGTCGAGCTGGCAGTTGATGTCGGGGTCGTCGACGGTGGCGGCGAACGTCAGATCGGCGCCGCGGGAGGCCAGCGAGTCCAGCCGTCCCGGGAATGCGCGCGGGTATGCCCGGCTCAGAGGCTCTGCGAACCCCTCAGGCGGCGGACTCAGCTTGCCCGTGCGGCAGTCGACCGAGACCAGGTTGCCGCTGCTCCTCGCGTCGTCGCCCGTCTCCGGCGAGCCGCAGCCCTGACGCCACACCCAGAACGCGCCGCCGACGCCGAGCCGGTCCTGTGCCGCGACGAAGCGCTGCACCTTTGCGCCGTCCACACCCGGGTCCCCGAACCAGCCCCACTCGCCGAGCCACAAGGCGGCGCCGTACGACTTGGCCGCTTCGGCCGACATCGCCAGGTTCCGCTCGATCGACGCGATGGTCAGCCCGAGGCTCTGGTCCAGGGTGATCGACTCGCTGTACGGGTGGGGAGCGAACACCAGCTGAGCATCGGAGGTGAACCCGGGAGGTGGCGTCACGTCGAATCCGAGTCCGGACCACAGGACGCTCGGCTCGAAGAAGATCAAGTGTGCGAAACCGGGGGCCTCCGCGTCGCGGATCGCCGTGATCGCCGCGTCGTAGTACCGCCCGAGAAGCAGGGCGTTGCTGACCGGCGGGGTCGCGCCGATACCGGGCTCGTTGAGCAGGTCGTAACCGGCGACGGCCGGCTCGTTCGCGAATGCCTTCGCCACCGTCGCCCAGGTGCGGACCAGCTCGGTCTGGATGCCGTCGCGGTCTGTGTAGAAGTTGCTGTATGCCGTGGCGACCGCCGGAGCGAGGTCGCGCGCCATGAACTGGCAGTGCTGCGCAGCATCGGTGATCGTCGCCCACGCCGGGGCACCGTCCCACCCGGTCGTCGGGGACGTCCCACCGCCGCACCTCGCGTCGGGCGCGGCCAGCGCATTGCCCCAGGCGTCCTGGTGCATGTCGAGCACGGTGTAGAGGCCATGCGCTTTGGCTGACGCCACCGCGGCCTTGATCTCGTCGAGGTAGGCCTGGTCGAACGCTCCCCTGGTCGGCTCCAGCCGCGACCACGACATGCCCAGGCGGACCACGTTGAAGCCGTACGACGCGATCTGCGCGAAGTCGGCATCGACGGGCTTCTGGGTCGCGGGGACATCGGGGTCGCGCAGGTAGTAGTCGATCAGCTGGTTGACGTTGACGCCGCGAAGCACGACCCGACGGCCGGTGACGTCGCCGATGACGGGGAGCCCGTCGCTGGCCTGTGCCGGCAGCAGGTGCAGTCGTTCCATTCCGCCGCTCGCGGGGACGGGCGCCACGGCTGTAGGGCCCGGGCGTCCCGTCGGGACCATGAGTGGGATCACGAGCAGGATCACGACAGCGCCTACGACGATCCAGGTTCGCCGGCGCGCGCGGTAGGGCGTCGCGCCCTCCTGGTCGCCTCCGCCGACGCGAGCTCGCCAGCGCCACGTGACTCCGGTCGCGACGGCAGCGACCAGGCCGACGCCCACGCCGTACCCGATGCCCGTCGCAACGGCGATCAACGTGGTCGCGATCCACCAGCTGTCCGCGCCGGCATCGTCGAGGTGACCGGTCAGCGCGGCAACGGCTGCCCCGACGACCCCGAGTCCGATGCCCGCGACGAGCGCCGCGAGCCAGACCGCCAGCGGGGCCTTGTCCGGAATCCGGCGCAGAGCGGTCCGGATGGTCAGCGCGAACAGGCCGAGAAATACGACTATCCCGGCCAGCGTGCCCAGCGCGCTCGCGGCGCTGGTGGGGGCAAGCAGAGGCCCGCCGAACGCGTAACCGACCGGGCCGCCGCGCCAGTTCGAGCTGGCCAACGCCATGACCGCGACGACGACTGCAGCAACCGCCACCAGGAACGCCCAGCCCGACTCGAGCCAGTGCCCGCTGCCTGGGGCTCCGGCTGTTCCGGACCCGTTTCCGGACGCCGTTGCAGACGTGGTTCCGGACGCACGCCGGCCGAGCCCGAGAACGGCGCCCGCCGCGACCAGGGGGCCGGCCACCAGACCCTTTATCCCAGCGAACCCGCTCGTTGCAACGGCGAACTTCAGGGCGGCAGCAAGGCTCAGGTGCGGCCCGAGCATCGGGAGTGCCGCCATGAACCCGGTTGCGGCCGCAGCGAGGGCGACCGCGCCGAAAAAAAGTACCCAGGAGAAGGCGAACAGCCCTCGTCTCGAACGGACCAGCGCGTAGACCGGAACCATCGTCCCGGCCAGCAGCACCGGCAGTCCCACGACCAGCGGAGCCCACTGGTACAGCCCACCGAACCCGACCACGGGCATCCCGTGCCCTCCCACCGGGGCAAGCAGGCCCGTCGGGTCAGCGATCGCCAGGACCACGACGAGCAGGAGCACGACCGCGCCGGCGGCGGCGGACGCGCGGAGCTCTCGGCGTCGCAACAGCGTGCGCCACCGGGCGCGGAACATCGTCTGATCGGCCATAGTGAGCGCGAAGCATAACCGGGCTCTGCATGCGCGCAGGCCAGATCGCCGGACTGCGTGGCGATGGCGGACGAACCTACGGCTGCCGGAGCTCCCGCCGCATGACCGGGCGGGTTCGGTAGGTACGTCCGATCTCCACGAACCCGGCCCGCTGGAACATGGCCATGGTTCCCGTGAAGACGGCTGACGGTGACGGGGTGCCGGCCAGACCATCGGTGTCAACCGGGTGACCGTCGAGCACAGAGGCACCGTGCTGCGCAGCCCAGTCCGCAGCGGCCTCGAGCAGCGCGACTCCGACTCCGCTCCCCCGGTGTTCGCGACGCACCACGAAGCAGGACACCCACCACGCGTCGGGATCCTCATCAAGGATGCGGCCAAGGCGGCGGTGCTCGGTGATACCTGGCAACGTGAAGCGCGGCACCACCCGCGTCCAGCCGACCACCAAGCCATCGAGGACGGCCAACAGACCGATCGGAACATCTGCCTCGTGAACTTCTCGGTGCAGCGCGGCCCGGTTATCGGGCTCGCAGTGCCGCCGCAAGCGTTGGCACCAGCACGATGTGGGGTCCTTCTCCCGCGGTCCGAAGGCGCGCCCGAGCTGTGGCCACATCTGGGCCGTCGCCGGCACCACACGCACCGTGCTCATCCTTCCGCGTCCTCCAGCGCAGGTGCCATCCCAGCAGGCTAGGCGCGCTTCCGGACGATCTACATCCGGAACGCCGTGCGCCTACCGTCGGAACGTCAGGTGTACCGTGCCGCTCTCGGCAGTTTCGGCGGTGACGTCGTAGCCCGACTCCAGACCGCGCAGGTCGTCCCAGAGGCGGATACCGCGACCGAGCAGGATCGGTGCGATCGCGACGTGGAGCTGGTCGACGAGCCGCGCCTTGAGGAAGTCGCGCGCGACGCTGGCTCCGCCGCCCACGCGGACGTCCTTGCCGTCGGCGGCTTCCAGCGCGCGGTCGAGCGCCTCCTGGGGTGCCGCGGACAGGAAATGGAACGTCGTGCCGCCGGCCATCTCGATCGGCGGCCGTGGAGCGCCGTGCGTAAGAACGAACACGGGCACCCGGAACGGGGGTTCGTCGCCCCACCAGCCTCGCCAGTCCGGGTCGTCGGGGAAGTTGTGCAGGCCGAACATCCCGGCACCCATGATCTCCGCGCCGACCTCCGCGAAGTATGCCCTCGCGTACTCGTCGTCCACGCCGGTCGTGCCCTCACCCGAGGGGTCCTGCAGAACCCGTTCGCGGAAGGTCTTGGTCGCGACATAGGCATCGACCAGGCGCGACCAGTCCTCGCCCATCGGGTTCTCGCTGGTCTGATCCGTGGTGGTCGCAAATCCGTCGAGCGAGATGTTGAGGTCAACGCGAACTGCCATCTGCGCCTCCAGGGCGAGTGCTTGTGGGTTGCCCTCACGATACTGAAGCCCCCAGCGCGTCGAGGATGCTCGTGGTCGAGCGTGGCCGATGCAGACCGCATCGTTGTCTCTCGGGTAGAGAGCACATCGGGCTGATCCGTCTCAGAGCCGTATGCCGCGCAGCCGCATGAACGCGACGGGGTCCGTGGCCTGACCGTCGACGTCGACCTGGAAGTGAAGGTGCGGTCCGGTGGAGTGACCGGTGTTCCCGGTCCGGCCGATGACCTGCCCGGCCTTGACCGCGTCGCCGGCCGTGACCAGGAACGCGCTCTGGTGCATGTACTTGAGGACCACGCCACCACCGCAGTCGAGGTCGGTCTGCATTCCCCCGCCGAACGGGTCGGCCGGATCGGTGCGGGCGATCACGCCGTCACACGCTGCCCGGTCGGGCGTGCCGATCGGGACGGCGAAGTCCTGGCCGCGGTGCAGCTTCCACGACCCGTTGACCGGGTCGAGCCTCATCCCGAACGGGCTCACGAGGACGTATGCCGCCGGGGCCAGCGGGTGCGCCCACACGCCCGACACCTGGGCAGCGCCTGCGGCGCCGGTGCAGTCGAGGGTCCCGGCGGCTCCCGACAGGAGCACCTGGGCCAAGGCCCGGGCGTCGGGCTCCCACCGCTTGTAGAGCGTGGGAAAGGCCGACCGCTGGACGGCCTGGGCCGCGACCCCGAAGGGCATGCTCTGCCAGCCCTGGACGTCCAGCAGGCCCGGGTTGTTCGTGTGGGCCGAGACGCCGTAGAACGCGTCGCTCGCCTGGACCGGGTCGAGAATCGCCTCGCGGGTGCCCCACCCGGCGGACGGCCGCTGCTGGAAGAGCCCGACGGAGTCACGGTCGCCGCTCGGAAGGTTCCGCAGCGAGGACTCCTGCATGGCGGTCATCAGCGCGATGATGACCCCGTTGGCGCCTGCGTTCGCGGCCCGTCCACGGTCGGCGATGACCGTCGCGTTCGCCAGCTGCTCCGCCGACCAGCGGCTCGCGCTTGCTGGTCGGGCCGCGGCGCCCGATGGCCTCCGTGCGGCCGCTGCATCGACGGCAGCCGTGCCGGCAGAGCCCGACCCAGGAGTCAAGGTGCAGGCCACCGGGGCCGGGTCCTGGCTGCTGGCGCTCGACCCGGCGACCGCGCCGAGCAGGAGGGTGAAGCCGAGCATGCCCGCGAAGGCGGCGAGGACCAGACCGCCGACGAGACCCTTGGCCAGCCTGCGGGGGCCGATCGCGAGGAGCAGGCGGGCCCACACTCTCGGCTCAGTCCCCCGGCGCGGCCGCCGACGCCGGCACGATGTCGGTGGCCAGCCAGCGCCCCTTGACGAGCGCCAGCTCCACCCGGGTGGCTCCGGCATCGGTCGGAACCTCGAACGTCGCGGCGCTCCCGTCGGGCAGGACATGGACCATCCGCGCCGGACCGGTGACCGTGGTCGCGTCGATCCGGGCCGGGTCGGTGTACGACATGGAACGCTCGAGCTCTGGCGCGATGTACCCGCGCACGCCCGAGAGCCACTGGTCGGCTGGCAGCGACGGGCGGGCCCAGGCCGTCACGAAGCCCTGGGCCGCCTCCGCGGACCCGGCCGGGACGGCTGGGCCGGTCGGGTCGTTCGGGTTGCCGCCCGCCGGACCGGTGCCCTCTGGCGCCGACGGCGTAGTGCCCGGGAGCGTGCCGGTGGGCATGGCGGTCGTGGTGCTTGCCGGTGGGGGGTCGGCGTCTGACGGCATGCTGGGGGCAGCCGTGGTCGCCACGGCCGCCGAGGTCGCGCTCGCGGTCGGCTCCGTTGTGGCGGCGGCCCGGGACGCGACATGCCAGAGCACCATGAGGACGACGACGCCGCCCAGGACCGCGAAGAGTCTTCGCGGTGAGTGCAGGGGCCACCGCACCCAGGGAGCGATCACGTCCCAGAGCACGCCGCGGGTCTGGCGCCGGTTAGGACTCAACGAGACTCCCGTTCTCGGCGTGGTTCCTGGCCGGGCTGAAGACGACGAACACGCGCTGGCCGGCGGCGTCATAGGTCAGGTTCGAGTCGTCGACTACCGGGGTCACCGCGGTCTCTCGGTCGTCGAGGACGCGCCCCTCCACCGCTCCCGTCCCGAGCGGCGTGCGACGCGATTGGCCCTCACGACTGCCCACCGGCACCAGGTCGGGGATGCTGCGCTGCGACTCGTCGCGCGCCACCAGGGGCGTTGCGTGCTTCCCCAGGTAGGGCTCCTGGCTGGGCCGGCTGGGATGGACGAGCTCACCCGCGCCGGACCCGAGCTGCGCGAACATCGACCGCGTGCCGCCCGACACCTCGCGCGCGGTCCGTCCCGCCTCGGCCGATGGCAGCCCGGCGACCGGCCGCTCCCGCGGCGCGAACGTGCCCCGCCCACTCCCGCGGAAGGCGGCTCCGGAGGTCAGCTCGCCGGCATACTCCGGCGTCCGAGAAGCGGCCACGAACAAGGGCTCGGAGGACGGCGGCACTGCCGCCGGGTTGTGCACCGGGTGCTGTCGCTGAGGCCCCGACGGGGGTATGCCGCCCGGCCCGGGCTGCTTGTCCCGCGCGTCGTCGTCGGCGTCCTTCCCCCGCTCGGTCCCGACGCGGGTGCCGAGGTAGGCGGGCAGGAACCGCCCGGGGAACTTCATCTTCGGCAGGACCGCGGTCGGCCGGAGCAGCCTCCAGACGAGGTAGGCGACAAGGAACACCAGCACGAGCTTGAGCCAGTCGGGCAGGCTCGAGCGCAGGACGCCCACGTTGTAGCGCAGGACGACGAGGGCGGCGAGGAAGTAGATCGGGCCCATGACGAGCGGCTTGACGACCTTCTTGAACAGGCCCAGCGCCATGTCTCGGGTGGAGTCGACGAGGAAGACGACGCCGGCCACGGGCGTCAGGGGCAGTAGCAGACGGATCAGCACGTAGGCGCCCAGGACGAAGATCCCGGCGACCACGAGGAAGAGCGCGACCGTGAGCACCGAGACGAAGCTGAGCAGGGCCGTCGTGATGCGCTCGCCCCACTTGTTGCCGGTGAAGTAGTCGTAGGCGACGGGGTCGTCCTGCTGGATCTTGTCGGCGAGCTGCCGGAACGCTTGCGCCTTCGCCGCGACGATGCGCGCTCCGGCGCCGGCGGGATCCTTTGCGTACGTGTCGTACTCGTTCCAGGTGAAGTGCGTCGCGGCGAAGACGCCGGGGCCGTAGGTCCGCGCCGTCACGCCGTCGGCGTCGCCGAAGACCCCCTCGGCCCACGAGCGGAACACGGTCTCACGGGTCAACGTGTCCCACTGCCGGTCGAGGGTCCGCTTGGCCGCGGTCGCCTTGTCCTGGTTGGACTGCGGTGCGACCGGACCGACGAAGTCTGCCTTGTCGAACCCGTCGGCGATGGCGACCACTGCGGTCTGGACGCCGTCGTCGAGCAGCCTGACCGACTCGACGGGATAGCTCACCGCCCACGACGTGACGACGAGGACGAGCAGCGCCCAGGCGACCGCGTTGATCGACCCGGACAGCTGACCGCTGCGCGCCCTGAGCAGGGTGACGATCGCCACGATGGTCATGGCGACGCTCAGCCACGGGAACCAGGTCCCCGCTGCAGTCGAGGCCGTCACGCTGGCGACCGTCGTGTCCAACGAACCGATCCAGCCCGACGGGTCGACGACGAGCGTGAACAGACCCTGCCCCCACGACGGGAGGAGCCCGGGCAGCTCGAGGCCGATCAGGTTCCCGAGGTTCGCCCCGAGGCTGGGCATGATCCCGTCCTGCGGCGAGCAGCCGTTGTCGTAGTTCCACCACTTGTAGTTGGTGCCGTAGACGGACTGGATCGACACGTTCGGGTCGGTGAACGGGTCCCCGCTTACGACGATCGCCGGCCGAACCGCGATATGCCCGTAGGGATTCGACGGCAGCGGCGGGTCCCCCTTGCAGTCCGGGCCCAGAGCGGGTGCTGACGCAAGCGTCGGGCCGGCGGCCGAGAGCGCCGGCCCGGGATCCGTGAGCGGCGCCGCTGTCGCAGACCCCGCCAGGCCGAGCAGCAGTATCGCAGCGGCCAGGACGGCCAGCGCGAACCGCCGCGTCACGCAGCGCCCTCGCTCTCGCGGGGTGGGAACTGCGCGATCCGGGACGCGCGCTTCTCAGGCGAGGCCGTCGTGTTGAGTGCCTCGAACAGCTCCGGGTGGTGCTTGAGGCTCACCCGGATCTTCTCCATCCCACCGCGCCCGCCCTCGCCGCCGAGGCCGTCGCGGTAGATGAACTCCCGGAACCCGAGCCGCTCCTCGCTGCGGCGGCCGCGGGGCGAGAGGTTGCCGAGGATCTCCTCGTAGCCGATGCCCTCGGGCTTGCCGAGGAGCTTGAGAGCGTCCCGCTGAGCGTCGATGTCCTGCGTCCGCCCGACCAGGGCAGCCCCGACAAAGTTGTTGACGTTGTTGGCGCCGAGCACCGTCGAGGCGTTCTGCATCGCGACGAGGGCCGCGCAGTTGTTCTTGCGGGAGTCCGAGCTGAGCTTGTAGACCAGCGTGCGGCCCGCCCCCGATCCCTCGGTGACCTCCTGGGCCTCGTCGAGCACGAACAGCTTGCGCTCGTGCGGGTCGCCCCGATAGATCAGCTGCAGCGATGACCACGCGGCGAGCGCCATGATCGGCCGGTAGAGCAGCTCCTCCGGGCTGTAGTCCTCCAGCGCCACAGACTCGTCCGGCTTGACCAGTCCCTTGAGGTTGAAGACGGTGAACCGCGCCTCCTGCGCACGGTCCAGGTGCGCCGGAGTCACTGTGCGCGCGTGGAAGAAGAGCCGCCCGAGCTCTCGTTGCGACGCCGCCACGAGCTCGTTGGCCACGTCCTGCGCGAGCTGGTCACCGCGCCGTAGCTGCTCGATGACGGACATGGGCGAGGAGTACCGGGTGTCCGGCGAGGCTGTGATGGCCGAGCGGAGCCTCGCCTGTGCGCTGGGGTCGCGACCCATCGACAGCGGCAGGCACCAGCGCAACGTCTCGTACGCGAGGTCCCGCCGGGTCGACCGGGCCGCGTTCTCCGCGAGCTCGAGCTTGGTCGCGAAGTCCTCCTCGTCCTGCGCGTCGAGCGCGACCATGGCCCGATTCGGCTCTGGCACAACGGCATACGGCGAAAGACTGCCTGGCGCGCCACCCAGCAGGTCGACGCTGCGGGAGATGTGCGCCAGCTCGGGCAGCTTCAGCATCTTCTGCAGGCGGCCGGCCGGGTCCATGGCCACGCCGCGCACGCCCGACAGGACGAACTTGTACGAGCAGGTCCCCAGCAGCATCGACTTGCCGGAACCGGGCGTGCCGACGACCGGCACGAGGCCGCCCTGCTCCATGACCTCGGTGAGGAACCACGGGTCGAAGCAGACCGCTCGCGCCGACAGCCCGGCAGTCTCGCCGATGTGTGCGCCACGGCGGTCGCCGACCTCGGCCGTCACGGCCGGCAACCCCGCTGCCACCTTGAGGATCGGGAACTTGCGCGCGTGAGCGTTGCCCGACAACGGCTCGCCGGGGACGAACTCCCTTGCCAGGTGGTACTGCCCGAGCTCCCGTACCAGCTTGATCTGCGGCTTGTAGAGGTTGACGAGCCGAGCCGCGCGCTCCAGAGCCTCGTTCTCGGTGCTGCCCGACACGGCCACGCGGTACCAGCCGCGTGTCCGGGTCGACAGACCCGTGAACTCCGTCCGCATCTCGTCCTCGACGTCGGCCGCACGGTCGGCCTGACGGGCGAGCTGCTTCGGCGGGCGCTTCCCGTGCTCCTCACGCCAGTGCGTCATCTGCCCGTCGATCCGGTTGGTCAGCCGAGACATCTCCTTGGAGATCTCCTCCGGCGCTCGCGGGTCGACGCGGTAGAACCACTCGACGGGGAACCCGAGTCGGTCCGACTTGGCCATCCACGGCTCGTGCTTCTCGGGGATCTGGATCTCCCCCACCCGCGCCACCGTCAGGACCACGACGTGCCGTGTCACCGGCGCGTCGTTGACCGCCGTGACGATCCGGACCGAGGCGCCGAGCGGCTCGGCTGTCCACGACGCCGTGTTGACGAACTCGGCGAGGTCATCCTCGTCGAGCGAGTGCCGGTCGGGCTCGTCGGGACTGGGCACCGGGACGGGACAGCCGAGCGCGAACGAGCGTGCGAGCAGCCACTCCATGTCCTTGGGCGACGCCGGGGCCGCCTCGATGCCGGGGCCCGCCATGATCGCGTCGACCGCCTGCAGCCGATCTTCCAGCGCCTGCATCTCCCGGTCGACCGCGCCGGAGAGCACCTTTCCGAGCGCCTTGAGCGCAACCCCCCGCTCGCCGAGGTCGACCCCGTAGAAGACGAGCTTGTCGGCCTGGGTGTGCTGCGCCATGTGCAGCTGGTCCCGGTGCATCATCTCGTCGAACCCGGTCTGGGGCTCCGGGGCGTTGGCGTATGCCGCGGCGGCCCAGTGGTGGACCGGGTAGGGCCGGGTCGTGACGCGGCAGTACACCGTCGTGCCGACCAGCTCGGCGAGCTGCACGGCCTGGTCGTAGATGAGACCCTCGCCCTCCTCGACCGACCGGAAGCTCCAGGTCTGCGGGTCCGCGAGGTACCACGCGACCATCCGGTCCGAGCCCTTGCCCGAGAAGGTGACGTGGTTGACCACCGCACGCAGCGCCCAGTCGTCGAGCCGGCCGCGGTACTGCGCCTGGTCGCCGACCGGCGCCCGGCGCTCCTGACCCTTCTTGAACGGCGTCCACATGGCTCACTCCTCCCGGTCTCGCCGGGCGCGGCGGGCCAGGTACCGTCCCAGCGCACCCCGCGGCCGCGTGACGCGACCGAAGGCATCGCCCCTTGACCCACGGGCCTTCCGGTCGAGCCGCGGAGCGCGCAGATCGTTCCAGAAAGAAGCGGCGATCGCGCTGATCGGGCGCTCGGGCGTCGCGTGGTCTGCCATCACCATCGCCGCCCAGACCGTCCCGATGAGCAGCAGGCCGACGCTGAGCAGGCTGAACTGCATACCGACCTGGCGCGCGATCACGAAGGCCAAGGGGGCGATGCCGAGCCACGCGAAGATGGCCTTGTGCCGCATCGGGGCGATGTACCGGCCCGGTGGACCGAGGTAGGTCTGGTCCACCTCGTAGAGCTCGTCGTCGTCCGGGAGCCGCATGGCGGTCAGTTGTTGCCTCTGAGCAGACCGGCCATCCAGGTGCCGATGTCCGATGCGTTGGTTCCGGTCGCGATGCCCAGCACGGCCAGGCCCAGGAACAGGCCGGCCACGATGGTGATGCCCTTGCCGACATTGCCACCCCGTGCCGCCCACAGGACCGTGATGGCAAGGATCAGGATCACCAAAGGGATGGCGTTGTTCTGCAGCCAGCCGACCAGCCCGGACGTGCCGTAGTCGGCCGCCGGCAGCGCGGCAAGGGTCGTGAGGGTCTGCATGCTGTGGCTCCTTGCGTGAGACCGGGGGCTGGATCCGCCCCAGGACGTCCACTGTGACCCCTCTGCTTGAGCCGCGCGACTTGAGACTAATAGGGCGTTCACCCTCAGAGACGGCAAGTCACGATATTGCCGAACCATCCCGGCCTCGCCTGTCCCACAGGCCACACGAGCACCAGGACGGGAGACGAGCGGGACCTTCGGCCCTGGCAGAGGACCACCGGCACGAGGGGATCCTTGATCTCGAGCGCGGCACGATCGACGTGCCCCCAGGCGAGGTGAACCGACATGCAAGCGATCAAGGACGCCGCGGCTGACTTCCTGAGCCACAAGCGGGTCGCTGTCACAGGGGTATCCCGGAACGCGGCCTCACACGGCAGCAACGCCGTCTACCAGCGCCTCCGGGAGCGCGGCTACGAGGTCTACGCCGTCAACCCGAACGCCGACGAGGTCGAGGGTGACGCCGCCTACCCTGACCTGAAGTCCATCCCGGGCGGCGTCGAGGCGGTGGTGATCGGAACCCGTCCTGAACGTGCGCGGGCAACGGTCGAGGAGTGCGCCGCCCTCGGTATCCAGCGGGTGTGGATGCACCGTGGCCCTGGCGGCGGAAGCGTCTCGAAGGAGGCCGCGGACTGGGCGCGCGGGCACGGGATCACCGTCATCGACGGCGGCTGCCCGCTCATGTTCGGACCCACGGCAGATCCCGGGCACAAGGTGATGCGCTGGATGTTCAGCCTCGGCGGCAACGTGCCGCGCAGCGTCTGAGACCAGAAAGGAGGACGTCACATGGTGACTCTCCTTGCCGCCCAGGACGGCGCCGGGACGTATCTCGACTGGGGTGTCGTCCACATCTCGCTGGCCAACCTGCTGGTCATCGTGCTCATGGTCCTCGTGTTCTTCGCGGCGCTGCTGATCCCCTTCCCCAAGGCGCGTGGCGAAACGTCGCGAGGCGCCGGGAGATCTGCAGACAACCCCGACGAGAAGGGGGTGGACCGATGAGCTCGACCACCTGGACCGAGCGGCTGCGCACGCGGATCGAGCACACCGTCCCACCGGGTGAGGCACTCCCGGACCGGCAGCCGGCATACGTCTCGTCGTGGATCTACGTCTTCGGCGTGCTCACCCTGGCCGCACTCGTCGTCATCGTCCTCACGGGCTGCATTCTCAGCCTGGGTGGAGTGGAATGGTGGCACACCTCGTCGGTGGGCCATTTCGTCAACAGCCTCCATCTGTGGTCGGTCGAGCTCTTCTTCTTCTTCATGGTCATCCACCTGTGGGGCAAGTTCTGGATGGCCGCGTGGCGTGGCGGACGGGTCCTGACCTGGGTCACTGGTGCGGTCGCGTTCCTCGCCTCCATCGGCACGGCCTTCACCGGATATCTCATCCAGTCGAACTTCGACAGCCAGTGGATCAGCACCCAAGCCAAGGATGGGCTCAACTCGGTCGGGATCGGCGCCTACTTCAACGTCCTCAACACCGCCCAGATGGTGTTGTTCCACGTGGTCCTGCTTCCCCTCGCGGTCGGTCTCATCACCGTGGTGCACGTGATCCTGGTCCGCCGCAAGGGCGTCGTCCCACCGATCGACGCGAAGGAGCCGTCGTCATGAGCACTCTCGCGCGGCGCCGGCACGCGGTCGAGACCCCGGACTCGCACACGTTCCCGACGCGCCGTTACGACCTGGTCAAGGAGTTCGTCATCGCGCTCGCCTCGGTCGCCGCCCTCACGGTGGTCCTCGCCATCATCTTCGGCTCACCCGACGAGAAGGCGATCTCGCTGCAGGACTGGGCCAAGGCGGCCCCGAACGACGTTGTGGCCACCGCGGCCGCCGAGCTGTCCGGAGACAGCGGGACGGCCGGGTACGGCCCGCCCTACAACGATGCGTCCGAAGGTCAGAAGCTCCTGGGCATCCCCCTGCAGAAGTGGGCCGGGGTCACCTATCCCATCGACGCCGCGAACGACTTCGTCATCAACCCGCTCCGGGCCGTCTCGGGCGACGCAACGCTCACCGCTGCAATCAACCAGTGGGCTCATGCGACGCCCGACCAGCAGACCTCGTGGGCCAGTGGGTACGTGACCGCCCTGGGCAACGCCGCCAACGGAGACCCCGCCAAGGTCGTCCCCGGTGACTTCGGCCCGGTGCCGGCGCTGTCGACGGCATACGAACGCCTGGCGGCGAGCGGCGGGCTTGAGCAGCTCGTCAGCGAAAACGCCTTCTACGGAGGCGATCCCACGCGTCGACTGCTCCTGCTCGCCGACGGAAGCTACCTCGAGGACCAGGCCCGAGCGCGCAGCCTCGGCGGTGACCAGTGGGGGATGATGAACGAGACCGGCAACTACCCCGGCCAGCCATGGCTCTGGCTCTACACCTTCTGGTATCAAGTCCCGCCGTTCAGCACGTCCGACAACGCTGACGCGCTCGTCTGGGGCCTCATGATGCTTCTCAGCCTCGGTCTCGTGCTGCTCCCCTTGATCCCCGGGCTGCGGGACATCCCGCGACTCGTCCCGATCCACCGGCTCGTCTGGCGCGACTGGTACCGCCGCGAGCGCGCGCCCCGCTGAGCGGCAGGCGGGTGCGTCAGGCCGCGCGTGCGATCACGTCCTCCATGCCTTCGCCCATGAGTCGAGTGGCTCGAGGTGCGTGAGCAGCAGGCGACCCTGTTCCGTCAGGGAGTACCCGTCCTCACCGGGCGCGAGAATCCCCGCCTCTTTCAGTTCGCGAACCCGCTCGGCCAGCACGCTGGACGAGACGCCGCCACAGCGCTTCTGCAGGTCGCGAAATGTCGTCGGACCGCTCCGAAGCTCCCACAGCACGCGCAGCGCCCAGCGTCGCCCGAGCAGGTCGAGCAGCGCCATGATGGGCCGGCCTGTTTCTGACCCACGTACCGGGCGTCCGGGTAACGGCGTCGCTGTCATGTGCTTTCCTTTCCGAAGCGCCAATGCTACCGTGACTGACATGCCTCTGAAAACGAAGCATCCGCGCGTGGCGCCGGTGGAGCCGCCCTACGACGCTGAGACAGCGGAGGCGCTGGGAATGCTCGGACCCCCGATCCAGCTTTTTCGCGTGTTCGCCCGGCGGCCCGACCTGGCTCGGTCGGTCGCCGGCTGGGGGCGCTACTACCTGTCGCGCAGATCCGCGCTGACACTTCGCCATCGCGAGCTCGTCATCGACCGCACCACCGCCCTGTGCGGCGCCGGCTACGAGTGGGGCGTGCACATCGCCCAGTTCGCTGGGAAGGCGGAGCTCAGCGACTCCCAGCTCGAGTCGCTGGCGACAGGCAAGCCGACCGATGCGTGCTGGCCGGCCGGTGACCGGCCGGTGCTCACGGCCGTCGACACTCTGCACGAGATGTCCGACCTCGACGACGAAACCTGGACCAACCTCGTCGACTCCGTCGGTCAGGACGGCGCTCTGGAACTGCTCCTCCTTACAGGCTGGTACCACGCGATCTCGTTCGCCGTGAACGCGCTACACCTGCCGCTCGAGCCAGGCACGAAGGGGCTCGATTGACGACATCCTCCCCGGACCGATCTGAGCTTCTGGATCACGGGGCGAGGATTCGGATGGTCGCGATCATGTCGCGCTGCTGGTCCAACACCCGCTCCGACGTCTGAGGGAAGGCGGACCGCTCGATCACCACGCGCCGGCCGTGGACGTCGACAATCCAGAGCTCCACGATCTCGGCGAACCAGGTCATGCTGCGGTAGGTGGCAAGGTTGAAGTCGAGGCATCGTCTGGCATCCGGTTCGGCGTGGACCTGGAGGATGACGTGCACGCCGTCGCGGCCGAATGCCCTGACGGGCTCAGGCTGCTCGAGGACGTCGAACCCGTAGCTCCTGGGCAGGGCGTTGGCGAGGTCGATCGGTCTCGGCCCGGGGTCGACCCACCGGCGCCGCAGCCTGTCGCAGCCCCCGCTCGCCACTCTGTCGATGGACATAGCGCGCACCCCGGCGACGTCAGGTTGGCCGCCGTTCACCTGACCCTTCACGACAGCGCCCTTCTCGAGGAACCACCCGCTCGCAGGAACGGTGAACTCGACGATGGCACCAGCGGCGACCCCCGGCAGGGACTCCTCCTGCCACTCGTGGCCGATCGTCATCCGATACGTGGCACCGGGCCGAAGCGCCGCTCGGGCGGAAACTACCGGGCCGGTCGGGGCGACTCTCTGGGCCTGCCACTCGAGCGGCGCGGGAACTGTCTGAGGGGCTTCCGGCACGGAATACACCGGAGGCGGCGCCTCCTGCACCGGCGTCATGGTGGGTCCGCTCATGTCGCCGTCCCTCTCGAGCGGTCCGGCCGTTGTCGACAGCGGGGAAAGGACCGGCGGTCCTGCCGCGTCGGTGCACGCACCAGTCACGGCGAGGACGCAGCACAGGCCGGTCAGGACCGGCCCGCACCGCCATCCTCGAGCGACTTCCCGTGTGGAGGTCTCCACAGCCCCTCCCTGCCAACGCTGGCAAGCACCCCCTCCCTGTGATTATTGGCTACTTGTTTCACTGACGGCGCATCTAGGGTCGAGCCATGGAGTTCGTCTCGGTGCCGAAAGCTCGGCCGGGTGACAAGGTGGCTGTGCTGTCGCCATCGTTCGCCGCGCCCGCCATCGCGCCGGCGATCCACGAGCAGGCGCTTCGACGGCTCGCCGGAGTCACCGGCTTGGTGCCGGTCGAATACCCGACCACCCGCAAGCTCGGCGCATCTGCCGCAGAACGTGCCGCGGATCTGAACACAGCTTTCGCCGACCCCGAGATCCGTGCTGTCCTCGCCACGATCGGCGGCGACGACCAGATCACCGTCGTCCCGCATCTGGACGCGCGGCTCATCGCCGACGATCCCAAGCCCTTCCTCGGCTACAGCGACAACACCAACGTCTTGAACTGGCTGTGGAGCAACGGCGTCCCGGGCTTCTACGGTGGATCGACGCAGGTCCACATCGGTCCCGGACCGCGTCTGGATCGCGTGCACGAGATATCGCTTCGTGCCGCCCTGCTGACCGGCGAGCGTGTTGAGGTGACCGAGCCCGGAGAGTCAGAGGACATGGGTCTCGAATGGAACGACCCCCGCGCCCTGACAGAGTTCGGGAGCCGCGAACCCACCGAGCCATGGTCCTGGTCCGGACCCGAGCGCCCAGTGACCGGACGCACGTGGGGTGGCTGCATCGAGGCGATCCAGTGGATCCTCACCGCTGGCCGCTTCCCGTCAGACCCGTCAGTCCTGAAGGGTGGCGTGCTCTTGCTGGAGACGTCCGAGGAGTTGATCCCAGCCCGCGAGTTCAGCTATATCCTGCGCTCCTTGGGCGAGCGCGGTCTGCTGTCGGCGATCGACGCCGTGATAGTCGCCAGGCCACCCACCTCGGACTTCACCGTCCAGCCCACCGCCGCCGAACGTCGAGCCAAGCGCGACGAGCAGCGGGACGCGGCCTTCGCGGTCATCGCGCGGTACAACCCGGACGCAGTCGTGGTCGTCGGCCCACCGTTCGGTCACACCAGGCCACAGTGGATCGTGCCGTACGGAGGAACGATGACCGTGGACGGTTCGACAAGAAGAGTCTTCGCCGACTACCGCTGACCTGCGCGTCCGATCGTTCGACTCCGTGACAGAGGTGGTGCCGGTTACTTCTTCCGATGTCGGTTACCAATAGGTAACACTGGTGGTGACAACGGGAGGCGCAGATGAGTCACGACGTGTCCGAGAGGGAAGCACAGCGGCGCGACGCCGGCGAGGTGGTAGAACCGCTCCCCGTGCAGTCCGCGAGAGACAGCGAGGGGGCTTCGGGGACGCGGCTGGGCGCCACCGAGTCCGAGGCCAGGGCGTTGGCCGAGGCCGCACGCGAGTCCGAGTGGAACCGCCCCAGCTTCGCCAAGGGGATCTACCTCGGCCGCTTCGACCTCTCTCTGATCCACCCGCACCCCCGCGGCGCCGACGACGACATCGAGCGCGGTGAGGCCTTTCTGGCGAAGCTGCGCGCGGTGTGCGAGACCATCGACGGCCACCGCGTTGAGCGCGAGGACCGGATTCCGAACGAGTACCTCGCGGCACTGTCGGACATCGGCGCTTTCGGCATCAAGATCCCGCGGCGCTACGGCGGCCTGGGGCTCACCATGGCGTATTACGGGCGAGCCCTGATGCTCCTGGGGTCTGTACACCCGAGCATCGGCGCGCTCGTGTCGGCGCACCAGTCGATCGGCGTGCCGGAGCCCGTCAGGATGTTCGGGACCGAGGAACAGAAACAGCGGTTCCTGCCCCGCTGTGCCGCAGGCGCGATTACCGCCTTCCTGCTCACCGAGCCCGACGTCGGTTCCGATCCGGCCCGGATGTCCTCGACTGCGACGCCCTCGTCCGACGGAACGGGCTATCTGCTCGACGGTGTGAAGCTGTGGACCACCAACGGCGTCATCGCCGAGCTCGTCGTCGTGATGGCGCGAGTCCCCCAGCACGACGGCGGCCGTGGCGGGATCAGCGCTTTCGTCGTCGACACTGCCTCCGAGGGCATCACGGTCGAGAGGCGCAATGCGTTCATGGGCCTCAAGGGCCTGGAAAACGGCGTGACCCGCTTCCACCAGGTGCGAGTGCCGGTCGAGAACCGGCTTGGCGCCGAGGGCCAGGGCCTCAAGATCGCGCTGACCACGCTCAACACCGGGCGGCTCTCCATCCCCGCCCTGTGCGCAGCGGCCGGCAAGTGGTCACTCAAGATCGCCCGCGAGTGGTCGGCCGAACGTGTGCAGTGGGGGCGGCCCATAGGCCAGCATGGCGCGGTCGCGGAGAAGATCTCATTCGTCGCTGCGACGACGTTCGCCCTGGAGGCTGTGCTCGAGCTGTCGGCAGCGCTCGCAGACGCAGGGACCAAGGACATCCGCATCGAGGCCGCGCTGGCGAAGCTCTGGTCCAGTGAGATGGCGTGGCTGGTCGCCGACGAGCTCGTACAGATCCGAGGTGGGCGGGGTTACGAGACCGCTGCGTCGCTGGCCGCCCGCGGGGAGCGTGCCGTGAACGTCGAGCAGCTCCTCCGCGACCTGCGCATCAACCGGATCTTCGAGGGATCCACCGAGATCATGCACCTGGTCATCGCGCGCGAGGCGGTCGACGCACACCTGGCCGCGGCGGGCGATCTGGCCAAGCCCGACGCCGACCTTCATCAGAAGCTGAGAGCCGCGGCGAAGGCAAGCGGCTTCTACGCGAAGTGGCTCCCCCACCTCGCCGCCGGCACCGGAACCGTGCCTACCGGCTTCCACGACTTCGGTCCACTGGCCCGGCACCTGAGGTACGCCGAGCGATCCTCACGCAAGCTGGCCCGCCAGACCTTCTACGGCATGTCGCGCTGGCAGGCCAGGCTCGAGTACAAGCAGGGCTTCCTCGGACGCATCGTCGATATCGGCGCCGAGCTGTTCGCCATCGCTGCGGCCTGCGCACGCGCCGAGATGATCCGCACCGAAGACCCCGACCAAGGTAAGGCGGCGTACGCGCTCGCCGAAGCCTTCTGCGAACAGGCCCGACTACGCGTGGACCACCTCTTCCAACGACTCTGGACCAACACTGACGACAACGACGGACGGATCGCGGCCCGCGTCCTCGACGGAGACTTCACCTGGCTCGAGGACGGAGTCCTCGACCAGTCCGAGGGCACCGGGCCCTGGATCGCGGAGTGGACACCAGGACCGAGCGACCACGAGACGGTCCGCCGCCACTACCGCTGAACGAGGGTGGCCGACGCCGACCCCGCCGGCGCCGGCGGCATCCCCGTCGACGCAGGCGGACCGCGACAGCCCGCCAGCTGGCCACCCGCCGTCGTGGAGGATTGACGTCGCCAGGACAACCTCAAGCATCCACACCCGGCCACCTGCGGGTCACCATCGCCGACAACGGACGAGGCTTCGACGCCCACGCACGCACGGCAACGGGCGGCCTGGCCAATATGCGCGACCGCGTTACCGCGGCCTGCGGCACTATCCGGCTCGGGAGCAACACACCATCAGGCACCATCGTCAGCGTCGAGCTCCCGGTCTCGACCGGGAGGGACCCGTCCCGACCGACATAGCCGTCGGGGACGCTGGATACGGCCAAGCGGGGAGGCCCCCCGCCCTGCGTGGTTGGCGTGTCCTTCAGGCCCGGGCAAGCGGGTGCGGGGTCTCCCTCGCGCCGCGCCGCAGCAGCACGATGCAGACGGCGACGACCCACACCCAGAAGGCCGCGTAAGGCAGGAACCACGCGCCGCTCGTCCAGTCGAGCCGGGCCACGACGAAGCCGACGCCCGAGGTGACGGCGAGCCAGCCGAGCCACCTGGGCAGCGCTCGCGCCGTGAGGGCCACCGACCCGCACGCCACAGCGAAGCTCCCCAGCGCCAGCCATGAGTTCGCGAACCCGATGTTGCCCGCGTCGAAGGCGAAGACGGCGAGCTCGCGGCTCACCGACTCACGTGCGCTTGCGGCTGCCCAGAAGGGCTCGAGCACGACGTATGCCGCGAACACCACGATGGATGCGAGCGCCACCGTCGAGCGCCACGCCGGCTCGCCCTCGTGGCGTCGCAACAACACGGCGAACCCGACCGCCCACCAGAGCAGGGCCAGGGAGCCGAGGATCTGGAACGCCGTGGCTGCCGGTACCCAAGAGGTCTGGCTGACGGCGTCGAGGAATGCGGTGACGTTGCCCGGAGGCCCGCTGAAGTCAGGCTCTCCGAGGGTGGAGATCGCGATGGTCGGGGCGAACAGCAGCGGGACGGTGACCAGTCCTAGGACGCCGAGCGTCCTCGTGAGCCGGTTCCAGCTCTGTTCCGAGGTGGCGCGCGAGTCGGCGTACGTGCGGTCGGTGTCCATGACAGCAAAGGTAGGAACGACTGGACGGACACAGAACGCGGCCAGCCCCGACCGCCCCCGGGGCTGGCCCCACGCACACACCTGTGGCTTAACGCGATTTCTCCGCCGGCCGCATACCCGTTGTCGAACTGCTCCGCCTCGCGGGCGCCGTCCTGGTCGGGACCCACGCCGAATTGGCCGTGACCGGGCGCCGCTACCTGCCCGAGGCACCCATGACCGCCCTCACCACGACGCGCTGTCGAGAAGGGAGCCACTCCAGGACAACTCACGGCATGGTCAGCACCACCAAAGACCTCGTGGTGACACACACCTCACGAGACGGCACTGTCACTGGTGGTGACGCGCAGTGTGACTCCTATTGCGAAAGGTGAGGTTCGACGTTCAGCGGACTCGCGAAGGTGTCCCAGTCCGCGCCGGGACCGCGTTCTCGGCCTGGTGGTCCGGAACTGGTCCGCAGAAGCCTCGCCCTCGGTGTCGTCAACGGCGGCCGGGGGCGGGGCATGAAGACGGGGCCTGACCGTGTTGGGCCCAAAACGGGCCCACCGTCCTCGCCGCGAAGGAACCCGCCAAGGACTCAACCCTGATCGGCCGCTGACAATGTTGGAAAGGGCGTGCCCCGTAGCGTCGTGCCAGCGACAGGTACAGCGTCGCTGTGACGGGCGACGGCGTCCCCGAGCTCGAGAGCACAGACAAAGGCATCCTTCCCGCGGTCGCCGGGATGCGGGGCGAGCGGCTCCGGTGGAAGCCCGTGACGCGCGAGCCTGTCTGTCTTCACTCGCGCCGCGGACAGCCTCGACCTTCTACGGCTTGAGTCACGGCTGACCCGTGCGGTGCTCGACCGAGTGCAGGAAGCGCCGCAACTCTCTGGTGACGTCTTGCGGCGCTTCAACCGAGCTGACGTGGCCGGGACCGGAAAGCACGACGAGCTCGGAACTGGGCACCAGAGCATGAATCGCCTCGCCGACCGCGACTGGAGCGCGCACGTCGTGGTCGGCATACACCAGGAGCGTTGGCACGTCGATCTCGGGAAGCACATAACGCTGGTCCTCGAAGCACGCGCGGCTCATGGCCCGGAAGGCACTCGGACGGACCGCCCTCACACTGTCGATGAAGGCGGTGACCAGCTCACCCCCCGCCGACGGCGAGAACATCGACGGCGCCATCGCGGCCGCGAACTCGTCGGCAGCGAGCCCCGAGGCGTGAAGCGATCGGGCGAGCCGCTGCTTGGCATCCTCAGCTCCCAGCGAGCCCAGCCAGCCGGCGTACCCGCTCACGAGTGCGAGTGAGGACGTGAGTTTGCGATGCCGGTGGAAGGCGGCTAGCACCAGCGCTCCGCCGAAGGAGATCCCGACCAGATGGGCTCGATCTATTTCAAGTGTCCGAAGGAGGGCGACGAAGCAGTCGGCGTAGTCGTTCATGCCGAAGCCCTCGGGAGGGTCCGCTGACAGTCCCGAGCCCGGAGCGTCCCACGCGATCACCGTGAAATCGGCTGCGAGCGCATCGATCTGGCTGCCCCACGTCGAGCGCGCGTCGCCCACGAAGCCGTGGGCAAGCGCCACCGGTGGCCCGCTTCCCACTCGCTCGTACGCGATATTCAGCCCCAGAACCGAAACCTGGTCGGTCACGCCGGTATCTTCCCACCGTCGCCACTCAGAAGCGGTGCTCGACCGGCGCGTCACGGCGGGTAAACGACCTCGGGTATCCGCGGGTGGTTTCGCAGACGATGCCGGGTGTCACCAAACTTCTGACATCGTGTCTGCGGACGTCGATCAAGCCCAAGCTGGCGTGCTGATCGCGGCATACGGGATGTTGCCTTTCTGGCTCTCCAACGCGCACCGCTTCGCTCCCTGCAGACCTGGGTCGATCACTTCCTCCCCTGGCGGGGCGACGACTCGGAGTCCCTCGAGACTTACGCAACCCACTTCGAACGGCACTCACCCGCCACCAAGGAGTCACCATGAAGAAGTTCGTCTTCCTCGCGCACGGCACGATGGAGCGCCCCCCCGAGTTCATCCAGGCACAGAAGGCGTGGTGGTCCTCGATGCAAGGCCACGTCGTCGACTCGGGGAACCCGCTGTTCAACGGACACGACGTCTCCAAGGACGGCGCTGTCGCCCAGATCGGCGCGGACCTTCCACCCGCACTCGGCTACTCGATCGTTCAGGCCGAGTCGATGGATGCAGCGGTCTCGCTGCTCGAGTCGTGCCCCATGGACATGTGGGTATACGAGGCGATGCACATGTAGGAGGAGCCCGCCGGGTTGCGCTCAGCCGGGTGACACGGCTTCGCTGACCCGGAGTGCACCGCCACGTCCGACGAAGGGGTGATCCCGCAGCAGGGCGGTCGCCGCCGCGAGGTCCTCTGCCTCGATGACGGAATAGCCGCCGGCCGGTCCCTCGGCGACGCCGTCCGCCACGCCCGCGCTCGAGACGACAGCGGAACCGCCGAGCGGGGCTCCAGGATCGACCAGGGCTGAGCCGACCTGCTCGACCCAGGTCATGAATGCGGCCATCGCCTGTCGTCCCTCCTCCTCGGTCCGAGGAGCGCCGGCACCGTGGTACGTCACAAGAAACTTCGCCACGACGCTACGAGCCTGCGTATGCAACCTCCATGTTCTGCTGGACAAGCGACATGTCCGATCGTCCACATGCACGTACGCTGGTGCTGTGAAGCGCGTCAGCGCTCCCTCGGACGACCTCGCCGACGTGCTCAGGGGCATCAACGTCAGGAGCACGATCCTGTGTCGCTCGCATTTCACCGCCCTGTGGGGCTTTCAGGTCGACGCCTCGGATCTCGCGAAGTTCCACATCGTCCTCGACGGCGCGGCGGGGCTTGAGCTCGACCGTCCGGCCGAGTCTCATCGGCTCGAGGCCGGGACCATCGTCGTGCTGCCTCAAGGCACGGGACACCGTGTGCGCGATGACCCGAGCAGCCCGGTGCGGGACCTCGAGAAGATCCTCGCGGATCACCCACCGGACGCGGCTGGGCGTCTTGCGTACGGCGGTACCGGGCCGAGCACGACTGTCCTGTGTGGCGCGTTCGAGGCCGCCTTCCTGCCCGAGGACATGACCGACCTGCTGCCGCGGGCACTCGTGCTCCAGCAGGACGGGAGCAGCAGGGTGACCCGGTGGCTCCAGCCGTTCGCCGACCTGCTCGCCTCGGACCACCCCGCCCCCGGCGAGGCCGCGGTCTTGTCGAAGGTCGCTGACCTTTTCCTCACCGAGTTCTTCCGGCAGTACCTCGCGCAGCAGAGCCCGCGCTCGTGCTCCTGCCGAGTAGCGACGGCACCGGCGCCCCGATCGCGACCGCCCTGAGGCTCATGCGACGCGATCCTCGGGCGCCGTGGACGGTGGAGGGCCTCGCGCGGCAGGTGGGGATGTCCCGTACGGCGTTCGCCGCACGGTTCCGCGACTCGGTGGGTGAGCCACCACTGAGCCACCTGACCCGGGTTCGGTTCAGCCAGGGCGCTGGCTACCTCACGACGACCTCACGGACCATCGGCGCCATCGCCAGGGACGTCGGCTACGACAACGAGTCGTCCTTCTCGAAGGCGTTCAAGCGGATGTACGGGTGCCCGCCCGGGGCCTTTCGCAGCGAATGGGCCGGGTGACGACGACTCAACCAAGCGACTCGCGCGGCGGGTTCGGCGGCCACTCCTAGGGAGACCGTCGCGAGAGTCCTCGGTGATGGCGCCGACCCCGGACGCATCACCCTCGCGCGAGGCGCATCACTGTCCATGACCAGGACCGCCATGGCTCTGGATCAGGGCCTGCGAGCGGTTGTGATCCGGGCGTCGAGCTGGCGTTGCTTGCGCCGGGATGGCCGTCCCGTCTCGACGAAGTGCTTGAGGTCCGCCAGGAACCCTGGGGTGATGTGGGCGATCTGGAGCCGGATCACCGGATAGAGGACCCAGCCGAGGACCCCGTGCACCTGCAGCGCCGCCTCGAGGTCCACCCTGCTGCGCTGGTCGCCCAAGGCCGTGACACGCCACCGGTTTCGGGCGGTGCGGAGGAACGGCGGAAGGCCCTCGGCCTCGTAGGTCAGGGTGCGCCCCGCCTCGTCGTACGACACGATCCGTTCGGTCACCTCCGCGACCGCGCCGAGACCAGTAGTGCACACGCGGCCTGCGACGGGTGCGCCGAGAACCCGGGAGTCACCGGGTGCCGGGTGGGATGCCGGAATGACCGTGGCCCAGTCGGCGACGTGGTCGAAACGGTGCGCCACGACGTCCCAGACGGCGGCCGCTGGGGCGTCGATCGTGACCTGGGCTCGCAGTGTCGTCATGCCTCAACCATCCGTGGCGTCCGCGTGGAGGGCGATTCCCTGCTGGGGAATGGATCCGTGACCAGGCCGGTGGCACAGTGCTGCTCATGGCGTCGCACAGCAGTGCTCCAGGCAGCCCATTCGGGGTGCGCCTGCGCCAGTGGCGGCAGCAACGGCGCCTGGGCCAGCTGGAGCTCGCGGGCCGCGCGGCTCGACCGCACGCCACGTCTCGTTCCTCGAGACCGGGCGGTCGCGGCCGAGCCGCGAGATGGTGTTCCGGCTGACCGACGTGCTCGACCTGACCCCGCGCGAGCGCAACCTGCTGCTGCAAGCGGCAGGGTTCGCGCCGGCATACCGGCAGGGGTCGGTCGGTGACCCGGAGCTGGAACCGTATGCCGCCGCGATCGACCGGTTGCTCGCCGCCCACGAGCCGTTCCCGGCTCAAGTGCTCGATGCGTACTCCGTTGTGGTTGCGGCGAATCGGGCCTGCAGTCCGCTCTTCGGCGACGGCCTCGTCGCCACGAACATGGTCGAGTTCTACCTCGACAACCCCGCCTCCCGGGACGTGATTGTCAACTGGCCCGAGGTCGCGTATGCCGCCCTGGCCAGGTTGCGTCGTCAGCGCGACCGGGCGCCCCTGGACGAACGCCTGCAGGACCAGGTTGACCTCGCCGAGTCCGCGGTGGCCGACCTGCCGAAGCCGTTGGACACCGGCCCCGACAGCCTCGTGGTCTGTCCCTGGTTCCGCGTCGGCGACAGGATCATGCGCACCATCGTGCTGACGGCACGCTTCGACGCGGCGGTCGACGTGACCCTCGACGAGCTGCGGATCGAGCTCATCTACCCGCTCGATACGGCGACCGAGCGCTTCTTCCGCCAGATGGCCTCAGCATGACCCTCACCCAAGCGACAGTGACGTCGGTATGCGAAAGCCGGTCCCCGAGCCGGCTTTCCATTCGAGGCTTCGGCCGCTTCAATGACGATGTGGGTGTGGATGTGACGGTGCGGACGACGATCGAGTGCCCGCTTGAGACTCTCGCCGCGTTCGCAGGCGACCCGACGAACGCGCCCAGGTGGTACGCCAATATTCGATCCGTGGACTGGCAGACTCCGCCGCCTGTCGCGGTCGGCTCACGGATGGATTTCGTTGCCCAGTTCTTGGGTCGACAGCTGTCGTACACCTACGAAGTGGTCGAGCTCGAGCCGACGCGGCGGCTCGTCATGCGCACTGCTGATGGCCCGTTCCCGATGGAGACCACGTAAACATGGGAGCCAAGCGGCGCCGGACAGACCCAGATGACCTTGCGGAACAGAGGCAACCCCTCCGGCTTTTCACGGTTCACCGCTCCGATGATGGAGCGCGCCATGCGGCGAGCCACCACCAAGGACCTGGCCCGGCTCAAGGCAATCCTCGAGGGTGGCGACCTGGGCACAGGGGATATGGCGCGGGCGTTGACCGTTACGAGGCAATTCCAGGCCCACTGGGGTCGCCTCGGGCGCGTGACTGCTCAGGCTTCCGGGAGCCCGGAGTCGAGGCAGAGAATGTTGCCCTCGCTGTCCTTGAACCAGGCAGCCTTGCCCATATCGCCCATGGAGGCGACGCCGTCATCCCACTCCACGCCCGGCATGTCGTAGGTCTCGAGAGCGACACCCTTGGCCTGCAGGGCGCGCGCCTCGGCCTCGACGTCGTCGACGTGGAACTGGGCGATGGTGTGACCGGCCTGGCCGGCGTACTCGGTCTGGTAGACGCTGAACGCCGTGCCGCCCTCGGTGCGATAGATCAGCATCCCGGCGTCTCCGAGCTCCATGGCTGGCTCCAGGCCGAGGGTGTCGGCGTAGAACGATCGGGCTCGCGTGAGATCGGCGGCAGGGATGTTGGCGGTGACGGATGCACTCGTGAGCATGGGATCCTCCTGATGAGCTGCACATGAGATTGGGTCGGGGTGTGGCGACGTCGCCGGCAGAATCGAGCGACGCGCGAACGGCGGATCAGCGGGTGAGGGCAATGACGGTCGGCGCCCCATGTCTCCTGACGCTCCGCCGGCCCTTGTCTGGGTGAAAGCCACCTCCTCGGGTTTGGTTCTGTTCTGGGCCAGCTCGATGACCCTCGTTCCGAACTACACCCTGCTCTGGCGATGCCGCAGTCGAACCACGAATTTGGGTTCGCGGTGGCTGCACGATTGGCATGCGCTGTCCTGGAAGCCCTCTTTGCTACTAGTTCATTCGCCGAAGCACGGCAGCGAAACCGCGCCCGGGGCGCAATCAGCTCAGGCGCGACGAGCGGCAGATGGCCTCAGTGATACCCGAGCTAGGGGCTTGAACCCCTTGACTTGTGGGCTTTCGGGGTTTGTGGGCCCAGGAACGCCGCGGACGCGGTACAAAGCGGGACACAACGGCGCGCGGATCGTACGAAAACGGGCCCTGACCTGCGAAACAGGTCAGGGCCCTGTCGGTCGGGCTGACAGGATTTGAACCTGCGACCCCTTGACCCCCAGGTCAGTGAGGTCTCTTTCTTATGCCCGCACTCGCGCCTGCCGACGCCTCGTCGCACGCTTGAGCGCGCATGGCGTGCACAAATGCCGTATTTGGAGGACGTCGTCAGGCCGCGGGCTGGCCCGGACGATGCATCGGGCCGACGCATACGTGCGCAGCTTCTCTGGGCCGAGGGCTCACTACTTGAGGACTCTGCCGAAGAAGTCGGTGGCGAGCCCGACGACCCGGTCCTTGACTGTGTCGCTGTCCAGGCCCGTCGCGGGGACAGTCTGAGGGGTGATGTTGAAGTCGGGGTCGATCAGGACGTTGATCTCGTCCCGGATGTCCACCGGGCTGGTGAAGGTGTCGAAGGAGCAGTAGTCCATCGGACGGCCCGACAACGGGAAAGCGGTCACGATCTGACTGATGGTCTGCCGATCGAGGATGGCGTGCTCGTTGCCCTGCGCGATGGCGCCTGCTGCCTGGGTCTGGTCGCAGTACGTCGAGTCGAAGCTGCGGTGGACCGCTCCGTTGATGATCACGAGGGCCTTGTCCTTGCTGGAGATCTTGTCGATGGCGAACTGGCTCACGGCCATCGGCGAGGTCCGGTCTTGGTCGCCGGCGACCAGGAGCGTGGGAACAGTCACTTGTTGAAGGTCGACGCCACTGGTGATCGACGGCGAGCCGATGGCCAGACCCATGACTCCCTTGACCTTGACCTTGAACTTGGCCTGGTCCAGGACCTGTCCCACGGGCTTGATGTTCCAGAGCGCACTGCCTCCGGCAGCGGCGAGCGCGGTGACGGTTCCGCGCGAGTGACCCATGACGCCCACCTCGGACAGGTCGACGCGGTCGCCCAGCCACTCCGGAAGGTTGTCCAGGACCGCCGAGACGTCAGCAACGCGGTCCTTCATGCTGACCGGGATGTCCGTTCGAGAGCATGGTGGTGGCAGGGAGTCGTTGCAGGTCCAGTTCGCCAATGGACCGAGCGTGCTGACGAGGTAGTCGATCCGGACGTCGTCTTGGCTGTTGCCGGTATGCGACGGAGCCGCGACGACGAAGCCGGCACGGGCGATCTGTTCGAGCGTGTAGGCGTAGTCGATCGGGTCGTTCAGGTTGCCGTGCGAGAACACGATCACCGGGAAGGCTGGGCCGCGCGGGTCGACCGGCACATTCTCGCGGGCGGTCCCGCCGGTGAGGACCCAGGACAGCGGCCGGTACCCCTGCGGGAGCGCCCGACCGTTCAACGCCGACGTGTAGACGGTCTTCGGCGCGGCCGAGAAGCCCCGTGGATCTGCCGGGTACCACAGGTGAACGGCGACGTGCCTACCCGGGACGCCGCGCGGCGGGTCAATGATCAGGATCTGATGGCCGACTGGGCGGTCTTGCTGGTTGACGACAGCCCCTGCAGCCCCCGTGGCGGCGTGCGACGGCATCGCGAGCGCGGTGCCCGTAATCGCCGCGACACACAGGACGACCGCCGCAAGGACGGCTCGAGGCTTCGCTCGTCTCCCGTGGGCAAGGGCCAGCAACCCGCGGGCCGCGTTCGGTCCACCAGGCGTGATGAGTTTCATGAGAACCCCCTTCTGGGCCGGCGCCGCCATCGGGGCGACGTCTGGTTCGCCTCACCGCCCGCTGGCGGTGAAGTGCTGCTGCACCTGAGCGCTGCTCAGCGCGACGTTGTAGATCGCTACCTCGTCGATGAGCCCGGCGAAGTACTGCGTCCCGTCCGTGTCGCGGCCGATGTTGAGGGCGGTCGCGTTGTTGCCGACCGCGCGGCTGGTGACTTGGCCGGTCCGGTCGATGCCGTCGATGTAGAGCGTCACCAGGTGCCCGGACTTGGTCGCCACAAGATGGTGGAAGCTGGTCGTGTCCTTGGTCGGGACGCTCGCCGCGGCGATCATCCCCGAGCCACCCTTGGAGAAAGTCAAGGTGTCCTTGACGAAACTCAGCCGCCAGGAGCCGGACCCCTTCGAGAGCACGGTCCTCGCGGAGTTGGAGGTGCTGGCCCGCCTGACCCAGGCTTCGAGCGTGAGGCTGTCGCCGGTGTCCAGCGACGCGCCGTCGGCGACGGCCACGTAGTCGTTCGAGCCGTCGAATCCGGCCGACGAGTTCGGGTCGCCGAGCAGCGCTCCTGGCTGACCTAGCGCGACACCGTTGTAGTAAAGACCCGCGTTCGCGCCCGTGGCGTCGGCTGCAGTGGTTCCAGACGTATCGTCGAGGCGCCAGTAGGAAACAAGTCCCGGCGTGCCCAGCACCGCCGCGCGGTAGTCGAGGACCACTGTCCAACTTCGCGAGGCCGGGGTGGGATCGATGTTCCCGCTGGCGTCCGTGGCCGTCACCTCGAAGGTATGCGGTCCCCTCGCGAGGTTGGCGGTGGTGTAGGGCGAGCCGCACGACGTGAAGGCAGCCCCGTCGAGGCGGCACCGGAACGTCGAGCCCGGCTCGCTCGAGGTGAACGTGAAGGTCGCGGCCGTAGCGGTCACGCTGCCCGAAGGACCGCCGGTGATGAAGGTCTCCGGCGGGCTGGTATCGGCTGGCGCAATCGTCCAGGTCCACACGGCCGGAGAGGGGTCGGTGTTTCCCCAGGCGTCCGTCGCCTTCACCTCGAAGGTATGCGGCCCCGGCGTGAGTGTCGGGGTGGTGTTCGGCGAGCTACACCCAACGAACGCACTCCCGTCCACGCGACACCGGAACGTCGAGCCCGGCTCGCTCGAGCTGAAGCTGAAGGTCGCGGCCGTAGCGGTCACGGTGCCCGAAGGACCGCCGGTGATAAAGGTCTCCGGCGGGCTGGTGTCGACCGGCCCGAATGGCGACTGGTATCTCGCGAGGGCGATGTCGTTCGTGAAGCCGGGTGTGGAGGTGAAACCAGCCACCAGGGTCCGGCCGTCGGCTTGGACGGCCACGGCACGGGCCACATCGCTCGCGCCGCCGAAGGACGTGATCTGCTTGCCGTCGCCCGAGAACGTGAGGTCCGGGGAACCGTCGGGGTTGAACATGGCGATCCCGAAGCAGAAGCCTCCGAGCGTGAAGTCCCGCATCGACTGGCCAACCACGACGATCTTGCCGTCCGCACCGAGCGCGACGGCGTTGCCGTAGTCCTCCACATCGAGGTCGCTGGTCTGCTTGCCGCCGAACCCGAACGAGGTGTCCAGAGATCCGTTCACGTCGTACCGAGCGAGCGCGAAGTCACTGAGGCGGGTGTCCGGACTGCTGGGGAGCACGACGCCACCGGCGATGATGACCCGGCCGTCCGCCTGAATCGCGACGCCGCCGGCCGAGGCCTCGCCGCCGAAGTCCGTAGTCTGTCTGCCGCCGATGCCGTAGGAGGAGTCGAGTGATCCGTCCGGGCGGAAGCGGGCAAGCGCGAACTCATCTGTCTGCCCGTAGGAGGTGGAGCCGCCGGCAACGAGGTTGCCATCGCCTTGGGCCACGACTCCGGCGACGCTGTCCTGCCCCCCGAAGTCCGCCGTCTGCCTGCCGTCGCCGGAGAAGCTGCTGTCAAGCGAACCATCCGGGTTGAAGCGGGCAAGAGCGAAATCCGAGCCGCTCCCTCCCCCCAGCACGATCCTGCCGTCCCCCTGGAGGGCCAGCGCATTGGCCCGGTCGTCCGCGCCGAAGTCGGTGGTCTGTCTCGCGTCACCCGAGAATCCCGTGTCGAGCGAGCCATCCGCGTTGAGGCGTTCCAGCGCAAAGTCCCACGCCGGAGCTGGATTGGTTGGGGTCGGCGGACCATGAGTCCCCCCGGCGACGACGATCCTGCCATCGCCCTGGATCGCCACTGCGGTCGCGACATCCATGCCGCCGAAGTCGGTGACCTGCCTGCCGCCGACCCCGAATGATGTATCGAACGCGCCGTCGGGCAGGTAGCGGACGACCACGAAGTCACCGTCGGCCTCCCCGACCACCACGATCTTGCCGTCGGCCTGGATTGCCACGGCACTCGCGCCCTCCTCGCCGCCGAAGTCGGTCACCACCAGGCCGTGCCCGCCGAACGTCGGATCAAGGTCGCCTGGGCTCGCCTCGGCCGGGACACCGGCCACCAGCATTGCGGCAACCACCAAGGCCGAAACTGCAGCCACTGTCGTGATGCGTCTCATCATGGCTTTCCTCTCGTCATTCGAGCATCGGCGGCAAGAACCAGCGAGAGAACACGCTCACCGGATGCAGCTCCTTTTTGTGCATTTCGCCGCGCTAGCACCCCTGGGGAACCAGGATGAGGTGGCGGCCGTCGCGAGTTGTCAATACCGTCCCCACTATGGCCATGTGAAGACACCGAGGAGATTTCGAGCCTCGGGCGAAGCTCAGTAAGCTAGGCATGCTCGGGCCCGTCCACCCCTGATTAGCGGGACGGACTGAGCGCGGCGCTGTGGGCTAGGCACAAAGGTCGACTCAGACGTCAAGACCCATCGCTCTCTGCCGGACCGATGAACCAACGAATGGGAGCCGCCGGAAACGCTATCAATTCGAGGGTCGGACGGACTAGGCAGGTTAGGCCGGGACCAGCCGGCCGACCAGTTGGATGCGGCATCGGAGCCGATGCGGGTATCGCGTGATTCGGTGAGCCATTTGTCGCGGGCCCGATGTCACGGGCCATGGCCCAACCTAGGGATAACAGGCGCCTGGGCGCCTCAGGCAAATGCCTAGGTTCCGCTCAGTTCCGAGTGGGCGAGCAGCGCCGCAAGTTCCGAGCGGGACCGGACACCGAGCTTGGCGTACACGTGGCCCAGGTGGTAGCCCACCGTCTTAACGCTCAGTACGAGCTGGTCCGCAGCTTCCCGATTGGTCCGGCCCGCGCCGACCAGCCGGGCCACCGCCCGCTCCTGAGGCGTGAGCTCACTGACGATCGAAGGGCCGGAAGCCTTCGTGGCGTGATCAGGCAGTCCCGAAGCGAGCAACTCGGAGCGGCAACGGGCCATAAAGGGCTCCGCTTGCAGCGCGCCGAAGGCCCCAAGTGCGGCGTTCAACAGCTCTCGCGCACGGCGGCGTTCCCCACGGCGGCGCAGGAAGCTCCCATATGCGAGTGGGGCCAAAGCGAGATCCAGGGCGTTCGCGCGGCCTTCGCGCATCGAGTGTTCGAACAAGGCACGCGCGGCCGTCGGATCGCCCATTGCGGCGTCGAGCACACCCTCGATGCGGGCCGCTGTGCCCATCGTCGAGGGTAGGTTCCTCCGGGTGCCTATTGTCCGGAGGTCGTGCAGCACGGAGGCGGCGTCGCCGTGGCGCCCAAGGGCAATGAGCGCCTCCGCGTACTGACTCCGCCAACCGAATACGCCGGGCTCATGCGTCGCGGACCCGACGGGGGTCTCGAGAAGCGGCTGGACGGCCGAGATCACAGCAAGTGCGTCTCCACGACAGGAAGCCAAGTGGACCGCGGCGTTGGCTGCGTACGACAGGCTGGCTCGGTCGCCGAGTGCGGTGGCGGCGGCTTGCGCTTGCTCGGTGTGCGCCCCTGCCTCGACCCACTGTCCACGCGCCGCCAAAACCAGTACGGGGATGGCGTGGGCCAGGGCGAGCAACCATGTCTGACCGCTGTCAATGATCAACGATAGGGCCTGCTCGGCGTGGCCAAGTGAGTCGTCCCACGCGCCAACGCGGTACTCCGCCTCGGCTAGGTAGCTGATGGCAACCAGCCCGATGGAGCTGCCGCCGAAACCTCGGTGACCAGGCAGGAACGCTTGAAGGTCGGCCCTAGCCTCGTGCGGCCGTCCGACGAACAGGAACATCTCGCCCCGACTGATCAGCTCGTTGAGTCGGCCCGCCGGCACATCATCTGGCGACATAGGAAGGTCGCGCAGAAGGTCGAGCCCTTCGGGGCCGAAGCCCGAGAGGCAGGTTCCCAGCGCCTGCACCGCGCGCACGTCAGATGCGACCGGCCCTGGCAGCATCCCGCTCTTGAGAGCGCGACCAGCCCATCGAGCGGCAGATGCGTTGTCATTTTGGAGTAACCGCAAATGCGCCAGCATGGCGGCCGCGGCCGCAGCCTCCCCAGCGACGCCGGAATTCCAGACCGTCTTTGCCTGCTCCTCGAACTCGAGATACCGTCCCGAAGCCCACGCCAACTTGGCCTCCACGAGGCGCCGCTGTGGAGTATCCGCCATTTCCACAACACGGTCCGCAAGGATCACTGCTTCCTCGACTTCACCTGCCTGCAGGAGGAGTCCCACTGCGGCTAGAACGAACGCGCTCTCCTCTCCTGGCTCACTCAGCCGGGCTGCGGCGAGCAGCAAGTCCGCCGCTAGGGCCGGCCGCCCTTGCTGTGTCTCGATCTCCGCTTGCACCCTCAAGATGGATACGAGCTCGGGAGTTGGGCCGGACGCAGCTGCCACCTGATGGGCAAGTTGCGACGTCGGGGAACCCATTTGAGCTGCCCGCAGGTGCAACCTCGCCCGGGTCCCTGGCCCAAGGCTGCCATAGACGGCCGACCGGGTCAGCGAGTGGCGGAAGGCAAGCGTCCAGCCCTCATTCGTGAGGTGGCCCCTGATGATTCCAGACGCTTCCGCCTGCTCCAGCGCGTCCAACGGCTGGCTGACCTCGCCGACAGCGGCGGCCGCATTCAGCGAACATTCCACACCCAATACAGCAGCTGCGGTCACCAGAGACCGGGCCGCCCTAGGGCAACCAGTCAACGACGCCAGCACGAGCCGGCTGAAGGAGTCCGGGGCAGGAATGGGGAAACCCGTGCGTTGCAGGTCGGCCGACGACATTTCGGTCAGCAGCGCACATAGATGGAGCGGATTGCCACCAGTGTGCTCTCGTAGCCGAGCGGCCGCGCGGTGGCGGAGAGCCGGATGACCCATCTGGGTGCAGAGCGCCAGGACCGCCCCGGTGTCCAATCCAGGGAGGGTCATCTTCTCGCCACGGTCGTTGAAGTGTCGCTGCAGTGACGCAGGGAGACGGTCCATGTCATCGCTGCGCGCAGTGAGCAGCGTGAGCACCTGGTCCACCTGCAATCGCCTGAGCGCGAACGTCAGAGCTGTCAGGGACTGGGGATCCGCCCACGGAGCATCGTCGACGATGATCGCCACCGGTCCGGCCTCCTGCAGTTCGCCCACGAGTGTGAGTAACTCCGCGCCCACCTTCATCGGATCGGTTGGGCCAAGTTCGGCCCGATGGGCCATGGACATGCCGTCGGTCGCAGCCGACCATAGCTGCATAACCAGGCCGTACGGCATGCGTGTCTCCGCCTCATCCGCTGACAGCCTGATGACGCGCCAACCACTCAACGACTCGCCGAAATGGGCAATAAGGGATGTTTTTCCAATTCCGGCCGGTCCATCAACGACAACTAACCGCGGCTGACCGGATACAACCTGTTCGGCGCGCTCGCTCAACACCTGCAGCTCATGCTCGCGCCCCACAAACTCCGCTCGCACTCGTACCTCCGCAACGACGCTGGACCCCTGCCCGATCCCTAGCATTCCGCTGCGCGCACCACTTGTCAGAGACCTCGTGGGATCTGAGCCTGTACGCGCCCTCCGCGAGACGCTGCGCAGGGAACGGGGCCGCGGTTGTCAGCGAGATGACATCGACGCCTCGTCCATCCCCGTCACGATCGTCGGCGAAGCGCATATCGCCAGAATGGGGATACCGTCCGCGACATCCTCGCGATGATCCACTCGCCGTCAACACCACCCGCGGCGTGAGCGTCTTCGCACACCTGGCACGTCATGGCCGACCCCGGCGTTCGCTGCCAGATCACTCCAGCCTGGTCGAGACAGTCCACCACGGCACTGCGGACATCGCCGCAGGCAATGCCAGCCCAGCCGTGCTCCCGCGCGACCAGATCATCATCGACCACGGCTGCTTTCCACCTGGTCGACACCGGATCGCCAGGGCGCACGTGAAGGGCGATCGCTTCATCGGGGGACCGACATCGGATGGCTCTAACGAGGGCGACCGGCTACACAAAGTACAGCGGGTAGGAGATCCCGTACAACGGCAACGTCTCGCTCATGACCCCTGGAGGGCGATGATCTGCGCGGGACACCTCCGCCCGCGGGGGCGTTCGCCGAATTGCGGGGCCTACTGACGATCGCCGACCCCTGCGCGCGCGACCGCTCTGAGCGGGACCCAGAGCAGATTGTCATACACCTGATGCGGCTTCAGCTCCTGCCCGACGACGGTAGAACCCCTTGACCCCGAGCACGAAACGGGTCAAGTGCAATAGATCGAGGCTTGGACCGCCAGCTCGCCACTGGAGGAGCCCTCGTGCGGCGGCACAGGCGACGGTGAGGACGCCGGGCAGGGAGACGAAAACGGGGCCTGACCTGCGTGAACAGGTCAGGCCCCGGTCGGTCGGGCTGACAGGAGCCGTCGTCTCGCTCCGCTGCTCGTTCCTCGCAGCGGTGCGCTCCTTCTCCCCGCATCCCGTCCGCCCGGACAAGGCTCGAGGGGCCTGCTGGAACGACTCCGTCGCTCCAGCAGGCCCCTCAGCGTTTGGTCGGGCTGACAGGATTTGAACCTGCGACCCCTTGACCCCCAGTCAAGTGCGCTACCAAGCTGCGCCACAGCCCGTTGCCCCGTGGGGCGAACGAAACCATAGCGTACGGGCACCTTGGCGACCGAATCGGCCCCGGACACGCCCGACGCAGCCGTCTGCCATCGGGCCCCTCCCCTGGGAGCGGCCCGACGGCATACGTGCGCTCTGGGACGCCGACCAGGCAACGCTGACCTGACACGGCCCCTGACCTGCTGCTCTGCTGGAGCGTCAGCCGACCGTCAACGGCGGCGCTTCTCGCGGACGCGGACGGACACCTCGATGGGCGTGCCCTCGAAGCCGAACTGTTCACGCAGCCTGCGCTCGAGGAACCGCCTGTAGCCGGCCTCGATGAACCCGGACGCGAACACGACGAAACGAGGCGGTCGCGTCGAGGCCTGGGTCGCGAACAGGATCCGTGGCTGTTTGCCGCCGCGCACGGGGTGCGGGTGGGCGGCGACGATCTCGCCGAGGAAGGCGTTGAGGCGAGCAGTCGGGATGCGGGTGTCCCACGAATCGAGGGCGGTCTCGAGGGCCGGCACGAGGCGGTCCGTATGCCGTCCGGTCCGAGCGGAGATGTTGGCGCGGGGCGCCCAAGGGACCTGGACGAGCTCTTTCTCGATCTCGCGCTCGAGGTAGTAGCGGCGCTCCTCGTCGAGGACGTCCCACTTGTTGTAGGCGATCACGAGCGCGCGGCCGGCGTCGATGACCTGCTGGATGACGCGAACGTCCTGCTCGGCGATGGGCTCCCCGGCGTCGATGAGCACGACCGCGACCTCCGCCTTCTCCAGGGCCGTCTGGGTGCGCAGCGAGGCGTAGAAGTCGGCGCCGCGCGTCTGGTGGACCCGCCGTCGGATGCCGGCGGTGTCGACGAAGCGCCACGTCTTCCCGCCGAGCTCGATCAGCTCGTCGACCGGGTCGCGGGTCGTGCCGGCGACATGGTCGACGACCACCCGGTCGGACCCGGCAAGCTTGTTGAGCAGGCTGGACTTGCCGACGTTGGGGCGGCCGATGAGCGCGACGCGACGCGGCCCGCCCGGCGCGTAGGCGCCGTAGGCGGACACTGCCGGAAGCACCTCGAGCACAGCGTCGAGCGCGTCACCGCTTCCTCGGCCGTGTACCGCGGACACCGGCCACGGCTGGCCCAGGCCGAGGTTCCACAGGGCCGCGGCATCCGCCTCGCCACGCTCGTCGTCGACCTTGTTGGCGACGAGCACGACCGGCTTTCCGGACCGGCGCAGCAGCCGCACCACGGCCTCGTCGTCGTCGGTGGAGCCGACGGTCGCGTCGACGACGAACATGACGACATCGGCGAGGTCGATCGCGATCTCGGCCTGCTCGGCGACGCGCAGGTGGATCCCCGTCGCGTTGATCTCCCAGCCGCCGGTGTCGACGATCGTGAACCGTCGACCGCCCCACTCGGCCTCGTAGGACACTCGGTCGCGGGTGACGCCGGGGACGTCCTCGACGACGGCTTCGCGTCGTCGCAGGATGCGGTTGACCAGGCTCGACTTGCCGACGTTAGGGCGGCCTACCACGGCGACGACCGGCAGCGGTCCCTCGCCGACCTCGGCGGCGGCATACGGCCCCTCTGCGGCAAGCAGCGCCTCGTCCTCGGCGCTGAGGTCGAAGTCGCTCAGGCCGGCGCGCAAGGCGCGCTCGACCGACGCGTCATCGGGCCCTGCATCGAAAGCGGCCTCGCCGGCGGAGTCGCCAGCGGGGTCGGTGGTCGAGATCGGAGCGCCCTCATCGGTGGGGCGGGCGGTCTCGTCAGTCACGGTGTCCTCGAATCAGTGAACGTCTGTTGACGCACCATTCTCCACCCGGGCGCGCTGCACATGTGACGCGAGCGCTTCGCGCAGCTGCTCGCTGGCCAGTCGCAGCCGGTCGCGGCCAGGGGCCGAGGTGTCGACGGCGAGCTGGAACGGCTCTCCGAAGTCGACAACGAGCCGCGAGCGCGGTGCAGGCCACGAGTCCTTGGTCTTGCCTGGCACGCGGGTCCCCATGACGGCCACTGGGACGACCTGCGCCCCGGTGCGCAGTGCGATCCACGCCGCGCCCTGGTTGACCTGCTGGACGTCACCGTCGGACCGGTTGCCCTCGGGGAAGATGCCGACCGCTCCCCCGGCCTCGAGCACCGCCGTCGCCGCCGCCAAGGCGGCGCGGTCGCCGACGGTGCGGTCGATCGGGATCTGGCCCACGTTGCGGATCGTCCAGCCCCAGAACCCGCTGAACGCCTCCTGCTTGACCAGGAAGCTGACCGCTCGCGGCGCCATGCCGAACACGAGCGGGCCGTCGAGGAACGCCGCGTGGTTGGCCACGAGGATCACGGGACCGGTCATCGGAACCCGCTCCGCGTGGCGCGCGCGGCCGGAGTAGAGCGTGCTGAAGATGAACTTGCCGATCAGGCGACCGATCCGGGCGCGGTTCGGGTGTGGGGCCGTGGCATCGGTCATGACCGTGCCGTCTCGACGATCTGCAGGACCGCGGCGACAGAGCCGTCGAAGTCGAGGTGGGAGGTGTCGAGGGTGGTCACACCGTCTGCGGCGACGGTGAACTCCGACACCGTGGAGTCGGCCTTGTCGCGGTCGACGATCTGAGAGCGGGTCGCCGCGACCGCCTCGTCGTGGGCGGCGCCGTGCAGCTCTTTCGACCTTCGGGCCAGGCGGGCCTCCTCCGACGCGGTGAGCAGGATCCGCACCTGTGCGTCGGGAGCCACGACGGTCGTGATGTCGCGCCCTTCGGCCACGACGCCGCCTTCAGCACGTCCGGCATCGGCGATGAGGCGACGCTGCAGGACCCGCAGCGTCTCACGCACCGGGATGACGGTCGCGACGGCCGAGACGTTCGTCGAGATGCCGGTCTCTCGGATCGCAGCGGTGACGTCGGTGTCGCCGACCCGCACCGTGGGCACGTCGGGGTCGGTGCCGATCTCGAGGGGCAAGGTGCGCGCGGCCGCCGTGACCGCGTCGGGGTCGGTCAGGTCGACGCCCTCGTGCAGGCACCACCAGGTGAGCGCCCTGTACATGGCGCCGGTGTCGAGGAACCCGAACCCGAGCTTGCGCGCCACCTCCTTCGAGACACTCGACTTGCCCGACCCGGAAGGGCCGTCGATGGCGACGACGAATCCGGACAAGCTCTCATCAGGGGTCTGCGACATGCGCCCGAGGATAGTGCCTCGCACCCACCGCGCCGGGACCCGCCCGTAGGACGGATCGGCCCGACCCGTAGCGCTGTCGCACTCAGTCGTGCACGCGCCAGCCGAGCCGCTCGAGCTCAGCGCGAAGCGGCTCGACCGACGCCGGCACGACGGAGATCTCGGCGATGCCGACAGCCTGCCCGAGACCGTGCTCCAGGTGCAGGTCCTCGAGGTTGATCCCCGCCTCACCGACGTCGGTGAGCAGGCGGGCCAGCGACCCGGGCACGTCGGGCACGACCACAGACACGACCTCGTATGCCGCCGGGGCGCTGCCGTGCTTGCCCGGGATCCGCGCGTGGCCGAGGTTGCCGGCCTCCAGGACGCGGCTGAGGGTCCCGAACGACCCCTCGCCGTCGTCGTCGACGAGCCTGTCGAGCGCTGCGACGACGTCGTCGACCTGCTCGCGGACATGGCGCATCACGTCCCTCACCGCAGGCGCGTTGCCCGCCAGGATCTGCGTCCAGAGCCTCGGGTCGCTGGCGGCGATACGTGTCACGTCGCGCAGTCCTTGCCCAGCGAGACCCACGGCCGACTCGGGGAGCTCGCGCAGGCAGCCGGCGACGATGCTCGCGGCCAGCTGCGGGACGTGCGACACCGCCGCGACCGCCTCGTCGTGCTCGTGGGCCGGCATGACGCGGACGGCCGATCCCACTGCGGTAGCCATCGCACGAACCTGCCGGACGGCGGTCTCGGTCGAGCCGGGGTGTGGGACGACCACCCAGGCGCGGCCGTCGAAGAGATCGGCTCGGGCGGCTGCCGGCCCGGACCGCTCACGACCCGCCATCGGGTGCGAGCCGACGTAGCGCGATGCGTCGACGCCTGAGGCGAGGACGCGGTCGAGCACGGACTCCTTCACGGAGGCGACATCGGTGACGACCGCCTCAGGCCAGCGGACGAGGGCCGCGACGACGGCATCCGCAGCGACGTCAGGAGGTGCCGCCACGACCACGACATCCGGGATCGGGGTCGCGTCGTCCGCGATCTCACCCGCCCGCAGGTCCCGAGCGAGCCGGACGGCGGTCGGCGACGGGTCCTCGAGAGAGACGTGAAATCCGTTGGCGGACAACGCGATTCCGAGGCTGGCACCGATCAGCCCGGTGCCGATGATGCGGACGTGCGTGGTCACCGGCTCAGCGTAGCGAGGCGGTGGGTGATCCCGCGCAGTCGCGCCGTCTTTCGGGTCAAAGGCCTGCGGCCTTGTAGAGCGCGCCGATCTCGGCCTTGTTGAGGCGGCGCATCCGCCCCGACTTGAGGTCCGCCAGGCGGATCGGGCCCACCTCCGTGCGGACCAGCTCGAGCACCGGGTGCCCGACCGCCTCGAGCATGCGACGGACCACGTGCTTGCGCCCTTCGTGCAGCACCACCTCGACCATCGCCTTGCCCGGCTGATGGTCGACGATGCGGAACGAGTCGACGCTCACCGATCCGTCCTCGAGCTCGACGCCCTCACGCAGCCGCTTGCCGACATCGCGGTTGACGGGGCCGCGGATCGTCGCGATGTACGTCTTAAGGACGCCGTATGCCGGGTGCTGCAGGCGGTGCGCGAGGTCGCCGTCGTTCGTGAGCAGAAGCAGCCCTTCGGTGTCGGCATCGAGACGACCGACGTGGAACAAGCGCTCCTCACGGTTGCCGACATAGTCGGCGAGGGAGATGCGGCCGAGCTCGTCGTTCATCGTGGTCACGACACCCTTGGGCTTGTTGAAGGCGAGGTAGACGCGGTCCTCGTCGAGGTTCACTCGCACCCCGTCCACGTGCACGACCGCGCTCTTGGGGTCGACCCGGACGCCGAGCTCGGTGACCACCTGCCCGTCGACCTCGACGCGGCCCTGCTCGATGAGGTTCTCGCAGACACGCCGGGAGCCCACCCCGGCGGCAGCCATGAGCTTCTGGAGGCGCACGCCATCCGGGTCGTGCACGTCGACTGGCACGGCCTCCCGCCGCGGCGGAAGCTTGGTCGGCTGGCTCGCCTTGGTCGAGCCGGCGAAGCGCGGCCCGGTGCTCTTGCGCGCCGAGGCCTTGCCAGGGCCTGCGGCCTTCTTGCTCGCTTTGGCCCGGCCTGCGCCTGCGGCTTTCTTACGAGGCTGACGTGGCGAGCGCGAGTACTCACTCATACGAGATCACCATCCTTGGAGAGCCGAGGGGCCGGCGTTGCCTGGACGCAGCGCAGCGAGCTGGGTCCCACGCTCTGCGTGGGAGGAACGAGCGAGCGCAGCGGAGGAAGGCAACGCCCACCAGGCGCCGTGGCACGCGTCGGAGCGAAGCGAGGCGCCATAAGCACAGCCGCGGGGCCGGCGTTGCCTGGACGCAGCGCAGCGAGCTGGGTCCCACGCTCTGCGTGGGAGGAACGAGCGAGCGAAGCGGAGGAAGGCAACGCCTCACGGGCCCCGCGGCACGCGCCGGAGGCGCCAAGAGCAGGGCTCATGCGTGTCCTTCCTCGATGAGCTCGTCGATGACATCGGCGTCGGGCAGGTACGGGGCGAGGGCGGGAAGGTCGTCCAGCGACGCCAAGCCCATCCGCTGCAGGAAGTAGGGGGTCGTCCGATAGAGCACCGCACCGCTCTCCCCGACGTCGTCGAGCTCCTCGATCAGGCCGCGCGACAGAAGCGTCCGCACGACCCCGTCCACGTTGACGCCACGGACCGCGCTGACCCGCGACCGTGACACCGGCTGCCGGTAGGCGATGACCGCGAGCGTCTCGAGCGAGGCCTGCGTGAGCTTGGCCTGCTGGCCGTCGAGGACGAACTTCTCCACGACCGGGGCATAGTCGGCCCGGCTGTAGACGCGCCAGCCGCCCGCGACGCTGCGCAAGGTGAACCCACGCTGCTGGGCGGCATACTCCTGCTCCAGCTCGTGCAGATGCGCGCGGACGTCCTCGACCGGCAGCTCCAGCGCCGACGCGAGCGACACCTCGTTGATCGGCTCGTCGACGACCATGAGGACCGCCTCCAGAGCCGATTTGGCCCCGCCCGGGAACTCGTTGATGTCGAAGGCGATCTGTTCGTCGGCACCCGCGGCGGTGTCGAGCTCGTCAGGCTCGGTCACCGCGTCGGGCCCCTGCGCCGACTGGTCACTCATCGTCTGCTCCTGTCCGTGGGGTGTCTCCACCCGTCGTGCTGTCCTGCTCCTGCTCCGCCAGGCCGTCGTCCGGCCCGGTACCAGCCTCGCGCGTCTCGCCGTCCTCGTCGAACTCGTCGAACTCGTCCTCGATCGAGACGTCTCCCTCGTCGGTGCCGGTCCAGCGGATGTCGAGCTCACCGAGAGCCTCGGCCTGCTCGAAGGCGATCGCAGACTCCTTGAACAGCTCGAGCAGCGCCAGGAAGCGCGCGACGATGACCAGCGTGGTGTCCGCGTCGGCGACGAGGCTGCGGAAGGAGACCTGCCCGCGGGCCCGAAGGCGGTTGACGATGATCGCGGCCTGCTCGCGAACGCTGACCTGAGGCGCGTGCAGGTGGTCCAGGCCCACGGTCGGTGGCGCCTTGGGCGTCATCGCGCGGGCGGCGATCTTGGCGAACTGTTCCGGGGTGACCGCGATGACCAGCTCCGGCAGCAGGCTGGTGAACTCGGGGTCGAGCCCCGCCAGGCGCGGCGTGATGCGCCCTGCGGTCGCCATCCGCTCCCGGAAGATCGCCGCGACCTCCTTGTACGCGCGGTACTGCAGGAGCCGCGCGAAGAGCAGGTCGCGCGCCTCGATGAGGGCGAGGTCCTCGTCGTCCTGCGGACCCGACTGCGGCAGCAGGCGAGAGGCCTTGAGATCGAGCAGGGTCGCCGCGATGAGTAGGAACTCCGAGGCCTGGCCGAGATCCCACTCGCTCTGCGCTGCCTGTGCGGCCTTGATGTGCGCGATGAACTCGTCGGTGACGCGCGCGAGGGCGACCTCGGTGATGTCCAGCTTGTGCTTGCTGATCAGTCCGAGCAGCAGCTCGAACGGCCCGGAGAACACGTCGAGGTGCACCTCGAACGGTGCCGCGGCCCTTCGGGTGATGACGCCACCTGGCGTCAGTTCCTCACGGGCAGCGCCGGGGCTCCTCGGCTGCGCCGGTGCGTCTGCGGGCACGGCAGACGTGTCGGGGTCGACCGACCCGCGGCCGACGGTGTCCTGCTCGGTCATCACGCCACGGCGGTCAGGCGGCACCGCCGCGCGAGATGAGCTCGCGCGCGAGCTGGCGGTAGGCGTTCGCGCCGGAGTGGTCGGAGGAGTAGGTCGTGATCGGCTCGGCAGCCAGGGTGGCGTCGGGGAACTTCACGGTGCGGTTGATCACCGTGTGGAACACCTGGTCGCCGAAGTGGTCGACGACGGACTTCACGACCTCTCGGCTGTGCAGCGTGCGCGGGTCGTACATCGTGGCGAGGATGCCGTCGAGGCGCAGTCGCGGGTTGAGCCGGTCGGTGATCTTGTCGATGGTGTCGATGAGCAGGGCGACCCCGCGCATGGCGAAGAACTCGCACTCGAGCGGGATGACCACGCCGTGCGAGGCGGTCAGGGCGTTGACGGTGAGCAGTCCGAGCGACGGCTGGCAGTCGATGAGGACGACGTCGTAGTCGTCGACCACGGGGCGAAGCACCCGGGCGAGCACCTGCTCGCGCGCCACCTCGCCCACCAGCTGCACCTCGGCCGCCGACAGGTCGATGTTCGCCGGGACGAGGTCGAGGTTCGGGGTGCGAGTCTGCTGGATGATCTCGTGGATCTCGTGGCCCCGCTCGATGAGCAGGTTGTAGATCGTGAGGTCGAGCTCCTGTGCGTTGATGCCAAGTCCGACGGACAGCGCGCCCTGTGGATCGAAGTCGAGGACGAGAACCTTGCGCCCGAGCTCGGCCAGCGCGGCGCCGAGGTTGATCGTCGTCGTCGTCTTGCCGACGCCGCCCTTCTGGTTGCACATCGCGATGATCCGCGCGGGCCCGTGGCTGGTCAGGGCGGGCGGCTGCGGGAATTCCGGCAGGGGCCGTCCGGTGGGCCCGATCTCGCCGGCGACGAAGGTCTCGGTCTGGGGCAGATGGTTCGAGGAGGGGGTGGAACGTGCCGTGCTGGGCGTCACGACGTGCTCGGACGGCACGGACTGCATAGTGTCGTGTGACTCCTCGTTCACCGTGGGTTCCACTCCGCTCGGCCTGGCGCCGAGAGGCTGTGGTCAGCCTCTCGCTGATCACGAGTGACCCTATCAGCGGGCACGTGGGTGAGCGCCCGCATAGACCTCGCGGAGTCGGTGCACGGACACCATCGTGTAGATCTGGGTGGTGGTCACGGAGGCGTGACCGAGCAGCTCCTGGACCACCCGGACATCCGCGCCGCCGTCGAGCAGATGGGTCGCGAAGGAGTGACGCAGGGTGTGTGGCGACACGTGCTCGGTGAGGCCCGCTCGGGACCCAGCTCGCTGGATGACCGCCCACGCCGACTGGCGTGACAGCCGCTGCCCGCGCTGGTTGAGAAACAGCGCGGGACCCCCCGATCCGTGCGTAGCCAGGGCCGGTCGGCCTCTGACGAGGTATGCCGTGACAGCCACGACCGCGTAGCGCCCGACCGGGACGATGCGTTCCTTCTGGCCCTTGCCGCGCAGCCGGACGGCGCCGACACGGCCGCTCGGCCCGCCGTCCTCCGTCGGCGTGCCTGGCCCTTGCTCCGCCTCTCCCGTGTCGATGTCGTCGACGTCGAGACCCACCGCCTCGCTGATCCGCGCGCCGGCTCCATAGAGGATCTCGAGAAGCGCACGGTCGCGAAGCGACTCGGGCGTGTCGCCGACCGACGAGGCGGCAAGGAGGCGCTCGACCGCCTCGAGCGGGATGGCCTTGGGCAGGCGGCTCGGCGGCTTCGGCGGCGCGACGTTGGCCGCCGGGTCGCTCTGCACGTCCCCCTCCAGAGCCAGGAAGCGGTGGAAGCCCCGCACCGCCACAAGGGTCCGCGCCGCCGACGACGCCGCGAGCCCGCGCTCTCGCAGCGAAGCCAGGAAGTCGGTGACGTCGGCCTCGGTGACCCGGCCGGGATCGTCGATCCCCCGCTCGGCGAGGAACGCGCAGTAGGCCCGAAGGTCTCGGCCATACGACTTCAGCGTGTTGTCGGACGCGCCCTTCTCGACCCGAACGTGGTCGAGCCAGCCGCGGACATCACGCTCCAGGCGCGTAGAGGTGCGCGTCGGAGACTGGATGGCCGCGGCGTTCGTCGTGGCGTTCGTCGTGGCCGCGGGCGGACCCACTGTGACGTCCCGAGTCAGGACAGCGCCTCCTCGAGCGAGATCGAGTCCATCCCGTGCGCCTCGGCGACACCCGCGTAGGTGACATGGCCGTCGTAGGTGTTGAGACCGAGCCCGAGGGCGCGGTCAGCGCGCAGCGCGTCGCGCCAGCCCCGGTTGGCCAGCTCCACGGCATACGGCAGCGTGACGTTGGTCAGCGCGTAGGTGCTCGTGTGCGGCACCGCTCCGGGCATGTTCGCGACGCAGTAGAAGACGGAGTTGTGGACCATGTAGGTGGGGTCCGCGTGCGTCGTCGGGCGCGAGTCCTCGAAGCAGCCGCCCTGGTCGATCGCGATGTCGACCAGCACCGATCCCGGCTTCATCCGGGAGACCTGCTCGTTGGTGATGAGCTTGGGAGCCTTGGCGCCGGGGACGAGCACTGCCCCGATGACCATGTCGGCGTCGGAGATGGCACGCTCGATCTCGTACGCGTTGGAGGCGACCGTCTGGCAGTGGCCCTGGTAGACGAAGTCGGCGTGGCGCAGCTTGCTGATGTCGCGGTCCAGCAGGAGCACCTCGGCCTGCATGCCGAGCGCTATCGCGGCGGCGTTCATTCCGGAGACACCGGCCCCGATGACCACGACCTTGGCGGCGTACACCCCGCTGACACCACCCATGAGGACACCTCGCCCACCTTCCGCACGCAGCAGCGCCTGGGAGCCGACCTGTGGCGCAAGGCGTCCGGCGACCTCGGACATCGGGGCGAGCAACGGCAGGCTGCGGTCGGGCAGCTCGACGGTCTCGTAGGCGATCCCGGTGACCTTGCGCTTGACGAGCTCCTCGGTGAGCGGCCGGTCCGCAGCCAGGTGCAGGTAGGTGAAGAGGGTCTGTCCTTCGCGCATCCGGCTGTACTCGGACGCGATCGGCTCCTTCACCTTGAGGATGAGATCGCCCGTGTCCCAGACCTCGTCGGCTCCGTCGAGGACCTTGGCGCCGGCGGCCTCGTAGTCCTCGTTGAGGATCGACGAACCGACTCCTGCGTCACGCTCGACGAACACGTCGTGCCCGTGCCGGCCCAGCTCGTGGACCCCGGCGGGTGTGATGGCCACGCGGTACTCGTGGTTCTTGACCTCGCGTGGGATGCCGACCTTCATGCCGTTGCACTTCCTTTCGGACTGACCACCACCCCGGCGCCGTTGCCGTGGCTCGGGCGCCCCGTCAAGGGGCTGCCAGGCCACTGTAACCGCGGCCCCGGCACCGTCATGACGGGCCGCCGAAACGCAGTCCTGCACAGGGACCCGACGACACCACTCGTCATCCACAGGCGCGCGCTGATCAGCGTGTCGCGGCCCCTGGCCATGCCATCGTGTCCCCATGCATCCGGTCCTCGTCGAAGTGCTCGGGGTGACCATCGGCACCCACGAGTTCTTCGTCGCGCTCGGTCTGTCCGTCGCGCTCCTCGTGTTCCGGGCGGAGATGCGACGGCGCGGCATGGTCGACCAGCGGCTGTGGGCCGTCGTTGCCGTGGCGCTCGCCTGGGGTGGGGTGTTCATGTATGCCGGCACCTGGTTCCAGCATCTCGACCCGTCGAAGAACGCCGGCTTCGTCGAGCAGTTCCTCTACGGCAACCGGAGCATCCTTGGTGGGCTCGTCGGGGCATATGCCGGAGCCCTCGTCGGCAAGCGGATCACCGGTTACCACGGCCGCACGGGAGCCCTGTTCGCCCCCGCCGTCGCCGCCGGGATGGCGATCGGGCGGATCGGCTGCCTCCTGACCGAGGCTCCGGGCACGCCAACGGGACATGCGTGGGGCATCGTCCTCGACCCGGACGCCGCGGCTCGCACCGGGGCCGTGGCCAACGTCCCGCTCCACCCGTCCTACGCCTACGAGATCGCCTTCCACGTCGTCGCGCTCGTGGTGCTGGTTGCGTGCCGGGACCGACTTGCCGACCCTGCGGGCCTGTTCACCATCTACATCGCGGCTTACGCGGCGTTCCGGTTCCTCGTCGAGTTCGTCCGCGACAACGACGTCGCGTGGCTGGGTCTGACCCGGCCGCAGCTGTTCCTTGCCGTCCTCGGGCCGTTCGCCGTGTGGCGTGCGGTCGTCGTGCTTTCCGCGCCGCGCCCGGCGCCCGTCCTGCAGGAGACCGCGTGAGCCGAACCACGCCCGCCATCGGCACGCCCGCCGCCCCCCTCGCACCCACCGGAGCCGGCCGGGGTCTTCGCGGCGACCGGATCCACCGCTATGTCAACGCGTTCTGCCCGCGATGCCATGAGGAGCGGCCGGACCGCGACCTCGCCGAGGTGCCGCGACTGAGCGGATGGCTCGCCGAGCGAGACGGGCGCATCTGGCTCGAGCGAGGCTGCCGGGAACACAGCCTGGTGCGCACGCTCTATGACGAGTCACCCGAGATTCTGCGCTATCTCGAGCAGTGGACCGCACCCACCAAGTCGCATGTGCCGGACCGCGTCGGCAACTTCCTGCCCGCCCCAGAGGCCTACGCCTACGGCCTGCCTGCCATGCAGACCCAGCACACCTGCATCCTGCTCGAGGACATCACCGAGCACTGCAACCTGCGCTGCCCGACGTGCTTCACCGACTCGGCGCCCAGCCTGCGGGGTGTGGCTCCGGTGACGGACGTGCTGGCCAACGTCGACGCCCGCATCGCGCGCGAGGACGGCCGGCTCGACGTGCTCATGCTGTCCGGCGGGGAGCCCACCCTTCACCCGCAGCTCGGCGAGCTGCTCGACGCTCTCGTGTCGCGCCCGATCGTGCGGATCCTCGTCAACACCAACGGCATCACGATCGCCAAGGACGACGCGCTGCTCGACCTGCTGCGGCGGCACCGCGAGCGCGTCGAGGTCTACCTCCAGTACGACGGCGACAGCGCCGAGGCGTCCCGGCACCATCGCGGCGCCGACCTGCGACGGTTCAAGGACCTCGCGATCGAGCGGCTGTCTGCCGCCGAGGTGTTCACCACGCTGACGATGACCGCCGCTCTCGGGGTCAACGACCGCGAGATCGGACACGTCGTGCTCCGGGCTCTGCACACACCGTTTGTCGGTGGCGTGTCTATCCAGCCACAGTTCGGTAGCGGCCGTAGCGGGCCGATCGACCCGGTCGATCGCCTGACCCACACCGGAGTCCTGGCCCGTCTGGAGGAGCAGACGGGCGGGCTCGTCTCGTGGCGCGACCTGACGGCGCTGCCCTGCTCACATCCGCACTGCGCGTCAGTCGGGTACCTGCTGCGCGGCGACTCCGGCGACTGGACCTCTCTGACCCGGGCCGTCGGCCATGACCGGCTCCTGGAGTGGCTCGACCTGGCTCCCGACGTGCTGGCCAACCGTGTCGTCGACCAGGCGATCCCGTCGGAGCTGCGCGCGGTCGTCAAGGAGTCCGTCCTCGGTCTCCTCTCGGAGCAGTCGTCGCTGTCCCACCCGCAGGTCGGCGAGCTGTGGCGCGGCATCTGCCAGAACTGCGACCTTGGCGTCGGCACGCTGGCCACGCTGGCCGGCAGTGGCCTTCCCGGCAGGGAGAAGCGCCTGCGCCGGCTCCTCGCCGAGCGGGTCGTGCGGGTCACCGTCAAGCCGTTCATGGACCTCTCGACGATGATCGAGGAGCGCCTGACGCAGTGCTGCGTCCACGTCGGCACGCGCGGCCCCGACGGCGCCGACCAGTGCGCGCCCTTCTGTGCCGTCCAGGCGTGGCCGGCCCTGGCGCGCCAGCGGATGTCCTCGACGACGGGTCAAGAGCTCCCGCTGGTCGCCATCGGTTCGGACAGCGAGAGGCCGACATGAGCATCCCTCCGCCGAACGTCCCGCCTCCTCCCCCGCCTCCTCCCCCGCCACCGGAGCCGCCGCGGTACCGGCGCCTCAAGGGCGCCAGCATCGGCGTTGCCTTCGTGATCCTGCTCGTCGGCGGTGGCTTCCAGCTGTCCAACGGGGTCTCCCTGGTCATCAGCGGGATGGTGCTGGCCGTGGTCGGATCGACGCTCGCTATGTTCAGCCCGCGTTTCCGGCCGTATGCCGTGGGCTTCCTCATCGCCGTAGGGCTGGTGATCATCGTGGTCGGTGGGGCCTGCATCGGCCTGATCGCGACGCTGTCGTCCCAGGGTGCCTGACATGCCGGCCCGCGACTGGAGCGAACCGAGCGATCACGCCGACGCTCCCGGCCCGACCGACCGGGCGCTCGACCTGACACCGACGCCCCCAGGGCCCGGGCCCGCTCCGTCGGCGAGCCCGGCGGCCTACGACCCGCTTCGGCTGTGCATCTTCGCGACCGTGGCGCTGCTCGCCTGGCTCGCCGGACCGTGGGCCCTGGCGTTCTTCGCCGGGGTCGGCTTCGTGGGGTACTGGCGGGCGCGGCGGGCCGGGCTGCTCCGGTCGCGTTGCCTCCTCGGAGACACCCGTCTGGTCCTGCTCTACCTCGGGGTCCTGACCGCGGTCGCAGTCGCTTCGATCCTTCGGCAGCTGACCGGCTGACGGCCCCGAACTCCGCGTAGGTTTGGCACGCACCGACGAAGGAGAGGCCCCCTGATGAAGCTCTACGCCGACCTGCCGGTCCGCCGGACTCGCCAGCTCGTCGCGGACATCCTCGTCCTGCTGTGGGTCGCCCTGTGGGTCTGGCTGGGGCGGCAGGTCCACAACCTCGTGCTCACCCTGCAGACGCCTGCCACCTCCATCACCCACGCCGGTCAGTCCGTCAATGGAGCCTTCACCGGCGCGGGCGACCAGGCGGGCCGGCTCCCCCTCGTCGGCGAAAGCCTCGAGCAGTGGCTCGACAAGGCCGCCGGGGCTGGCACCACGCTGTCCGACGCCGGCACCTCCATGTCCGACACCGTCGGCAAGCTGGCGCTCGTCCTGGGCCTGATCACCGCGCTCGTCCCGATCGTGTCGGTGGCGTGGGTCTGGCTGTGGATGCGGATCAGCTTCGTGCGGGAGGCCTCCAGCGCCCAGCGGTTCATCGACGCTCGCGAGGACCTTGACCTGTTTGCGCTGCGCGCCATGGCCACCCAGCCGATGAAGGCACTCGCCCAGATCAGCGACGACCCGGCCGGAGCCTGGCGCCGGCAGGACCAGGAGGTCATCCGCCGCCTGGCCGTGCTCGAGCTCCGGGAGCAGGGTCTGCGCCCGCCACGGCTGCGCGACCCGCAGCCGCGCTGACGGCTCGCCGGGGGCTCCTGGAGCGGGCCGGCGGAGACCATGCTGCTGGGACGACGCCGACCGGCGCCCGAGCCGTGTTCAGCCGATGCGGGTCACCTGCGGGACGAGGTCGTCCGCCGGCGGCATCCACGAGTCGGCCCGGGCCGGCACCTGGTCACCCGAGCGGATGTCCTTGACCTCGTCGCCCGCGTCGCTCGCACTCGGGAACCAGACATACGGAATGCCGCGGCGCTCGGCATACCTGATCTGCTTGCCGAACCTGGCTGCCGACGGAGCGACCTCGCACGCGATCCCACGGGCGCGCAGCGCCGTCGCCACTGCCACGGCCTGCTCGCGCGAGTCGTCATCCTTCAGTGCGACGAGCACGGCAGCCGGGGTCGAGCGCGATGCGGTGACGAGGCCGCGGCCGAGAAGCAGGCCGAGGATCCGGGTGACCCCGATCGAGATCCCCACCCCCGGGTAGACGTTCCTCCCGTCGGACGCGAGCGCGTCGTACCGCCCACCCGAGCAGAACGAGCCCCAGTCCTCGTGCCCGACGAACTGGGTCTCGTACACCGTGCCGGTGTAGTAGTCGAGCCCGCGAGCGATTCGCAGGTCCGCGACGACCTTGCCCGGGGCGTGCGTCATCGCCGTGCAGATGACCGCCTGCAGCGACTCGAGGCCCTCGTCGAGCAGCGGGTGCTGCACGCCGAGCGCTCGGACCTGCTCGACGAAGCCGAGGTCCGCGGAACGGATGGAAGCCAGGGCCAGGCACTGGTCGGCCTGTTCGGGCGTGGCACCGGACCCCACGAGGAGGGTCTTGACCTTCTCGGGACCGATCTTGTCGAGCTTGTCGACGATCCGCAGAGTGCCGATGACGTCGGTGAGCCCGATGCCCTGGTAGAAGCCGTTCGGGATCTTGCGGTTGTTGACCTGGATGACGAAGTCGCCGACGGGGAACCTGCTGAACACGTCGGCGATGACCAGGGGCATCTCTGCCTCGAAGTGCGGCGCGAGCTCCCCTACGTCCACGACGTCGATGTCGGCCTGGGTGAACTCGCGATAGCGGCCCTCCTGCGGGCGCTCACCCCGCCACGCCTTCTGGATCTGGTAGCGCCGGAACGGGAACGCCAGCTTTCCGGCGTTCTCCAGGACGTAGCGCGCGAACGGCACCGTCATGTCGAAGTGCAGGCCCCAGCGCGCGTCGTCCTCGGAGCCGCCTGCCAACCGGGACACCGCGTAGATCTCCTTGTCGGTGTCCTCGCCCTGCGCGCTGAGCCGATCGATCGGCTCGATCGAACGAGTCTCGACAGAGGCGAACCCATGCAGCTCGAAAGTCTCACGGATGACGTCGAGGAAGCGCTGCTCGACGATCCGGTCGGTCGGGAGGTACTCGGGAAAGCCGCTGATCGGCGTGACCTTGGCGGCCGTACGGGGCGTGCTCACGACGGCAAGTCTCTCAGGTACGGGTTGGTCGCGCGCTCGTGGGCCATCGTCGTGGCGTGGTAGTGCCCGGGCAGCACGAGCGTCGAATCGGGCAGCGGCAGGACCACGTCGCGCAGGCTGCGCTGCATGGCCTCCGGGTCACCCCCCGGAAGGTCGGTGCGTCCGATGGACCCGGCAAACAGCACGTCGCCGGTGACCATCGTCCGGTCGACGTCGACCTGCTCGCGGACACCGTCGGGCACGTCGTCGATGCCGAACATGACCGATCCCTCGGTGTGGCCGGGAGCATGCAGGACCTCGAAGTCGAGCCCGGCCAGCGAGAGCCGCACGCGGTCCTTGATCTCGACGACGTTGCTCGGCTCGGTCCAGGTGGCCCTCGCGCCGAACTGCTGCTCGAACATCGCCACCAGCCCCGGGTTGCTCCGGCCCAGCAGGTCGGTGAGGCGGTAGCGGTCGTCGGCGTGGATGTATGCCGCAGTGTCCGAGCCGCACACCGGCGTGACGGAGTACACATGGTCGATGTGGCCATGGGTGAGCAACACCGCCGCGGGACGCAGCCGGTGCTCCGTCAGGACCTCGCGCAGACGCTCCTCGACGCCGACCCCAGGATCGACGACGACGCATTCCTGCCCCGCGCTGGTGGCGATGACATAACAGTTGGTGTCGAAGGCTCGAGCCGGGAACGCGATCGTCAGCACCCTCGGAGCCTAGCCAGGGCAGGCGAGGGTGGCACCGGCATACGGGGGCGCGCAGCGACGGCCTCCGACGCACCAGCGCGGGAGCCTCGGGACTCGCGACATGTACATCGGGGCGACAGAAGGTGACGTGGCTACGTGTTTCTGCGGTAAATGCGTCGGTCCCGGAGCAGTTGTCATGCAGTCGTGACCCGTCCGCCTGCGCCTGCACAGGAGCAGTTCCCTAAAATGACCGAACGCCCCCGGGGAGCACCGCCTCGGGCCCGTTCGAGGAGAAGTTCGTGACCAAAGAGCAGGAACGCGCTCGCGCGCGCCGCCGCTACGAAGAGCACCAGAAGACCCAGAAGCCGCCCGTCAGCGACGCGACGCGCGACAAGCAGGTCTTCGGGGTGATCCTCGCGGTCCTTCTCGTCATCGCCGCCGTCATCGTCGTGCCCAAGCTGATCGGCGGCTCGGACACCGGCACCCCCGCTGCCGGCGGGGCCACAACCCCGGCGACAACCGCGACGACGACGTCTCCCACGACGAACGCGGCGGGCCTCAAGGAGGGGCAGAAGCTCGCGGCCGGGTGCACCACACCGCCTGCGCTCCAGGCCAAGCCGAAGCAGTTCACCGAGGTCCCCAGCAAGGCGACCGCTGCCGGCAAGACGTTCGTCGCCACCGTCAAGACGACCTGTGGCGACATCACGTTCGAGCTCGACGGCACCAAGGCGCCCCAGACGGTCGCGTCCTTCCTCAACCTCGCCAAGAACGGCTACTGGGCACCGAGCCCCTGCCACCGCGTCACGACCGAGGGCATCTACGTGCTTCAGTGCGGTGACCCCACCGGCACCGGCTCCGGCGGGCCTGGCTACACGTTCGGCATCGAGAACGCGCCCAAGGACGGCAAGTACCCCACTGGGTCCCTCGCCATGGCGCGTACCAGCGACCCGAACAGCAACGGCGGCCAGTTCTTCATCACGTACAAGGAAACCCAGTTGCCGACCGACGGTGGTGGCTACACGATCTTCGGGAAGGTGACCAAAGGCCTCGACATCGTTCAGAAGATCGCAGCGAACAAGGCCCTGCCGCCGAGCCCGCAGGACGGAACCCCCGTGTCCCCGATCAGCATCCTCAGCGTCAGCGTGACGGAGAAGAAGGCATGACCGACAACATCCACTCACACCCGACCATGTCCGAGGATGCGCCGACACCCGTGGACACCGCGGCGGAAGCGGCCTCCGACACCCCGGAGACGACCCCCGCTGAGCCGGTGACGGCTGATTCGGTGGACGAGGCACCAGCGCCCGCGGAGGCCCCGGTCGCAGCCCCGGTCGAGGAGCAGGTTGAGCCGGCCGCTGCCGAGCTCGACGACGTGATGGCTTCGGTCGAGTCGACCGAGGGTGGTGGCGTTGCTGGAACGGCCACCGAGCCGCAGGCGACAGCCGACACCGAGCCCACCGAGCCGGAGGCGGCAGCCGAGCCGGAGGAAGCAGCCGAGCCGGAGGCGGCAGCCGAGCCGGAGGTGACTTCCGACACCGAGCCCACCGCGCCGGAGGCGGCGGCCGAGCCGGAGGTGACTGCCGACACCGAGCCCACCGCGCCGGAGGCGGCAGCCGACACCGAGCCCACCACCGAGCCGGAGGCGACTGCCGACACCGAGCCCACCGCGCCGGAGGCGGCAGCCGAGCCGGAGGCGGCAGCCGACACCGAGCCCACCGCGCCGGAGGCGACTGCCGACACCGAGCCCACCACCGAGCCGGAGGCGGCAACCGACATCGAGCCCACCACCGAGCCCACCCCCGAGCCCGAGGCGGCAGCGTCGGTGCCGTCGCCTGCGGACTTCGCAATCCCCAAGCCGAGCGCCATTCCGACGCCGGCGGCGCTGGCCAAGGCGGCGCCGCACCCGGCGGTGCCCGCCCCACCCGCACCCACCGTCAGCGACCATTCGGCGTCGGCCGCGTTCGGGCGGGTTGCCGACGACGGCACCGTCTTCGTGAGCACCAAGGAAGGCGAGCACGAGGTCGGCTCCTACCCGGGTGCGACACCGGACGAGGCGCTGAACTACTTCGCCCGCAAGTACGACGAGCTCTTCGCCTCCGCGGTTCTGCTCGAGCAGCGCCTCGCCCAGCCGGAGGTGCCCTCCAAGGATGTCGCCGAGGGGCTGAAGACCCTTGCGGCCCAGGTCAAGGACGCCTCTGTCGTCGGTGACCTCGACGCGCTGGCAGCCAAGCTCGACGAGATCCAGTCGGGCATCGCGCACAAGCGAACTGTGGAACAGCAGCACCGAGCCGAAGCGCGAGCCTCAGCTACCGTCGAGCGCGAGAAGATCGTGGCCGAGGCAGAGTCGATCGCCGCCCAGCCGGAGAACCGCATCCAGTGGAAGACCAGCGGCGCCCGGATGCGCGAGCTGCTCGACGAGTGGAAGGCCCACCAGCGCGCGGCCACCCGTCTCGACCGCGAGACGGAGTCCGCCCTGTGGCAGCGCTTCAGCGCTGCCCGGAACAGCTTCGACAAGGCGCGTCGCAGCCACTTCGCCGGCCTCGACGCTGCGCACGCCGACGCCAAAGCCACCAAGGAGCGGCTCGTCAGCGAGGCGGAGGGGCTCGCCACGAGCACCGACTGGGCGGCCACCGCGGGCGCGTTCAAGCGCCTCATGGACGAGTGGCGTCGCGCGGGGCGGGCCAGCCGGACCGACGATGACCGCCTGTGGGCGCGCTTCAAGGCGGCACAGGACTCGTTCTTCGCGGCCAAGGACGAGGTCGTCGCAGCCGAGGAAGAGCAGTTCCGGGGCAACCTCGAGGCCAAGGAGGCCCTGCTCGTCGAGGCCGAGGCGATCCTGCCGGTCACCGACCTGGAGAAGGCCAAGGCCCAGCTGCGCGTGATCCAGGACAAGTGGGACGCGGCTGGCAAGGTGCCCCGCACGGACATGGACCGCATCGAGAAGGCCATTCGCCGCGTCGAGCAGACCGTGCGCGACGCCGAGGACCGCAAGTGGCGCTCGACGAACCCCGAGGTCGCGGCTCGTGCCCGCGGCATGGTCGACCAGCTCGAGCGCGCCGTCGCCGAGCTCAAGGCGGACCTCGCCCGAGCCGAGGCGTCGGGCAATGCTGCCCAGATCCGCAAGGCCCGGGAGGCACTCGACGCGCGCCAGGCCTGGCTGGACCAGGCCCGTGCCGGCGTCGCCGAGTTCGGCGGCTGACTGACCCGTCGAGTGGCCGCGTCGTCACACCGGTCCGCCTGAACGACACCCTTCGTCGTGGCGCGTGTGACGACGCGGCCACTCGACGTTGAGGATCAGTTGGTCGACTTGCCGCCGTTGACGCGGTAGACGTCGAAGACGCCGTCGATCTTGCGCACCGCCTTGATGACGTGGTCGAGATGTGCCGGGTCACCCATCTCGAACGTGAAGCGCGAGAGCGCCACGCGGTCGCGCGACGTCTGCACCGAGGCCGAGAGGATGTTGACGTGCTGGTCTGAGAGGACTCGCGTCACGTCGGACAGCAGCCGGTTGCGGTCGAGCGCCTCCACCTGGAGCTGGACGAGGAAGACGCTCGCCGAGCTCGGTGCCCACTCGACATCGATGAGTCGCTCCGGGTTAGCGGTCAGCTGCGCGGCGTTGGTGCAGTCCACGCGGTGCACTGACACGCCGCTACCCCGGGTGACGAAGCCGATGATCGGGTCGCCCGGCACCGGCGTGCAGCACTTGGCCAGCTTGACCCAGACGTCCGCGGTGCCGACGACGACCACACCCGGGTCGCCACCGCGACGACGACGGTTAGCCGCGCGCGTCGGGACGGTGGCCTCGGCGAGGTCCTCGGTGGCACCCTCGACGCCGCCCATGGAGGCGACGACCTTGCTGACGACATGCTGCGCGGAGACGTGCCCCTCGCCGACTGCGGCATACAGGGCCTCGATGTCCTGGTAGCGCAGGTCGGTGGCGACGGCCGTCATCGACTCGTGGCTCATCAGCCGCTGCAGCGGGAGGTTCTGCTTCCGCAGCGCCTTGGCGATCGAGTCCTTGCCGGCCTCGATGGCCTCCTCGCGACGCTCCTTGCTGAACCACGCCTTGATCTTGTTCCGGGCGCGCGGACTCTTGACGAACTGGAGCCAGTCGCGCGAGGGCCCGGCGCCGTCGGCCTTGCTGGTGAGCACCTCGACGACGTCGCCGTTCTCGAGAGTGGACTCGAGCGGCACGAGGCGCCCGTTGACGCGGGCCCCGATGCAGTGGTGCCCGACCTCGGTGTGCACGGCATAGGCGAAGTCGACCGGGGTGCCACCCATCGGCAGCGCGACGACCGAGCCCTTGGGCGTGAACACGTAGACCTCGCTCGAACCCATCTCGAAGCGCAGCGAGTCGAGGAACTCGCCCGGGTCCTCGGTCTCGCGCTGCCAGTCGAGCAGCTGGCGCAGCCAAGCCATGTCGTTCTGTGGCGTGATCTCGCCGGGCCGCGCTCCACCACCGTTGACGGCCTGGTCCTTGTACTTCCAGTGGGCCGCGACGCCGTACTCGGCACGGCGGTGCATCGTGTGCGTGCGGATCTGGATCTCGACCGGCTTGCCCTGCGGCCCGATGACCGTGGTGTGCAGCGACTGGTACATGTTGAACTTCGGCATCGCGATGTAGTCCTTGAACCGGCCAGGGACCGGGTTCCACCGCGAGTGCAGGGCGCCGAGCGCCGCATAGCAGTCACGCACCGTGTCGACGAGGACGCGGACCGCGACGAGGTCGTAGATCTCCTCGAAGTCACGGCCGCGCACGATCATCTTCTGGTACACGGAGTAGTAGTGCTTGGGCCGGCCGGTGACCGCGGCCTTGATCTTCGCTCCGGTCAGGTCGTCGGTGACCTGCGTCCGGACCTCCTTGAGGTACTCCTCGCGCGCGGGAGCGCGCTCGGCGACCAGCCGGACGATCTCGTCGTAGACCTTCGGGTAGAGCGTCGCGAACGAGAGATCCTCGAGCTCCCACTTGATGGTGTTCATCCCGAGCCGGTGCGCGAGCGGCGCGTAGATCTCGAGCGTCTCGTTGGCCTTGCGCTTGGCCGACTCCTCGCTGACATAACGCCAGGTGCGTGCGTTGTGCAGCCGGTCGGCCAGCTTGATGACGAGGACGCGGATGTCACGCGCCATCGCGATGACCATCTTGCGCACCGTCTCGGCCTGTGCAGCCTCGCCGTAGGTCACCTTGTCGAGCTTGGTGACGCCGTCGACGAGCATCGCGATCTCGTCGCCGAAGTCGCGCCGCAGCTCGTCCAGGCCGTATGCCGTGTCCTCCACGGTGTCGTGCAGCAGCGCCGCGGCGAGGGTCGGGGGTGTCATGCCGAGCTCGGCGAGGATCGTCGCGACCGCCAGCGGGTGCGTGATGTACGCGTCGCCGCTCTTGCGCATCTGGCCCTCATGGGCGCGCTCCGCGGCGGCATACGCCCGCTCGATGATCGAAAGGTCGGCTTTGGGGTGGTTCTGGCGGACGCCGGTCATGAGTGGCTCGAGCACCGGGTTGCCGGTCGGCCGGGCCGCGCCGAACCGGGCAAAGCGGGCTCGCACCCGCGACGGGGTGGAGAGCTCGCTACGGACGTCCTCACTCATGTACTGAGTCTAGGGCGCAGCGCAAATCAGACCGTGAGGATCGACTCCACGGTGCGCCCGGAAAGTCTGGAGCGTCCGTCGAGGAAGCCCAGCTCGATGACGAACTCCAGAGCGGTCACCGACGCGCCCGTGCGCTCGACCAGCTCGCAGGCGGCAGCCGCGGTGCCGCCCGTGGCCAGGACGTCGTCCACGAGCAGGACCCGCTCTGCGGGCCGGAACGCGTCGGTCTGGACCTCCACGTGCGCGCTGCCGTACTCGAGGTCGTAGGACGACCCGAGCGTCTCCCCGGGCAGCTTTCCGGCCTTGCGGATCGCGACGAAACCGATGCCGAGCGCGTGGGCCACCGGGGCACCGAAGATGAACCCTCGGGCCTCCACCCCGGCCACGGCGTCGATCCGCCCCTCCCACCGTCCCGCGATGTCGCCGACGAGCGCGGCGAACGCCGGCCCGTCGGCGAGCAGAGGCGACAGGTCCTTGAACACGATCCCGGGCTTGGGAAAGTCGGGAACGTCGCGAACACCTCGCGCGACGATGTCCGCGATCGCAGTCACGCCACCTCCTGCGGTGCAGAACCGGACAGGGCCGGTTCGGGTCGGTCGTGTCGGTCGGGGCAGCGCCTCAGCGCTGAGACTTCGGGGTGTGCTTCGGCTGGTTCCGCGGTCCCGACTGGGCGTACTTGTGCAGCGGACGGGGCGCCCCGTCGGCGGTGGCACGCGTGCGGTCCGTTGAGGCGGCCCCGGTGCTGTCCGCGCCGACCACGACCGGCTCGGGAGCACCGACGGCGGCTGCGGCCGCGTCGCGCTCGGCCTGCCGGGCGCCGTGCCGGGCGACGTACTTCTCCAGCTCGCGGACCGCCGGCTCGTTGCGTCGCAGGTCGACGAGCAGCGGGGTCGCGATGAAGATCGAGGAGTAGGCGCCGACGCCGATACCGATGAACAGGGCCAGAGACAGGTCGAGCAGCGTGCCCGGGCCAAGGAACGTGAAGCCGACGAAGAGCACCGCCGCGATCGGCAGCAAGGCCACCACGGTGGTGTTGATCGACCGGACCAGCGTCTGGTTCACGGCAAGGTTGGCTGCTGCGGCATACGTCATCCGCTTGGTCCGGAACGCGTCCGCGGTGTTCTCGCGGACCTTGTCGAAGACGACCACCGTGTCGTAGAGCGAGTAGCCGAGGATGGTCAGGAAGCCGATCATCGACGACGGCGTGATCTCGAACCCGAACAGGGCGTAGATGCCGACCGTGATGATCAGGTCGTGCAGCAGCGCCACGAGCCCGGATATGGCCATCTTCCAGGTTCGGAAGTAGAGCGCCATCACGATCGTCACCAGGATAAGGAACACGATGAGGCCCTGGATGGCCTGCTTACTGACGGACTCCCCCCAGCTCGGGCCGATGAGCGACGCGCTGACCGAGTCCTGAGGGACGCCGAACGCCTTGGCGAGCTCGGTGCGGCCCTCGTCGGTGAGCTCCGAGGCTGCCTCGGTCTGCACGCGGACGGTGTTCTGGCCGACGATCGTCGTGACGACGTTGCCGCTGATGCCGGCGTCGCCGATGGCGCCCTGCGCCTTCTCCTCGTAGCCCTGGCTGTTGGACACATCCTGGACCCGGAACTCGGTGCCGCCACGGAACTCGATGCCGAAGTTGAGTCCGCGGGCGAAGATGCCGACGAGAGCGAGCACGATGAGCACGCCCGAGAAGGCGTACCACGTCTTCTGGCGCTTGATGAAGTCGATCGAGCGCTTGCCCGTGTAGAGGTCATTGCCGACCTGGGCGAAGTTGACCATCGTCACGCCTTCCGCTCGGAGAGTCGGGCCGAACCGGCCGGGGTCGGGGTCGGAGCCGGGTTGGTGGTGCCCGCGGCCGGCGATGCGGGACGCGCCGGGCCGAAGCGACCGGCTCCGCGGTAGCGGATGGACTCCTTGGCGCCGAGGCGCACCGGGTCGAGCCCGGACCACTTGTGGCCGCCGCCGAAGAACTTCGTGCGGGCCAGCAGCTGGACCATCGGGTGGGTGAAGAGGATGACGACGAGCAGGTCGATGATCGTCGTGAGGCCGAGCGTGAAGGCGAAGCCCCGGACGTTGCTGGAGGCGAGCAGGTAGAGCACCAGCGCGGCGATGAAGTTCACCGCGTCGGCGGCCAGGATGGTGCGCCGAGCGCGCTTCCACCCCGTCTCCACCGCTGCGACGAGCGGACGGCCCTCGCGCACCTCGTCACGGATGCGCTCGAAGTACACGATGAAGGAGTCTGCGGTCACACCGATGGCGACGATCAGACCGGTCACGCCGGCCATGGTCAGGCGGAACCCGTGGGTCGTGCCGAGCACGGTCACCGCGAGGTAGGTGATGACCGAGGCGACGACGAGCGAGAAGACCGTGACCAGGCCGAGCGCGCGGTACTGGAACAGCGAGTAGATGACGACGAGCAACAGGCCGATGAAGCCGGCCAGTAGGCCGATCTTGAGCTGCTCCTGACCGAGCTGCGGCGTGATCGTGTCGTTGGTCTCGAGCTGGAAGCTGATCGGCAGGGCGCCGAACTTCAGCTGCTGCGCGAGCTGCTTGGCCGAGTCGATCGTGAACGAGCCGGTGATCGAGGCGCGACCGTCGGTGATCACGGCGCGCGCCTGAGGAGCGGTGATGACCGAGTTGTCGAGCACGACGGCGAACTGGTCGAGCGGCGGGTCGTTCTGCAGGGCGTAGAGCCGCTTGGTGACGGCCGCGAACTTGGCCTTGCCGCTGTCCTTGAACGACAGGGCGACCTCGACGATCGAGGTGGGCTGGCCGTTCGGGCCCGGCTGGAAGCCGCTGGTCGCGTCGGCGATCTCGTCACCGTTGATCTCGGCCGGGCCGAGGATGTACTTGGTCACACGGTCGTCGCCACAGGTGGCGACGGGCAGGGCGGGGTCGTCGACGACCTTGTCGGTCGAGCCCGGCTTGGTGCAGTCCAGCGCCATGTACTGCTTGGCCACCGCGTCGGCGGCCTCGTCAGCCTTGGCCTGAGCCCAACCGAGCCCGACGAGGCCCTTGCTCGCCTGCTGCTTGAGGGCGGCCTGTGTCTCAGCGGCGGTAGGTGCGGCTGTCGTGGCCGTCGGTGCCGGCGCCGTCGCCGTCGCGGATGGCGACGCGGTAGCGGTGCCCGTCGCGGTGCCCGTAGCCGCACGCAGCGCCTGCGGCACAGCGCCGTTCTGCGCCGTCGCCGAGGTCGAGGGAGTGCCGGTCGCAGACGCGGATGGCGTGCCGGCGGGCGTCGTTGCGGTGCCGGTCGGGGTCGGGGTGCCGGTCGACGAACCACCCGGGGTCGTCGCGGCGGCGTTGGGCTCGACCGCCTGGACATAGACCTGGCGGAAGCGCATCTGCGAGGACTTGCGGATGGCGTCGAGCTGCTCGGCCGACGGCGTGCCCGGGATGGAGACGACGATGTTGTCCTGGCCGAGCGTCGAGATCTCGGCCTCGGAGACGCCGTTGGCGTCGATGCGCTGACGGATGATGTCGACCGCCTGGTCGACCTGTCCGGGGGTGACCTTCTCGTTGCCGACCTGGACGGGCTTGAGCACCATCTCGGTGCCGCCCTCGAGGTCCAGGCCGAGGCGTGGGGTCAGCGACCCGTCGCCCCACTTGGCGAGGCCGCCGGCGAGGACGCCGAGGGCCAGGATGATGGCGAGCAGCGCCAGCAGGCTCCGCGTCGCCGACTTGGTGATGGAGGTACGAGCCACGTGCGCCTCACTGACCGTTCTGCGACGCGCCCGGCGCGGTGCCCGGCGCGGTGTCCGGCGTGATGTCGCCGTCATCGTCAGCGTCGGCGTCAGCCAGGCTGGCGGTGCCCGCCTGGGTGTCGGACTGCTTCATCGCGATCGCGCGACGGTCATAGCGCAGGGTGGTGCCCTCGGCGACCTCGAGCCAGGCGCTGGTCTCGTCCAGGTGCTTGACCGTGCCGAAGAGGCCGGACGAGGTGATCACCTTGTCACCGACGTTGAGCGCCGCGCTGAACTCGCGCACCTGCTTCATCCGCTTGTTCTGGGTGTAGAACAGCCAGCCGAGGAGCAGCAGAGGCAGGGCGAAAATCAGCAAATAGGATGCCCCGTTGGAGTTCATGTCAGGCTCGATCCTTCGTTTCATCGTCCGGTCGTCATGCGGGCATGCCACGACCACGTTGAGGGTGTCTGGACGTCGCATCAACGACCGGAGGCACCGGATAGTGCCGCAAGGGCAGCGGCGACTGATGCCCGCAGGAGTCTACGTGCGACGCGGCAGTTTGTCAGACCGGGGGACCCGCATGCACGCGGTGGCCGGGTCACGTTTTGGCCGCATTGCGCGGCGGGGCGGGTCGGGCACGCTCACGACAGGCTGTCGAAGCGACCTCCGCCGGCCTCTTCGAGCGGCAGGGTGGCCGACCAGAGCCCCTGTGCATCCAGCGGCGGTGTCAGCCCGAGATGCTCCCAGGCGAGGCTCGAGGCTGCTCGCCCGCGCGGAGTGCGCACCATGAAGCCCTCTCGGACGAGGTAGGGCTCCGCGACGGTCTCCACGGTGTCGGGCTCCTCCCCCACCGCGACAGCAAGGGTCGACAGGCCGACAGGTCCGCCGTTGAAGCGGCGGCACAGGGCATCGAGCACCGCGCGGTCGAGCCGGTCCAGTCCGCGCTGGTCGACGTCGAACAGCTCCAGCGCCTGGCGGGCGGCCGGGAGGGTGACCCGATGGTCGCCGTGGATCTGGGCCCAGTCCCGCACCCGGCGCAGCAGCCGGTTGGCGATCCGGGGCGTGCCCCGGGAACGCAGGGCGATCTCGGAGATGCCGTCGTCGTCGGCCTCGAGCCCCAGCAGCCGTGCCGAGCGCCGAAGGATCTGGACGAGGTCGGCGGCAGCGTAGTAGTCCAGGTGCGCCGTGAAGCCGAAGCGGTCGCGCAAGGGAGCTGGAAGGAGCCCGGCGCGTGTCGTGGCACCCACGACCGTGAACGGCGGCAGCTCGAGCGGGATCGCGGTGGCGCCGGGCCCCTTGCCGATGATGACGTCGACCCGGAAGTCCTCCATCGCGAGGTAGAGCATCTCCTCCGCGGAGCGTGACATGCGGTGGATCTCGTCAAGGAAGAGCACCTCGCCCTCGGCGAGCGAGGACAGCACTGACGCGAGGTCCCCGGCGTGCTGGATGGCGGGGCCGGAGGTGATGCGGATCGGCTGCTCGAGCTCACTGGCGACGATCATCGCAAGGGTCGTCTTGCCCAAGCCGGGAGGCCCGGACAGGAGCACGTGGTCGGGCGGTGTGCCGCGACGCCGTGCCGCCTTGAGGACGAGGCCGAGCTGCTGCCGGACGCGGTTCTGCCCGGGGAAGTCGTCGAGTCGCTTCGGCCGCAGTGCGGCCTCGACCTGACGTTCGTCGGCCTCGTCCCCCTCGTCCAGCCGCGCGTCCACGATGCGGGCGGTCGCATCGAACGAGCCGTCGTGCCACGCCATCTCCGGCTCGAGCGCGGGTCCGTCGCCGGACTCCCAGGGCGCGGGGCGGGCCTCGCTCATCTGCCGAGCTCCTGAAGCGCGGCCCTCAGCAGGGCCGAGACGCCGGCGCCCTCAGCGGCCTTGGGGGCCACCTTGTCCAGTGCGTCCTCGGCCTGGCGAGCGGTCCAGCCGAGACCGACGAGGGCCTCGCGAACCTGCTCGCGCCACAGCTCGCCGGAGTCGAGGTGGACGGGCTCCGCGGTCCCGGTGGAGCTCGGGAGCGCCCCGATCTTGTCCTTCAGCTCGAGCACGAGCCGCTCGGCGCCCTTACGGCCGATGCCGGGCACCTTCGTGAGTGCGACGAGGTCGCCGGTGCCCAGGGCGACGCGGACTGCGTCGGGCGAGTGCACGGCAAGCATGGCGAGCGCGAGCCGGGGCCCCACCCCCGACACGGTCTGGACCGTCTCGAAGATGACCTTCTCGTCGTCTGTCGCGAAGCCGTAGAGCGTCAGGGAGTCCTCGCGGACGACGAGGGAGGTCGCGAGCTCGGTCGGCTGCCCCAGGTGCACCGACGCGGCCGTTGCCGGAGTCGTGTGGACGAGCATGCCGACTCCCCCGACCCCGACGACGACCGAGTCGAGGCCGACCTTGAGGGCGGTGCCGGACAGCGAGGCGATCATCGAGGTTGGGCTCCAGTGGTCGGGTGTGCGGGGAGGTTGCGGGCCGGACGACCTGTGGGTGTCCGGACCTTTCGGGCCGCCGGTATGCCGCCGGGGCGGGTGCCACCGCGGGCCAGGGCCTCGCGGTGCGCCTCTTCCAGCCGGCTCTGGGTGCCACCGCGCCAGACGTGGCAGATCGCGAGCGCGAGTGCGTCGGCGGCGTCTGCGGGCTTGGGAGCACGCTCGAGCCCGAGCAGCCGGGTGACCATCGTGGTGACCTGGGCCTTGTCGGCACGCCCGCTGCCGCTGACCGCGGCCTTGACCTCGGTCGGGGTGTGCAGCGCGACGGGCAGGCCGCGACGCTCGGCGAGAATCATGACGATCCCGGTGACCTGCGCGGTGCCCATGACGGTCGAGACGTTGGTGTCGGCGAAGACCCGTTCGATCGCGACCGCCTCGGGGCGGTGCCGGTCGAACCACAGACGAAGCTCGTCCTCCACGGCGACCAGGCGCTTCGGCGTGGGGTCGCCGGAGGGTGTCCGGATCACTCCGACCTCGACGAGGGACAAGCGCCGCCCGGGCACGCCGTCGACGACTCCCACGCCACAGCGGGTCAGCCCGGGGTCGACGGCGAGGACGCGCACGGCATACCTCCTCGGGTTGTGGTCGGGGCGCGACGCTGGGCGGCCTCATGCGAACAGGTGTTCGGCTCCCACCGTATCCACCCCGCCGGGAAAGGACGGGAGGCACGCCGTCACCGGCGTGCCTCCCTCGCACCGCGGAACGTCGGGTGCGTGTGTCGGTGGCGCTCAGTCCTCGTCGTCGAGCTGGGCGAGGACGTCGTCGGGGATGTCGCCGTTGGCGAAGACGTTCTGCACGTCGTCGCTGTCCTCGAGCGCCTCGATGACCCGGATCATCTTCTTGGCGCCGTCGAGGTCGAGTGGGACCTGGAGGTTCGGCACGAAGGAGGCCTCAGCGGAGTCGTAGTCGATCCCCGCGTCCTGCACGGCCTTGCGGACGGCCACGAAGTCGGTCGCCTCGGAGACGATCTCCCAGGTGTCGCCATTGTCGTTGACCTCCTCGGCGCCGGCTTCGAGCACGACCTCGAGGATCTCGTCCTCCGAGCCGGCGTCCTTGGGCACGATGACGACGCCCTTGCGGTTGAACACGTACGCCACGGACCCGGGGTCGGCCAGCTGCCCTCCGTTGCGCGTCAGCGCGGTGCGCACCTCTGCCGCCGCGCGGTTCCGGTTGTCGGTGAGGCACTCGATGAGCACGGCGACGCCGTTCGGGGCATACCCCTCGTACATGATCGTCTGGTAGTCGGCCCCGCCGCCCTCGGCGCCCGACCCGCGCTTGACGGCGCGGTCGATGTTGTCGTTGGGCACCGACGACTTCTTGGCCTTCTGGATCGCGTCGTAGAGCGTCGGGTTGCCGGTCGGGTCACCGCCACCCTGGCGGGCCGCGACCTCGATGTTCTTGATGAGCTTGGCGAAGAGCTTGCCGCGCTTGGCATCGATGGCAGCCTTCTTGTGCTTCGTGGTGGCCCATTTGGAGTGGCCGCTCATGCAGTGTCCTCGCGTTCGTGTGCTGTGTCGCGTTCCTGGATGTCGCGCATGCCGGGTGTCGCCGCCGGTGATCGCGTCGCCGGGTGTCGCGCCCGAGCTACCGGCGGTGCGCTCTGACGATCGAGACGAACTCGGCGTGGATCCGGCGGTCGCCACCCAGCACCTCGGGGTGGAACGAGGTCGCCATGAGGTTCCCTTGCCGGACCGCGACGATCCTACCGGCGGCGGGGCCTTCGCTCACGCGGGCAAGCACGTCGACACCCGAACCGGCCTCCTCCACCCAGGGCGCGCGGATGAAGACGGCGTGCACGGTGCCCGCGTGCGACTCGTCGAGCCAGGCGTACTCGAGGTTCTGCTCGAAGGAGTCGACCTGGCGGCCGAAGGCGTTGCGGCGGACCGTCACGTCGAGGCCGCCGAGGGTCTCCTGGTCCGGCCGCGCGTCGGCGATGCGGTCCGCGAGCATGATCATCCCGGCACACGAGCCGTAGGCGGGCATGCCGTCGGCGATCCGCTTGCGCAGCGGCTCCTGCAGCTCGAAGGCTCGGACGAGCTTGTCCATCACCGTCGACTCGCCGCCGGGGATGACGAGCCCGTCGACCCGCTCGACCTCTTCGGGTCGTCGGACGGTGACCGCCTCGGCGCCGAGTGCGGTCAGGGTCGCCAGATGTTCTCGCACGTCACCCTGGACGGCGAGCACGCCGATACAGGGCGCGGTGGTGCGTGGTGCCATGGGCGCGAGCGTAACTGTCGCGGCAACACACCCGGAAACCGAGAGCTCGCGACGGTTGCAGCTGGCCGGAGCTCTCGGTTTCCGGGTGTGTTGCGGGTCGAGGCGGTCTGGGATGCGAGACAGTGTCGCGAAGGCGCGACTGACGTGGCGACCGCGGCACGGGATACGTTGCGCCCATGACCTCCCAGACGCTCGACACGCTCCGGGCCCGCGCCGAGGCCGCGGACGCCGCCTCACCGCTGCGGGCCACGCGAGACCTGTTCACGCTGCCCGACGGCGTCATCTACCTCGACGGCAACTCGCTCGGGGCGCTGCCCAACGCCGTGCCCGCCGCCGTCCAGGACGTGGTGCACCGGCAGTGGGGCGAACGGCTCATCCGGTCGTGGAACGAGGCTGACTGGTGGGGTGCCCAGACGCGCATCGGCGACGCGGTGGGCCGTCTCGTCGGAGCGGCGCCCGGCCAGGTCGTCGTCACCGACTCGACCTCGGTCAACCTCTTCAAGGCCGTGGTCGGCGCAGCCCGCCTTCGTCCCGGGCGCACGGTCGTGCTCACCGACCCCGACTCGTTCCCGACGGACCTGTACATGACCGAGGCAGCGGCGCGGCTCGCGGGCCTGGAGGTTCGGCGCGTGACGCCGAGCGAGGCGGAGGCCGCGATCCACGAGGTCGGCGAGGCCCTGGCCCTGGCCGCCTACTCCAGCGTCGACTACCGCACCGGCGAGGTCTGGGACCTGCCCGCGATCACGGCCGCGGCGCATGCTGTCGGTGCACTCGCCTGCTGGGACCTGTGCCACTCGGCCGGCGTGATGGAGGTCGAGCTCGACGCAAACGAGGCCGACCTGGCCGTCGGCTGCGGGTACAAGTACCTCAACGGCGGCCCCGGGGCCCCGGCGTTCCTCTACGTCGCCGCGCGCCACCAGGACGACTTCGACCAGCCGCTGACGGGCTGGCAGGGGCATGCACGGCCGTTCGACATGAGCCCGGACTATGCCCCGGCGCCCGGCATCACCCGGGCCCGCGTCGGCACCCCGCCGCTGCTGTCGATGCTGGCGCTGGAGACGGCGCTGACGGCATACGACGGGCTCTCCCCCGCGGACGTCCGGGCGGTGTCCCTGTCGGTCACGGGCACGTTCATCGCCGCTCTCGACGAGCTCGGCGTCGACCTGCCGCTCGCGACCCCTCGGGAGGACGCGCGGCGAGGCTCACAGGTGTCGCTACGGCACCCGCAGGCGTTCGCCGTGGTCCAGGCCCTCATCGCGCGAGGCGTCATCGGCGACTTCCGGGAGCCGGACATCATCCGGCTGGGGTTCGCTCCCCTCTACGTCACCCACGTCGACGCGGTCAGAGCCGCCGAACACGTCCGCGAGGTGCTCGACGACCGCGAGTTCGAGCGGCCGGAGTTCGCGGAGCGCGGCGCGGTCACCTGACGGCCTGCACCACCGGACTGCACCACCGGGATACGTATGCCGCCGGGCTGGGAGCCAGCCCGGCGGCATACGTCGCGTGGGGGTCCCGGGCCGGACTACCAGCCGCGCTCGGCCAGCCGGTGCGGCTGCGGGATCTCGTCGACGTTGATGCCGACCATGGCCTCACCGAGGCCGCGGGACACCTTGGCGATGACGTCGGGGTCGTCGTGGAAGGTCGTCGCCTTGACGATCGCCTCGGCGCGCTGGGCGGGGTTGCCGGACTTGAAGATGCCGGAGCCGACGAAGACACCCTCGGCGCCGAGCTGCATCATCATCGCCGCGTCGGCCGGGGTGGCGATGCCACCGGCGGTGAACAGCACGACCGGGAGCTTGCCCGCCTGGGCGACCTCCTTGACGAGGTCGTACGGCGCCTGGAGCTCCTTCGCGGTGACGTACAGCTCGTCCTCGGGCAGGCCCTGCAGCCGCCGGATCTCGGCGCGGATCTGGCGCATGTGCGTCGTCGCGTTCGACACGTCACCGGTGCCGGCCTCGCCCTTCGAGCGAATCATCGCGGCGCCCTCGGTGATGCGCCGGAGGGCCTCGCCGAGGTTGGTCGCCCCGCACACGAACGGCACGGTGAACTGCCACTTGTCGATGTGGTTGGCGTAGTCGGCCGGGGTGAGGACCTCGGACTCGTCGATGTAGTCCACGCCAAGGCTCTGCAGCACCTGCGCCTCGACGAAGTGGCCGATGCGGGCCTTGGCCATCACCGGGATCGAGACGGCCGCGATGATGCCGTCGATCATGTCGGGGTCGCTCATGCGGGAGACCCCGCCCTGGGCACGGATGTCGGCCGGGACCCGCTCGAGGGCCATGACGGCGACCGCTCCGGCGTCCTCGGCGATCTTGGCCTGCTCCGGGGTGACGACGTCCATGATGACGCCGCCCTTGAGCATCTCGGCCATGCCGCGCTTGACGCGCGTCGTGCCCGTGCCGGTCTGCTGGTCAGCCGCGGACGTGGTGCCCGTGGTCGGGGTGGTGCTCACGATGTCCTGCTTTCTCGCGCTCGTGATCGGGCTCCCGCAGGAGCCACGAGATCGGTTGCTCACAGCGTAGGCCCCAGCGAAGGGTGCCCACGACACGGTTCACGACCGGTCAGCGGGCCGGGGAGGACGACCCCGGATGGCCGCCCACGGTCACACCGCGAGCTCCTGTGGCATCTCGTCGTCGAACTCGATGGTGTGCGGTATCGGGGTGTACCCGGCCAGGTGGAACATCCGGATCGCCCACTTGCGTCGCACCCGGCGCACGTCGGTCACCGCATCGTTGTGGAAGCGGCGAGCGAGCTGAACTCGAGTGCAGGCCGAGGTCACCCTGGCCAGCACGTCCTGCCCGATGGGGGTCTCCCGCAGGGTGGCCACCGTGTCCGGGGTGAGCGCGAGGTCCAGCGCCTCGGTGAGGTCGCTCTCTGCCTGTTCTCGCGCCTCGCCGTGGTCTGTGGGCGCCTCGAGCGACTCGGCTGCGGCGTTGGCGAGCAGCAGCGCTGTCGCTCCGTCGAGCAGGCCGGTGTTGGCGAGCTCGACCGAGGCCTCCGCTCGCCGCACCAGGCGAGCGTCGAGGGCGGCCAGGGTGCCGCTCAGCCGCACGTGCAGCCGGTCCAGCCGGGCCGCGGTGTAGGAGAGGTACCACGCAATGATGACGAGCACGAAGAGGACCGCGAAGACCCACGAGAGCACCTCGCTCATCGTGTTCCTCCGCGCAGGAAGCGGTTCCAGCGGCTCGGCGGCTCCCACGAGGCCGCTACACGACCCTCGATCACCGTCTCGTAGACCGCGATGATCTGGTCCGCGACGACCGGCCAGTCGAACATCCTCGCCCGCTTCGAGCCGGCCTGCGCCAGCTCCCGACGCCGGAGCGGGTCGCGCAGCAGGTCGACGAGGACGCGGGCGAGGTCGTCGGGCTGCTCGTTGGCGAACAGCGCTCCGGCCGACCCGCCGTCGAGGACTCGGGAGAAGGCCGGCAGGTCGCTGGCCAGGACGCACGCGCCGGCCGACATCGCCTCGATGAGGATGATCCCGAAGCTCTCGCCTCCGGTGTTCGGTGCGACGTAGACGTCCACCGACGCGAGCAGCGACGCCTTGTCGGCGTCCGAGACGGCGCCCAGAAACTCGCACGCCGCGACGACCTCCGGCGGCCAGCCCTCGGTGATCTCGGCTGGGTCGCCCGGACCCGCTACGAGCACCCGCAGGCCGGGGATCGAGTCGAGCGCCGCGGGCAGTGCCTGCGCGAGCACGGGCAGCCCCTTGCGGGGCTCGCCCATCCGCCCGAGGAACGCGACCGTGGGCGAGGTGGGCGTGCCGATCCACTCGGCGCGACGCGGGGCCGTCGCGAACCGGTCGACGTAGACCCCGTTGGGGATCACGACAGCGTCGCCGCCGACATGTGTCGTGACCGTACGCCGGGCGTCCTCGCTCACCGCGATCCGCCCGGCGATCTTCTCCAGGTGCGGCCGGACGATCGGGTATGCCGTCTGCATCGTGCGCGACCGCAGCATCGAGGTGTGGAACGTCGCCACGATCGGGCCTTCGGCGGCCAGGAGCGCGAGCACGCTGACGCTCGGGGTCACGGGCTCGTGCAGGTGGAGCACGTCGAAGCCGCCGGCGTCGACCCAGCGCCCGACCTTCGCGGCCGTGACGGGGCCGAAGTTGAGCCGGGCGACCGACCCGTTGTACCGCACGGCGGTCGCGCGACCGGCCGAGGTGACGTAGGGCGGGAGAGCGGTGTCGCTGTCGGCCGGCGCCAAGACCGACACCTCGTGGCCGACGCTGATGAGGTACTCAGCGAGGTCGCGGACGTGGAACTGCACCCCACCCGGAACGTCGAACGAGTAGGGGCAGACGATCCCGATCCTCACGGGGTGTCCTGCTGGGAGGCACCGGACGGCATACGAGCGGGTGCCGTGACGCGGTCGTCGAGGTCGTCGACGAAGACCTTCTGGAGCATGTGCCAGCTCGAGGTGTGGTCGCGGATCGTGCCGCCGATGTAGTCCGCGCACTGCTGGATGAGGTCGGCCGCCTTCTCCGCTGTGGTGCCCGTGACCCTGGGGCGCAGCCGCTCGCTGAACTCGATGACCGTGCAGTAGCCGCCCAGACCGACGCCCTTGGGCGCCTTCTCGTACCAGATCCGCGCGCAGTAGAACGGGACACCGGTCATGAGCGAGAGCACGGCCGGGCCCTTGGCCATGCGGGCGCGGTGGCCGAGCAGGTCGACCTCGACGCCGCCGTTGGTCAGGTCGCGGTCGCTCGCGAGGGCGATGAGCCGGCCACCGTCGCGCGTCGCCCGCAGGAGGCCGGCGAACGGGTCGCCCGCTCCGGTCAACGGGATGATGTCCATGTTGATCGAGTTGCGGAACTGCACGAACTCCTGGAAGACCGCCTCGGGCTTGAGGCGCTCGGCGACCGTCGTGACCGGTTGGAGGTTGTGCGCGGCCCAGGCAGCAGCGAGGTCGAAGTTGCCCAGGTGGCCGACGAACAGGACGACCGCCTCGCCCCGCTCGGAGAGCCCCCGGATCTCCTCGTCGCCGATGGCCCGGACGGCCCCGTTGACCTGCTCGGCACGCAGGGAAGGCAGGCGGAAGGCCTCGCAGTAGTAGCGCATGTACGAGCGCATGCCCTCGCGGACGAGCCGGTCGACCTCGTCCTCGGTCAGCTCAGGACGCACCCGGCGATAGTTGGAACGGAGCCGCTCGATGCCCTTGCCGCCGCGGGCCACCGCGAGGTCGGCGACGCGGTTGAACAGGCCGTATGCCGCCGCTTCGGGCAGCGCGCGCACCACGGACCAGCCCAGCTTGAACCCAAGGACGCTGACCGTGTCGGTCGCCCGGTGCACGATGCCGCTCAACTGGACACCTCGCCCGTTGCCAGCGCCTGGCGCCGCACCGTGAGGATCCGCTGGAGGACGGTCACGAAGCTCGCGATCGCGAGCGCGCCCAGGACGACGCCGAGCAGGAGCGTCGAGTTGAACAGGTCGGCGAAGAAGGCGGCGACGAGCACGGCCACGAGGCGGTCGGCGCGCTCGGCGATGCCGACATTGGCCGTGAAGCCCAGGCCTTCCGCCCGAGCCTTGGCGTAGGACACGACCGAGCCGAGGATCAGGCACGCAAGGGCCAGCCCGGCCATCCAGAAGTTGGCACCGGGGCCGGCGTAGTAGAGCACGAGGCCGCCGAAGATCGCGGCGTCGCCGACGCGGTCGAGCGTCGAGTCGAGGTAAGCGCCCCACTTGCTCGAGCGGCCCAGCTTGCGCGCCATGACGCCGTCGATGTTGTCGGAGAACACGAAGGCGGTGATGACGAGGACACCCACCCAGATCTCCCCGCGCGGGAAGAACGCGAGTGCGCCGACACAGACTCCGAGCGTGCCGACGATGGTGACGATGTCAGGGCTGATCCCGAGCTTGAGGAAGAGGTTGGCGACCGGACCGAAGATCTTCTCGATCGAGGCGCGCAGGAGTCTGTTGAGCATGGTGGTGACAGCGTACTGACCGTGGTCGGCCCGGACTCAGTCGCGGGGCCAGGCGTCCACCAGTCGGGCCCGAGTCTCCTCGAGCAGGACCGGCAGCGCCTTGGTCTGGGCGATGATCGGCAGGAAGTTCGAGTCGCCGGTCCAGCGCGGCACGATGTGCTGGTGCAGGTGCGCGGCCACCCCGGCCCCGGCGACCGCCCCCTGGTTCATCCCGAGGTTGTACCCGTGCGGCGCGGAGGCCGCCTGCAGGGCGCGGACCGCCTGTTTGGTGAGCGCCGTGAACTCCGCGGTCTCCTCGTCCGACAGGTCGATGTAGAGCGAGACGTGGCGGTAGGGGCAGACGAGAACGTGTCCCGGGTTGTACGGGAACAGGTTCATCACGACGTAGCAGAGCTGACCGCGGTGCACGACGAGGCCCTCCGCGTCGGACTTGCCGGGCGCAGCGCAGAACGGGCAGCCATGGCCCGCTTCCTCGGTGGGCCGGTCGCCGAGGATGTACGCCATGCGGTGCGGCGTCCAGAGCCGCTCGAAACCGTCGTCGACATGGGCGAAGTCGGCGGCGAGCTCGGGCACGGGACCTCCGGGGTGCTCCGTCATGGTTGTTGATCCTAAGGCGACGACGAACGGTGAGGCGGCGCGGCCCGGCGTTCCCGAGGCCGCCCGCGGCAGTGTGACGCAAGCCACAAGGATCGCTGCGCCGGGCGTGTCGATTGGGAGATCTCACCCCGCCACGGGTTGAATGCTGGGTGGCCCTGCGGTGTGTGAGACCGCAGGGCCGTCGTCGTCTGTCGACCCCTGACACGGATCAGCCCTGCGGGTGTGAGAGCCGCAGGGCCGAGGTCCGACGAGGGCGCGAGGGAGCAGGCACCCGTCGTGCGGTCGAGGAAGGTGAAGGCCCGGGAAGTATGAGTTCCCGGGCCTCCGATCCTGGCTCACCGAGGTGATCCAGAAACCATTCCGCCGAAGCGGTTTGGTAAGGACAGTTGTAGACCCGCTCCCCCGGCCCTGACAAGGGCTTTCGCAAAAGATCCCCTGTCAATGTGCCCCCCGAGCGGCGTGTCACCGGATTTCGTCGGCGTGTCGCGGCGTCGACGCCCAGATGAACGCTCGGCAACGGCATACCTCACGGCCCCGGCTCCTCGGGATCGGCTGTCGCGTTGGGTGATTCGTGCGGTTTACTTGATCCGAGGGCCCCGTGGTGTGTGAGACCACGGGGCCCTCGGCACGTCTCGGGGCTGCACCCTCGTGGGCGTTCAGACCTGCGCGCGGGTCTCGATCGCGGCCAGGATCTCGGCGATCGCGTCGTCGACGGGCACGCCGTTCTTCTGCGACCCGTCGCGGAACCGGAACGAGACGGCGCCGGCGGCCCGGTCGTCCTCTCCGGCGATGAGCACGTACGGCACCTTCGACTTGCTGGCGTTGCGGATCTTCTTCGGGAAGCGGTCGTCGCTCGCGTCGAGCTCGACCCGCACGCCCTGGCGCTTGAGCCGGTCGAGCACCTCGCCGAGATAGTCGGCGAAGTCGTCGGCGACGGGCACGCCGAGGACCTGCACCGGCGAGAGCCAGACCGGGAACGCACCGGCATAGTGCTCGACGAGGACGCCGAGGAAACGCTCGATGGAGCCGAACTTGGCCGAGTGGATCATGACCGGCTGCTGCCGCGACCCGTCGGCCGCCTGGTACTCCAGGCCGAACCGGGCCGGCTGGTTGAAGTCGTACTGGATCGTCGACATCTGCCAGGTGCGTCCGATGGCGTCCTTGGCCTGGACGGAGATCTTCGGGCCGTAGAAGGCGGCGCCGCCCGGGTCGGGCACGAGGTCGAGCCCGGACTCGGTGGCCACGGCCTCGAGGATCGCGGTGGCCTGCGCCCATTCCTCGTCGCTGCCGATGAACTTCGCCTTCTTCTCCTCGTCGGTGTCGTCACGCGTCGAGAGCTCGAGGTAGAAGTCCTCGAGCCCGAAGTCGCGCAGCAGGCCGAGGATGAAGTCGAGCAGGTGCTTGATCTCCCCCGGCGCCTGCTCCGCGGTGACGTACGAGTGCGAGTCGTCCATCGTCAGGCCGCGCACCCGGGTGAGGCCGTGGACGACGCCGGACTTCTCGAAGCGGTACACCGAGCCGAACTCGAACAGCCGCAGCGGGAGCTCACGGTACGAGCGTCCACGCGACTTGAAGATGAGGTTGTGCATCGGGCAGTTCATCGCCTTGAGGCGGTACTCCGCGCCCTCCATCTCCATGGGCGGGAACATCGTGTCGGCGTAGTACGGCAGGTGTCCCGAGGTGTGGAACAGGCCGTCCTTGGTGATGTGGGGCGTGCCGACGTAGTCGAAGCCCTCCTCGATGTGCCGCCGCCGGACGTAGTCCTCCATCTCGCGCTTGATGACGCCGCCCTTGGGGTGGAACACCGGCAGCCCCGAGCCGAGCTCGTCCGGGAAGCTGTAGAGGTCGAGCTCGATGCCGAGCTTGCGGTGGTCGCGGCGCTCGGCCTCGGCGATGCGGTCGAGGTAGGCCTTGAGGTCGTCCTTGGTCGGCCACGCGGTGCCGTAGACGCGCTGGAGCTGGGGGTTCTTCTCCGACCCGCGCCAGTATGCCGCCGCGGAGCGGGTGAGCTTGAACGCGTTGCCGATGAGCTTGGTGCTGGGCAGGTGAGGGCCCCGGCAGAGGTCGCCCCATGCGCGGGTGCCGTCGCGCCGGATGTTGTCGTAGATCGTCAGCTCGCCGGCGCCGACCTCCACGCCGGCCCCCTCCGCAGCGTCACCAGCACCACCCTTGAGCCCGACGAGCTCGCACTTGTACGGCTCGTGGGCGAGCTCGGCGAGGGCCTCCTCGTCGGTCACGACGCGGCGCGAGAACGTCTGCCCCTCGTTGATGATCTTCTGCATCGCGCGCTCGAGCGCCTTGAGGTCGTCGGGGTGGAACGGCGTCGCGACGTCGAAGTCGTAGTAGAAGCCGTCGCGGATGGGCGGTCCGATGCCGAGCTTGGCCTCCGGGTCGACCTGCTGGACGGCCTGAGCGAGGACGTGCGCCGTCGAGTGGCGCAGGACGGCCAGGCCGTCCTCGCTGTCGATGGTCACCGGCTCGACCGCGTCGCCCTCGGCGAGCACATGGGCGAGGTCGCGCAGCTGGCCGTTGACACGGGCGACGACGACGCTGCGGTCGCCGTCGAACAGGTCGCCGGCCGTCGTCTGCTCGGCGACCGATCGCTCGCTACCGGCGACGGTGACGCTGATCTGTGCAGACACGGCTCGTGCTCCTTGCGCATGGGACCCGCAGACGTGGGGTCGGACGAGGTATGCCGCGTGGTTGCGGCTCCGGCAAGCGTATCGATGGGTGCCGATGCCCGGTCACCCGACCAGCAGGATCCGGCGACGCGAGCGAGTCGCTGTCCCGCTCGGTCCGACATATCGGGCTAGTCTCGATGAGCGGACCGTGTTCGCGACCAGCCAGGGGGCCACGCCATGACCGCTCGACCGCACGCCGCCGCAACGGGTGCGACCGCGGCCCTGGCAGCCCTCCTGGCTGCATGCTCGCCGGTCATCAACGGCGATGACCCGAGCGCTCCGCCACAGAGCCACCAGCCCACGACGGTCACCACGCCCCTGCCTCCGACGATCACTGGCGGGCCGTCACCGACGACCGCGGCTCCCGCTCCGGCGCTGCCGCGTGGCGGGCGGGTCCTGTTTCCCGCCTACCGGCTGGTCGGGTACGCCGGCTATCCGGGCTCGCCGGCTCTGGGCCGGCTCGGTATCGGCGACCTCGATGCCCGGGTCCGCGAGATCGAGAAGGTGGCCGGGCCGCTCGCCGGCGGGCGCAAGGTGATGCCCGTCCTCGAGCTCATCGCGACCGTGGTGCGCTCGGATCCCGGCAGGAACGGCATGTACCGGACCCGGACGGCGCCGGCGACCATCGACCGGTATCTCGCAGCGGCTCGCCGGGCGAAGGGGATCCTGCTGCTCAACATCCAGCCGGGTCGCGCCCGGTTCATCGACGAGGTGCGGCACTACGAGCGGTGGCTGGCACAGCCCGACGTCGGTGTCGCCCTCGACCCTGAATGGGCGATGGGGCCGCACCAGGTGCCGATGCGGGAGTTCGGGTCCACGACCGGCGCGGAGATCGACGGGGTCGCGGCCTACCTCTCGGACCTCGTGAAGCGGCACAACCTCCCCGAGAAGGTGCTCGTCTACCACCAGCTGGCTCCGTCGATCGTGCGCCGTGAGGCGGGCATCCGGGCTCGTCCTGGCGTCGTCCTGGTCAAGTCCGTCGACGGGATCGGCAGCCGCGCGATGAAGCTCGAGACCTACGACAAGCTCGTCGCCCACCTTCCCCGGCCGGTCCACGCAGGGTTCAAGCTCTTCTACTCCGAGGACAGACGGTTCGGGCCTCTGATGACGCCCGCGCAGGTCCTGGCGTTGCGGCCACAGCCGGAGTACGTGCTGTACGAGTGAGGCGTGGGACGCGTGTCCTGTATGTCCCTGCTCCCAGCCGGTTCCCAGTCTTCTCGGATTTGCCCAGCCTTGTCACCAGTCGCGCGGATACTGGTGAGTCGACTGGCCGCCAGCCGAGGCACCGCCAGCGACCAAGGGACCAGGGGCACTCACCGTGGACAGCACCGTCGACGCCCGCACCACCGACTCCGTCGACGGTCCGCCGCCGGCCGGCCCCGAGGCGCTCGGCCTCGAGGTCGGGTCCGCTGTCGGACTGGCGGAGACCGCGGAGGCCGAGTTCATGTGGGCGATGCACGAAGGGGCTCCAGACGAGGCGAAGCAGGTCCTCGGCATGGCGTCACGGCGGGTGGGTGGCGGGGTCGCCCTGGTCATGCGGCACGACCCGACGGGTGGCTTCTGGAACAAGGCGCTCGGCTTCGGGGTCACCGAGCCCGTGACAGCCGAGCTCGTGGCGGAGCTGGCTGACTTCTACCGGTCCGGCGGAGCGCCGGCCATGGTCCTGCAGATCGCGCCGTCGGCGTTGCCGGCTGACTGGGACGAGACCTGCGCACGCCACGGCATCGCCGCGGGGAACGTGTGGGTCAAGCTCCTGCGACCAGCCGAACCGGCTCTACCGGAAGGCCAGACGGACCTTCATGTCGACGTCGTCGATCGCACGTCGGCCGCCGACTATGCCCGGGTCTTCGCCAGGGGGTTCGAGATGCCCGAGGAGCCGCACCTGCTGGCGATGTTCGGTGCGGTGGTCACGTCGGGACTCGGCTTCACGGCATACGGCGCCTGGGACGGCGACCGGCTGGTGTCGGCAGCGCAGCTGCATGTCGCGGGCCCGGCCGCCGCGTTCTGCGGCGCTGCGACGCTCCCGGACGCACGAGGCAGGGGTGCGCAGTCGGCGTTCATGGAGCGGCGGGTTGCCGACTCACGCGCCGCCGGGTGCGCCTGGATGAGCGCCGAGACGTGGCAGGAGGCCGATGGCGCGCACAACCCGTCGCTGCACAACATGAGACGGGCCGGGTTCGTGGACATCTACGACCGCCGCAACTGGGTGTGGCGCAACGAGACGTGAGGATGTGGCGACGATGGAACCAGTGACTGTCGAGGGATTCGCCGGCTTCTGGTCCGCGAGCGCACCGGATGCCGAACGCATCCGCCTGGCGCCCTTCGCCGAGCACCGGATCGACGAGGTCGTCGACCTGACCGTGGCCCGGCTGCCGCACCTGTCCGCCGTCGAGGCTCGCTGGGTCTTCGGGGCGGGAGCGAACATCGAGGATCGCACCGTCATCGAGGCGCTCGACCCGCATGACAGGCTCGTCGGGGTTGCGGTGACCGCTCATCCGGTGTTCGCGCCCGCGGGACGCTCGTTCCTGCGGGTGGTCGTGAGCGCCGACCACGAGGGTCATGGGCTGGGCAGTGCCCTGCGATCAGCCGCGATCGAGCATGTGCCACCGGGCACGACGATGCTGGTGTCGGGCGTGTACGACGACGAGCCCCGGTCGCTCGAGGTGGCCCGCCACTGGGGCTTCGCGACGGACGAGCACGCGATCGAGTCCGAGCTGCCTCTGGTCGACCTCCCCGAGCCCGACCTCCCCCAGGGCGTGACCCTCCAGGAGGCGCCCGACTTCGACTTCGACGACCGGGAGGCCGTCGAGGCGATGCTGCTGCGCAGCCAGACCAACCCGGAGGCCGAGCAGGGGTGGGTCTTCGACCTGGCCAAGCTGGCCTCCTTCGTCGGTGAGAAGGAGGCGCCGGTCTGCGTCCTCGCCCGGGTCGACGGCGTCCCGGCCGGCATCACGACGGGCTCGGTCGCGGAGGGCGTGCTGACCATCGGCTACAGCGGCATCGACCCGCAGCTGCGCGGCCGCGGCCTCATGCGGCTGGTCAAGCAGCAGGCCCACCTCGTCGCCGCCCGCGCCGGGGCGACGGTGAGCCGGACCCACAACGAAGAGCTCAACACGGGCATCCGGCACGTCAACGCACAGCTCGGCTACGTCGTCACGAGCGGCGTCTTCCGGATGTCGGCCGGGTTCGCGGGCTGACCGCTCGCAGCGTCCGCGTGAAGGACCGTCGACCGAGACTCACGCCCACAGGTTCTCGACGACCGCGTGCTCGACGCCGCCCTTGGCCTCCTCGAGCACAGACAGGCTCCGAGTCGGGTCGAAGACCGTGCGCAGCCGCACCGTCGAAGGCAGGCGCACCGGCTTGCGGAACCACACGCGGCTCGTCAGCCCGCTCTCGGGCAGGCGAGGACCCAGTGCTGCGAGAACCCTTGCGTACGAGTACATCCCGTGCGCGATGGCCGTGGGGAACCCGAACGGCCGCGCGGCCAGGGCATGCACATGGATCGGGTTCCAGTCGCCTGAGACCGCGGCATACGCCCGTCCTGTGCCCTCCTCCAGGCGCCAGGTCGGTCCCGTGCTCACCCCCATGAGCGGGTCCACGGACGGAGGCTCCGACGAGGGCGCCTCAGCGTGCTCTGGGCCTCGGGACAGGTAGGTGCTCACTCCGTGCCAGACCACCCGCCCGGCGACACTGACCTCCGACACGAGGTCCACCTGCCGACCTCGACGGTGCGGACGCAGCGACTCCGCCCAGACGGAGACGTCCAGAGCGTGGTCGAGGGCGATCGGACTGGAGACGGTGATCCGGTTCTCGATGTGGACGGTGCCGAGCAGCGGCAGCGGGAACCGGTCACCGCTCATCACGGCCATCTGCAGAGGGAATGCGAGCAGGTGCGGGTAGGTGACCGGAAGGGTGTTGCCCACCCCGAACCGGCAGACGCGGTCGTATGCCGCGAGGTCGGCCAGGTCGACGCGGACGCCGGCGCGGGAGACCCGGATGTCCGGCAGGTCTTCGCTCGAGCGACCTCTTTTGAGTGCTGCGGTCGCGTAGATGCGTCTGAGGTCCGGGGCTGCCTCGAGCGTGATCTCTTTCGTCATCGCGGTCTCACGCCCCGAGCAGGCTCTGACCGCAGACTCGGACCACCTGACCCGTCACTGCCGCCGAGCCGGGCTGGGCCATCCAGGCGATCGTCTCCGCCACGTCCCGGGGCTGCCCGCCCTGTTGGAGTGAGTTCATCCTGCGGCCGATCTCGCGCGTCGCGAACGGGATCCTCGCCGTCATCTCCGTCTCGATGAACCCAGGGGCGACGGCGTTCACGGTGATGCCGCGGGCGGCCACCGCGCCCGACAACGCGGTGACAAGGCCGATCACCCCCGCCTTGCTCGCGCCGTAGTTGGTCTGGCCGCGGTTGCCGGCGATGCCCGCGATCGACGCGACGCAGACGATGCGACCACCATCAGGCATCGCGCCAGGAGCGAGGATCGCGTCGTTCATCCTCAGGATCGACCGCAGGTTGACCTCGATCACGCTTCTCCAGCGTGCCTCGTCGAGGTTGACGAACAGCTTGTCGCGGGTGATCCCGGCGTTGTGGACGACGATGTCGAGCGCGCCATGCCGCGCGACGGCGTGCTCGACGAGCCGCGCTCCCGCGTCCTCGGCCGTGACGTCGAGCTGCAGCGCCGTGCCCTGCACCTCGTTGGCGACCTTCGCCAGGGCGTCGCCCGCGGCTGGGACGTCGACGGCTACGACCGTGGCACCGTCACGGGCCAGGACCCGAGCGATCTCGGCACCGATGCCGCGCGCGGCGCCGGTGACGACCGCGACCTTGCCATCAAGCGGCCGAACGGCGCTGGCGTTGTCGCCCTCACGCTCCGCCACGCGGACGACCTGGCCGTCGACGTAGGCCGACCTGCCGGAGAGGAAGAACTCCACAGCCGAGCGGACACCCGATTGCGAGTCGCCCTGAGCGAGAACGAGATTCGCGGTCGCGCCGGCGCGCAGCTCCTTGCCGAGCGACCTGACGAGTCCCTCGAGCGCACGCTGAGTCGTCACCTGGGTGACATCCGTGAGCATGGCCGGGTCGCATCCGATCACGACCACCCGGCCATTCGGAGCGAGCGCCTTGACGGCCGGCGCACCGAGGACGCGCAGCTGGTCGAGGTCGGACGGGTCGGTCGCCGCGCTCAGGTCGAGGACGACGGCACCGAGCCTTCCCTCCGCGTCGTCCGCCGGCCCCACCACTGCGAGGCCGAGCGTGCCCAGCCAGGCGGTGAGGCCGTCAGCGAACGCGCCGCCCCCCGCCACGAGCACCGGGCCCTCGCACAGCGGCATACCGGGCTCGTAGCGGCGCAGCCGGGTCGGCTGCGGCACCCCGACCCTCCTGGCGACGGGCGAGCCGATGATCGTGGTGAACAGGTCGCTCATCCGTTCAGGCCTCCAGGATCGCGACGACGCCCTGGCCGCCCGCCGCACAGATCGAGATGAGCCCGCGGCCGCCGCCGGCCTCGTGCAGCTGCTTCGCAAGCGACGCGACGATGCGACCGCCGGTGGCAGCGAAGGGGTGCCCGGCCGCGAGTGACGAGCCGTTGACGTTGAGCCGTGAACGGTCGATGGAGCCGAGCGGCTCGTCGAGGCCGAGCCGCTGCTTGCAGAAGTCGGGGTCCTCCCACGCCTTGAGCGTGGTCAGCACCGTGGCGGCGAATGCCTCGTGGATCTCGTAGAAGTCGAAGTCCTGGAGCGTCAGGCCGTTTCGCGCGAGCAGGCGCGGGACGGCATACGCAGGCGCCATGAGCATGCCTTCGTCGCCGTGGACGTAGTCGACCGCCGCGGTCTCGGCGTCGACGAACCACGCAAGTGGGGTGAGCCGGTGCTCGGCGGCCCACTCCTCGCTGGCCAGCAGGACCGCTGAGGCACCGTCCGTGAGCGGGGTCGAGTTGCCCGCGGTCAGCGTCGCGTCCTCACCCTTGCCGAAGACGGGCTTGAGCCCAGCCAGCTTGTCGACAGTTGAGTCAGCGCGCAGGTTGTTGTCCCGAGTGACCCCGAGGTAGGGCGTGACGAGGTCGTCGAAGAAGCCACGGTCGTATGCCGCCGCGAGCTTCTGGTGGCTCGCGGCGGCGATCTCGTCCTGCTCCTCCCGCGGAATCCCCCACTGCGCGGCGGTGATCGCCATGTGCTCGCCCATCGACAGACCCGTCCGGGGCTCGACGTTCTGCGGGATCGACGGCACCAGGTGCCCTGGGCGCAGGCCGGTCAACGCCTTGACACGATCCGCGGCGGAGCGCGCTCGGTTGGCCGCGAGTAGCGTCTGGCGAAGGCCCTCGTTGACCGCGATCGGGGCGTCGCTCGCGCTGTCGACGCCGCCGGCGACACCGGAGTCGATCTGTCCGAGGGCGATCTTGTTGGCCACGAGGATCGCGGCCTCCAAGCCGGTGCCGCAAGCCTGCTGGACGTCGTAGGCGGGCGTCGTCGGGGCCAGGCGGGTGCCGAGCACGGTCTCGCGGGTGAGATTGTAGTCGCGGCTGTGCTTGAGCACCGCACCGGCGACCACCTCACCCAAGCGCTCGCCGGCGATGCCGAACCGTGCGACGAGACCGTCGACGGTCGCAGTGAGCATGTCCTGGTTCGACGCGGTGGCGTAGGCCCCGTTGGCACGCGCGAAGGGGATGCGGTTGCCGCCAAGGACGGCGACACGCCGGGGCGAGCGGGCGGCTGACTTCGTGGCCATGGTCTCTCCTGCTGATGGGCTCGGGAACCGGCGCAGGCACGTAGGCGCTGCGGCCTGTGCGCGACGGCGTCAGAGACAACATAACCGGGCCCTCAGTCGGGCGGGCGCTGGTACCGGCCCCTGCGGTGGACGAGCGGGCTCGGGTCGTCACCGACCTCGATGTGCTCGACGACCGCCTCGACGAGCCGCGACCATCCCACGTCGCGCGTCGCACCGACGTCGAGGCGCACGCCGGCCCAGGTCGCCGCCGTGACGACACGAGGGCCCCAGACGGTCTGCTCCCAGTCGGTGAGGCGGAAGGGACCGCCGGGCGCGGGCATCGTTCCCGCGAACGCGTCAGCAAGGTCCCGGTGTCGCCAACCGAGCAGGCTCATCACCGCGAGCTCAGTCTCCACGAGACGCTCGAGCAGGTCCGACTCCGGGTGCAGCAGCGCGACGACCCGACCCGGGTCGCCCGGGGCCACGAGATACGAGGAGACAGTGAGGCCGGCGCGGTCTGGCCCGTCGCCCGATGTCCACAGGGACACCGTGGCGCCGACCCGGCCTCGGAGCTGGCGCATTGGGTCGCGGTCCTCGTCGGGAGGCAGGAAGGGATGGCCGGTGTGGATCGTCACTCGGGGTCCGCGACGAGGAGCGCGTCGTCGACGGACACCTCACCGGGCTCGACCACCTCGGCGTAGACACCCGCGCACTGCGCCGGCTTCTGCGTCACCGTGAGCGTGCAGGCCCCCAGCCGGATCAGCCGGCCGACCAGGCCCTCGAGCACGGCCGGCTCGACGTCGAGCACGATGTTGGCCTTCGGGTGGGTCTCGACGTACTCCTCCGCGGAGACGAGGTGCACGGCATGCTTCTTGGAGCGGTTGCCCTCGGGCCCGCTGGGCGTGATCTCGACGGACTCGAGCGACTGGCCCGGGGCGTCCGAGTCGGCGTAGATGTGAAGACTCGAGACGGTGGCGTTCATGGTCGTCACGCTAGTCGTTCAGGCGCTAAATTCGACTGGTGGACGTGAAGGGACTCGAACCCCTGACCTCTCGCGTGTGAAGCGAACGCTCTAACCAACTGAGCTACACGTCCGGGCGCCCCAGCCAACCGACAGGCATCGGGGCGACGGAGGGAAACAATAGCCGCATCCACTCCCGTCGCGGTAATCGACGCGCCCAGACGGCAGCCGGTGGCGGCGAGTCCCGGCGCGCCGGGCCCTCAGTCGATGCCGGGCAGCTGGCCGAGCAGGTCTTCGGCCCACTGCGGCACGAACGGCGGCACGCCACGCCACGCGAGGTAGCCCCACATGACGACCCACACCACCAGCACCGTCCCGAGCGCGACGAGGCCTCGGACCCAGAGCGCCTGGTCGAGGATCCAGTCGTTCCACCGGCTCACGTGACGGCGGGCGAAGTCGAGCCAGCGCTGGGCGAACTCGAACTCGCTCGCGAGGATGAGCAGGCCGAAGAAGACCACGAGCCAGCCCGGGCCGGGCGCCGGCACCATGATGAGGCCGGCGAGGGTGACCACCGCCCCGACGACGCCGACGGCAGTGCGCCACGCCAGGTGCGTCACGCGGTTCCGTCGCAGCCGCGCTCGCCACGCCCAGCGGTCCTCGGCGGCGTCGAGAGTGAGGTTCGGGTCGGAGTAGTCGACCTGCTTCTCACGGTCGTCGCTCACGGGTCCAGGTCGGCTTCCCCGTTGGTGCGGAAGATCTCCTGCAGGGCGGTCGTCAGCGGGCGCTCCGCCGGGAGCTCGCGGTCGTCGACGGCATGGACGGCCAGGACGTCCTTGGTCGAGCTGGTGATGAAGACCTCGTCGGCCGTCGTGAGGACATCCAGGGGCAGCGTCTCCTCGCGCACGTCGAGACCAGCGGCGCGCCCCCACTCGATGACGAGCTCGCGGGTGATGCCACGAAGGAGCCCCGACTCGGCAGGTGGGGTGAGCACGACGCCGTCCACGACGACGAAGACGTTGCTGCCTGTGCACTCGCAGAGCTCGCCGCGGCTGTTGGCGAAGACCGCCTCGACCGCGCCGGCCTCCTTGGCCCGGGCCAGGGCGACGACGTTCTCGGCGTACGAGGTCGTCTTGAGCCCGACCACGGCCGAGCGCTCGTTCCGCGTCCACGGCATGACGGCAAGCTTGCCGCTGGGCGGGTTCGGCGGCTGCGGGGCCGCAAGGACGATGTACGTGAGCGAGGCGTCGTCGCGGTCCGAGCCGAGCGGCCCGAGGCCGCCGGTGACGCTGTACCGCACCCGCCCGAAGTCGATGGTCGGCCCGTCGAGGACAGCGGCGATCCCCTTGTCCACCAGCGCGAGATCCACGGGCGGCAGGCCGAGCCCACGGGCAGAGCGCTCGAGCCGCCGGTGATGGCGGGTCAGGGCGAACGGCTGCCCGCCCACGACCTTGGCGGTCTCGAAGACGCCGTCACCCACCGTGACACCGTGGTCGAGCGCCGAGACCGACGGCCCCGTCGGCTCCACGAGCTCACCGTTGACCCACACGCGAGTAGTCGTGCTCATGATCCCTTCCCCGGCTCGTCCCATCGGGTCGGGCGAGCCGACCTCATGGTGTCACAGTGCCTGCGGCGAGCCCGACGAGGCGGGCGGCCTTGAGCTCTGTCTCGGCCCACTCCCCCGCCGGGTCCGAATGCCACGTGACGCCGGCGCCGGTGCCGAAGCGCAGCCAGCGCCGCCCGTCCTCGTCCCGCCCCGCCCAGAAGGTGCGAATCCCGACGGCGAGGGCGGCCTCGTCCCGGTCTGCGTCGACCCAGCCCACGGCCCCGCAGTAGGGTCCCCGCGGCGACGCCTCGAGATCACGGATCGCTTTGAGCGCGCTCGACTTCGGCGCCCCGGACACCGATCCGGGCGGGTACGCGGCGGCGAACACCTCGGGCCACGCGACGTCGTCGCGCATCCGCCCGCTCACCGTCGACACGAGGTGGACGAGTCCTGGGTGCTGCTCGACGGCGCACAGCTCGTCGACCGACACCGTGCCCGGCTCGCAGACCCCAGAAATGTCGTTGCGCATGAGGTCGACGATCATGACGTTCTCGGCATAGTCCTTGGGGAGCATCTGCTCCGCCGTGGGGGCCGTGCCCTTGATCGGGCGGGTCACCAGCCGCCCGTCGCGTCGCGCGAGGAAGAGCTCCGGCGATGCGCTCACGACGTCGAGGCCGGCCGCCTCGCAACGGACGCGGGCGGCATACGGTGCTGGGTTTCCTTGTCGGACAAGAGTGTCGAGCGCGTCGAGGTCCGCGTCGCTAGTGAGCTCGTGGCTGAGCACGCGGCATACGTTGACTTGGTAGACGGTCCCCGCGGAGATGCGGTCGCGGACCTCGCGCACGGCGTCGACGTATGCCGTCCGGTCGAGTGAGGTGTGCCAGGTGCCACGCAGCGGCCCCCAGGTCGCGTCGGCTGGTTGGCCCGCCCCAGCCTCGACGTCGGCGAACCGGACCGCCGTGACCTCACCCTCGAAGGTGGCCACGACCGCCCAGAATCCCTCGCGGGAGATGGCCTCGAGCGCATCGGGACCATGGCGCACGTCGAGGACGTGGCAGGCGCGCCTGTCGGCGAAGCGGGCGTGGTCCACCCGCAGATACTAGTTCTGGGCGGCCAGGGCCTTCTCGATGTCGTCGGCCAGCCCGGCGGGCTCGGTCGACGGGGCGTACCGGGCGATGACCTGGCCGTCACGGCCGACGAGGAACTTCGTGAAGTTCCACCTGATCTTCTTGCCGAGCAGGCCGCCCTTCTCCGACTTGAGCCAGGTGAAGAGCGGGTGCTCGTCGTCGCCGTTGACGTCCACCTTCGCGAACATCGGGAAGGTCACGCCGTAGTTCTTCTGGCAGAACTCGCCGATCTCCTCCTCCGTGCCCGGCTCCTGGGAGCCGAACTGGTTGCACGGGAAGCCGAGCACCCGCAGGCCCTGCTCCTGGTAGGTGCGATAGAGCTGCTCGAGACCGGCGTACTGCGGCGTGAAGCCGCATGCGCTCGCCGTGTTGACGACGAGCACGACGTCACCGGAGTAGTCGGACAGTGACCGCTCCTCACCGTCGAGCGCCGTCGCCTTGAAGTCGCCGATAACAGCCACAGTGTCCTCCTTGGTCGGATACGACCATCATCACCCAGGTCTGCCGCGAACGAGGTCCCGGGGGTGGTGCGGCCGGCGCTCACCCGTCAGGTGTGTCGTCCTCGTCCGGCTCCGGTGGCGCCTGCCTTCCCTCGCGCTCGTCGCGGTCAGCCCACTCCAGCAGCGTGCTGAAGTCGAAGACGGCCTCGTCGATCCCTGCATGCAGGTCCCCGACCGCGGCGAAGCGCGCGGGCATCGTCCGGATCGTGAAGTCGTCCGGCTCGGCGTCGTCGATCTCGTCCCAGCGAAGGGGCGCCGACACGGTCCCAGTCTTGTTGCCACGGACGCTGTACGCCGCCGCGATCGTGTGGTCGCGAGCGTTCTGGTTGTAGTCGACGAACAGGTCGTCCGGCGAGCGGTCCTTGCGCCACCAGGTCGTGGTGACCTCGTCGGGCAGGCGGCGCTCCACCTCACGGGCGAACGCCAGCGCGCCGCGCCGCACGTCCTTGAACCCGTAGTCCGGCTTGATCCGGACATAGACGTGCATCCCCTTGCCGCCCGAGGTCTTGGGCCAGCCGACGGCGCCGATCTCGTCGAGCACCTCCTGCGCCACGTGGGCGGCCCGTCGCACGCGGTCGAACGGACAGCGAGGCATCGGGTCGAGGTCGATCCGCCACTCGTCGGGCTTCTCCGTGTCGGCGCGCCGGCTGTTCCAAGGGTGGAACTCGACCGTTGACATCTGCACCGCCCAGATCACGTCGGCGAGACGCGTCACGCAGAGCTCGTCAGCGTGCAGCCCGAATCGCGGGAAGTGCAGCCGCACCGTCTCGACCCACGGTGGGGCCCCCGCGGGCAGCCGCTTCTGGTGGACCTTCTGGCCCTCGACGCCCTTGGGGAACCGGTGCAGCATGCATGGTCGCTCGCGCAGCGCGTTGACGATGCCGGGGCCCACCGACAGGTAGTACTTCGCGAGGTCGAGCTTGGTCTCGCCGTGGTCGGAGAAGTACACACGATCAGGATTGGTGAGCCGGACGTCGAAGCCCTCGACGTCGAGCTCGAGGGACGGGCTGCTGCGCGCGGCTGCCATGGCCCCAGGCTACTGACGATGCCGACACTCTTCCGGCAACGCACTGCGTCGGGCGTCGCCTCACATCGTGAGGACGGCCACCCCGCTGAACGCACCGGCCGCGAGGTCGCCGAGCGCGCGGTCGGCGTCCTCGAAGGCATACTCGCGCACGCTGGCGTGCAGCCCGAGCGACCCGGCGAGGCGGAACAGCTCCTCGCCGTCCTGCCGGGTGTTCGCGGTGACCGAGGTCAGCCGCCGCTCGCGGAACAGGTGGTCCTGGTAGACCAGCCCGGGGATGTCGCTGACGTGGATGCCCGCCGTGACGAGGGTGCCCCCCTGGTCGAGAGCGGCCAGGGCGACGGGCACCAGCTCACCCGCCGGCGCGAAGAGGATTGAGGCGTCGAGCGGCACGGGTGGCAGGCCGTCGGCCGCGCCCGCCGAGGCGGCGCCGAGCTCCAGAGCCAGGCGCTGCGCGTCCTCACCACGCGTCAGGACGTGGACCTCGGCTCCTTGCGCGATCGCCAGCTGCGCGGTGAGGTGAGCGCTCGCTCCGAAGCCGTAGATGCCGAGCCGTCCGCCCGGAGGCAGCTCGGCCCTTCGGAGGGCGCGGTACCCGATGATCCCCGCACACAGCAGCGGCGCGGCCTGCACGCTCGTGACGTCGTAGGGAATCCGGTAGGCATAGGCCGCAGGCACCGTGGCCAGGCGCGCGTAGCCGCCGTCGGCATCCCACCCTGTGAACTTCGCTGCGGGACAGAGGTTCTCGCGACCGCTGCGGCACCACCGGCACTCTCCACACGTGTGTCTCAGCCAGGCGATGCCGACTCGGTCGCCGATCGCGAACCGCGTCGTGCCCACACCCATCTCGACCACCCGGCCGACGACCTCGTGGCCGGGCACGACGTGACGGAGGTGCTCGGGAAGGTCACCGTCCGTGACGTGGAGGTCCGTCCGGCATACCCCACACACCTCGACCTCGACGAGCACCTCGTCGGGTGCGGGGCGCGGGGCCGGCCGCTCGACGCGTCTGATCCGCCCCGGCCCGTCGTCGCCGACGCTCTCCCAGGCGGCCATCACCGTCGGGGCGGGTTGAGGGCTCATGGGACGAGAGTAGGCGCGGGTGCTCGCGACGGCTCCCGTCAGCCTGCTCATCACCTATGTCGCCGGGACGGCAACGGCCCCGGTCACGTCGTGACCGGGGCCGGCTGCTGAGCGGACGACCGGGCTCGAACCGGCGACCTCAACCTTGGCAAGGTTGCGCTCTACCAACTGAGCTACGTCCGCGGGTCACCGCTGCGGCGGTGTGCGATGGAGAGAGTATCCGACGCGGAGCCGATCTGCACATCCGCCCACAGGCCACGGTGGTCGGAGATCGGAAATGCCTCCGCGCCACTGCCGCCCACGCTGATTCCCGGGCCGAGACCACGTGGCGTAGCTGCCGTCGTCCGGCTGCTCTGCCCCCGTGCGCGGTCGCTGCGGGAGCAGGTCGACTGGGACGTGGTCCGGCGCATGACCGACGGGAACGTGTTCGCGGCGGCGCTGCTCGTGGTGTTCGAGAGACTCGAGGTCATCGAAGGCGAGTCACCGTGATCGGGTTGAGGTCGAAGTACATCTTCGTCCGGCCGTCACCGGGGGCAAAGAACACCCGCCCCGCATCGCCGATCCCGAAGGCCGACAGGTCCAACCGGAAGGCGTACGGATCCTTCGGATCGTCAGGGATGAGCTGGAAGCCGCGGTAGAGCACGGGAACGGGACTGACGCACCGAAGGTGGAGCTGACCACGGCGGACGAACACGGTGACCCCCGCGCCGAACATCATCCGGGCTCGGGCGTCGCTGGGTGGTCCCGGGAGTGGGTACCAGCCGCAGAGGTCGTTCCACAGGTGAGGCTGCTGCGCGACACCGTTGGTGCGATCCGCATCCTCGGTTCGCGCGGCGGTGGTCCGCAGCAGCGGGTCGAGGAGGCCACCGAGCTCTCCGGGGAGCCACAGCATCGCGTTGCGGGCACCATTGGTGAAGGCCATCACAGCGACGTGGTCGTCCGGTGCGACGAAGAACTGCGAGTTGAAGCCGGGAGCGATGCCACCGTGCTCCACCAGGGCGTGGCCACCCGTGGCGGATCGGAAGAAGGCCAGGCCCATCCCGGGCACCCGCGGGTCCGGCTGGTACTGCGGCTCGAACATCGCGTGCATCGTTTCGGGAGCGACGATCCGACCGTGTTCGTTGGCGCCGCCGCCCATCAGGGCCGCGAGGTACGCCGCCATCTCGCGCGGCGTGGAGAAGGCGGCCGAGGCTCCCGGAGTTGTGAACTCGTAGTCGCGCACCGGTCTCGGCCCGCGACGGCCCAGCGTGTACCCCGTGGCAAGCCGCTCGTTGACGGCGCGCGTGCGTGTCAGCGAGGTGTCCGTCATGCCGAGCGGCGCGAAGACGTTCGCCGCGAGATAGTCGGCGAGGGGACGGCCCGACACGTCGGCGACGATCTGGCCCAGGGTCGCAAAACCGTGGTCGGTGTACCGCCACCGGGTGCCCGGCTCGGCCACGACCCGAAGGCCACGTTCGTACATCGAGGCCAGGGACGGGACGGGCCGGTCGGCCCTGACGACCTCACCGAACAGCGGCCGGAAGAGGCCGGTCGCGCTTGCGAGCTCGGGTATGCCGGACGTGTGGGTCAGCAGATGACGCACCGTCGGCGGGGTGATCCCCGGCCGCGCCGGCACGAGGCGGTAGCTGTGGAGGTACCGCTGCGCGGGGGCGTCGAGGTCCACGAGGCCGCGCTCCCACAGCTGTGCGATGGCCACTGCTGTGAAGGTCTTGGTGATGGAGGCGACCCGGAAGACCGTGCCGGGAGTGATCGGGACCCGTGTCTTCAGGTCAGCCACCCCGTGTCCCCTGAAGTGGACGAGGCGCCCCTCGCGGACCACGCCGACCGCTAGGCCGACCGCGGCCCAGCGCGCGAGGATCTCGTCCACGCGGTCATCGACTGCCTTGGCGTCCTCGATCGCGATCCCGGCCATGACGCACCTCCCGTTCTCTCCACCGTCTCACCCCTGACCGATCGCGCGTCCGGGCCCAAAGTCCCTGTCCCTGAGGACGGGCCGGTGGAACGGTGGCATCGAGTGGCGGCGTGTGTACGGAGGCGTACGCATGGAGGCGTGTTAACGGAGGCGTCCGCATGGAACGCGTTCGCGTTGGAAGGGCCTCGGGCGACGAGCGGTTGGGCTCCGAGGACAAGGTCATGCTGTGGCCCGAGGCCAGGTGGCCCCAGCACGTCAGTGCGCTCCTGATCCTCGATGGCGCTCCCCTGCTCGCTGACGGCGGGCGGCTTCGGCTGGACGCGCTGCGACGCCATGTCGACCAACGCCTGGACCTCGTGCCGAGGCTGCGCCAGCGCCTCGCCGTGCCCGGGCCTGGTCGCGGGGGCCCTCGCTGGGTCCAGGACGCGCGTTTCGCGGTCGAGCGGCACGTGGATGCCGTCGGTGTGCCGCCACCCGGAGACACCGCCGCGCTGCTCGCTGTGGTCGAGCAGCTGCGCCGGCGTCCTCTTGACCACGGGAAGCCGCTCTGGGACCTGTGTTTCCTCACCGGCCTGGCCGATGGGCAGGTCGGGCTCCTGGCGCGTCTCCACCACGTGGTGGCCGACGGGATGGCCGGCATGGCCACGCTGTCGGCTCTGCTCGACGCCGAGGTCCGCGCGCCCGACGGCGGCGTGCTCACTGAGCCCACGGGCACGGCGCAGCACCCGGACTTCCGGCGGCCCCCGATGAGTGCGGTGGGTCCTCCCGCGGGCGGGGCCGGGACCAGCCCGTCGATCCCGCGAGGCGCCGGCTCCCGGCGTCCCGCGGATGTCGCCCGGCCCTTCCTGCGGCTGCTCGCCGGTCCGCACCCGGCGCGGACGAGCCTCGATCGCGTCGTCGGCCCCGACCGCACCCTGGCCGTGGTCAGGGTGCCGCTGGAGCCGGTCCGCGAGACGGCCCGAGCGCACGGCGCGACGGTCAACGACGTCCTGCTGACCTCGACCGCAGGAGCACTGCGTCGCCTGCTGCTCGCACGCGGCGAGCCGACGCCGCGACTGCCTTGCTATGTTCCTGCGACCCTAAGACGAGAGGACGACCGGGAGGGGGCTCGGGGCAACCTCCTCACCCAGCTCGTGGTGCCGCTCCCCCTCGGCGTCGAAGACCCGGCATACCGCCTGCGGGAGATCAGCCTCGCGTCGGCCGCCGCCAGGCACGCGCCCCATCCCCCGCTCGGCGCGCTCGTGGGCAACCCAGTCGGCCGCCGGCTGCTGCTCGCTCTGCTCGACCGCAACCCGGTGAGCGTGACCACTGCAGACATCGTGGGTCCCGGCGCCCCGCGATGGTTCGCGGGGGCCCGGATCACCGACGTGTTCCCGCTGCTCCCGCTCATCGGCTCGGTCACGGTCGGGGTCGGTGCGGTGTCGTATGCCGGCCGGCTCGACATCATGCTCGTGGCTGACGCGGACGCATGCCCCGACCTCGTGGTCGCTGCCGAAGGACTGGGTCAGGACCTGGCCCGGCTTGGCATCGACGTGCTGCCCGACTGACTGTGTGGAGCTCCGGGGGCATCTGCAAAACCTGACCAACACCTGGTGCGTCAGCCCGACCAGAGCCGCCGGGGGTGGCTGTCGCCCACCCGAGCGAGGGGCTGCGAACCGCTCGGGGGATCGGCCGCAGCCCCTCTGCCGACAACATCGCCGAGGGCGGCGGGCCGTTACGCGATGCCGACCCCGATCTGGCGCCGGCGGCGATGCGAGCTGCCGCACCGGCTCGCGGGCTCCGGGACGCTGTCCAGGGCCGCCGCTGCGGCACGACGCGTGACCACCCAGGCGCGCGGCCACCCACCGGCATACCCTCGCTCGCGTCGCCCAACCCGGTCGAGTGAGCGCGCCGTCCCACCGGTCACAAGCGCGGATCACAGGCGCGTGTGACGCGTGTGACGGAGCGCTCACTCGACCCGGCAGGAGCGGGCGCGGGTGGCCGGACCGTGTCAGCGCCGCTGCACGGCTCGTTGCACGAAAAGGGCCCCTGGCTCTGCGTTTCCGCAGGCCAGGGGCCTTTCGTGCTGGTGGGCGATACTGGGTTTGAACCAGTATCAGCAGCCTTCCCGCGCCACTGGGTGTGACTTACGTACGAATCGGCTGTGTTCGCCGGGGAGGCGGCGGCGTGGCAGGCCCAGGAGGCTCGCTACGCCGCTGAGGCCCTCGGGCTCACACCGAAGGCGCTCGTGGCGCTGGGATGGAGGATCTCCGATGAGCAGTAGCAGGAGGGCGGCCCGGGCCCCTGTCTCCCCTGCCGCGGCGGCAACAGCTACAGGCGGGTTCCCAGCCGAGCTCGCCGGCGGGCCGTGCATCGAAGACTGGGCAGACAGAGGCGAGACCATGTCCGGCGTCGACTGGCACCGGGCGCACCGCAACTGGGAGGCCGCAGTCCAGGAGTGGGTCCAGGCGACAGGCTGGGAGCGCCCCGGTCGACCGGCGCTGAACGCGCTGAACCTGGCCCGGACCCGGCTGCCGTGGTCGCGTCAGCGGATCCAGGAGCGCGGGGATCTCGCGCTCCTGGAGTGGCTCGAGGGCCGTGCCCCGATGCCCCGAGGAAATATCTACCGCCGAATCATCCGCTACTGAAGGGAGCGACCGCCGGTGCCGGTCTACCACTGTTTCGGGATGATGATGGGCAACCTTGGGTGCACCTCGCACGGGCCCTGTCAGCTCAGCGCATCCACCGGCATGGCCCAAGAGCTCGGAAGCACGTCGTGCTCGAATACCCGGCATTCAACTAGGGCGGCAACTAAGCGGGTCGGGACGGCACCGCACCGGGCCACTGGGCTGCGACGGCATCCTCGTGCCAGCCGCCCTGCAGTCGGTTGTACGCCCGGCTCGCGAGCGTGTGCAGGGACCGCACGACCTCGTCTGGTGGCTTCTCGTCCTTCGCCGCCAGGTAGCTGATGACCACGTTCACCGCGGTCGCTTCCTGCTGCGTCATGCGCGCCATGCCCGCCAGGCTACGGCGTCAGTCCGGCCCGCGCATGGCATCGTGGAGGAGCTCTGCTTTCTCGTCTTTCCACGCAGTCGGAAGCAGTTTGTCGAGGTCCTTCCCGTGCGCGCGTCGGGGGTTGATCGCGGCGAGCGAACCGACGAACACGGACCAGGTGAGTCCGTCGCCGGCGAGCTCGGCCATCCCACCCTTGGCGTACTTGCCGGGCGACGAGTGCCAGCCGTTGTAGCTCATGTCCTCCAGTGACTCGATCTCCTTGACGTGCTCGGGTTTGCGCGTGTCCTCAGTGATCGCGCCCGTCATGAGGTCCAGTGCGCCCGTGTGCATCGCCCAGCCGATCAGCGGGAAGGTCGGGTGCTCGGTGAGGCACAGCCCGCCGGTGGCGCGGCCGTCGGCGTCCTCGATGAGCTCTCCGTTGGCCCAGGGGATCAGTCCGGGGCCGCGTCCGCGTGGTGACCGGTGGGTGGAGATGTCGGCCTGCCGGGCGAAGCCAGGTATGGCACCGTCACCGGTGGTGAAGTGGCTGGCGTGGGAAACCACGAAGAGGACGGGCTTGAGGCCCTCCGCCCTGGCCTTCCCGAGCACCCATTTCGTCGCGCGGCGATCGCGCTCGTGCAGGAAGTCGGGGAGCCGTCGAAACGGCGCCCATGCGGTGGTCGCCGCCGTCGGCAGCTGCGTCACTGTGCCCATTCCGGTGTCCCCTCCGGTCCTAAGTCGGGTGGCGCGCCGAGCTTCTTCTCGTCCTCCTTGAGGTGGCCGACGAAGAGCGACGCGAGCTCGGTCCACTGGTCAAGGCTCACGCCTTCGCTCTCGTAGACGTGGACCACCTCGCGGGGCGTCCAGTCATCAACGAGATAGGGCGTGAGCCATTGCTCGCATTCCCATGCTGCGAGGTAACTCTGGCGTCACTCGGACCGGTAGATGCCCTGGCGCAGGAACTCGTCGGCCCCGTGGCCGCGCAGCGCAGGAAAGCGTTCAGCGATCGACCAATGGCGCATCGCGTGGGACAGCGCGAACTCGACGGAAAGCTTGTTCGCAGAGACGGCTTGGACGCCAAGCGCGACACAACCAATCGCCAAGCCCTCGGCCACGAGCCTTCGCTGCTGGTCCTTCGTCAGTTTCGGCATGCCGGAAGCCTAGGTGCTGCTGCCGATAAAACCCCGCACCGTGCCCGGTGGCCGCCAGGCGGGATCTCTGGTCGGACAGGGAAGAGGGCGGCAGCTGCTCGGGGGTTGAGCCGCATCGGCGTACCCGGCGTTCAACTAGGACGGCCACTAGGCGGGGCCGGGCAAAATTCGCGTGGCTCTCCACCTGCGGCAGCCCTATCGTGACTCACTGTGCAGGGGAAGGGTTCGAGTGCCCGATTGGGCGACCGGTGGCTGACCGATGACCTCGCCTGGCTGGACCGGCAGCTGACGATCGAGCAGGATCCTGAGCCCAACGCGCGACCCGTTCACCCGGGCAGTGTCGTGGCCATCGACAACCGTTCGTGTGTGCAGTACGACCCGATCTCATCTCAGGTCGCGAGCCTCCTTCACGCGACTGAGGACAACTTGCACGCCATCAAGGTGATGATCCGCGACGCCGAGGTCATGCACACATATGCCGAGTACGCCATGGTCCGCGGAGCTCTCGAGTGCGCCGCGCTCGCGTGGTGGCTTCTCGCACCCAACGACCGGAGCGAGCGGGTCAAGAGACACCTTCGCCTCCTGTGGCGGGACACCGTTGACATGCACGAGGCGATTGGTGGGTTCGGTGACGTCGACGAGCGCAAAGAGAAGCGGCGTCAGCAGATCATCGATGCCTCCGCCGGCGCGGGCATCGCGAGTGGCGCCGCGTTCGACCGATGGGGCTACCAGGGCGTCATCCGCGAGTTCTCTGAAGCGACAGGAATCCCGGCTCTCCTGACCTGGCAAGCAGCCTCCGGCATGGTGCACGGTCGACGCTGGGCCATGAGCGCACTGAGCATCCTCGAGCCGCACGGGCCCAGCGATGTCGACAAGATGGTCGAGGTGAAGGTGAGCGGCGATACCCACCAGCTGGGCTTGGTCCTACGGGTCGCCCTCCTCGCCTTTAAGGCCGCCGAGAGGCTCTATGCAAGGAGGCGGACGGCGCCTGGCAACCTCGCGGGCGTCGTCTCACGCATGTACTGCCCCGCTGCGATCCGAGTGGCACTGCTCGGCTTCTCGAGCCTTTCTCCTCCGCCAGCGCCCCGCTCGACTACGCAGTCGGCGTGAGCAGCTCGGCAGAGAGCCACTGCACGACCAGCGCGCCGTCGCTCTGCACGACGTAGGCGACGTGGGCGAACCAGCCCGTCTCGCGCCGCTCCCACGCGATCACGAGGCCCGGGTGAGGCTGCCCGTCGACGCCCTTGACCCAGCAGTGTGCGCGGTCAGGCGGAGGCAGGGGGATCGGGTGTTGGTGCCCTCGCCCACTGCCACCTGCCATCCATCCAGTATCGAACATGTGTTCGCACCGGACGACGTCGGGCAAGTGATGGTGACACGGCTTAGGCTCCGAATCACACGAGCCGCGGCATTCGTCCGCGGCCCAACTGAGACAGGGAGAACACCATGAAGTTTGACCAGGACAGACTCACGGACATCGCCAACGGGATCAGGGTTGCCGGCATCATGCCACCGCGCCTCGTCTTCCAATCGTTCGCCAGCCTGGTTGGCGATGGGGCCGTCGAACATGTCCTGACCGACATGAAGACGGACGATGGTCGTGTCACGTGGCACGCGGTCGCACTGGCCGGCGATCTTCTGGTGTCCCTAAGGGCATCACATGAGGCGCGACAGTGGCACTACGAAACCGAGAAGGGGGAAGAGCGCGAGGGCACGCTCGAGGAAGCCCGCGTGATCTCGGTCGCCGACGTCGCCGCGGTCAACGTCGTCGGGATCCAGAGCGTGCCGCGGCTGGGCTATGAGAGCGAGACGCTGTACGAGTGGATGACCAATTGGTCGGTGACCCTCCGAGACGGCTCAACCATCCACCTGCCAACCAGCGACAGGACCTACGAAGCCGCAGACGCTTTCGCTTCCGATCTGCGCGCCGCCCTATGCGCGAGCACCGCAGTGGCTCGGGGCTGAGCCATGGCGATCACGATCCCGAAGAAGGACGAGGCCAAGCGGCCGATCTGCCCGGACTGCGGCGCGGAGATGGTGAGCCGCTCAGTCCTCGGGGATGAGCGGGAGTCCTCTACATCTACGAAGGCGCTGATCTGTCCCGCCTGCGGTCACCGCGAAGGCTCCTAGCGACCCGGCTGTTCGCCAGACAGGCCAGTACCCCTGAGCCCAACTGGCCGGGGGTGCTGGCGTCGGGTGCGTCAGGCGGCGTTTAGCGGGAGCGGACCTCTGATCGAGCGACCGTGCGACACGCGACCCGTTCAATCGTGGCCATGCCACTCGAGGCCCAGTCGTTTCCGCAAGCACAGTCGGGTGTCCGCGCAGACCCACCGAGCTCGGACGGCAGCACGGGCGTAGGTGGGTGACTCGGGGGCGGCCTGCGGGGTGATCCGCGTCTGGATCTCCTGCAGGACCAGATCCTCAGTCACACGACTGCATGCCTGGCAGCGGTCGGGCTTTCGACCATCCATGCGGAGAGTGTGCCGGACGGAGCGACAGTGCGTGAGCGGTTGACTGTCGAGGTCTGGTGGAAATCAACACGACGGGTCAGAAGTCGGGCACTCTTCCCCTATGGGGAGAAAGAGGGCCGCACTGGTGATCCTGGCACTCGGCGTCTGGAGTGCGCTGTGCGCAGTCGGCGGAGTAGCTGCGGTCGCATCTGTACCGACGCTAAGGGGAGTTGTCCAGGGACCCGCCGGCCCGCCCGGGCCACAAGGCCCCGCGGGAGAAGCGGGGTTGGTTGGAGCGACCGGGCCACGCGGCCCTGCAGGCAACGATGGCAAGGACGCGGGAAGGGTCACGCCCTACGACCTCCAGCAGTCTTTGGCCGGCGTGACAGTTGTCGGGACCGGAGGGACATGCCCGCAGGGCTCAGCGCCAGTTGGTCGCGTCGTGACCTCAGTAAGCCTCTTTCCGGATCCTCTAGGTTCAGCGATCGATCCCGCGTCGCGGATGTCCGTGCAGCAAGAGAGGCTCTGCCGGTACTGACGCCCCGGGGGGATGGGGGCGGAACGCTTCGACCCCACACATCAACTCCGAGACCAGTCCTCGTCCGGGTACCGATCGAGCCCTTGGAACCACTCCTTGAAGCCCTCAGCCTCGATGAGCCACCGGCGGCCGTAGCGCTTGGCCTTCAGGCGCCCGGCGTAGATCTCCTCGTAGATCGAGAACGTGCTCAGGCTGGTCAGCTCGCACGCCTGCTGGACACTGATCGACAGGACCCCCGGTCGGATCACCTCGCCCATCCGGACCGGCTCGACGGACTCATCTGACTCGCTCATGAGGCCAGAGCATGGCATCGCGCTCTCCGGTCACGGGGCCGAAGGGGGCGAAATTCTTTGGGCACCAATCAGATTCGCCAAGGTGGCGCCAACTTGGGTTGGGCCTAGGGCTTGAACAGGATCCGCTCCGAGAGGCAGTGCCCGGCGCCACGACACGTCGCCTGCTCGCCGCTGAGCTTCACCGCGAGCTCGTGGGTCGCCTTGGCGCGCTTTGGGGTCCAGAATCGGTCCAGTTTGCAGGGTGCCGGGCCGTCATCGAGGACTCTCTCGGGAGGGTCAGGGAGTGCCGCAGACTCGAGGATCGCAGCAGCTCGAGTCAGGTTCTCGGCGTACTGCAGGGCCTCCGCCGCGGTGAGGGCGGTGTCACTCAGCACGTACGGCGTGATGACGAGGTTTCCGTCCTCCTCGACGATCCACACCTCGGCCCGACCCTCGGCGGCCTTGATGCTCATCGAGTGCCGGCAGTAGCCCGGCCAGCCGAGCTCGGCGTCGCCTTCGAAGTGGTCGTTGCACCACGACGTGTGAGTACGGGTGCTCTCCCGGAGTGCAGCATTCTTCGGGACAATGTCTTTCACGGTCGATTCATCTCCTGTGTAGGTGATCGGTCCAGGCCTCCGGTCGGTGCTCCTACACCGCCGGGGGCCGGTTTCTTTCCTACCGCCGCCAGGTGACAGCGGTCGTCTTGCGTCCCGGCCGGACCGGGAACGTGTGCGGGTCGGACGCGGCCACCCGGAGGCGCCCGAGGACGATCGCCTCAGCCAGCTCCTGCTCATCGAGCGCGCGCCGCCACGCATGCCAAGCGGCCGCCTCGCGGAACGGGTTGGGTTCCGACGCCGCGCTCATGCCGACGCCTCGAGCCGGTCCTCGATGGTGAACATGGCCGCGTAGGCCGTGGCGTCCCAGAAGTCGCGCATGGCTCCGGCGCGAGCGGCTCGCTCGTCGTTGCCGACGCTTGCCCACAAGGCACGGTCCTGCGACTCGTGGGCCTCGCGATAGGCGGCCCGGTGCATCAGTTCGGTGATCTCGCGGGCTGGCATCGTGGACAGGTCCGCGAACGGCACGACGTTGCGCTGACGGATAGCGGTGGCCGTTGTGGTCATTGTCACTCCCCTGCTCGGGGGGGCCATCCGACACGTATCCGACACGCGGGCAAATGCGAACGGCCCCTGATCCAACGTTTCCGCTGTTCAGGGGCCGTTTCTTGCTGGTGGGCGATACTGGGTTTGAACCAGTGACCTCTTCCGTGTCAAGGAAGCGCGCTACCACTGCGCCAATCGCCCGGGTTTGTGCAACTCGGTGGTGCACACCGAGGTGGAGACGGGATTTGAACCCGTGTACGCGGCTTTGCAGGCCGCTGCCTCGCCTCTCGGCCACTCCACCGTGGAAGGCATCTGCCGTGCTCTGCCTCTCCGAGCGGACGACCGGGCTCGAACCGGCGACCTCAACCTTGGCAAGGTTGCGCTCTACCAACTGAGCTACGTCCGCGGAACACCAGCGGTGTAACTCCCCGCTCGCGCTTGGTAGACATTAGCCGATCGGTCTGCGAGATACAAAACCGGCGCCGGATGAGGACTCGACGCACCCGGCGGTGGGCTCGAGCAAGCCCCGAGAGCACCCATCGGGCCGGTCATCCTGACTCGCGAGCCTCCGGTCCCGCGGGGCCGCCGGGCTCGGTCGGCGTCCCTCCGGACATGGTGAACCTGCTGGGCCGTCGCTCGCGGAGCTGGACCGGCCAGAGCACCCGTGTGGCGGCGTTGAGACCGGCCCCGACGAGGATCGCGATGGCGAGGAAGTAGAGCCAGATGAGCAGTACGACCGGCGCGCTGAGCGGCCCATAGATCGTCGAGCCGCCCAGAGAGGCCTCGAGCGACACCCGGACGACGTAGGACGCCAGGAGCCAGATCGCCATCGCGAGAAAGGCACCGGGCACATTGCGCCAGTACGGTCCTCGCCGCGGTGTGGACACGTGGTACAGCGTGGTCAGCGCGAGAGCGCCGAAGAAGACAACCGCCGGCCAGTAGAAGATCCGGACGAAGCCGAGCTGAGGCGGCAGCCAGCTCCCGACGAGCTGAGGCCCGAGCAGCACGAGCGGGAGCAGCAGGATCCCCGCGATCGTGCTGACGGTGTAGAGGGACAGGCTCAGCAGCCGCAGTCGGACGATGCCACGAACGTCCTTCTGGCCGTACATGATCGACACGGTGTCGATGAACACGTTGAGGGCCCGAGAGCCCGACCAGAGGGACAGCAGGAACCCGACCGACACGAGCTCGGGCCGGCCGCGGCCGAGGACGTCGTCGATGGTCGGCACGAGCAGCTTGGTGATGCTGTCCTCGGTGAGGAAGCGTGCGGCATACGTCTGGATGGCGTTGACGACGTCGTTGACGGTGTCCGGCCCGACCCAGCCGCTGATGTAGCCCAGGCCGCCGAAGAGTCCGAGCACGAGCGGCGGCAGGGACAGGAGCATGAAGAAGGCCGCCTCGGCCGCGAGGCCCGTCACGCGGTAGTCGAGGCAGATGTCGAACGTGCGCACGGTGAGGCGCGCCAGTGTCACCGCCCCCGGAATCCGCTCCAGGACGGCGCGCACCCTCTCCGTGACCGTCATCGTCCCCGAGGCTATCCGGGCGGCCTAGTCTCGGCGGGTGAGCACACACGAGGTGTCGAACCAAGCGCCGCCCTTCGTCGGGTACGACTTCTTCGCGACCGACCCGGCGCTCTCGGAGAGCGTGAGGCGCTGGGTTCCCGCACCCGGCGTGGCCGAGCTCGAGACGCTCGGCCGCCTCGCGGGCACGGCCGAGGCGCAGGACCACGGTCGCCTCGCCGACACCAACCCGCCGGTCCTGCGGACGCACGACCCGAGCGGCAACCGGCTCGACGAGGTCGAGTTCCACCCGTCGTGGCACTGGCTCATGTCGCAGTCGGTGGCCGCGGGGCTCACCGCCGAGCCCTGGATCCAGCCGGCCGGCGCTGGTGCCCACGTGCGCCGCGCGGCCGGCTTCATGATGTGGTCTCGGGTGGAGGCAGGCCACGGCTGCCCGATCTCGATGACGTATGCCGCAGGGTCGGCCCTGCGACACGACGCGGGCCTGCGGGACCGCTGGCTCCCGAAGCTCGCCAGCCGGTCCTACGACTTCGGCATCCGCCCCGTGGAGGACAAGTCCGGCGCGATCGCCGGGATGGGCATGACCGAGAAGCAAGGCGGCTCCGACGTCCGCGCCAACACGACCCAGGCCGTCCGGGTGTCGGATGGTCCGTTGCCCGGGGACACCTACCGCCTCACTGGCCACAAGTGGTTCTGCTCTGCCCCGATGAGCGACATGTTCCTCATGCTTGCCCAGGCTCCGGGTGGGCTGACCTGCTTCCACGTTCCACGAGCCCTCGACGACGGCAGCCGCAACGCGTTCGCGCTACAGCGGCTCAAGGACAAGCTCGGCAACCACTCGAACGCCTCGAGCGAGGTCGAGCTCGACGGCACGTGGGCCACCCGCCTCGGCGATGAGGGCCGGGGCGTCCGCACGATCATCGACATGGTCGGCGCGACCCGCCTCGACTGCATCCTCGGCTCGGCGGCGACGATGCGCGACGCCGTGGCCCGCGCCACGCACCACGCGCGGCACCGTGCCGCCTTCGGGGCCCTCCTTGTCGACCAACCGCTCATGCGCAACGTCCTGGCCGACCTCGCGCTCGAGTCGGAGGCGGCAACCGTCCTCGGCCTTCGGCTCGCTCGCGCCTTCGACGACGGGGACACGAACCTGGCACGGCTCGGGGTCGCGCTGGGCAAGTTCTGGGTGTGCAAGCGCACGGCACCGGTCGTGGCGGAGGCGCTGGAGTGCCTCGGGGGCAACGGCTACGTCGAGGAGAACGGGCTGGCCCGGCTCTATCGGGAGGCACCGCTCAACTCGATCTGGGAAGGCTCTGGCAACGTCAACGCGCTCGACGTCGTGCGAGCCGTGACCCGAGAGCCGGCCAGCCTGGAGGCGCTGACCAAGGAGCTGCACGTCGTGCGCGGACGGAGTGCGGAGCTTGACGCCTACGTGGACTCCGCTGTCGCACTGGCAGCGTCGCTCGACGCCACGTCTCCATCAGCGGCGTTCGTGGCCCGTTCCGTCGTCGAGCGCCTGGCCGTCGCGTTCCAGGCGGTCCTGCTCGTCGAACACTCGCCGGGGGCGGTCGCCGACGCGTTCGTGGCCAGCCGGATCTCCGGTCGGCGCGGAGGTGCCTTCGGGTCGCTCGACGCGGACCTCGCCGCCGCCACCGAGGACCTCATCGCCCGCGCGCTCTAGCACCGCGAAACCGTCCGTTGGAGGTGATGAGTCGGCGGATCGGGCGACCCAACACCTCCACCCGCATACCTCGAACCGGCAGGGGCGGGTCAGCTCTCGGCGAGGCGGCGCTTCTCGACCTCGACGTCGAAGTCCGCGGCCGGCCACGGCAGGTCCATCTCCCGCAGGGCCTCGAGGACCAGCTGCTGGACAGCCAGACGGGCGTACCACTTGCGGTCCGCCGGGACGACGTACCACGGGGAGCCGACCGTCGAGGTGGTGTCGAACACGGCCTGGTAGGCCTCCATGTACTCGTCCCAGTGTGCGCGCTCGTCGACGTCGCGAGGGTTGTACTTCCAGTACTTGTCCGGGCGCTCGAGCCGCTCCAGCAACCGAGCCCGCTGCTCGTCGCGGGACAGGTGCAGCATCACCTTGATGACCTGCGTGCCAGAGGACTCGACCTCGCGCTCGAACGCGTTGATCTGGGCGTAGCGCTGAGACCACACGGCCTCCGGCACGAGCTCGTGGACGCGCACGACGAGCACGTCCTCGTAGTGCGACCGGTCGAAGACCCCCAGCTGTCCCGGCTTCGGCAAGGCCCTCTCGATGCGCCACAGGAAGTCGTGGGCGCGCTCCTCCTCGGTGGGAGCCTTGAAGGCCGTCGCTCGGACCCCCTCCGGGTTGATGGAGACGACGTGCTTCATGATGCCGCCCTTGCCGGCGGTGTCCATGCCCTGCACGACGAGCAGCAGCGCGCGCTCGGACCCGGCCGTCGACCCGGCGTAGAGCCGCTCGAGCAGGTCGGCGAACTCGTCGTGCGCCGCCTCGAGGGCAGCCTCACCGTCCGACTTGTCGCTGTCGAACGCAGGCGTGGCCGACAGGTCGACGTCCGCGAGGAGGAACCCGGGGCCGACGCGCAGCGCGTCACCGAAACCGCCCAGGCGAGCGCCGTCGTCGACCACCGCCGCCCGCGCCTCCTCGAGCTTCTTGGCCTTCTTCTTCGCCTTCTTCTTATCGTCCTTGCTGCCCATGCGGTCATCCTGCCGGAATGCGGTGCGCATGAGCGGGATCCAGCGGACACTGTCCGCATGCGGCTGCTCGTTCCCGGCTCGACCGGCATCCCCCCGCTCCGCGAGCTCGACGACGCGACGGTCTTCGCGGCATACGCCCCTCCCCGGGCGTCGTGGCTCCGGAGCAACATGGTCAGCACGCTCGACGGGTCGGTGACTGGCGCGGACGAACGATCCGGCTCCATCAACAACGCGGCCGACCGCCTCGTCTTCGAGGCCCTTCGGGCGTGGTCCCACGCGGTCGTCGTCGGCGCGGGAACCCTTCGGGCAGAGCGGTATACGCCGATCGCCGTCGACGACACGTGGCGAGCGCTGCGCGCAGCCCAGGGACTCCCACCCGCATTGCCGATCGTCGCCGTCAGCAACTCCGGTGAGCTGCCACCGCGACTGGAGGGAGTGCGTGACGGGTCCGTGCTCCTCGCGACGCACAGGTCGGCTCCAGGGCTGAAGCAGTCCGCAGGCTCCATCGGCGACGACAACGTCATCGTGTGCGGCAGTGACGCCGTCGACCTCGGCGAGCTGGTCCAGGCGCTGCATGACCGCGGCTGGACGCGGCTGCTCACAGAGGGAGGCCCGTCCCTGCTCTCCGCTCTGCTCCGCGAGGGCCTCCTCGACGAGCTCTGCCTCACGATCGTTCCCGCGCTCGTCGGGGGCCACCATCCGCGGCCCGTCGGCGGTCAGGACGTGCCGACAGACCTGCACCTCGAGCTGCTCGCGGAGCAGGACGGCACGTTGCTCGGCCGGTGGCTCACAGGCCGCTGACGAACTCCCGCAGGACCCGCTCCCAACGCGTGCTGTCGAAGTTCCACTCGCGGCAGTGCCGGGCGACCTGCCAGCGCTCGAACCGCACGATGTCCGGACGTCGCCCGGCGAGCGCGACGGCGGGACCGATGGGCACGAAGTCGTCGCCGTCGGAGTGGATGACGAGCATCGGGTGACGCAGCTCGCCGGCCCGCGCCACCCAGTCGGTCCTCGCGACGTCGATCGGCTCCCGGACACCGACGATCCTTCGGCTGCGCGAAGAGCCCATGAGGTCGGTTGCGACGTGCACCAGCGGCCTCGGGACGCGGTGCAGGCGGCCGTGGTGCCGCAACACGACACCCCAGTCGATGACAGCCGAGTCGAGCACCACGCCCGCCACGCGGTCTGCCAACGGCGAGCGGTCCAGTGCCTGCAGGACGACCGCGCCGCCCATCGACCAGCCCAGCAGCACGATCCGCCGGGCCCCGTGGGACACGGCATACGCCATCGCGGCCTCGACGTCGCGCCACTCCGAGAGGCCCAGGTTGTAGCGCCCGTCCGGTCCCTTCGGGGCGTCGCGGTCGTTGCGGTATGCCGTCACCAGGCTCGTCCAGCCGGCTTCACGAAGCACGGGGACCGCCCGGAGCGTCTCCTCACGGCGCGCGCCACGGCCGTGCACGAGCACGGCCCAGTCCCGCCCGCGACCACGACCCGCCGGACGCACGAGCCAGCCCGGCAGCGGACCGACATCGGAGAGCACCGAGACGTCCTGGTCAGGAAGGCCCAGGCTGACCGAGGGGCGGTCCCAGTAGTAGTACTGGTTCCATCGCGCAGGGCCCACGTCCAGAGCTCCCCGGTCGACAGCGATCAGGCGGCGCGTCACCGACTCGGCGTCCTGCCCCACGATCTCCCCCACCCGAGCGTGACCCAGCCCGCCGTCGAGCCAGACGCCATACCGTCCCGGCACGACCGGGTCAGGCCCCGCTGCGAACGTCACCGTCTCCTCGTCGTGCCCGAGGACGACGACATCATCGGGCTGGAGCTCGTCGGGCGTGAGTATCCGCCTCGCGAAGTAGGCTGCCGCCGCGACCGACCCCGTGGCGGCACCCAGCAGCGATCCGGTGCCCGCCGCAGCAGCCACGAGCACCGGACGCGACACGACTCTTCGCCAACGCACGGACACATCGTCGCAAAGCCTGTCCTGTGCCGTGGGACTGTCCGGGCACAAAGCGACAGCACCTGGCGTTGGTCTGGACATGAGTGACAAGAGCACCACCCCGAAGCCGTATGCCGTGCAGCGCACCGACGAGGAGTGGCGGGCCGCCCTCAGCAGGGACGAGTACCACGTCCTGCGTCAGGCCGGCACCGAGCGCGCCTTCACGGGCGAGTACACCGACACCAAGACCCGCGGCGTCTACTCCTGCCGCGCCTGCGGGGCCGAGCTGTTCCGCAGCGACACGAAGTTCGAGTCCCACTGCGGGTGGCCGTCCTTCTACTCGCCGCTGGCCGGCGACTCCGTCGAATACATCGAGGACCGGACCTTCGGGATGCGCCGGGTCGAGGTGCGATGCGCGAGCTGCGGCTCTCACCTGGGGCACGTCTTCGAGGGCGAGGGCTACGACACGCCCACCGACCAGCGCTACTGCATCAACTCGATCTCGCTCCGGCTCGAGCCCGACGAGGACACCGCTCCGACCGCATAGATACCGCATAGATTTGGAGCATGGCGGACGACGGCGACATCCGGATCGGCACCGAGGAGCGTGACGAGGCGCTGGCCGCACTCGCCGTGCACCGGGACGCGGGGCGCCTCGACGCGTTCGAGTACGAGGACCGGCGCGGCAAGGCGGTCGACGCGGTGACGAAGCGCGACCTGACGGCGCTGTTCACCGACCTGCCGGAGCCCCGGCCGAAGCTGGCCGGGACCCGGTCCAGCGCCGGCGCCGGCGTGGCCCAGCGCCCCGCCGGCCCCGTCGCTGCACGACGGCACCGGAAAGTCGGTCAGACGATTGCCAGCCTGTCGCCGTTCATCGCGTTGGCGGCGTTCGCCGTCACCCGGTCGTGGCTCGCCTTCCTGCTCATCCCGGTGCTGGCGATCATCGGCAACGCCATCGACGACTGAGGCGGACGAGCAGTCAGCGCAGGTTCGCCACGAGGTCGGCCGGCTCGACCTTGGGCCCGGTGAAGAAGGGGATCTCCTCACGCACGTGCCGCCGCGCGCCCGAGGCGCGCAGCTCGCGCATGAGGTCGACGATCCGGTGCAGCTCGTCCGCCTCGAAGGCGAGCAGCCACTCGTAGTCGCCGAGCGCGAAGGACGCGATGGTGTTGGCGCGCACGTCGGGATAGTCGCGCGCCATCTGGCCGTGCTCGCGCAGCAGGTCGCGGCGCTCCTTCTCGTCGAGCAGGTACCACTCGTAGGAACGGACGAACGGGTACACGCACACGTACTTGCGCGACACCTCTTCGGCCATGAAGGCCGGGATGTGGCTCTTGTTGAACTCCGCCGGACGGTGCAGCGCTGCAGCACTCCAGACCGGCTCGAGGTGCTGCCCCAGCTCGGTGCGCAGCAGCCGGTGGTAGGCCGACTGGAGCTGCTCGATCGAGCCGGCGTGCCACCAGACCATGAAGTCGGCGTCCCCGCGAAGACCAGCGACGTCGTACAGCCCGCGCACGACAACCCCTTCGTCCGCGATCTCGCCGAGGAACGCCTCGAGATCCGCAAGCACCTTGTCGCGGTCGTCGTCGAGCGGGGTCACGCTGCCGAAGACGGACCACATGGAGTAGCGGATCGTCTCGTTGATCTCACGCATCTGTGCAGGGGTAAGGCGGTCACTCATGCCCCCACTATCGCAAGCCGCCCGACACGCCCGCTCAGCGGGTCGCGACGGCCCCCATCAGCCGGCGCGCGGCAGCGCGACCGGAGGCGATGCACGCTGGGATCCCGACGCCGTCGTATGCCGCACCGCACAGGGCGAGACCGGCGCCCGGCTCCCGTGTGGCCGCGATGCGCTCGGCGTGCCCGACGGCATACTGAGGCAGTCCCCCGCCCCAGCGCTGGACGTGCGCCGCAACCGGGTCCGGCAGCGCCGGGCCGAGCACCGCACGCAGGTCGGTGAGCGCGACGTCGACGAGCTCGTCGTCGGAGCGCTGCAGTGACGCCTCCTCACGGTGGCGACCGATCGAGGCGCGCAGGAACGTGTGGTCCGGACGCGCCGCAGCCAGCCACGGCCACTTGACCGTGGAGAAGGTCGAGGCCTTGATCGTCAGCGGCTCGGTCGGCGGGACGAGGAAGCCGCTTCCGTCAAGGGCCGCGGGCGGGGGTCCGGCCAGGGCGAACGTCACGATCGCCATCGACGCATACCCGATGGACGCGAGTGCGGCAGCAGCCTCCGGGGCGACGCCTCGCAGGAGGCGGGCGGTCGGCGCGGCCGGCGTCGCAAGGACCACGGCGTCGAACCGGTGCTCGACGGCATCGGTCGTGGGTCCGGTCGTGAGCACGAACCCGTGGCCGTCCCGACGCAGCTCGCGGACGGTCGTCCCGGTGGCGACCGAGACGCCGGCTGCGACGAGGGCCTCGCCGAGCAGGACCGGGAGCCGGCCCAGGCCGCCCACGAGCGTGGCGAACACCGGCAGCACTGCCATCGGGCCCGACTGCGCCGCAGCGGCGGCCCGGCGCGCGACGTCGAGCAGCGAGCCCCCCTCATGGGCTGCTTGAGCAAGGGCCGGCACGGCGAGGTCGACGGAGATCTCGCGGGCATGGCCGGCATACACCCCAGCGAGCAGCGGCTCGACAAGCAGGTCGGTCACGGCGGTTCCGAGCCTGCTGTCCACCAGGTCGCCCACCGAGATGTCCGCAACGACAGGACCGTCGATGCGCTCGGACACCAGCCGGGCGACCTCGTCGTCACGCAGCAGGCCGCGCACGGACTCCGGGTCGGAGGGTACGCCCATCACCGTCCCCTTGGGCATCGGCCACCGACGGCCTCGCGAGACGATCGTGGCGCCCACCGGGGCAGGGTGGGTGGTCTGCTGCTGCAGCCCCAGCTCCTCGAAGAGGGCGAGCGCCTCGGGGCGCCGGGCGAGCACGGACTCGGCCCCGACATCGACCGGCACCCCTGCGACGGGTTCCAGGCGCAGCTTGCCGCCGAGCCGGTCCGTGCCCTCCAGAACCGTGACCTCGACGTCGCCGTCGGAGCGGCAGAGCTCCCAAGCGGCCGCCAGACCGCTGATGCCCCCACCGACGACTGCGACCCTCCGTGCCATGCGGCAACTCTCCCATCTCACCCCGAACGGCCGATGCGCCGCCCTGGCCGGTCGCGCGACCGTAGAGGCATGAACCTGACAGCGGCGGCCCTTCAGGCCGCGGCCGAGAGCGAGCCGAGCGGCATCGTCGGCTTCGCGGTCCGGGTCATCGAGGCGCTCGGCGAGTGGGGCGTCGGGGCTCTGACGTTCCTGGAGACGGTCGTGCCGCCGATCCCGAGCGAGGTCATCCTGCCGCTGGCCGGGTTCGTCGCGAGGCAGGGGCAGATGAGCGTCCCGTTGCTGATGCTCACGAGCACGCTCGGTGCCTATCTCGGCGCGCTGGTGCTCTACGGATCCGCCGCACTGCTGGGGCAGTCCCGGGCGGTCGACCTCCTGTCGCGGCTGCCCCTCGTCGACCGCCGCGACTTCGAGCGGTCGGCGCGCTGGTTCGAGGACCACGGGCGGCGCTCGGTGTTCATCGGCCGCCTCGTGCCGGGTGTGCGCAGCCTCGTGTCCTTGCCGGCCGGCGCCGTCCGGATGCCGCTCGGATGGTTCAGCGTCTTCACCATCGTCGGCAGTGCGATGTGGAACGGGCTGCTGATCGGCCTGGGCTGGGTGCTCGGGGCCCGATACAGGCTCGTGGACCAGTACTCCTGGGTGCTCGACTGGGCCGTCGGGATCACGGTGGTCGTGGTCGTCGGCTGGCTCGTGGTCCGTCGGCTCCGGCGCGGTCCGGAAGGGCCTGCGGACGAGGACCTCGAGGCCCTCCGACAAGGCGGCCCTCCCCCGGTGCCGGGGCCGGCCGACCCACCGGTTGACGCACCCGGCGACCACCACTGACGGCGGTTGACGCGCTTGAGCGCACCGGACGCCACGACTGACCACGACTGTCCGCACCAGACCGCACCTGGCCGTCCCGCCGTCGTGCAACGAACGGCGACGCAGACGTGTCTTGACAGAGCAGAAGCGTCGCCACGCCCAGGAGGGCCCCTCCCAGCTGGACCGGCGACATGTCGAAAGGGTCGCCATGACAGCGCTCACCCCGTCTCGCCGCTCGCGTCTCGACCTCGTGCGAAGCCGCCCGATCCTCATTGCGCTAGCCGTCCTGGTCTTGATCGCGATCGCCATCCCCTTGGGGCTCAAGACGATCCACGCGTCAGGAGACGTGGCGACCAGCGGGGGCTCTGCCGGGTCCTCGTTCGCTGAGTCGGACGCAGCACCCAAGGCCCCGCAGGCCGCGCGAGACGCCGCTGGACAGGGGACGTCCGGCGTCGCGGGCGCCCCGTCGGCAGCGGGCGCGAACGGGAACAGCTCGGGCTCGCTCGGAGCGGCCGCGGGCACCATCGAGCCGAAGCTCGCGCGGTCCGCGTGGCTTGGCATCCGGGTGACCGACCTCACGGGCGCCAGCGCCCAGGCGCGGGCCATTGCGACCTCGGCGGGCGGTCGGGTGACCTCCGAGAACATCGTCACCGCTACCGACCCGACCGGGGGTTACGGCGTGCCGAGCTCCGGGTCGGTCAGCCCCGGCGTCAAGGAGGACGTCGCCACCGTGCCCGTCGGGGTGGACCAGGCCCGGATGACGCTGAGCGTTCCCGAGGAGAAGCTGGACGGTGCGCTGCTCGAGCTCTCGCGGCTGGGCACGGTCGCCTACCGCTCGTCCCAGACGGAGGACGTGACCGACACCTACGTCGACGTGAAGGCACGTATCGCACCGGCCCAGGAGAGCATCGACCAGGTCCGGCGGCTGCTCAGCCAGGCCAAGGACCTGCAGCAGATCATCCTGCTCGAGCAGGAGCTCAACCGTCGCCAGGCCGATCTCGACTCGCTGACCCAGCAGCTCGCCTCGCTCGAGCAGCGCACGACGATGAGTGACGTCACCCTGACGATGTGGACGGACCAGACGGCGCCCGCGCAGACCAGCAACGGCTTCGTCGACGGACTGCGGACCGCATGGGACGGGCTGCTGAGCTCGGTCACCGTCATCCTCACCGGCCTGGCCGCCCTGCTGCCCTGGCTGCTCGTCCTCGGCCTGTTCGCGTGGTTCGGGCTGAGGATCTACCGCCGCCGCACCGGCACCGTCGCTCCGGCGCCTGCAGCCGCGACCATCGGTGCCGCACCCTCCACGGGTCCGGCACCCTCCACGGGTGCCGCAACCTCGGGCGCCGCGACCTCGGGCGCCGCGACCACACCTGACCCGACGCGGCCCTCGAGTGACCCGACCAGCACCACGTGACGACACCGAACGCCGAATTCGGTCACCAGCTGGATCGGAAGCGGGTCAGGCCATGCCGGTCTCGCTGACCCGGTCGCGGACCATCTCCGCGGCCTCGCGGACCTCCTTGACGTGCAGCAGGTGGGCGATCCCGACGTAGATGGCCACGAACACCACGCCGACGAGGCCGATCTCGAGCGCGTTGGCGATCATTCTTCCGACGACGGTCGTGCCCTCGCCCTCAGCGGCATACGTGCGGATCGGGGCCAGCACGCTGTGCGTCCCCCACGCCATCACGCCGGCCACGGTCGCGGCGACCCCCACGCGCGCCGCGGCGTCGATGACCGCGGCACCGCCGATCGGGCCGATGCGGGCGCGGACGCAGCGCAGGCCGTAGGCACAGCTGATGATGTTGCCGAACGTCTGGCCGAAGGCCATCACGGCGACCGCCCACTGCGGAGCGACGACGAAGGTCACCAGCATCGCCACGACGCTCGTCCCGGTCAGCATGATCTGCATGACGAACGTGGGTTGCCCGGCCTCGAGAGCGAAGAGCGTGCGGTAGCAGAGCAGGTCGATCCCGAACGGGATGATGCCAAGGATCATGATGACGAGCACCACGGCAGAGTCGCGGACGGAGTCCTGCGACAGACCAGGGTTCAGCAGCGCGACGATCGGCTCCGCCTCGACCATGACGAAGGCCATGACGGCCACATTGACGACGAGCGGCATGATCAGGCCCGTGCGGAAGTCCCCGTGCATATGGTCCGCGTCGCCCCGGGCCGCGGCCGCTGACAGGCGCGGGAACAGCGCCGTGATGATCGAGACCGTCACGAAGGCGTGCGGCAGCATGAAGATCGTGAAGGCGATCCCGGACACCGCGGGACCGCCCACCGGCACTCCGCGTGGCGCCTCACTCACAGCATGGTTGAGCGTGCCTTGGGTGATGAAGAACCCGAGCTGCGAGACCACCAGCCCCACGAAGGCCCACATGGCCAGCCGGCTCACCCCGCCGAGCCCGGCACCCCGGATGCCCCACCGCGGGCGGTACTGGAATCCGCTCCGGCGCAGCGCCGGCACGAGCCAGAGCGACTGCACGACGACTGACAGCGTCGCCGACCCCGCGAACAGCCAGATCATCGGGGCGGTCCACTGCTCGGGGGCGCGCGGCAACGGCTGACCGGTCTGGTCGACCTGGTGCGGCGCCGGGAACAGGATGATGAACAGCACCAGGCCCGTCACCGCGACGATGTTGGCCATGAACGGCGCCCACGCGAACGCGCCGAACCTCCCCCGCGCGTTGAGGATCTGGCCGAGCAGGGCGAAGAGGCCGTAGAAGAAGATCTGCGGCAACGTGATCAAGGAGAACGCGAGCGCCAGCCGCTTCATGCTGGGCGCGCTGGTGCTCGCGAGGAGCTGGACGAACAGCCCCGCACCAGCCGTGACGAGCACGGTCAGGGCCGTCATTCCCACGAGTGCGATCGTGATGACACGGTCGGTGAACTGCTGCCCACCGTCGGGCAGCCGCATCGCGCGGGTCAGCGACGGGATCAGGACGGCGTTGAGAATGCCGCCTGCGGCGAGCATGTAGAGGACGTTCGGCAGCGTGTTCGCGAGCGAGAACGCGTCGCCCGCGAGCCGGGCGCCGATGATCGAGGTGATGAGCCCCGCCCGCACCGTGCCGAGCACGCGCGAGGCCACAGACCCACCGAACATGGTGAGGCTGGAGCGGGCGACCGACGGAGCTGCCGTCATCGGCGGCTCGAGCACTCGTGCACGAGTGCGGTCACCCGGGTCAGCACGTCGGGGTCGACATCGGGGAGCACGCCGTGCCCGAGGTTGAAGATGTGGCCCGGGGCGGAGCGCCCCTCCCCGACGATCTCGCGAACCCGCCGCTCCAGGGCGTCCCACGGGGCGAAGAGCAGGGCCGGGTCGAGGTTGCCCTGCACGGCGTACCCGGGACCGAGGCGCTCGACGGCGTCGGTGAGGGACACGCGGTAGTCGACGCCCACCACGTCGGCTCCGGCCTCACCCATCAGGCTGAGCAGCTCCCCAGTGCCGACGCCGAAGTGGATCCGGGGCACATCGAGATCGGCGACGGCCGCCAGGGTCGTCGCCGAGTGGGGCATGGCCCGGGCTGCGTAGTCGGCGCGGGACAGCGCCCCGGCCCAGGAGTCGAAGAGCTGCACCACGCTGGCGCCGGCCTCGGCCTGCACGCGCAGGAAGGCCCCGGAGATCCGCGCCAGGCGGGCGCACAGGGCGTCCCACAGCGCCGGGTCGCCGTGCATGAGCGCCTTGGTGCGCTCGTGGTTCTTCGACGGCCCGCCCTCGACGAGATACGAGGCGAGGGTGAACGGGGCGCCGGCAAAGCCGATGAGCGGGGTATCCCCGAGCTCCGCGACGAGGTGGCGCACGGCCTCGGTGATGTACGGGACGTGCTCCGGGGTCAGGTCCACGAGCTGGTCGAGATCCTGCGCCGAACGGATCGGCCGCGCCACGACCGGCCCCACGCCAGGGACGATGTCGAGGTCGACCCCGATGGCCTTGAGCGGCACCACGATGTCGCTGAAGAAGATCGCCGCGTCCACACCGTGCCGTCGCACCGGCTGGAGCGTGATCTCCGTGACGAGGTCGGGGCGCATGCACGACTCGAGCATCGGGATGCCACGCCGCACCGCGCGGTACTCCGGCAGCGAACGGCCCGCCTGCCGCATGAACCACACCGGGGTGCGCGAGACCTGCTCGCGGCGCGCGGCGCGCACGAGGTCGCTCTGGCGGGTGGTCGGCAGGGCGGATGTCGGCACCGGTCAATCCTGCCACGCTCAGGGAGCGCCCCCGCCCAGTCCGGGCGGGGACTCGCGGGCCGCCAAAGCTCGGCGCGCCCTGAGGACAGATCGCCACAGTCCGGCATACCCTCGTCAGGTGCACACGAGAACGTTGCCGGGCAACCACGGCGCGGTCTTCGCGAGGACGCTCAACGCCCTTCGCGACGTCCGGATGCGCTCTGAGGTGCACCTCACCGAGGTGCCGGCGCCGACGCGCATCGCGCCGTATGCCGCTGCGCTGACCGCCGATGTCGTCGACGTCGCGAACCCTGACGAGGACCTCGCGACGGGCCGGTTCGTGCTGCTCCACGACCCCGCCGCCCCTGAGACGTGGGACGGCCAGTGGCGCATCGTCACCTTTGCCCGCGCCGAGCTCGAGCCGGAGCTGGCCGGAGACCCGATGCTCGGCGCCGTCGGCTGGTCGTGGCTCACCGACTCGCTGGGCGGGCGCGACCTGTCGTGGACCGCCGAGGCGGGCACCGTGACACGGGTCGTGAGCGAGAGCTTCGCCGGGCTCGCCGACCGGGCGGCGAGCGTCGAGATGGAGATCCGTGCGTCGTGGACCCCGGTGGGCGGTGACCTCGTGGACCACCTGCGGGCGTGGGCGGACATGCTGTGCACGATCGCCGGGATCCCGCCGCTGCCTGACGGAGTCGTCCCCCTGCCGGGGCAGCGACGGTGACGGCGGAGACCGACCAACTCGACGAGGACCACGGCGACACCGGTTCGCAGGTCGACCTCACACCCCTGACGACGCCGCGAGACGGCATACCTGATGTCGTCGTCGACGAGCGGGCCTTGATGCGGGCGGCTGAGGCGATGGCATCCGGTCGCGGCCCGATCGGGATCGATGCCGAGCGCGCCTCGGGCTATCGCTACGGCCAGCGCGCCTATCTCGTGCAGCTGCGGCGGGAGGGCTCCGGGACCTGGCTGATCGACCCTGTCGCCTGCCCCGACCTCTCACCGGTCGACGAGGCGATCGGCGACGGCGAGTGGATCCTGCATGCCGCCACACAGGACCTCCCCTGCCTCACCGAGCTCGGGCTGCACCCGAGACACCTCTTCGACACCGAGCTCGGCGGCCGCCTCGCCGGGCTGCCTCGGGTCGGCCTCGGGGCCATGGTCGAGCACTACCTGGGTCTGGGTCTGGCCAAGGAGCACTCCGCGGTGGACTGGTCCGAGCGGCCCCTTCCGGAGCCGTGGCTGAGGTATGCCGCTCTCGACGTCGAGGTGCTCGGTGACCTTCGCGACGCGGTCGCGGCCGACCTCGAGGCCCAGGGCAAGGCCGGGTGGGCGGCCGAGGAGTTCGACAGCCTGCTGACCTTCACCGGACCCGAGCCGCGGGTCGACCCGTGGCGGCGCACGTCCGGCATGCACAAGGTGCGCGGCCGGCGCGGGCTGGCGATCGTCCGGGAGCTGTGGCTGTGGCGCGACGACGTCGCCCAGCAGCGAGACCTCTCGCCCGGCCGGGTCCTGCCCGACGCGGCCATCAGTGAGATCGCGATCTCGAACCAGCGGGCGTCCCAGCCGCCGCGCAGTGTCGGGTCCAGCGACCCGCGCCTCGCGCGAGCGATGAGGCGCAACCAGGAGGCCATCGTCGAGGTGGTCGCCCATGCGCTCGAGCTGCCCGACAGCGAGCTGCCGGTCGTGGCGCTGCCGCCGACCGGACCGCCACCCCCGAAGTCCTGGCTCGACCGCGACCCGGTCGCCGCCGCACGCCTTGCCCGCTCCCGTGAGCTCATCGGCGCCCTGTCCGCGGAGCTCGCGGTCCCCGTCGAGAACCTCCTGACTCCCGACCTGCTGCGGCGCTTCCTCTGGGAGGGACCTGCGGCGCCGTCGACGACCGAGGTCGCTGACGCGCTCGTCTCGCTCGGAGCCCGTCGCTGGCAGACAACGGTGACCGCGCCGCTCATCGCGCTCGCCTGTGGTGAGAACCCACGCAGCTGACCGGCGTGAGGATGGTCACCCGACCGACCGTTTGCCCTGAAGTTACTCAGCAGTAGGATCGAGTCTGGCCCCGGGTACACCGGGCTGCCCCGTGATCCCTGAGGAGGCACCGTGCCCCGCGCACTCAATGAGGTCGTCTTCGTCGACGGCGTCCGGACGCCGTTCGGCAAGGCGGGTGAGAACGGCATGTACGCCCAGACCCGCGCCGACGACCTCGTGATCCGGTGCATCCGCGAGCTGCTGCGCCGCAACCCCGACCTGCCCAAGGAGCGGGTCGAGGACGTCGCCATCGCCGCGACCACCCAGATCGGCGACCAGGGGCTGACGCTGGGACGCACCGCGTCGCTGCTCGCCGGTCTGCCGTCCACGACGCCCGGATACTCCGTCGACCGCATGTGCGCGGGCGCGATGACCGCGGTCACCACGACCGCCACCGCGATCGCCTTCGGCGCGTACGACGTCGCCATCGCCGGCGGCGTCGAGCACATGGGCCGCCACCCGATGGGCGAGGGCGTCGATCCCAACCCGCGGATCGTGGCCGAGAAGATCGTCGACCCCGACGCCCTTGTCATGGGCAAGACGGCGGAGAACCTCCACGACCGTTTCCCGCAGCTGACCAGGGCCCGCGCCGACGCGTTCGCGGTCGGCAGCCAGGACAAGCTGGCCAAGGCGTATGCCAACGGCAAGATCCAGCGCGACCTCGTCACCATGGCGACCCGGCACGCCGAGCTCGGATGGGGTCTGGCCACGGCCGACGAGCCCCCGCGGCCCGGCACGACCGTCGAGGACCTGGCCGCGCTCAAGACCCCCTTCCGTGCGCGTGGCAACGTGACCGCCGGCAACGCCGCCGGCCTCAACGACGGGGCTACCGCATGCCTGCTCGCATCCGAGACGGCCGCGATCGAGCTCGGCCTGCCCGTCCGGATGCGCCTCGTGTCGTACTCCTTCGTGGGCGTCGAGCCGGAGGTGATGGGGGTCGGGCCCGTGCCCGCCACCGAGAAGGCCCTCGCCAAGGCCGACCTCGGCATAGAGGACATCGGCCTGTTCGAGCTCAACGAGGCGTTCGCCGTCCAGGTCCTCGCCTTCCTCGACCACTTCGGCATCGCCGACGACGACCCCCGCGTCAACGAGTACGGCGGCGCGATCGCCACCGGACACCCGCTGGCCAGCTCAGGGGTGCGCCTCATGACCCAGCTCGCCCGCCAGTTCGAGGAGCACCCCGAGGTGCGCTACGGCCTGACCGCCATGTGCATCGGCATCGGCATGGGCGGCGCGGTCATCTGGGAGAACCCACACCACGCTGACTACACGCCGACCGCCACCCCCGCCGCGACGAAGGAGTCGGTCCAGTGACCGCGACCACCGAGCACACCCACGTCGGCGCCTCTGCTGGATCGGGCGGAGCCGCCGCGTTCACCAGCGAGGTCGTGACCCGCGCCCTCGTCCACGACGTCGACCTGCCCGGCGGCGCCGGCACGCTTGCCCTCGTGACTCTCGACAACGGTCACGACCACACGAAGCCGAACACCTTCGGCCCCCAGTCGATCTCGATCCTCGCCGAGGTGATCGACGGGCTGCGAGAGCGGGCGGTGGCGGGCGAGATCACCGCGGTCGCCGTGACCGGCAAGCCGTTCGTCTTCGCGGTCGGCGCCGACCTCACGGGGATCCCGTTCGTCACGGCGCGCGAGCAGGCGCTCGAGGTCGCACGAGCCGGCCACGCAGCATACGCGCGGCTCGCCGACCTGCCGGTCCCGACCTTCGCGTTCGTCAACGGCGCGGCCATGGGCGGCGGCGTCGAGCTGGCGCTGTCCGCCACCTACCGCACGATCAGCGCCGGCGTGCCGGCGGTCGCCCTCCCGGAGGTCTTCCTCGGGCTGGTGCCCGGCTGGGGAGGGTGTTGGCTGCTGCCCAACCTCGTCGGTATCGAGTCGGCCATCAAGGTCATCATCGAGAACCCACTCAGCCAGAACCGCATGCTCCGCGGCATCGAGGCCTTCCAGCTCGGGATGGCCGACGCGATCTTCGAGCCCGCCGACTTCCTCGAAGAGTCGATCGCCTGGGCCGCACGCGTGCTCAGCGGGGAGGTCACCGTCACCCGCCCGCAGGTCGACCGTGACGAGACCACGTGGGTCACTGCCATCGCCAAGGCCAAAGCGCTGGCCGACGTGAAGACCGGACGCCAGGCCAAGAGCCCGTATGCCGCCCTCGCCTTGCTGGTCGACGCGCGGACCTCGTCGCGCACGGAGGGCTTCGCGGCAGAGGACGAGGTCCTCGCCGACCTCATCATGAGCGACGAGCTGAGGGCGGGCCTCTACTCGTTCGACCTCGTCCAGAAGCGCGCCAAGCGGCCCGCGGGCGCACCCGACCCCGCCCTCGCTCGGCCGGTCACGAAGGTCGGCATCGTCGGGGCGGGACTGATGGCGAGCCAGCTGGCCCTGCTGTTCGTCCAGCGCTTGCAGGTGCCTGTCGTGCTCACCGACATCGACGACGAACGCGTAGCCAAGGGCGTCGGCTACGTCAATGCTGAGCTCGACAAGCTCGCTGCCAAGGGCCGCCTCAACAACGACAAGCTGAACCGCTACAAGGCCCTGGTGAGCGGCTCGACATCCAGGGACGGCTTCGCCGACGCCGACTTCGTCATCGAGGCGGTCTTCGAGGAGATGTCCGTCAAGCAGCAGGTGTTCGCCGAGCTCGAGGCCGTCGTCCGGCCGGACTGCGTCCTCGCCACCAACACCTCGAGCCTGTCCGTCGCCGAGATGGCCTCCCGCCTCGATCACCCCGAGCGGGTCGTCGGCTTCCACTTCTTCAACCCGGTCGCGGTGATGCCGCTGCTCGAGATCATCCCCGGCGAGCGCACCGACGACGTGACCCTCGCGACCGCCTTCACCGTGGGCAAGGGCCTGCGCAAGACGTGCATCCGGGCTGCCGACCGGCCCTCGTTCATCGTCAACCGGCTGCTCGGCCGGTTCATGGGCGAGGCGGCGCGCATCGTCGACGAGGGTACGCCGATCGAGGTGGTCGACCGGGCCTTCGCCGGCCTCGCCCCGATGCCCCCGTTCGTGCTCATCGGACTCGTCGGTCCGGCCATCGCCCTGCACAACGGCGAGACGCTCGTGCGAGCGTTCCCGGATCGGTTCTACGGATCGCCAACCCTGCGGCGCCTCGTTGAGGCGGGGCTCCCGGGCTTCTACGACCTCTCCACGGGCAGGCCGGTCCTGCTCCCGACGGCTGCCGAGCTCATCGAGCGGCCGGACGAGCCAGTCGTCCTCGACGTGGCGCAGGTGCGCGAGCGTGTGCTCACAGTGCTGGCCGACGAGGCCCGACGGATGCTCGACGAAGGGGTCGCTCAGGCGCCGATGGACATCGACCTGGCCATGATCACCGGCGCCGGGTTCCAGTTCTGGAACGGCGGCATCACGCCGCTGCTCGACCGAACGGGCATCTCGGAGCAGGTCACCGGCTCGCGGTTCCTGCCACTCGGCGTGGCGAACGCTCCGCGCTGAGACTCTCGCGACTCATCCGTGACGCATCGGTGACGGTCCCGGTCCACCCAGCCAAAAGGGTGGGCCGGGGCACGCGTCCCGGCCGGACGGCATACGCGGCCCGTCACGGCGGGTCGACTTGCCTTAACTCATATATGAGTTAAGGTCGAGCGCGTGGCACAGACCTACCTAACCCGGATCGGCAGCCTCATCCGCGACGCTCGGCGGCACAAGGGCATGACCCAGGCGGAGCTCGCAGAGCTGCTCGGCACCTCCCAAGGGGCGGTGACGCGCATCGAGGCCGGACGCCAGAACCTCAGTCTCGACATGCTGGCCAAGATCGGCGACGCGCTCGACTCCGAGTTCGTCTCGCTCGGCCACTCCGGCCCACAGCACCTGCGGATCGTCGGCGGCAAGCAGCTGTCCGGCTCGATCGAGGTCAAGACGTCCAAGAACGCCGCTGTCGCGCTGCTCTGCGCCTCCCTGCTCAACCGCGGCCGCACCACCCTGCGCAACCTCGCTCGCATCGAGGAGGTCAACCGCATCCTCGAGGTGCTCGGCTCCATCGGCGTGCGCACCCGCTGGCTCCCGGACAGCAACGACCTCGAGATCATCCCGCCCGCCCGGCTCAACCTGTCCGACATCGACGTGGCCGCGGCGCGGCGCACCCGGACCGTCATCATGTTCCTGGGCCCGCTGCTGCACGAGCACGAGCTCTTCAACCTCCCGTATGCCGGTGGGTGCGATCTCGGCACCCGCACCGTCGAGCCGCACCTGACCGCGCTGCGCTCGTTCGGGCTCGAGGTCACCGCGACCCACGGCTTCTACGAGGCGCGCTCGGACCGGTCGGTCAACCCGTCCCGCGCCATCGTGCTCACCGAGCGCGGCGACACGGTGACCGAGAACGTGCTCATGGCGGCAGCGCGCTACGCGGGCACGACCGTGATCCGCAACGCGAGCCCCAACTACATGGTCCAGGACCTCTGCTTCTTCCTCGAGAAGCTCGGCGTCGGGATCGAGGGCATCGGCACCACCACCTTGACCGTGCGGGGCGTGGCCGACATCGACGTCGACGTCGAGTACTCCCCCAGCGAGGACCCGATCGAGGCGATGAGCCTCATCGCGGCCGCCGTGGTCACCGACTCGTCGATCACGATCCGGCGGGTGCCGATCGAGTTCATCGAGATCGAGCTCGCGACCCTCGACGGCATGGGGATGAAGTACAACCTCACCTCGGAGTACATGTCGGCCAACGGCAAGACCCGCCTGGTCGACCTCACGACGATCCCCGGTCCGCTGCGCGCCCCGACCGACAAGATCCACCCGATGCCGTTCCCGGGCCTGAACATCGACAACCTGCCGTTCTTCGCGCTCATCGGGGCCGTCGCCGAGGGCAGCACGATGATCCACGACTGGGTCTACGAGAACCGCGCGATCTACCTGACCGAGCTGACCAAGGTCGGTGCGCGCGTCCAGCTCCTCGACCCGCACCGAGTCATCGTCGACGGCCCGACCCGGTGGCGTGCGGCCGAGGTGGTCTGCCCGCCGGCTCTGCGTCCCGGTGTCGTCGTCCTGCTCGCGATGCTCGCCGCCCCGGGCACGTCGGTGCTGCGCAACGTCTACGTCATCAACCGTGGCTACGAGGACCTCGCCGAGCGGCTCAACGCACTCGGAGCCACGATCGAGGTCTTCCGCGACATCTAGCGGCGGGCGCCCGGACACATGGATACGGCGGATTTGTGTTCGGCCGCCACACAGGGGGTCCGGGGTGCGGTCCCTAGTCTTCCCGCATGCCCGACGCCCGCACCGACGCACGCGACGACGCTCACGGGGATCCTCAGCGAATGCCCGTGGCGGTCAACGACCCGATCGACCTGACCGGGCGCGCCGCCCTGGTCACCGGCGCCGCGAGCGGCATCGGTGCGAGCGTCGCCAGGGCGCTGGCAGCAGCCGGCGCCAAGGTGCACGCGGTCGACCGCGACCCCGAGGGCCTGGCCGTGCTCGCCGACGCGGCAGGCGTCGCGACGACCACCATGGACCTTGCGGACCTCGATGCCCTCTCCGACCTCCCGACCGACGTCGACATCCTCGTCAACAATGCGGGCATCCAGTTCGTCAGCCCGATCGAGGACTTTCCGCTCGACCGGTTCGACCTCATCGTCGACCTCATGCTCGTCTCGCCGTTCCGGCTGATCCGGCAGTCGCTCCCACACATGTATGAGCAGGGCTGGGGCCGGGTCGTCAACATCTCGAGCGTCCACGGCCTGCGCGCGAGCCCGTTCAAGGCCGCCTATGTCACGGCCAAGCACGGCCTCGAGGGCCTGTCCAAGGTCGTCGCGCTGGAGGGCGGTCCGCACGGGGTGACCTCGACGTGCATCAACCCTGCCTACGTGCGGACCCCGCTCGTCGAGAGGCAGATCGCCGACCAGGCCCGCACCCATGGCATACCGGAGTCCGAGGTCGTCGAGACGATCATGCTCGCGCCCGTCGCGGTCAAGCGCCTCGTCGAGCCCGACGAGGTGGCCGCGTTGGCCCTGTTCCTCTGCGGTCCCGCGTCCGCGTCGGTCAACGGCACGGCATTCTCGATGGACGGCGGATGGACGGCACACTGACGTTCGACCCTAGGATCTGCCCGTGGCACGGAGCACGCACACCGCCGAAACTCCCGCCGACGGCACGAGCGTGAGCGACGCCGACTCCGACGTCGACTCCGTCCCGTCGGCTCGCCGGGCCGAGCAGATGCTGCACCTGCTCGAGCTCCTCGCGCGTGACGCGACCATCAGCCAGGTCGCCGCGGCCGACGCCCCGGCGGCCGCACGCGAGCTCGCGCTGAGCATCACGAACGCGCGCGAGGTGCACCAGCACCGCGAGGCCGGACTGGCCGCCCTGCTCGACACCGCGCGCGAGCTGTCAACCGAAAGCGACCCGGGCGAGGTGCTGGACGCGATCGTGCGGCGGGCGCGGCGGCTGCTCGGCACGGACCTGGCCTACCTGACGCTCTATGACCCCGTCGCCGGCGACACGTACATGCGCGCGACCGACGGGTCCGTCTCGGCCGCCTTCCAGTCGGTGCGGCTCGCGCTCGGTGCCGGCCTCGGTGGGCTCGTCGCGTCGACGCGCAAGCCCTACTGGACCGCGGACTACTGGTCCGACGAGCGGTTCCGCCACACGGCGGCCATCGACGGCGCGGTCGGCGAAGAAGGGATCATCGCCATCTGCGGGACGCCGCTCATCGTGGAGTCGGAGTTCGTCGGTGTGCTCTTCGCGGCGAACCGTACGTCCCGCCCGTTCACGCGCGAAGAGGTCGCGCTGCTCGGCAACCTCGCCACGCTCGCCGCCGTGACACTCGTTCAGACTCGTGCGCTCGCCGACGCGGAGAAAGCCCTGGCTGCCCTGTCGGACGCCCACGAGACGGTCCGCCAGTATGCCGCCGGCGTCGAGAAGGCGGCCGCCGCACACGACCGCTTCGCCTCCCTCGTGCTCGACGGCGGTGGCGTCGACGACATCGCGCACGCCCTTGCCGAGCTCCTCGGCGGCTGGGCCGTGCTGGTCGACGAGACCGGCGCACGCCGCGGGTCCTCCGGTCCTGCGCCGGCGGACGCGCCCGGCGGCGCCGACCCGTTCGCCGCGCTCAACGCCGTGCCCGGGCTCGACAGCGGGCGGCTGGTCGAGCGGAACGGCGCCTATGCGGTGGCGATCACCGCGGCCCGCGAGCGCCTCGGCACCATCTATGTCGGCGGCCTCGGCACCCTCAGCGACTCCGAGCAGCGGACTGTCGAGCGGGCCGGAGTGGTCACCGCCCTGGTGCTGCTCTTCGAGCGCCAGGCGGCCGACGCGCGCCAGTCCGCGCGCAACCGGCTCGTCAGCGACCTCATCAGCGCCCGTGGCTCCCGGGACGAACGCCTCCAGCTCGCCCGCGCGGCAGGTTTCGAGCCGCAGCGTCCGTTCTGCCTGCTCGTCCTGCGTGGAGACGACCCCAACGGTCACCGTGCCCTGCTCATCTCGGCCAGCGCGGCCACCGGCGAAGCGGCCCTGGTGGGGTCGCACAACGGTGACGTCGTGGCCCTCGTGCCGGGCGCCGATGCCGACGGACTCGCGCGGTCGGTGGCGGCCCGCATCGCCAAGCGCACCTGCGTCACTGTCGCGGGGGTCGGCCCGGTGACCGACGTCGCGCGCGTCCCCGAGGCGCACGAGGAGGGCGCCCGCACGGTCGGCGCGCTCATCGCGCTCGGACACAAGGGCAAGGGAGCCGCCGCGACGCAGCTCGGCTTCGCCGGCCTCATCGTCGGCGCGCAGCCCGATGTCGACGAGTACGTCCGCAAGCAGCTCGGGCCGGTGCTCGACTACGACGAGCGGCGCGGCACCGACCTCGTGGGGACCCTCACGGCATACTTTGCGGCCGGCGGCAGCCCGCGGCATGCGGCCGGCGCCCTGCACGTGCACGTCAACACGGTGTCGCAGCGCCTCGAGCGCGTCACCGCTCTGCTCGGCGAGTCGTGGCAGTGGCCTGACCAGTCGCTCGAGCTCCAGCTCGCCCTGCGGCTGCGCGCGCTGCAGGCCCGCTGACGTCGGATCTCAGCCCGTCGAACCGAGCTGGCTGTCGATGGCGTCGACGACGGCCGCGACACCTGGGTCGCCCATGATGACGTCATAGTGGTTCGCGTCGACCTCGGTCGTGACGACTCCGGGAGGGACGCCGATCGCCGCCAGGCGACCCGCGTCGTAGAGGCCCTGCGGCTCGTCCAGCAGCCCTCGGCGAGCCCAGACGAGCTCGGCCCGGACGCCCTGCTCGACCGCGCCGGCGAGCGCACCGTGCGTCTCGGAGTCGGCCATCACGTCTGCGCCGTCGGCTCTGACGGCGTCGAGGACGCACGAGCTGCGCCAGTCCCCCGGTGTGGCGGCGTCCTCGACGAGATCGTGCTCGATGTAGGCCCGCGCGACCTCGCCGGCCGGGCCGCGCAGCACCGGGCCGAGGGCGGGATGCTGCTCCCAGAACTCGAGGTATGCCGCAGGCCCGGCGAACGTCATGCGCAGTCGGTCCATGGCCGGGCCGATGACCGACTGGAGGGCCGCGTCGATGTCGAGGTCCGGCGCGACAGGGAACGCCAGGCCTCCGTCGACGAGGACGATGCGGCGGAACCGGTCGGCATGGCGGGCCGCCGCGAGCGCCGCGACGAACGCGCCCATGGAGTGGCCGACCAGAACGGGCGCCGCCGCGAACGCGGTAGCCACCGACACGAGGTCGTCAACGTGCGCGCCGAGGCCGTAGGGACCCGGCGCGGAGCGGCTGTCGCCGCGACCCCGAAGATCCGGGGCGAGGACTCGGACCGTGCCTGGACCGTGACGCCGAGCCACCTCGTCGGCGACACGCCGCCAGGACAGGCCGTTCGCGGTGATGCCGTGGACGGCGAGCACGACCGGCGCATCGGGAGCGGCCGGGCCGACGGTGAGGTCGTGGATCGCGAGACTCCCCTCGGGCAGCTCGATGACGAACGCGGACTGAGTGGTCATGAAGCCCCTGCCTTCCTGATCAGCCTCGCGCCGAGCCCGGTGATGCCGGAGGGCGCGAAGTACACGACGACGATGAAGAAGACCCCGAGGATGAACAGCGGCTCCGAGAGCACCTGGCCGACGAGCGGCGGCAGTGCGTCGATGAACGGCGCGCCACTCACCTCGACGAGCCTGGCGTCTGCATAGGTGTACAGCATGCCGCCCACCACCGCGCCCCAGCGGCTTCCCGCGCCGCCCAGGACCACCATGACGAGCAGCGACAGCGTGAACTCCGAGGTCGTCAGATGCGGGTTCGACCCGCCGAGCACGAGGGCGTGGACCATTCCGCCGAGCGCTCCGAGGGCCGACCCGGCGACGAGAGCGAGCAGGCGCACCCGGTAGGTCCCGAAGCCGAGGACCGCGGCCCTGGCTCCGTTCTCGCGCACCGCCGCCATCGCATGACCGGCCCGCGACCGCACGACGAGGGTCACCACCAGCCAGGCCACGACGAGGAAGGCCAGGGCGAGCCAGTACCGGTACGGCGCGTTGGCGACGCCGACGAGCCCGCCCGGCAGAGCGGCACGGTCGAGGGTGATGCCTTCCTCGCCGCCGGTGACCCCGCCCGGGTTGCGCATGACGAGAATCGAGGCTGCCTGCGCGAACGCGAGCGTCACCATGGCGAACGCGATCCCACCGACACGAAGAGCGACTCCCCCGACGACCAGGGCCAGCAGGGTCGATGCGCCGAGGGCGAGCGCGGCCGCAGCGGGCAGGGGCAGGCCGAGCGACGACACCGAGATCGTCAGCAGATAGCTGCCCGAGGCGACGAAGAGGGCGTGCCCGAAGCTGAGCAGGCCGGTCCTGCCGAAGAGAACGTCGTAGCTGAGCGCGATCCCGCCCATGACAAGACAGGTCGCGAGCAGCTGCATGGACCCTGGCCCGTTGAGTCGCCCCGGGAGTATGCCGGGCAGCTCGGCGGGCACGTACGGGAGGTAGGCGAGCACGCCGAGGACGAGCACCGCCACGAGTGCCCCGAGTGTCGGGATACGCCGCCCCGAGCGGGCCTTCGCGGAAGGACCGTCGAGCGCGGTCCGAGGTGCCGGCTCATCAGCGCTGGTCAGCTCCGTACTGGTGGGTTCGGTACTGGTCAGCTCGGCGCTGGTCATGGCGTCGCTCCGTTCAGGGTCGAGGGGCGCAGCAGCAGGACCAGTGCGAGCAGGAAGACCACCGACAGGTCTCCGACACCGCTGGCCGCGTAGTAGTTGGCCAGCTGCTGGACGAGCCCGACCACGACCGCCGCCACGGCCGTGCCTGTCAGCGAACCCATTCCGCCGATGACGACGACGATGAAGGCGTAGATCAGCAGCGAGCCACCCTGCGTCGGAGAAACGGCTCCGGCGTACTGCGAGTACATGAGGCCGGCCAGGCCCGCCGCCGCCCCTCCGATGGCGAACACGATGGTGAAGGTCCGGTGCACGTTGATGCCCAACGCCTCGACCATCGTGCGGTTCTCGACGCCGGCCCTGATGACGAGCCCCAGCCGGGTGAGCTGCAGGAGAGCGACGAGTCCCGCGAACAGGGCCGCCGCCACCAGGATGTAGACGAGACGGTCGTTGGGAAGGCGGGCACCGAGGATCTCGGTCGTACTGCTCATCCATGACGGCTTCTCGACGGGTCGCGGGTCTGCGCCCCAGATCCCTTGCGCCGCAGCCACTCCCGCAAGCGATAGGCCAACGGTGACGAGCACCTGCTGGATGTGACGGCGGTAGAGCGGGCGGATCAGCACCACCTCGACCACGAGGCCGATGCCTGCACCGACCGCGATGCCGACGACGATCGCGCCAGCGAGCCTCCCGGAGGCCGGCCAGCCCCCGGGCAGAGACTCCATGACGATCCACCCGGCGTAGGCGCCCGCTGTCATGAAGACGCCGTGCGCGAAGTTGAGCACGCCCATCAGACCGTAGATCAGGCTCAGCCCGCTCGCTGCGAGGAAGTAGAGTGCGCCGAGCCCGAGACCGGTGACGAGCAGCAGGAGGAGGTCGCTCATGCGGCCCCCGCCCGGTACATCGAGACGCCGAGGAGCTGCCGAGTCAACGCCATGTCGGCGACGAGCTCGCTCGCGCCACCACGGTGCACCACGGTGCCTGCGTCGAGGACCACGACCTGGTCGGCGATCCGCCGGACAAGCGGCAGGTTCTGCTCCACCAACAGGATCGGCGTATGCCGGGCCACCTCCGCCAGCACGTCCGCCACCTCCGTGACGAGCTTGGGCGCCAGTCCCTTGGTGGGTTCGTCGACCAGCAGGACGTCGTTGTCGCGCAGCAGGACCCGCGCCAGGGCCACCATCTGCTGCTGACCACCCGAGAGCGTGCCGGCACGCTGGGCCCGGCGCGTGAGCAGGTCGGGGAACAGATCGGCGATGACCGGAGCCTCGACGCCCCGGTCAGGGTCGACGAGCCTGAGGTTCTCGTCGACCGTTAGGGCGGCGAAGACCTCGCGGTCCTCTGGCACGTAGCCCACGCCACCACGCACGATCTTGGCCGTCGAGGAGTCGTGGATCTCCTTGCCGCGCAGCGTGATGCGGCCTGCGCGCGGCGCAAGGCCGATAATGGCCTTGAGGGTTGTGCTCTTCCCGACGCCGTTGCGGCCGAGCAGCGCGGTGACCCCCCGGTCGGGCACGTCGAACGTCACCCCCTGCAGGACGTGCGACCCCCCGTATCGCACGTGCACGTCGTCGAGGCGCAGCACCACGCCGCCGCCCGGACCTTGTCGCCCGCCGGGCAGCATGGTGTCCGGCGCCACGGACTGCGCAGACGACCTTCGGTCCTTCACAGTGCCTCCCCGAGGTATGCCTGCTGGACTCGCTCGTCCGCGGTGACGTCGTCGGGGGCTCCGACGGCCAGGAGCTGGCCGTGGTGGAGCACCGCGACGCGGTCTGCGAGGCCGAGCACCACGTGCATGTGGTGCTCGACCATCGCGACCGCCACCCCGGCGTCGCGCACCTCGCCGATGATCTCCGTGAGGCCGTCGACGTCCTCGGCCGACACGCCCGCCATCGGCTCGTCGAGCAGGAGCACGGACGGCTCCGAGGCGAGGGACATGGCGAGCTCGAGCTTGCGACGGTCCCCGTGCGACAGGTCACGGGCCAGCGTCTCCGCACGACCCGGCATACGGACCCGGGCCAGAAGGCTCGCCACGCGCTCGCTGTGGCGGTCCCGTGCGCGGCGGAACGGCGACATCGACGCGGGACCGGCGGCCTGCACCGCGAGGCGCACGTTCTCCGCCGCCGTGAGGCCGTCGAAGAGTGCCGATGTCTGGAACGACCGGGCCAGCCCCATGCGCGCGCGCGACGTGGCGCTGGCTCGGGTGATGTCCTTGTCCTGCAGGGTGACCCGGCCGCTCGTAGGTCGGGTCACCCCACTGAGGATGTTGACGAGCGAGGACTTGCCCGCGCCGTTGGGACCGATGACGCCCACCAGCTCCCCGGCCCCGACCTGGAGCGACACGCCGTCAAGGATCTGCGCGCCGCCCACCTTCCAGCCGACGCCCTGCGCGGCGATCACTTGAACTGCGTGACCGGCGGCGCGACGGCGGCCGGGTCGAGCGTCTCGCCGAGCTGGGGGACGACGTTCGTCCCGTCCTTCTTCAGCGTGGCGGTGAACATCGGCTGCAGCAGCGCGTGGTCCTCGGCCCGGATCTCGAGGGCGCCCTTGGGACCGTCGAACTTCCAGCCCTCGAGAGCGGTGACCATCTTGTCGACGTCGTTCCCGCCGGTCTCCAGAGCGTGCACGATCATCTGACCCGCGACGAAGCCGTCGTTGGTGAACAGGTCGACGGTGCTGCCCTGGGCTTTCATGCCCTCGTCGAGTGCCTGGTACGCCGCGTTGTCCGCCGCGCCATCGAAGAAGTGGGACAGGAAGGCGATCCTCGTCGCGACGTCGCCGAAGAGCGGGTGGGTCGCCTTGATGTCGAGGCCCGTGACGACCTTCGTCCGGTCGAAGATCCCCTGCTGGCCAAGGGTCGTCCACATCGCCGTCGCGTTCGCCCCGGCCCAGGCGACGAAGAGCAGGTCGGGCGCCGCGCTCTTGACCTTCGTGGCGAACGGGGTGAGATCCGTTGCGGCGGCGGGCACCTCGACCGCGCTCACGGTGGCGCCCTTGCCTCCGAGGATGGCGGTGACCGCGGCGACGTTTGCCTTGCCGAAGGCGCTGTCCTGTGCGAGCACGGTCACCTTCTTGCCCTTGACGTCGCCGAGCATCGACCCCGCCGTGGCGACGTCCTGGTAGGTCTGACGGCCCGAACGGAAGGTGTACCGGTTGGCTCCGGTGATCGCATCCGCGGCGGCAGGCCCCGAGATGAACAGGACCTTGTTGTCGCTCGCCAGCGGCGCGACCTGCAGGGCCACCCCAGATGCGGTCGAGCCGGCGATGATCTTGTTGCCCTGGCCGATCAGGTCCGTCGCCGATGCGACGGCCTTGGCGGGGTCACCCGCATCGTCCTGCTCGGTCAGCTCGATCTTGTGCCCGGCGACCGCGCCGGTTCCCTTCGTGGCGTAGGCGAGGCCGGCAGTGAGGCCCATCCGGTACTGCTCGCCGTAGCTGGCGAGCGGACCCGACTTGGAGTAGACCAGCCCGACCTTGTACGGCGCGGCCGTCGCGCCCGAAGCCCCTGCGGTCGAGTCACCCGCAGCAGGGGCGCCGGGCTGACCGGGCGAGCCGCAGGCTGCGACCGAGAACGTGATCATCGCGCTCGCCACGGCGAGGCTCCAACGCTTGGACACCGATGTCCTCCACCTCTGGTGGGCGCTCGCGCGTTTGCTGCGACGAGATCCTTTGACGCCCAACCGTTTCCGGCGAACGTAGTCGGATGGACGGAGGGCCCGGATGGGGTGTCCCACCACAAACACGCCCGACTCGTGTGCTTCGACGACACGGTGCGGCCCCCGTCGGGGCGCGGGCGACGGGTGTCAGGTCAGGCGCGGCTCGAGGTCTGCCACGACCTGGTCGGCCGTGAGGCCAAGCTCCTCGAGGATCTGGCCACGCGAGGCATGGTGAAGGAACCGCTTGGGGATGCCGTAGGAGTGCACCGGCGTCGCGACGTCGGCCTCCCCGAGCGCAAGCGTCACGGCAGCGCCGACGCCACCACTGACGAGGTTGTCCTCGATGACGGCCACCGCAGCGGCCCGGCGGGCGAGCTCTACGAGCTCGTGGGCCACCGGGACGACCCACCGGGGGTCGACGACGCGGACGGTCCGTCCATGGGCGGCGATCTTCTCGCCCGCCTCGATCGCGAGTCCGGCGAAGGCGCCGACCCCCACGACGAGCAGGTCGACCTCGTCGCCGGAGTTCTCGAACAGCACGTCGAGGCCACCGATGCTGCGCACGGCCGTGAGCGGGTCGGCGACGTCGCCCTTCGGGAAGCGGATGACCGTGGGGCCGTCGGCGACCTCGAGGGCCTCGCGCAGCTGCTTCTTGACCTGGTCGCCGTCTCGAGGGGCGGCGAGTCGAAGACCCGGCACGATCGAGGTCAGGGTCATGTCCCACATGCCGTTGTGCGAAGCGCCGTCGCTGCCCGTGATCCCGGCGCGGTCGAGGATGAAGGTGACCCCGGCGCGGTGCAGCGCGCAGTCCATGAGCACCTGGTCGAAGGCCCGGTTGAGGAAGGTGGCATAGACCGCGACGACCGGGTGCAGGCCGGCATACGCGAGCCCGGACGCCATCGTGACGGCGTGCTGCTCGGCGATGCCGACGTCGAAGACGCGGTCAGGGTAGGCGGCGGCGAAGCCGTCGAGGCCGACCGGGATGAGCATCGCGGCAGTGATGGCGACGACGTCGCGGCGCTCGGCCCCGATCGCGACCATCTCCTCGTTGAACTCGTCGGTCCAGATCCGGCCGGCGACCTCGAAGGGCAGGCCCGTCTCGGGGTTGAACTTGCCGACCCCGTGGAACTGGTCCGCAGCGTCGTCGAGCGCCGGCTGGTAGCCGCGCCCCTTCTGCGTGAGGACGTGGACGATGACGGGTCCGCCGAAGTCCTTCGCCTTGCGCAGCGCCCGCTCGACCGCCTGCTCGTCGTGGCCGTCGACGGGCCCGACATACTTGAGCCCGAGGTCCTCGAACATGCCCTGCGGCGCGACGATGTCCTTCAAGCCCTTCTTGACGCCGTGGAGCGTCTCGAACATCGGTGCACCGACGACGGGGGTCTTCGCCAGGGACCGCTTGCCCCACGAGAGGAACTTCTCGTAGCCGCGGGTGGTGCGAAGGGTCGCCAGGTGGTCGGCCAGGCCACCGGTCGTCGGCGCGTAGGACCGCTCGTTGTCGTTGACCACGATGACGAGCGGGAGGTCCTTGTCGACGGCGATGTTGTTGATCGCCTCCCAGGCCATCCCGCCGGTCAGGGCACCGTCGCCGATCACCGCGACCGTATGCCGCCCGGCCTCGCCTCGCAGCCGCCGACCCTTCGCGATCCCGTCGGCCCACGACAGAGCGGTCGAGGCGTGCGAGTTCTCGACCACGTCGTGCTCGGACTCGGCCCTGTTGGGGTACCCGGAGAGGCCACCCTGCTTCTTCAGCTTGCTGAAGTCGTGGCGCCCGGTCAGGAGCTTGTGGACGTACGACTGGTGCCCGGTGTCGAAGACGATGGTGTCGCTCGGCGAGTCGAACACGCGGTGCAGCGCGATCGTGAGCTCGACGACCCCGAGGTTCGGCCCGAGGTGCCCACCGGTCTTGGACACCTCCGTGACGAGGAACGTGCGGATCTCCTCGGCGAGCGCCGGCAGCTGGGTCTCCGGCAGTGCCCTGAGATCGGCCGGGCTCGTGATCTTCTCCAGCAGCGCCACGCTGGCTCGTCCTCTCGGTGCTCGTCGTCGTTCGGCAGACTCGAACGGGGGTCGATCGAGTCTACGGGTCAACGCACGAACGCTCCCAAAGGTGCACCTGACGCGACGTACCTCACGTCACACTTGTCCCAGGCCGTGCGTGTTTGTGCGTGGCCGGCTGGACCCGTTCACACAAGCTTCACAGGCGTGGGGCGAAGACCTTGCCTTGCAGCGCCTCGTGGAGCAGGCTCGCCCCACGGCTGGCGGCTCGCAGGCGCATCCCCTCCCGCTCGATCTGCAGCAGGATCTCGGCGAGCGCCTCCGGAGGGACGTCCGGCCCGATCGCCACGCGCGCCTCACGCCACGCCTCACGCATGGCCACCACCTGGCCGTCGAGGTGCCGGCCGGCCAGCCAGGCGAGCGCGATGGGGTGCCGTCGCCACCCGGCATACGACCGGTAGTCCGGCGGGCACTGGTCCAGCAGCCACATGACCGCGCGGTCCTCCCACCCAGGGGTGTGAGCGGGCGGCACGCCGGGCGGCCAGCCGGGAGGAGTGTGCGCGGTCACGGTCCCAGTCTGCCTCGGCGGGCGGCGGCGGACGTGAAGGGGGGCGGCGCCCACGTCTGGCGGGCGCCGCCCCCTTCGTCAGGGGCTCTGGGTCACCAGTTCGCCTCGGGCGGCGCGTCCGGGAGGGCGACGGTCTCGGGGTGGATGACATAGACGATGCCGCCGCTGTGGGGCGCCCAGACGTTCTCGAACTGCTCACGGTCATAGGTCACGCGGACCTGGCCGTTGTCGGGGATGAGGTGCGACGCCGGGTCGTTGCAGACGACGTCGCCGTTGGGTGCGAAGCCGACGATGACCATGAGGTGACCGTTCGTGCTGTAGCCCGCCCCCTTCAGCTCGCCCTTGGTGAAGGAGACCGACGCCACCAGCGGGATCCCGGCCTTGATGAACTCCTCTGCCTCGGTCAGCGTGCGCAGGCGGGTGACGAAGCCGCGCAGGCCCCGGGTCGCGGCGTATGCGGCGTTGAACGGCCAGTTGCCCGCCCCGTCGTAGGTGTAGTCGAAGACGTTGCGCGCCGTGAAGTCGACCTGTGGGTCGCTCTCGTCAGGGATCTGCGCCGTGACCCACTGGGTCTCTGCTGCGCTGGGCCCAGCACCCCAGTAGGCGACGACCATCGACGTCGACGTCGGCGAGCACCAGGCTTCGCCGCCGTTGTCCCACTGCGGGAAGTGGCCCTTGTGCTTCTCCTGGGAGAAGGTCGGGACGTTGAGGGTGGTGCCGCAGGCGGGGCCGTTCGGGCTGCGCGGCACCTTCTTGTCGCTCGGCAACGCCGAGGCCATCGCCCCCAGCTCGGTGATCGCGGGGACGTCGCTGGAGCCCACAGGCCGGTACAGGCGCACCTCGAGCTCGTACGACGTCAGGGAGAACCCGCTCCGGGTGGCGAGCGTGTCGGTGAAGACAGTGGCGACCGTGTCGCCCTGGCCGTTGAGGGAGGTCCGGTGGATGCCGCCTCCGTCGGCGGGGTCCTTGGCGGCCCAGCGGCCGAGCACGTACTGCTTCGTCAAGTTGGCGCCGCCCTGGTCACCGCGAACGAGCACCTCGATCCACGACTCCCCGGGGGTCGAGGCGTTCCACGACGCGACGAGCTCGGTGAGTCCGAAGAGGAGGGGCACGGTCGGCGAGACCCACCGGGCGACCTCGTACGAGCGCGGCGTCGGGGTCGCGGTGTGGGGGTCGGTGTAGGAGACAGTGTCCTGCGACGCAGCGAACGCGATGCCCGCTCCGGAGACCGCGACCCCGTAGCCGGTGCCGTGCGAGAAGTCCGTACCAGCCCACGACGAGCGGGCGATGTGGCGGGTGGAGTCACCCTTCTTGGCCTCGACGGCCCGGGCGCGAGGGGCGACGCCGACGAGGGCGACGCCGGCTGCGGCGGTCGCGAGCACGGTGCGGCGGCTCGGGTGGAACGGTGAGTCTGAGACGACTGAACGGCTGGGCATGGCTGACCTTCCTGGAGGGGAAATGGCGGGGCCAGTCAACACCCGTGAGAGTGGCGAGAGGGGCCGAGCAACAGAAAAACCCACGACTGGGCCCGTCTCGCACCACAAGATCACCCGTTCCGGGTGCCGTTTGGAGCCTGGACGGTTCAGCGCCAGTTCGCCTCGGCGGGCGGGGCGGGCAGCTCCACGGTCGGTGGGTGCATGACGTAGGCCAGACCCCCGTTGTGCCGCAACCAGACCCGCTCGAACTGGTCCCGCCGGTAGACCGACCGCACCTCGTCGTTGCTCGCCACGAGGTGGGAGTTCGGGTCGTTGGAGATGACGTCACCCTCGTCGGTGAAGCCCACGACCGTGAGCAGGTGGCCCTTCGTGTCGTAGCCCGCGCCGTCGAGCTCGTCGACCGCGAAGGACACCGAGACCACGAGCGGTATGCCGGCCGCGACGAACTGCTCGACCTCAGTCAGGTCACGCAGCCGGGTGACGTAGGCGCGCAGCCCGCGCGAACCGGCGTATGCCGTGTTGAACGCCCAGTTGCCCGCACCGCGGTAGGCGCGGTCGTAGACGTGTCGCACACCGTGGACGACCGACGCGTCCGTGTCGTGGCCCACCCACGCGCTCTCCGCCCGGCTCGGGGCGATGCCCCAGTGCTCCAGCACCATCGTCGTCGAGGTGGGCGAGCACCAGGACTCGCCCCCGTTGTCCCACTCCGGGAACGTCCCGATGTGCAGCCGCTGCGAGCGGGGCGGGACGTCGATCTCGTGGCCGAGGCCGACCGAGGGCGAGCTCGCCGGAACGTCGTCCGGGATCGCGAACCAGGACACTGCTCCGGCGACGAGTGACACCGAGGGCCAGGACGCGCCGGCACTCCCGCGCCCGGCCGCCTGCGCCAGGGCCAGCCCGGTCAGGCGCAGCTGCCAGCGGTCGAAATGGCGGCCGGGCGCGGCGAGATACGTGTCGGTCTCGACCTGGCCCGCATCGAACCTCTGGCCGGTGACGGTCGTCCGGGTGATCGGGGACTCCCCCATCGGGTCGTCCTGCGCCCACCGGGCGAAGGTGAACCACGGGGTCCACCCGGCACCGTCCGCCACCCGGCCCTCGACCAGCAGCCACGTCCCAGGGGGTGTGACGGCGTTCCACGACGGGATGAGCTCCCTTGCGGGGAAAGCAGACTCGACGACCGGAGACTCCCAGCTGCGCGCCACGTACGTCTGGGGCCGTGCCCCCTCGACGTGCTCGTCGGCATACGTCAGGGGCTCCCCAGAGGCCCAGCCGAGGCCGTTCTCCCACACGGTCAGCGTGGCGTGTCGCTCGTTCACCGGATGAGCATGCCAGAGGCCGAGAGGCCACGTCCGGCAACCCTCCCGAAGTCCTTCTCGACCCGGGGGGCGCCGCACGTGGCCAGTCTCGGAACTCTCAGACCCTCCCCACAGCGGGGTCCGTCAGCTCGCGACGAGCGAGCGCAGGACGTAGTGCAGGATGCCGCCGTTGCGGTAGTAGTCCGCCTCGCCGGGGGTGTCGATGCGCACCACGGCGTCGAACTCGACCGTCTCGCCACCGTCCCTCGCCGCGACGACACGGACCGTCTTGGGCGTCCGGCCCTCGTTGAGCTCGGTGATACCGGTGATCGAGAAGGTCTCGGTGCCGTCGAGCCCGAGCGAGTCGGCGTTCTGGCCCTGGGGGTACTGCAGCGGGATGACGCCCATGCCGATGAGGTTCGAGCGGTGGATCCGCTCATAGCTCTCGGCGATGACTGCCCGCACGCCGAGCAGGCGGGTCCCCTTGGCCGCCCAGTCACGTGAGGACCCCGAGCCGTACTCCTTGCCGGCCAGCACGACGAGCGGAGTCCCCGCCTCGGCGTAGCTCTGGGCTGCGTCGTAGATGGTCGTCTGCTCGCCACCCTGGGTGAAGTCGCGGGTGAAGCCACCCTCGACGCCGTCGAGCAGGAGGTTCTTCAGCCGGATGTTCGCGAAGGTGCCGCGGATCATCACCTCGTGGTTGCCGCGCCGCGAGCCGTACGAGTTGAAGTCGCGCTTCTCGACGCCGTGCTCCGCCAGGTAGCGGCCCGCCGGGCTGTCCGCCTTGATCGAGCCGGCTGGGCTGATGTGGTCCGTCGTGACCGAGTCACCGAGCTTGGCCAGCACCCGTGCGCCCGCGATGTCCTCGACCGGGGCCGGCTCGGCCGCCATGCCCTCGAAGTACGGGGGCTTGCGCACGTAGGTCGACTCGCCGTCCCACTCGAAGGTGTCGCCCTCGGGCGTCGGGAGCGACCGCCACCGGTCGTCACCGGCGAACACGTCGGAGTAGTCCTCCGTGAACATGTCCTGGTTGATGCTGGCGGCGATGGTCTGCTCGACGTCCTCGGGCGCCGGCCAGATGTCCTTGAGATAGACGTCTGCCCCGTCCGAGCCCGTGCCGAGCGGCTCGGTCTCGAAGTCGAAGTCCATGGTCCCGGCGAGGGCGTACGCGATGACGAGGGGCGGGCTCGCGAGATAGTTCATCTTGACGTCCGGGTTGATCCGGCCCTCGAAGTTGCGGTTGCCCGAGAGGACGGACGTGACCGCAAGGTCGGCGTCGTTGATCGCCTTGGAGATCTCCTCGTTGAGCGGGCCCGAGTTGCCGATGCAGGTCGTGCAGCCGTAGCCGACGAGGTGGAAGCCGAGCTTCTCCAGGTAGGGCCACATGCCGGCCTTGTCGTAGTACCCGGTGACGACCTTCGAGCCCGGAGCCATCGAGGTCTTGACCCACGGGGCGACCGTGAGGCCCTTCTCGACGGCGTTCTTGGCGAGCATCGCGGCCGCCATCATCACGGACGGGTTGGACGTGTTCGTGCAGCTCGTGATCGAGGCGATCGACACGATGCCGTGGTCGATCTCGAACTCGCGGCCCTCGGCATCGGTCACTGCGACCTTCTTGGAGGGACGGCCGTTGGCCTTGCCGTCGTGCGGCTTGTCGCCGCCGTTGTCGTCGCCCGGGTCGCTCGCGGGGAAGGACGCCGCCGAGCCCGGGTCGCCCTCGTCGTGGGCGACATAGGTCGGCAGGACCTTGCGGAAGGACTCCTTGGCCGCCGAGAGCTCGATGCGGTCCTGCGGGCGCTTCGGGCCGGCGATCGAGGGGACGACCGTCGACAGGTCGAGCTCGAGGTACTCGCTGTAGCGGGCCTCGGGGGTGTCCGCGCCGAGCCACATGCCCTGCTCCTTGGCGTACGCCTCGACCAGCGCCACCTGCTCGTCGGAGCGGCCGGTGAGACGGAGGTAGTCGAGCGTGACGTCGTCGATCGGGAAGATCGCGCAGGTCGAGCCGAACTCGGGGCTCATGTTGCCGATCGTCGCGCGGTTCGCGAGGGGCACCTGCGCCACGCCCTCGCCGTAGAACTCGACGAACTTGCCGACGACGCCGTGCTTGCGCAGCATCTCGGTGATGGTGAGAACGACATCCGTCGCCGTCGCGCCGGACGGGATCGAGCCGGAGAGCCTGAAGCCGACGACACGAGGGATGAGCATCGAGACGGGCTGGCCCAGCATGGCGGCCTCGGCCTCGATGCCGCCGACGCCCCAGCCGAGGACGCCGAGGCCGTTGACCATCGTCGTGTGGGAATCGGTGCCGACGCACGTGTCGGGGTAGGCCACGAGCTCCCCGTCGATCTCGCGGACCATGATGGTCCGGGCGAGGTGCTCGATGTTGACCTGGTGGACGATGCCGGTGCCTGGAGGCACCACCTTGAAGTCGTCGAACGCCGTCTGGCCCCAGCGCAGGAACTGGTACCGCTCCCTGTTGCGCTGGTACTCGATCTCGACGTTGCGCTCGAAGGCGTCGGGGCGGCCGAACACGTCGATGATCACCGAGTGGTCGATGACGAGCTCGGCGGGCGCCAGCGGGTTGATCTTGGCGGGGTCGCCCCCGAGGTCGGAGACCGCTTCGCGCATCGTCGCGAGGTCGACCACGCACGGGACGCCCGTGAAGTCCTGCATGATGACGCGGGCCGGCGTGAACTGGATCTCCGTGTCCGGCTCCGCGTTCTCGTCCCAGGAGCCGAGGGCCCGAACGTGGTCGGCGGTGATGTTCGCGCCGTCCTCGGTGCGGAGCAGGTTCTCCAGGAGCACCTTGAGGCTGTACGGCAGAGTCTCCTGGCCGTCGATCCCCGCGAGGCGGTAGATCTCGTAGGACTTGCCGTCGACCTCGAGGGTCCCCTTGGCCTTGAAGCTGTCAACACTGCCCACGACGGGCTCCTTCCAGCAGCTGAAGTTGGATGTCACGGTGCTCGATTTATCTTGACGTCAAGATATATCTAACCACACGCGCTCGGCGCTGTCAGTCCACACCTGCGGCCCATCTTGGTCGCATCGATGCCGCTTGTCTGCCCCGGGTGCCACGGCCGCAGGGATCGTCCCCTCCGGCCCCCGGCACGGTCACACCTCGTGCCCGACGACGTCGTCATCGGGGTCGAGGTCGACCTCGTCGCCGACCTGGATCGTGCCCGATGTCAGCAGCCGCAGCACCGAACCGGCACGGTTGTGCAGGGCACGGGCTGCACCCTGGCCGATCTCGTCGTCGAGGAGCCGGCATGGGGCGGCGACCCTGACCACCTCGAGCTCCACGTCCCCGATGAGCACCCGCGCGCCCGGCCTGGTCGGGATGTCCCCACCAGTGATGGTGATGTTCCGTCGCGTGAGCCCCGGGTCGATGGGGGCCCCGAGGTCGTCCGCGGCGGCCCTGAGAGCCTCCGCTGACTGCAGCGTCACGTGGCGATGCCTGCTCCCGTGGTAGCGGTCCCCGACGAGCCCAGCGCCCGCCTCGGCCGCCACCCGGTCGACGGACTTCGTCGGCAGGCGCCTCCCGGGAGCGATGTGGATCGACACGACCGACGGCTTCATCAGGCCTCCGAGGCCGGGGGCTCCAGGACCGCGATGCACTCCACATGATGGGTCATCGGGAACGCGTCCCACGCCTCGACCGAGCCGAGCGCGTAACCGTGGTCAGCGGCCGCGCGCACGTCCCGGGCCAGCGCGGCCGGGTCACAGGCGACGTACACGACCCGGCGAGGCCGCATCCGGGCGACCATGGCCATGACGTCCTTGCCGGCGCCGGTGCGCGGCGGGTCAAGCACGACCAGGTCGGTCGAGATGTCCTGGGCCACAAGGGATCTCAACTCGCGGTCGACGCGGTTGGCCCGCCACTCGACGTTGTCCAGGTGCTCGGTGTTGCGTATGCCGTTGTCAACGGCCCGTGCGTCGCCCTCGACTCCCAGCACGAAACCTCCGGGCGCCACAAGCTCACCGAGGCGCATCGTGAACAGGCCCGAGCCGGCATACAGGTCGAGCACCCGGTCGCCGGGACGGGCCGCGAGCAGGGAGACGACCCGCGACAGGAAGGTCGAGGCGGCTCCGGGATGGACCTGCCAGAAGCCGCGCGCGGCGACGACGTACTCCCCCGCCCAGTCGCCGTCCCGAGCCAGCTCGCCGACCAGGCCGCCGGAGGCCGCAGACCCGCGAGCGCCGCCTGCGCCACCGACCGGCACGAGAACGGGCTCGTCCGGGTGGGCGGCGTCGACGACGTCGACGGACTCGACGTCTGGCCACTCGGTGTCGAGCACTCCTGAGTCGATGACTCCGCGCGTCGCGATGAGGCAGTCGTCGAGGGGCACGACGGAGTGGGACCGGTGTCGCCGCAGACCGGGACGACCCTGCCCGTCAACGGCGAACTCGACCCGGGTGCGCCATCGGAGCCCGTCCGTGTCGCCCGGCACCGGACTCACCTCGACGTCGACCTCGAGTCCGGCGATCCGCGCGAACTGCTCGCGGACGACCGCAGCCTTGAGGGCGCGCTGCACGGACGGAGCCACATGCTGGAAGTCGCAGCCTCCACACTCTCCGGGGACGGCATACGGACACGGCGGCTGGACCCGCCCGGGCGCTGCGACGAGCACCCGCACCGCGTCGGCGCGGACGAACCGGTCCCCGACGTTGCCCTCGGTGATCCGCGCGACGACCTGCTCGCCCGGCAGCGCGTGTCGCACGAAGATGACCTGCCCCTCGTGACGGGCCACGCAGTGGCCGCCGTGGGCGACCGGACCGACCTCGACGGTCCATTCAATGCCGACGAGCGACGGCGCGTCCGACTCCCGAGCCCGTGGTCGACGGTCAGTCACAGGTTGCCGCCGCGGAGGGAGCCGCTGATCGGGGGCTCGTCCACCCAGGCCCTCTCGGCACCCTCGGAGGACGCGAGCTGCCAGGGCACGCTGACGACCATGACACCCGGGGTGAACAGCAGCCGTCCCTTGAGACGCAGCGCGCTCTGGTTGTGCAGCACCTGCTCCCACCACTTGCCGAGGACGTACTCAGGGAGGTAGACGGTGACGATGTCGCGCGGGTTGCCCGAGCGGATCGACTTGACGTAGTCGACGATCGGCCGGGTGATCTGACGGTACGGCGAGGCGAGCACCTTGAGCGGGACCGGGATGTCGTGCTTGTCCCACTCGGCGAGCAGCGCCTGGGTCTCGTCGTGGTCGACATCCACCGTGACGGCCTCGAGGTACGACGGCCGGCTCGCCCTGGCATAGGCCAGTGCCCGCATCGTCGGCTTGTGGACCTTGGAGATACAGACGATGGCGTGCACGTGGCTGGGCAGCATCGGCCGGTCGACCTCCCAGTCGACAGCAAGCTCGTCGCGGACACGGGCGTAGTGCTTCTTGATGCCGAGCATGAGCACGAAGAGCACGATCATCGCCAGGATCGCGTACCTCGCCCCGGCCTGGAACTTGGTGATCAGCACCACGACCAGCACCGTGGCGGACATGGCCGCGCCGAGGGCGTTGATGGCGCGCGAGCGCTGCATCCGGCTCCGCTCGCGCGGGTCCCGCTCGAGCCGAAGGTGCCTTGTCCAGTGCCGGATCATGCCGGTCTGGCTCGTCGTGAACGACACGAAGACGCCCACGATGTAGAGCTGGATCAGGGCAGTGACCTCGGCCTTGAAGATGATGACCAGGACGATGGCCGCCGCCGAGAGCATGAGGATCCCGTTCGAGAATGCGAGCCGGTCTCCACGGGTGTGCATCTGCCGCGGGAGGTAGCCGTCGCGGGCCAGGATCGAGGCCAGGACCGGGAAACCGTTGAAGGCGGTGTTCGCGGCGAGCACGAGGATGATGCCGGTGACGATCGAGACGAAGATGACGCCCAGCTGGAAGTTCGCGAACACCGTGGTCGCGAGCTGCCCGATCGTCGTGTGCTGGACGTAGGTGTCACCGACGGGCACGCCGTCCTTGAGCAGCTGGGTCGCTGGGTTGTCGGCCATCTTGACGCCGGTCCACATGCTCAGCGCGATGATCGACGCCAGCATGGTGATGGACAGGATGCCCATGAGGAGCAGCGTCGTGGCGGCGTTCCTGCTCTTGGGCTTTCGGAACGCCGGCACGCCGTTACTGATGGCCTCGACGCCGGTCAGCGCCGCACACCCCGACGAGAAAGCGCGCAGCAGCAGGAAGGCTGCCGCGAGGCCAGTGACCTCCTCGCCGCCCTCGGGGACGAGCGTGAGGTTCGCGCTCTCGGCCGGCAGCAGGGTGCCGGTGACCTTCTGGATGAAGCCGACGATGCCCATCCCGATGATCGCGACCATGAAGGCGTAGACCGGGACTGCGAAGGCCTTGCCCGACTCGCGGACGCCTCGAAGGTTCATGGCGGTGAGGAAGATGATGAGGCCCACCGCGATGATCACCTCGTTGCCTCGCACGAACCCGAGGACGGTCGCCGCGTTCTGCACGCCCGACGAGATCGACACCGCAACGGTCAGCACATAGTCGACCAGGAGCGCGCTCGCGACCGTGAGGCCCGCCTTCGGCCCCAGGTTGACGGTGGCGACCTCGTAGTCGCCGCCACCCGAGGGGTAGGCGTGGACGTTCTGGCGGTACGACGCCACCACGACGACCATGACGAAGATGACGCCCAGCGTCACCTGCCAGCTGTGCGTCATGACGAAGGCCCCACCTGCGAGGCCGAGCATCAGGAGGATCTCGTCGGGGGCGTACGCGACCGAGGACAGCGCGTCACTGGCGAAGATCGGCAGGGCGAGCCGCTTGGGCAGCAGGGTCTCGCCGAGCTTGTCGCTGCGCATCGCGCGACCGAGCAGGAGGCGCTTGAACAGCGAACCGGTACCGGGCACGACGCAACTGTATGACGTAACCGGCGCCCGCACGCGACGCCAGTCCACCGGCAGGTCGGGGTGGGGCCTGTGCCTCCGAGACGTGTCCCCGACCGTGCCGAGACGGTATGCCGTCCGGCGTGTTTCACGGGCTGGGCACACCCAGGTGGGTGCGGGGTCGGTGGTGCTCCCACGGTGTAGCGTCGCGTCCGTGCACTTCGTCATCATGGGCTGCGGCCGCGTCGGGTCGACCCTGGCCCGCACGCTCGGGCGCAGCGGCCACGACGTGGCGATCATCGACGCGGACGCCTCGGCCTTCCGCCGGCTCGGCACCTCGTTCGAGGGGCAGACCGTGACCGGCATCGGGTTCGACCGCGACACCCTCATCGCTGCGGGGATCCGCGAGGCCTACGCGTTCGCCGCCGTCAGCAGCGGCGACAACTCCAACATCCTCGCCGCGCGGGTGGCGCGGGAGACCTTCGGGGTCGAGCACGTCGCCGCCCGGATCTACGACCCGCAGCGGGCGATGGTCTACCAGCGCCTCGGCATCCCGACTGTCGCCACGGTGCGCTGGACGGCCGACCAGATGATCCAGCGGCTGCTGCCCCAGGGCGCGGTGCCCGAGCTGACCGACCCGAGCGGCAAGATCGTCATCGCCGAGGTGCCGATGGAGCAGGGCTGGATCGGCAAGCCGCTCCTGCTCGTCGAGGAGCAGACCGGCGCGCGCGTCGCGTACCTCACCCGGCTGGGCGAGGGCGTCATCCCCCGCCTCGACACCGTGATCCAGCAGGGCGACCTCGTCCACCTGGTCGTTCCCCGCGACGACCTCGCGCGGGTCGAGCGGCTGTGCGACCAGCCGCCGGCACCCCACTGAGCGGCCCCGAGGAGAAGGAACCCATGCGCGTCGTCATCGCCGGAGCAGGAAGCGTCGGCCGCTCCATCGCCCGAGAGCTGCTCGGCAACGGGCACCACGTGCTGCTCATCGACAAGGACGCCGACGACGTCCAGGCCTCGCGGGTGCCGGAAGCGTCGTGGCTGCTCGCCGATGCGTGCGAGCTCGCGGCCCTCGAGGAGGCCCGGCTGGAAGAGGCCGACGTGGTCGTCGGCGCCACCGGTGACGACAAGGCCAACCTCGTGCTGTCGCTGCTCGCCAAGACCGAGTTCGGCGTGCCCCGGACCGTCGCCCGGGTCAACAACCCGAAGAACGAGTGGATGTTCGACGAGTCCTGGGGCGTGGACGTCGCCGTGTCGACCCCGCGCCTGATGACAGCCCTCATCGAGGAGGCCGTGAGCATCGGCGACCTCGTGCGGATCTTCGAGTTCCAGCAGGGCCGCGCCTCGATGGTGGAGATCACCCTCCCTGACGGCAGCCCTTTCGCCGGGCGACGGGTGGGCGACGTCGACTGGCCGACCGACACAGTCCTCGTCGCGATCATCCGCGAGGAGCGTCCGCTCGCCCCGACCGCCGACGATGCGATGGAGGCGGGCGACGAGCTCCTCTTCATCACCACGACCGAGCAGGAGGGCAAGCTCCAGCAGCTCGTGGCCCCCGGCAGCCGTCCTCGGCACGACGAGGACGACTGAGCCGCGACTGAGCCGGCACTGAGCCGGCACTGAGGCGTTACCGAGCCGGCGCGGAGCCGGCGCCGGACGCGCCGGAGCGTCAGGCCGTCGCCTGGCGCTCGCCCGCGTGCCGCTCCGGGTCGATCGGTGTGTTGCCACGCAGCAGGATGGCGCCCATGGCCGTGACGGCGAGCAGGTATGCCGGCCAGCCGAGGACGACCTTGGCGACCCCGAGCGCCTCGACCTGTTCCGCGAGGTAGAGCGGGACCATGATCGCGAGGCGCACGACGTTGAGGGCGATGAGCACCCACGCGAGGCGCGCCGCGACGGTGACGATGCCGGGGTGCCTGCGCCACCAGGTGGGGCTCTCGGCGAATGCCTCGGGCTCGGCGACCCCGACGACGAAGCCGAAGAGCGGCCACCGAGCGAGGTTCGTGACGAGCAGGAGCAGCAGCAGCCCGGCGTTCTGGAGCATGCCCGGCAGGAAGGCGTCCTCCGCCTTGCCGGAGCGAAGCGCGAAGAAGGCCGAGATGCCCACGCCCACTGCGGCATACGCGATGAACCGAATGTCGGTCCGCTGCACGAGCCGCACGAGCAGCAGGACACCGACGCAGACTCCGGCCACGATGAGCGCGGTCTGCAGGTTCTCGGTGCGGGACCAGGTCAACGCGAAGGCCAGCGTCGGGATGGCCGACTCGATGGCGCCGCGCCAGCCGCCGATAGCCTCGGACAGCTTGTCGCGCAGCAGCTCCTCGACCGTGTGGTAGCGGCGCAGGTCGGCCTCGGACCGGGCGACGGCGTCGCCAGGCTCCGGTGCGCCGCCGCGGCGCGCTGCCTCTCCGTCGACCTCAGCCATCGGAGGGCGCCGACCGGTAGATGATCTCGTACTCGGGGTTGAAGATCGTCGTCACACTCCGCTGCTTGGTGATGCGGCCGGTCGCCTGCATCTTGATGCCGGGCACGATGCCCGCGATCCGCCGGCGACCGAGCCACACGAGGTGCAGCGAGTCGGTGCCGTCCCAGAGCTCGACGTCGAGCGCCGGTGTCTCGTCGCGAGGCCGGAGAGTGACCGACCGCACCTCACCGGACACGGTGACCCGTGTCCGCGGCTTGACGTCGCCGATATGCACCACGCCGAGGTCGGATGACTCCTGGCGCAGCTCGTCGGCCTCGATCTCGTGCGAGGACCGCGTGAGCCGGTGCGAGAACCGGCGCAGCGCGCCGGGATGCCCCGAGCTCACAGGTGCTCCCCACACGGGTGAGCACGGCGACAGCCAGACATCTCAGCGGACCTCGGTGATCTCGGGACCGCGCTCGAAGGGCTTGAGCTCGCCTTCCGGCGCGCCGGCCTCAGGGGCCTCTGCCTGGGCCGCATCCTGGGCGTCTGGCAGGCGAAGAGGCAGCAGCTCGCGAGGGGGCATGGCCTCCTCACCACGGTCGATCACCGCGGTTCGGATGACCTCGTGGACCGCCTCGGACGCCGCCGGCTCGATGGCCGCCCGACCGGAGACCACCGCCCGGAGGAACCAGCGAGGACCGTCGACGCCGATGAACCGCGCAGGCATGAACACCGTGCGCCCGTCCGGACCGGCCTGCGGCATCCGCGTGAGCAGCTCCTCGCCGAACTCCCCCGTCACCACCTCTGCCGTGCCGCCCGAGTCGACGATACTGCCCGCGATCTCGTTGCGGATCTCGATCCAGACGCCCTCCGTGCGTGGCGCGGCGAACGCCTGAAGCTGCACCGCGGACTCTCCGAGCACCGCAGTGACTCCGGTGATCTGCTGCTCCTGCTCGTTGATCTCGAGACGCAGCTCCATGCCCTGCTGGCCCCGGAGCCAGATCGCGCCGAGGTTGAGGTAGTCGGTGCTGTCGGTGACGCTCGAGCGGTCGAGCGGCCCCGTGGGCGGGGTGGACGCGGGGCCGCCCAAGCCGGCGTCGGCGCCCTCGTCGTAGTCGTCGTACTCGGTGCCGTCGCCGACCTCGTCAGCATCGTGCAGCTCGTCGAGCTCGTCGCTGACCGCCTCGGGCCGGTCCTTCGGCTTGCGGCTGAAGAGTCCCACGTCATTCCGTCCTTTTGAGTCCTGCTGCCCGGGGGCGTCGCGCCCGGCCGGGAAAAGGCAGCCGTGCCTGCACGCAGCGCCCGGCGAACCGTATCCGATGCTCACCGCGCGGGCGGCGTCTCCCCCACGATCGGCGAGCCGTCACCCCCGGCACCGAAACCACCGGTGGATCCATGTCCAGTGTCCCCCCGACTGGTCTCGTCGAGCGAATCGACCTCGACGAACCTCACCCGCTCGACTCGCTGCACGACGAGCTGCGCGATCCGGTCGCCCCGCCGAACGGTGAACGGCTCCCTCGGGTCCAGGTTGACGAGGTTGACGAGGATCTCGCCCCGGTAGCCCTCGTCGATGGTTCCCGGCGAGTTGACGATCGAGATCCCGTGCCGCGCGGCCAGGCCTGAGCGTGGGTGGACGAACCCGGCGTGGCGGGGCGGCAGTGCGATGGCCACCCCCGTAGGCACCAGCACGCGCTCGCCCGGCCCGATCGTGACCTCGACGCGCGAGCACAGGTCGGCGCCGGCGTCGCCGGGGTGGGCGTATGCCGGCAGTGCCAGGCCCGCGTCCAGACGCAGCACCGCGACCTCGAGGTCCGCAGGGCCTTCGGCCGCCGCCGGGAGACCCGACGAGCAGTCCTCGGACAGCGCCGCTGTCGACGCCGGAACAGCACAAGGGTCGGTCACGAGGACCGACCCTACTTGCTCCTGCCCCTGACGCACGGCTCCGCTCAGGCGGCGCACTCCGTGCAGATCATCATGCCGTTCGTCTCCTTGGCGAGCTGGCTGCGGTGGTGGACGAGGAAGCACCGCGAGCAGGTGAACTCGTCGGCCTGCTTGGGCAGGACCCGGACCGACAGCTCTTCACCCGAAAGGTCGGCACCAGGCAGCTCGAAGCCCTCTGCCTGCTCCGTCTCGTCCACATCTACGCTCGACGAGGTCTTGTCGACACGCCGCGACTTCAGCTCCTCGATCGAGTCCTCGCTGAGGTCGTCGTCCGTCTTGCGTGGCGCGTCGTAATCGGTTGCCATCGTGTTCTCTCGCTTCTACTCGTGCTGCGCCTTGCGGTCTGTGAGGCGGAGAACGCTTGCGGGCCCGTGCTTGTTCCCGCACGAAGCCATGCGTCACAACACCTCGAAACCGCTCCCGTTACCGGGATGAAACATCTCCGCGTGCGGCGGATTGTGCCTGATCCCGGAGGCGTTGTCACGTTGCGCGAACCACGGTTTGAGACATCTGCCCAGGAGGCAGGGTCACAGCTGTCCTTTTCGGACCAACAGTTCACCTTTCCTTTGCCATCCGCCTACCTGCGCGGGTGCACAGTGGAGCTCCGGAGGCACGGTAGGGTCGGCGGACCCGTCAGAACACTCCCACGGCCCGGAGGTGCACCCATGACCGAGTTCGTCGACCAGATCAGGCAGCGCGTCAGCGATGCCCTCAGCGACCTTGCCGACGCCACCGAGGCCGGCGACGAGTACCGCATCCGGGTGCACACCGGCGAGCTCGAGTCGTTCGCACGCCTCGCCGCGGAGAACGGCATCCGGGTGCCGGAGCTCGAGCCGTTCCGGGCCGCCTGAGTGCCGGCTACCTGCCGAGGAACAGCCCGCGGACCTGCTCGACGAGCGCAGGACCGGCCGCAACGGTGAGCGACTTGCCGGGCGTCGGACCGTCCCCGACGACCACTCCCCCGGCCTCCTCGACGATGAGCCAGCCGGCCGCCAGGTCCCAGGCGTTGAGCCCGGACTCCGCGTAGGCGTCCACGGAGCCTTCGGCGACCCGGACCAGGTCGAGGGCGGCGCTACCGATGCGGCGGATGTCCCGCACCTCAGGGAGCACCCGACGCAGCACCTCGGCCTGGCGTGCCCGCACCTCGGGTGCGTAGCCGAACCCGGTCGCAAGCAGTGTTCGCCCGATCCGGTCCTCGGTCGACACGGCGAGCGGCACCTCAGGGCTCTGGTCCGGGGTCTCCGGTCGGGTCCATGCGCCGCCCCCACGCCGGGCATGGTGCACGAGGCGCAGCGACGGGTCGGCCACAGCCCCGGCCACCGGCCGCCACCCCGCCTGGGTCGCCGGGTCCCCGACGACCACCGCGACCGACACGGCATATGCCGGCACCTCGTAGAGGTAGTTGACCGTGCCGTCGATGGGGTCGACGACCCAGGTCAGGCCGGAGGTGCCCGCCACGTCGGCGCCCTCCTCGCCGAGGATGCCGTCGTCAGGCCGGGCCGCGTGGACGAGCCGGTGCAGCAGCTCCTCCGAGCGCCGGTCCATGACGGTGACGACGTCGGTCTCGGTCGACTTGGTCGCCGCGACGCCCATCCGCGGTGGGCGGTCGTCACGGATGAAGCGGCCGGCCTCGGTCGCGAACTCGACGCAGAGGCGCTCGAGCTCGGCAAGGTCGACGCCGTCGGGCAGGTCCAGGACGGTCTGGCTCGTTGACATGCGTCTCTCCCTAGTCGAGACCGCACAGGGCCGGCCTGGCCTCGCGCAGGTTCGGGCAGCAGCCGGCGGCGCACACCGACGGCATGCGTCCCTCGAACGTCGCCACGGCCTCGCCCCGCGCCTCCGCGGCGCGCTCGAGAAGCGCGTCGACCAGGTCGCGGACGAAGACGGCGTCGGTGCCGACGGTGGGCACGCGGAGCAGGTCCACGCCCACCCGCTGCGCAGTGGCCATCGCCTCCGTGTCGAGGTCGTAGACGACCTCCATGTGGTCGGACACGAACCCGACAGGTGCAGCGACGACCGTGGTGACACCCTCGGCGGCGAGCTGCTCGATGCGGACGTTGACATCCGGCTCGAGCCACGGCTGGCTCGGCGGCCCGGACCGAGAGCAGTAGACCAGCTCGCCGCTCAGGTCGCGCCCGAGGGCCTGGTTTGCCGCGTCCGTGAGCCGCGAGGCCAACGCCAGATGTTGTCGACGGTAGAGGTTGCCCTCACCGTCACCCGGTCCGGACGTGTCGTCCATGGCGTCCGGGATCGAGTGCGTGACGAACAGCAGCGCGAGCTCCTCGTCAGGAGCGCCGTCGACCGCACGAAGGGTCCGCACCAGATGCCCGAGGTTGGCCTCGGCGAAACCCGGCCTGACGGCATACGGCCCGATCTTGTCGATCTCGAGGTCCACGCCCTCGGCGCGCACCAGGGCGTCCGCCGCGGCGAGGTTCTCGCGGTACTGCCGGCACGAGGAGTACGACGCGTAGGCGCTCGTGGTCAGCGCGACGACCCGTTTGTGACCGGCCGCCGCGACCTGCCGCAACGCGTCGTCGATGAAGGGCGCGCCGTTGCGGTTGCCCCAGTAGACCGGCGTGGCGATCTCCCGCGCGTCGAGCTCCGCACGGATCGCCGAGATGAGAGCGCGGTTCTGGTCGTTGATCGGGCTCCGGCCGCCGAACAGGAAGTAGTGCTCACCGACCTCCGCAAGGCGCTCGTCGGGGATGCCGCGGCCGGCAGTGACCCGGCGCAGGAAGGGGACGACCTCGCCGGGCTCCTCCGGGCCGCCGAAGCTGAGCAGGAGGATCGCGTCGTAGGGGTGCAGGGGCGGGTTCTCGGCAGTCATCTCTCGGGCTTGTCTCGGCTTGGCTGGGCTTGGGGTATGAGGGTGAGGTCGGAGGCACGCGGTCCGGTCACGGGGTGGACGAGGAGCGCAGTGGGGTGGGCGCGTTGAGGTCGAAGTAGACGGCGACGAGGCGCACCACGAAGACGAGCGCCGCGACGGCCCACAGCATCCACAGCTGCAGGACGCTCGCCTGGAATGCGGCCACGATGATGATCGACCCGATCAGGGCCGGGATCGCGTAGAGCTCGCGCCGCAGCACCTCGGGCACCTGGTCGGCGAGCAGGTCGCGCACGACCCCGCCGCCGACGGCGCTGATCACCCCGACGAGCACGGCCGCGATCGGCACGACGTCGATCGTCGTGATCGCCTTGAGGCTGCCCGACACCGCAAACGCGGCGAGGCCCCCGGCGTCGAGGACGCGGACGAGCCGCGAGACGCGCTCGATCCCCGGCTGGAAGAAGAACGTCGCCAGCCCGCCGAGCGCCGCAGCCGCGATGAGGCGCCAGTCGCTGATCCCCACCGGCGGCACGGAGCCGATGAGCAGGTCGCGCACGATGCCGCCACCGAGGGCCGCGGCGAGCGCGAGAACGATGACGCCGAACAGGTCGAAACGCTTCTTCACCGCCACCAGACCGCCCGAGAGAGCGAAGACGAAGACGCCCACGAGATCGAGGGCGGTCTGGGCGGACTGGAAGGAGGTAGGCATGCCAAGGCAAACGGTACCCGCGCGGCGTGGTCGCTTTTATGCCACCTGTGGCAATGGCATGCTCGACAGCGACGGCACGACCCAGTCACGAACCAGCACCACTGCGCACGCCTCAGCTCGACACATGCATGACCAGGCATGACCAGGCAGTACCTACGGATCCTCCGGGGATCCTCCGCACGACCGCAGACTCGTCCAACCGGGAGATCCACCCATGCAGCACCTCAGGCTCGTCGGCGTCCACGAGGACGGATTGCACCTGCTGCTGGCCGACGACGGTGGCGAGCGGTATGCCGTCCCGCTCGACGAACCGCTACGCGCGGCCGTCCGGCGTGACCGCCCACGGCTCGGGCAGCTGCAGATCGAGATGACCGGCGGCCTGCGGCCCAGGGACGTCCAGGCCATGATCCGGGCCGGAATGAGCACGGAAGAGGTTGCCGAGCGGGCCGGCTGGCCCGTCGAGAAGGTGCACCGCTACGAAGGGCCGATCCTGGCCGAGCGCGAACATGTCGCGGGCATGGCTCGCCAGGTCCGGCTCCGCCCCCGCGGGGGGTCCGCCGGTGCTGCCCCGACCCTGGAGGCCCGCGTCCTCGACCGGCTGCGCTCCCGGGCGCTCGACGTCGGCTCGGCGCGGTGGGACTCACGCAGGTCCGACCACGGCGCCTGGACGGTGCTGCTCGTCTTCCACGCAGGTGGTCAGGAGCGCGAGGCGACGTGGCAGTTCGACCCCCTTGCCCGCACCGTCACCGCGTCGGACGACGAGGCGCGCTGGCTCTCCGAGGACGAGGACCAGCAGGCGCCCGGCCCGATCCCGGCGCCGCACCTGTCAGCGTCTTCTCGGCCCAACCGGGTGTACGACGTCGAGGCCGAGGGTGGCCTCGGACTGCCGACCCGGCACAGCGAGGCCGAGACAGTCGACCTCATGGCCGCCATGCGCGAGCGCAGTGCCCAGCGGGGCCGCCGACGCCGGCCCAAGGGCGCGGAGGTGCCCGGCATCGAGAACGCACCCGAGGACGCGCTGCCCCTCGAGGAGCTGGCCAAGGACCCGCGGGAGGAGGTTCCGCCGCCTGCGCACACCCACCCCGAGGACGACCCAGAGATCACCAAAGAGGGGCCGGCGGAGCGCCGCATCGGCGCCGACGCGGCCGCGCGCAAGGCACGACGGGCCGAGCCTACGCAGCCTGTCCGGCAGTCCCGTTCGGCACCCGAGCGGCCTGCCGGCAGGCGTCGCAACGGCGCCAGCGCCCCCACGGCGAAGGAACGCCATCCCCAACCCGATCCCGAGCCGCGCGAAGCACCGTCAGCGACCGACGATGACAGCTTCGACCCGTCCGACCTCGCCGTCCTTGCCGACCTCGCCGACCTGACCGACGTCCCCGACGCGCCGGCCAACGGCCGAGCCACTGGCCCGACCAGTGTCACCAGGGCGACCGGAGCGGCTGGAGCGAGCGACGCGGATGAGGACCTGACCGACGTGAGCGACCTCGCGGACGGCACCGACGGTGAGCTCGTCGATCAGCGGGTGCCCGCGCGCGCCAAGCCGGCCTCGACACGCCGCTCGGGGCGGCCCAGCGTCCCCAGCTGGGACGACATCATGTTCGGCCGCCGCGACTGAATCCTTGGCGCCTCGCTTCGCTGCGGCGCCAAAGAATCAGCTCGGGAGCGGCGGGAGCGGGCACACGTCGAGGTCGAACGGCAGGACCTCGGGAGACAGCGCCGCGGCCTTGGCCGCGTGCGAGGTCATGCGGCGCATGTAGTGGCGCCGGCAGAGCACCTCGTACTCGACGACGCCGGACGTGCTCGGGGCGGTGTCGCCCACGACCACCTGCTCGCCCTCGATGACCATGACGCCGTCGACGACGCGGGCGTTGGTCGTGGCCCGCCGGCCGCACCAGCACAGCGCCTCGACCTGGAGCACCTGCACGCGGTCCGCGAGCTCGATGAGCCGCTTGCTCCCCGGAAAGAGCTCGGTGCGGAAGTCGGCAGTGATCCCGAAGGCGAAGACGTCGATCTCCATCTCGTCGACGACGCGGGCGAGCTGCTCGACCTGGTCGCTGGTGTAGAACTGCGCCTCGTCACAGATGAGGTAGTCGATCCGCTGCCCTGACGTGGCCCGCTCGACGATGGTGTCCCAGAAGTCGAGGTCGTCCACCACCTCCAGAGCGCCGGTCGACAGGCCCAGTCGGGACGACAGGACGTTGCTGCCCGCCCGGTCCATCTTGGTGAAGATCAGCCCGACTCGGCCGCGGGCGCCGTGGTTGTGGTCCATCTGGAGGGCGAGCGTCGACTTGCCGCAGTCCATGGTCCCGGAGAAGAAGACGAGCTCAGCCACGAGGCCCCACCCTAGGCGCCGCGACGAGGTGGCACCACGACCACGGGCACGGCGAGTTCCGCTGCGCTGGTGGAGCCGTGCAGGCCCAGGAGTGCGACGATCTCGGGACGCATGAGCCCCGAGTGGACCACGGCGAACTCAGTCTCCATCGACACGACGAGGTCACCGATCCGGTCGAGCACCTCCGGCCGCACGGCACCGAACCAGCCTTCGTCGACGGCCCGTTCACGCGTCATGACCGAGGCGCGCCCGGCAAGCCGCTCCTCCCACGCGCTGGCGACCGAAGCCGCGGCCCCCCGCTCGACATAGATCTGCAGGCTGCGCGGCTCTCCGCCGAGGTGACGCACGCCGGCCATGAGGTCCGGCTCGTCGACCAGGTCGATGCGGTCGGCGAAGGGCACGTCGACCATGCCGTGGTCCGCCGTGACGACGATCGAGGTGTCATCCGGCACCGAGGCCGCAAGGCGCGCGAGCGCCCGGTCGACCGACTCGACCTCGTCGCCCCACTGCCACGACTGGCAGCCGTGCACGTGGCCGACCTTGTCGACCTCGCCCCAGTAGAGGTACACGAGTGCTCGCCGGCTGGCGCGCAGCGCGGTCACGGCGGCGTCGACGCGGTCCTCGATCGTGGCGCCGGCCTTGAACCTCGCCCCGCGCAGGGCCGCCGTGGTCAGTCCCGAGCCGTTGAAGTACCACGGCCCGATCATGGTCACCGAGACGCCGGAGCTCTCAGCGGCCTCGAAGACGGTCTCGTGGGGCTGCCAGCGAAGGGGGTCCGGACCGTTCTCCCACGACAGCTCGTTGACGATCAGGTCGGTCTCCGGGTCAAGCACCTGCATGCCGACCAGCCCATGGGAGCCGGGCGGCAGACCGGTGCCGAACGACCCCATCGAGGTAGCGGTCGTCGTGGGGAAACCACACGGCACCCGGGCCGCGCGATCCAGGTGTGAGCGCAGGAACGGGGCATGCCCGCTGCGCTGGCGCAGCTGGTCGAACCCGAGCCCGTCGACGAGCACCACGACCGTCCGCGGGACCGCAGGGAGCCCGAAGACGTCGCGGCCGGCATACCGCGGGACACCGAGTCCCTCGGCGACCGAAGGGAGCACCGACGCGAGCGTGCCTCGGGACCAGCCCTCGCGGGCCGAGCCGCCGGTCCAGTCGATGGGGACCTCGCGCGGCGCCGTGCCGCGTCCGTCACCGAGGGCGGGGGCTTCCTCGCGGGCCACCGGCTCGCTGGAGGACTGGGACACGGGTGTCTCAGATCCGGCCACGGGTCAGAGGGCCGCCGTGCCGGTGCCGATACTGGCCGACAACACCCGCGCGAACTCCATGGCCTTGCCGACCGCCTCCTCGCCGTCGGCTGCGGAGCTGACCCTCAGGGAGATGTCGTCGGAGGCGATGGTCCCTTCGAAGCCGTGGTCGGCCGTGCAGTCCGGGTCGCCGCACTGGGCCGGGATCATGTCGAGCCGGCTCACTGCTCCCCACCCGAGCGTGAGCGTGAGGTCGCGTCCGTGCGTGCCCGGTGCGAAGGTGTCGGGCTCCGACACGACGTGGGTCAGCATGACGCCGCGGACCGCAGCCAGCGGGACCGTCTCGGTGGTCGCAGTGGCCATGAGCTTGTCGTCGGACTCGGCGTGGTCGTCTGCATGGGCGATGACCAGCCGCTTGGGGGTGACGACGAGCACCGTCACATGGCGGCGGACCGTCTCGTGGTCGAAGGTCGTCTCCTGGTGCACGAGGTGCGACACGACCTCGTCGTCGCCCACCGCCGACTCGACCACGTCGCAGACGAGCGACGGGTAGTACCCGGCTCGGGTGATCGCCTCGGTGAGGTCTTCGGGAAGGGCCCGTCCGGTGCCCTGGGAGACGCGTCGCATGCCCCCATCCTTGCACCCGGAGGCCCTCTGGCCGGGTCGCTGTCCCCCGATGGTCGCCACGAGGAGCGGCCCCGGTGGGCTCCCACGCGAATCCGGCGGGGCGGTCCGGCGGCGCTTCGCCTAGGTCATCCGTCGCCGGCCGGTGTCCTTGCGGACCAGGGCCGGGCGCACGACGACCTCGGCGCCGAGCACGTCGACTCCCCCGGTCCACGCGTTGACCGGGTTGAGCTCGACGGACGCGAGCTCGGGATGGTCGTCGGCCAGGACCGACAGACGGGCCACCAGGTCGCTGAGCGCGGCACGGTGCACCGGCGCGGCGCCCCGATGGCCCGCGAGCAGCGGAGCCGCCTTGACCCCGTCGATGAGGTCGGTGACGTCGACGTCGGTGAGCGGCGGGACCCGGTAGGCGATGTCCCCGAGCAGCTCGGTCGGTGGTCCGGCGACGGAGAAGCTCACCACAGGTCCGAACAGCGGGTCCTCGCTGGCGCGGATCACACACGACACGCCGGGGACGGCCATCCGCTGGACGACGAACCGGTCCGCGCCGAGGGGGCCCAGCCGTTGGCTCAGGGAGGCGTATGCGTCGCGGACCGACTCGGCGTCGACCAGGTCGCCCCGCACGCCGACCAGGCCGGGCTGGTGCCGCACGATCGGGGAGGTCGACTTGAGGATCACTGGGTAGGTCAGCTCGTCGGCGGCCGCCACGGCGGCCTCGACCCCCGTGACCTCGACCGCGGGCCACAGCCGTATGCCGTATGCCGCGAGCAGCTCGCGCGCCTCGTCCCTGGTCAGGGCCCGCCCTTCGGGCGCCGCGGCGAGGTATCGCTCGATGAGACCGAAGGCGCGCTGGCGGTCGAGCCCGACGGGTGCCACCGGCGTGCCGCGGTCACGCTGCTTCCACAGGGCGTACCGCGTGACTGCGTTGAGCGCCCTGATGCCGTCCTCGGGCATGCCGTAGGACGGCACCGAGCGCGGCACTCCGTCGGGCTGCACGTAGCTCAGGCCGTCAACACCACGCATACCCAGGAACGTTGCGACGCAAGGCTTCTCGTATCTGGCGACAACCTTCTGAACGGCCCCGGAGACCTCCTCGTCCTGGATCAGCAGCGGCGGGATGAAGGCCGCGACGACGCTGTCGACCTCGGGGTCGGCGAAGGCTGCGTCGAGCGCGTCCGCGAACTCCTCGGCCGAGGCATGGGGAAGGAGGGACACGGGGCCGTGCGTCACCCGCAGGCCCCAGCTCACGCAGGCGCTGGCGCTGAGGGCACCGAGGGCATCCGAGTTGCCCACGATGGCGACCCGGTCGCCCTGGGGAAGCGGCTGGTGCAGCGTCAGCTGAGCGACGTCGAAGAGCTGGTGGATGTTCTCGACACGGATCACGCCTGCCTGGCGCAGCAGGGCGCTGAACGCCTGACGCGGGACGTTGGTCACGCGGGTGCGGTGGCCGGGAGGCGCGGCGAAGCTCGACACGCCGGACGAGACGACGACGACCGGCTTGACCGAGGCCAGCTGCCGCGCGATGCGGGAGAACTTGCGCGGGTTGCCCATCGACTCGAGGTACAGCCCGACGGTGTCGGTCTCCTGGTCGTCGATCCAGTACTGCATGAGGTCGTTGCCCGACACATCCACCCGGTTGCCGGCCGAGGCGAAGATCGAGATGCCCAGGCCCCGGCGGGCCGCGGAGGCCAGCACCGCGACGCCGAGGGCGCCGCTCTGGGCGAAGAGCCCGAGCCGCCCATGGTCCGGGACGACTGCGGCGATCGTTGCGTTGAGACGCACCGACGGGTCGTTGTTGATGAGGCCGAAGCTGTTCGGCCCGACGATGCGCATGCCGGCCCGCCGGACCCGGCGGCGCAGCTTCTCCTGCAGGCGAACCCCCTCGTCGCCGGCCTCGGCGAACCCGGACGACAGCACGAGCAGAGCCTTGACCCCGGCCTTGCCGCAGTCCTTGACGACCTCGACGGCCTGCTCGGCCGGGACCACGACGATCGCGAGGTCGACGGGCTCCGGCACGTCCCGGATGGTGGGGTACGCCGTGCGACCCTGGATCTCGTCGGCCTCCCGGTGGATCGGGTACACCTCGCCCTGGTAGCCGTAGGCGAGCAGGTTCCGCATGAGCAGCGACCCCATGGACTGGTCGTTGCGGCTCGCCCCGATGATCGCCACCCGCTCGGGGAACAGGATCGTGCGCATGCTGCGCGACTCGGAGCGGTGCTCGCGCGAGAGCTGCACCGCCTTGCTCTGCTCGGTCGGGAGGATGTCGAACGAGACCTCGATGACGCCGTCCTCGATGTGGTGGGTCACCTCGTAGCCGGCCTCGCGGAAGACCGCGAGCATCTTGCGGTTCTGGGGGAGCACCTCGGCGGTGAACCGTGAGATGCCGAGCTCCTGCGCGATGGCAGCGAGGTGCTCGAGCATAACCGACCCGATCCCCTTGCCCTGGAAGTGGTCCGAGATGTTGAAGGCGACCTCGGCCGAGCTGGGGTCGATCCGGTCGTAGCGGCCGATGCCGATGATCTCGCCGTCGAGGGTCGCCACGAGCGCCACGCGGTCGTGGTGGTCGACGTGGGTGAAACGGTACACGTCGCGGTCGCTCAGCTCGCGCAGCGGTGCGAAGAACCTCAGGTAGATCGACTCGTCCGACTGGCGGCTGTGGAAGTACCGGAGGCCGTCGGCGTCCTTCGGCGTGATCGGGCGGACGTGCGCGACAGAGCCGTCGCGGAGGACGACGTCCGCCTCCCACTCCAGGGGGGCCGCGGGCCAGTCCTCGTCTGCAACCTGGGCCGGCGTCGTGGGCTCCGAACCGTCCACCATGCGCACATCGTGTCATGTCCTGCGAAGCGCGCGATCGTGTTGCATCGTGGGCGGCATGGAGTTCTCGCAGGTCGTCAGGAACCGCCGGATGGTCCGTCGCTACGACCCGGACCGCCCGGTGCCGCTCGCGGTCGTCGAGCGGGCCCTTTCCAACGCGGTGCGCGCTCCCAGCGCCGGGTTCAGCCAGGGCTGGGACTTCGTGGTGCTCACGACAACGGCTGAGCGCGAGGCGTTCTGGGCGGTCACGACGGACCCGGACGGGCCGAGCGACCCCTGGCTGGACGGCATACGGGCGGCTCCGGTGCTCGTGCTGTGCCTGTCCGACAAGGACGCCTACCTCGACCGGTATGCCGCTCCCGACAAGGGCTGGACCGACCGTGACGAGTCGCGCTGGCCGGTGCCCTACTGGTACATCGACACGGGGATGGCCTCGCTGCTCATCCTGCTCACGGCGACCGACGAGGGCCTGGGCAGCCTGTTCTTCGGCGTCCCGCCGGAGCGGCACTCCGCCGTTCACGAGGCGTTCGGCATCCCGCAGGACCGCACCGTCATCGGGGTGGTGTCGATCGGGTATGCCGTCCCTGGCCCCAAGAGCCCGAGCCTGCGGCGGCATCGACGCACCGGCCGCGAGGTGGCCCACTGGGGGCGTTTCGGCGTGGCACGTGAGGACGACTGAACGGCCTGCGCGAAGATGGGGTGTTCACCGACGACCGGCAAGGAGCACCACCCGGCATGGCGCGACGCACGACCACCCCGCCTCCCACCGAGGACTTCGAGGAGAAGATCGTCGGCATCGACGTCGAGGAGGAGATGCAGAACGCCTTCCTCGAGTACTCCTACAGCGTCATCTACTCGCGGGCGCTGCCCGATGCTCGTGATGGCCTGAAGCCCGTCCAGCGCCGCATCCTCTACGGAGCCAACGAGCTCGGCCTGCGCCCCGACCGCGGCCATGTGAAGAGCCAGCGCGTCGTCGGCGAGGTGATGGGCAAGTACCACCCGCACGGCGACCAGGCGATCTACGACGCACTCGTGCGCATGGCCCAGCCGTTCACGCTGCGGCTGCCGCTCATCGACGGCCACGGCAACTTCGGCTCGCTCGACGACGGGCCTGCCGCGGCTCGCTACACCGAGGCCCGGATGGCCGACGCCGCCCTGCTCATGGTCGCCGGGCTCGACGAGGACACCGTCGACTTCGTCCCGAACTACGACGACACGCAGCTGCAGCCCGGCGTGCTGCCGGCCGCGTTCCCGAACCTCCTGGTCAACGGCGCCTCCGGCATCGCGGTGGGCATGGCCACCAACATGGCCCCCCACAACCTCGTCGAGGTGATCGGCGCGGCCCGGCACCTCATCGCGAACCCCACGTGCTCGCTCGAGGACCTCATGAAGTTCGTGCCGGGACCCGACCTGCCCTGCGGCGGGCGCATCGTCGGCCTCGAGGGCATCCGCGACGCATACCTCACCGGCCGGGGCAGCTTCCGCACCCGGGCCACGGCCCGCATCGAGGCGATCACCCCGCGCCGCAAGGGGATCGTCGTCACCGAGCTGCCCTACCTCGTCGGGCCCGAGAAGGTCATCGACAAGGTCAAGGACCTCGTCCAGAGCAAGCGTCTCCAGGGCATCGCCGACCTCAAGGACCTGTCTGACCGCAAGCACGGCCTGCGCCTCGTCATCGAGGTGAAGAACGGCTTCAACCCGGACGCGGTCCTCGAGCAGCTCTACAAGCTGACGCCGATGGAGGAGAACTTCGGCATCAACAACGTCGCGCTCGTCGACGGGCAGCCGCGCACCATGGGCCTCAAGGAGCTGCTCAAGGTCTACGTCGACTTCCGCACCGACGTCGTCCGCCGGCGCAGCGCCTTCCGGCTCGCCAAGAAGCAGGAGCGCCTCCACCTCGTCGAGGGCCTGCTCATCGCGATCCTTGACATCGACGAGGTCATCCAGGTCATCCGGTCCTCCGACGACGCGGCGGCGGCCAAGACCCGGCTCATCGACGTGTTCGACCTGTCGGACCCGCAGGCGACCTACATCCTCGACCTGCAGCTGCGGCGCCTGACCAGGTTCTCCCGGATCGAGCTGGAGAAGGAGAAGGAGGACCTCGAGCGCGGCATCGAGGAGCTGCGCGCGATCCTCGAGAACGAGAAGCTGCTCATGCGCCTCGTGTCCAACGAGCTCGCCGAGGTCGCCAAGAGCCACGGCACGCCGCGGCGCACCGTCCTGCTCGAGAGCTCCGGCGTGAGCGCGACCGCGTCCTCGTCGTCGCCGCTGGAGATCGCCGACGACCCGTGCTGGGTCCTGCTGTCGTCGACCGGCCTGCTGGCCCGCACCGGAAGCGCCGACCCCGTCCCGGCCGAGGGGTCTCGGTCGAAGCACGACGTGGTGGTCGGCGCGGTGGCGACGACGGCCCGCGGCGAGTTCGGCCTCGTCACCTCGGCCGGACGGATGTTCCGGCTGTCCGCGCTCGACCTGCCTACCCTTCCCCCGACGAACGGCGCACCCAGCCTCTCGGGCGGGGCCCCGCTGGCGGCATACGTCGACCTGCCCAAGGGCGAGGACCCGGTCACGATCCTGCCGATCGGGGCGGAGGCCCCGGTCATCGCGCTCGGCACCGCGACCGGTGTCGTCAAGCGCGTCACCCCCGAGGCACCCAAGAACGACGACTGGTCGGTCATCAGCCTGAAGGACGGCGACCGCGTCGTCGGGGCCGGTGTCGCCGCGGGCGAAGACCTCGACCTCGTGTTCGTCACCTCGGACGCCCAGCTGCTTCGATTCCCGGCGAAGTCCGTTCGGCCCCAAGGGCGTTCGGCGGGAGGCATGGCCGGGATCAAGCTCTCCGCCGGCGCCCGAGCTGCCTACTTCGGTGTCGTCGACCCCAGCCGAGACGGCATCGTCGTGACCGCGGCCGGGTCCTCGGGCGCACTGCCGGGCACCCAGGGTGGCTCGCTCAAGGTGACGCCGTATGCCGAGTACCCACCCAAGGGCCGCGCCACCGGCGGCGTGCGCTGCCACCGTTTCCTCAAGGGTGAGGACACGCTCGTCGTTGCGTTCGCGGGTAACGTGCCCGCCCGCGCCGCGGCCGCCAACGGCGTCGCGATCGACCTCCCCACGGCCGACGGCCGACGTGACGGCTCGGGCACCCCGACGACCTCGGTCATCGCCCAGGTGGCCGGCCCACCTGCTATCGAGCACTCAGCCGGGGCCTCTGAGGAGGCAGGGCAGTGACGCCGAAGGCGCCCACGCGGAGGGAGGCCACGAGGAGGGAGGCCACGCGGAAGGCGTCGGCGACCAAGGCCTCGTCGCCCAAGGCCTCGTCACCCAAGGCGGGAACGGCGTCCAAGGCATCCGGGCACCTGCCCGACGGCGAGGTCGGTGGTGGCCCCGTCGACCACGATGTGCACCCGTCGACCACCGGCTACGGCAGCCCCGCCGCCGATGCCTGCTCGGTGCTGTGGGACCACGACGGCACGAGCGCGTTCGGTACCGCCGCGCGGGCCCGGTTCTTCGTCATCCTCGAGCAGTCCGGGCCGTGGGGCCGGGACGCGGCTCGGGAGTCACACCTCGACCACGAGCTGGGTGGCGAGATCGACGCCCGCTCCGCCGCTGCGGGCGGGCGGTTCATGCTCATTCGACGGCCTGGCGGCCACCCCGACAACACAGGGCCGCGGCAGGTCTTTCTCGCCTATGCCGGCGGGGCTCCGGGCGACGCCTGGCTCCTCGGAGCACAGGTCACCGACATCGGAGGTCTCCTGGGCCTCGACTGGGGCGCTCTCGAGCGTGGGAGCCGGGCCCTGGCGCAGGCCTCCCTGCCCGGGGCGCAAGAAGCGGAGCCCACGCTTCTGGTCTGCACCAACGGGCGCCGCGACGTCTGCTGCGCCGTGCGTGGACGCCCACTCGCCGCCCACGCCGCACGTCTCGCGCCCGGCCGCGTGTGGGAGGTCTCGCACACGGGCGGTCACCGGTTCGCGCCGACGGCGGTGCTGCTGCCCTGGGGCCAGACCTATGCCCGCATCGACGACACCTCGGCGGAGTGGGTGCTCGGGGCCAGCCTGACGGGCCACACTCCGAAGGAGCTGCTCGGCACGGTTCACGACCGGGGCCGCTCCGGCCTCTCCGCACCCGCGCAGAGCGCCGAGTCCCACGTGCGAGCCCAGATCGGCGAGACCCATCTGCCCGCGGTGTGGGCCGACGAGCCGGTGCCCGCGGGCGACGGCTTCGACGTGAGCGTGCACCATGCCGACGGCCGTACCTGGGAGGTCCGCGTCGATCGCGTCCCGGCCGGAAGGACCCGGCCCGAGTCGTGCGGCAAGGCCGCGGTCGAGGTGCTCGAGCACCGGCCGACGATCACATTCGGCGCCTGAGCCAACCGCGCTTCACCAGGGCTTGGGGTAGGTGTCGGAGCCTCCATCGGGTGCCGTCCGATCATCGTTGCCCTGCTGCTGGTTGCGCTCGATCGTGTTCTGACGCTGCTGCTCCTGCAGGTAGTCCTGCTCCTCCTGGCTGGGTGTGTTGCCAGGGTCGGGAGTCGGCTGGGCCGGGTCGGCGGGGCCTGCCTGCGGGCCCTGCTCCTGCTGCTGGTCGGGCGCCGGGGTGTCGGAGTTCTTCTCCTGCATCCGCTGCTGCGCCTGCTGGAGCTGGTCTCCTGTCCGCTGGCCCTCGGGCAGGTCGCACAGCGGCGGACGCTCGCTCGTGATCTTGATGCCCTTGTCGTAGTACTGCCGCCACTCGTCGGTCCGCTCGCGTGCCTTCGCGGCGTCGCCGAGTGCCTCGTAGGTGAGGCCGAGGTTGACCCGGACCTTGCAGTCGTCGATCCCACCCTTGGGCACCTGTTCGAAGGCCTGCTCGAACCACGGCCGTGCGAGGTCGTAGTGCCCGGTCAGCAGGTGCGCGTCGCCGATGGCGAACGGCGAGCGGAACTGCTCGACGATGTTGACCCAGCCCTGCCGCTCGCCCCAGGTCATCGTCCCCGCCTTGTCGCCCTCCTGGTATGCCGCGAGCGTCTGGCTGTGCACGAGGTTGAGAGACAGCAGCTTGAGGGCGACGAGTACCGCGAGGACGACGACAGGCAGGGACGCCAGCAGCAGCCGTCGGCGTCGGCGCCGCATGCGGGGGGTCAGCGGCTGGCGCACTCGCTCGCCGGCCGCTGACCCGCGGCCGAACCGTGCTCGCCGGGACTGCCGCGGCTCGCCGGCCGAGGCAGGACGATCGTCGACAAGGGTCACCGCTGCGCCTCCCTTCTGCGGCGGGTCTGAACGAGGGCGGTCACGCTTGCGCCGACCTCCCACGCGGCGATGCCGGCGACACCGAGCAGAAGCGGCCAGTAGAGCTCGCGGCGGGAGAGCACCTTGTGCTTCTCGATCTCCTCGCTCGTGCCGAACCGCTCGAGGTCGACGCCGTCGACGGCCGGGCCGATGGAGTCTCCCGACTCACGGTGCACGTACGTCAGGCCGAGCTGGTCGGCGATCGCCCGCAGGGTGGGCTCGCTGATCACGGACCGGGCGTCCTCGCCGGTCGTCGGGTCCTTGATGTATGACGTGGTGGAGTCGAACCGGGACCGGGTCGCCTTCATCCGTCCGCCTTCTGTCGTGCCGTAGCCGAGCACCGCCCCGCCGTTGATGAGGCGCCGGTCGATGTCGAAGGGTGCCGGCGGGGCGGGTGCGGTGTTCTCGCCGTCCCCGAAGTAGTAGACGATACGTCCACGTTCCGGCTGTCGTGAGTCCGACTGCTGCAGAAGTGTTTTCAATCTGTCGTTCGCTTCGGTGACCGACGACCCGTGTGAGACCTCGGACGGCTCCGGCAGCAAGGTCTCGAGTGCGGCATCCAGCGCGGTCGTGTCGGTCGTGAGGGGCAGCCGCACGCGCGCCGCCTGGTCGAACGTGAGGACCGAGTAGCGAGCACCTGGCAGAGCGGTCGCGATGTCCGCGATGTCGCTCGCGACGCCGTCGAGGCGCGGCCGCTCGTCGCCGTAGTCCTCGGCGATGATGCTGCTCGTCGTGTCGACGACGAAGTACACGTTGAGGTTGGCCGCGGTGGTGTCCACCTCGTCGCCGGGCACAGCCGGCCTGAAGGCAGCCACGCCGAGCAGGATCACCGCCGCAGTGAGTCGCCAGTGCGTGGTCTTCGACTCTCCGGGGACGGTCCGGGACGTCGGGTTCCACCACACGGCGGCGAGACCACCGATGACGGCCACCACGAGCAGCGGCCAGGGTGCGATCGGGAGCACAGTCATGATGCCCACCGTCGGCTCGCGCCGATGACGCCGACCAGGCCGACTCCGGCGAGCAGGATGGGCCCGGTCGGGTTGTCTGAGTAGAGCGCCCGTGAGGCCGCGTCGATGAGGGTGGCCTCCTGCGACTGGACTGCCTCGACGATCCCGCGCACCGCCGAAGGGTCGCTCATCGGGTAGTAGTGACCGCCCGTCCCCGTGACGATCGAGCGCATCTGGGCGGCCTCCTGGTCTGCCCCGTCCTCTTCGGGGTTGAGACCGTAGACCCGCACGCCCTTGGCCTTGGCGAGCTCGCCCGCCTCGTCGACGTCGATGATCGGGCGCCCTGCGAGATGGTTGTCGGTGGCGAACACGACCGAGCGCGCCCGTCGGACGTCGACCTTGTCAAAGCTCGACACGCACGTCGCGAGCCCGTCGCCGATGAGCGAGGTGCCCCGTCCGTTGAAGGTGCCGGCGAAGAACGAGTCGTAGTCGGGGTCTCCGGCGAGAGCCTTCGCGGCCGTGTCCAGCTCGCCGTTGATGAAGTCGTAGTCGTCGGTGAGCGGAAAGACGGTCGCCGCCGAACTGTTGAAGATGATGAGGCCGATCCGCTCACCCTCGAAGCTCTGAACGAGGGACTTGAACGTCGCCACGACAGCCGCGTCGTACGCGGCCATCGACCCGGAGATGTCGAGACACATGATGATGTCGCGACTGCGGGTCTGAGGCTTGTCGACCGTCGTGTCGAACGGTCGAGCGGCGCCGACGAGCGCAGCGACGGCGAGCAGGGCGCCGCTGGCGGCGAGGACGACCATCCGGACCCGATGCAGGCGCAGGGCCCGGCGGTACTCGGGCAGGTCGGTCAGAGCGGTGGAGTTCGCAACGGCGGCGCCTTCGCGCACGGCCCGCCGCGACAGCCTTCGGAAGACCGCATACGCGAGCGCGGCGGCGAGGATGAGGCCGAGCGTGAGGGTCGCCGGCGACTTGAGGTCGAGACCGGTCAGCTCCATCGCGCGACCACCTGCTTCGCGACGGTGCCCGCGCCAAGGAGCGTGGCGGTCTCGTGTGGGCCGAACTCGCCGGGATACAAGGTGCCCACCACATCGGAGACGGGCTCGAGGCGCGCGCCACGGGCGTTCAGCTCGGTGAGCGTCATCGTCGGCGCGTGGATCCCCGAGACCTCCTCGACGAAGTGGCGCACCAGGACGCTGAGCTGCTGGTGAGCCCGGCGCTGGGTGATCTCACCGGCTGCTGCGCGGTCGAGCACCACGTCGATCTGACGGGTGTAGTCCGCGCGCAGGCGGGTCAGCCGGTCGGCCGTGATGCGGGGCGGGATGACGATGGTGCGCCTGCGGGTCGACCACCACACCCACGCGTACCACGCGGCCACGAGCCCGAGGATCCCGATCCCGATCCACAGCCACCTCGTGGCATAGGGATCGGGAGCGTAGAAGCCCGGTGGCGGGTCAGCGGCGAGCACGACGCTGCCTCTCCAGCAGGGCGAAGACGGTCGTCACGACGTCGTCGCTCGAGCCCAGCCGCGCGTGGTTGATCCCTCGCCGGTCCAGCAGCTCACTCGTGCGGCGGACGCGTGCGTCCACGGAAGCGGCATACGCGCGCCTCACCTTCGGGTCGAGGCGGACGAGCGTCGGGAGCGTGTACGTGTCGGCCACGTCGTATGCCGTCCGGTCGCCGCCGATCGCCGTCGGATCGGCGTCCTCCACGGTGATCCAGAGGATCTCGTGCTGGACATGCAGCCGGCGCAGCAGGTCGTCGAGCGCCGGGTCCAGCTCCTTGTCGTCGGCGACGACGAGGAGCACGAGCCGGCGCCGGACGTTGCGCACGATCCAGCGCAGCTGGGTGGCCAGGTTGCTCTGGTCGCCGTCGAGGCGGGTGGCCGAGTCGACCGCGCGCAAGAGCAGCTCGAGGTGCGCCTCCGTGCCGCGCATGTCGTGAGCGACGGTCGATGCTGCGGTGCCGCGGACGAGCCCGACGAGGTCACCGTGTCGCTGGGCGAGGTACCCGACGAGCCCGGCCGCGGCGATCGCCACGTCCTTCTTCGGTTCCCCGCTGCTCGTCGTAGCAGCCATCCCTCGACCGGTGTCGATGACGAGCATGAGGTTCTGCTTGCGCGTCGCGACGTACCGCTTGACGAGCGGCGCCTGGTGCCGTGCCGTGGCCTTCCAGTCGATGTCGCGCACCTCGTCGCCGGGCACGTAGGCGCGCAGGTCGTCGTAGTCGAGGCTGCGACCGTGGAAGACCGAGGAGTACTCCCCCTCGAGCAGGCTGCGAGACCGCCGCCGGGCGTGGACGAAGAGCTTGCTCTTCACCCTCGTCAGCAGCGTCGTCGGCATGGCTGTCTCCCCCGAGTCCCGGTCAGGGAGTACGGATGCCGTTCACCATGGCGTCGACAACGGTCTCGACGGCGATGTCGTCCGCGGCTGCTTCGAAACCGAGCGTGACACGGTGTCGCAGCACCCGGTGCGTCAGTGCCTTGATGTCGTCGGGGACCACGTGGTTGCGCCCGTCGATGAGCGCCCGAGCCCGGGCCGCGCTCGTGAACGCGATGCTCGCGCGGGGGCTCGCGCCGAAGTCGACGTAGGCCGCAAGACGCGGCTCGATGTAGTCACGCGGGTGGCGCGTGACGTAGCCGATCCCGACGACGTAGTTGACGATGGCCGGGTCGATGTAGACCCGGCCCACAAGTCCCTGCAGGCGCTTGACGTCGGGGATCGACACCACGGGCCTGGAAGCGTTGAGGAAGACACCGGAGTCGATGCGGCGCAGCACCTCGGCCTCCTCGGCCGGCGACGGGTAGTCGAGGACGTCTTTGAGCATGAAGCGGTCCATCTGGGCCTCGGGCAGCGGGTAGGTGCCCTCCTGCTCGATGGGGTTCTGCGTCGCAAGCACGAGGAACGGGTCGGGCAGGGCATAGCTGCGGTCGCCGATCGAGGTCTGTCGCTCCTGCATCGCCTCGAGCATCGCTGACTGGGTCTTGGCGCTGCTGCGGTTGATCTCGTCGAGCAGTACGAAGTTCGCGTGGACCGGCCCGAGCTGGGTCTCGAAGGTCCCAGAGTGCTGGTTGTAGACCTGGGTCCCGACGATGTCGCTCGGCAGCAGGTCGGGCGTGCACTGGATCCGGTGGAACCGGCCGCCGACGGCCTGGGCGATCGTCTGAGCCGCCGTCGTCTTGGCCAGGCCAGGCACGCTCTCGAGCAGGACGTGCCCGCCGGTCAGCAGCGCGACGAGCAGCGTCTCCTGGAGCCGCGACTGGCCGACCACCTTCGAAGCGAACGCGGTCGAGATCGCCTCGATGGTCTCCCCAGCCCAGTGCAGCTCGTCCGGCGTGAGGTACCGGGCAGCCGGAGGCGAGGAGGTGATGAGCGCTGGGGCGCCGGGTGAGCCCGTGCTGCCGTCGGGGTTCATGGTGCCGTCGGAGGTCATGGTGCCGTCGGAGGTCATGGTGCCGTCGGAGGTCATCGTGCCGTCGGAGCCCCACGCCGCCCCTGCGATGCCGGCCGCAGCCTCAGCGCCCGGACGCGCGCCCGCCGGCAGATCCACGGCGTAGCTGTCGTGGCCCGCTCGGAACGCGTCCGGCTGCTCGTCGGCGACCGACTCCTCCGCATTGACGTTGCCCACCATCGATTCCCCTTCTCGACGATTGCCGGCGGAGGGAGTCGCGCCGGCACCGACATCGTAAGCACGAGGGCTGTGCGACGCGGTGGTGTTCAGCCCTGAAGGGGCGCCCGGAAGGGCCCGGCAGACTCCCCGGGGACCCGGCTCCTCGGAGGCCGGGCCTGCGCCTCAGGCGTCGATCCGCTCACGGTCGACGTCGGCGGCGGACTCGATGATGAAGTCCTTGCGAGGGCCGACCTCGTTGCCCATGAGCAGGTCGAAGATCCGCTCGGCGGCCTCGAGGTCGCGCATCGTCACCTTGCGCAGGGTCCGATGACGCGGGTCCATGGTCGTGTCGGCGAGCTGGTCGGCGTCCATCTCACCGAGGCCCTTGTAGCGCTGCATCGGCTGTTTGATCCTCTTGCCGCTCTTCTCGAGCCGCGAGACGGTGCGCCGCATCTCGAGCTCGTTGTAGGTGTAGATGAGCTCGTTCTTCTTCGAGCCCTGGTTGATCACCTCGATGCGATGCAGCGGGGGCATGGCCGCATAGACGCGCCCGGCCTCGACGAGGGGGCGCATGTAGCGGAAGAACAGCGTGAGCAGCAGCGTGCGGATGTGGGCGCCGTCGACGTCGGCGTCGGTCATGATGATGACTTTGCCGTAGCGGGCGGCGTCGAGGTCGAACGTCCGGCCGGAGCCGGCGCCGATCACCTGGATGATCGAGGCACACTCGGCGTTCTTGAGCATGTCCGAGATCGTCGCCTTCTGGACGTTGAGGATCTTGCCCCGGATCGGCAGCAGCGCCTGGAACTCGGAGCTGCGGGCCTCCTTCGCGGTCCCCATGGCGGAGTCGCCCTCGACGATGAACAGCTCGGAGCGGTCGACGTCGGTGGTGCGGCAGTCCCGCAGCTTCGCCGGGAGCGAGGAGCTCTCCAGGGCGTTCTTGCGGCGCTGGGTCTCCTTGTGCAGACGCGCGCTGATGCGCGTCTTCATCTCGGAGACGACCTTCTCGAGCAGCCGGGTGGCCTGGTCCTTGTCGGCACGACGGGTCGATCCGAGGCGGGAGCCGAGCGCCTCCTCGACCACCCGCGCCACGATGGCGCGCACGGCGTTGGTCCCGAGGACCTCCTTGGTCTGGCCCTCGAACTGGGGCTCGGCGAGGCGCACGGTGACGACCGCGGTCATCCCCGCGAGGATGTCGTCCTTCTCCGGCTTGTCGCTGCCGACCTTGAGCCGCCGCGCATTGACCTCCAGCTGCCGCCGGAAGACCTTGAGCAGGGCCTGCTCGAAGCCGACGAGATGGGTGCCGCCCTTCGGCGTCGTGATGATGTTGACGAAGGACTGGACCTTCGTGTCATAGCCCTGGCCCCAGCGCAGCGCGACGTCGACCTCGCACTCGCGCTCCAGCTCGGTCGGCGTCATGTGGCCGTTGACATCGAGCACGGGCACGGTCTCGGTGAAGGTGCCCGATCCCTCGAGGCGCCAGACGTCGGTGATCGCGGCGTCCGGCGCGAGGAACTCGACGAAGTCGGTGATGCCGCCGTCGTGCTGGAAGACCTCCTCGACCGGCCCATCGGCGCTGGGCGTGCCAGGCAGGCCCCGTTCGTCGCGCAGGACGAGCCGCAGCCCAGGCACGAGGAAGGAGGTCTGCCTCGCCCGGTCGGCGATGGCGGGGTAGTCGAGCTCCGCGTCCTTGAGGAAGATCTGACGATCGGGCCAGAAGCGGATCCGCGACCCGGTCGCGCCACGCCGCGCCTTGCCGATGACCGGCAGAGCGCTCTTCTTCTCGTACGGCGTGAAGGACGACTCCGGCGAGTGTGGGCGACCTGCGGCGTCCGTGAACGTGCCTGGCTCGCCGCGGCGAAAGCTCATGCCGTAGGTCTTGCCCGCCCGCTCCACCTCGACGTCGAGGCGAGAGGACAGCGCGTTGACCACCGAGGCGCCGACCCCGTGAAGGCCACCGGTGGCGGCATACGACGCGCCACCGAACTTGCCGCCCGCGTGCAGCTTGGTGAAGACGACCTCGACCCCGGAGAGGCCCGTGCGGGGCTCGATGTCCACCGGGATGCCGCGTCCGTTGTCGCGCACCTCGATCGAGCCGTCGGCGCCCAAGATGACCGAGATGTCCGTGCAGACTCCGGCCAGGGCCTCGTCGACCGCGTTGTCGATGATCTCCCACAGGCAGTGCATGAGGCCGCGCTGGTCGGTGGACCCGATGTACATGCCCGGCCGCTTGCGGACCGCTTCGAGCCCTTCGAGGACCTGGAGGTGGCGAGCGGTGTAGTCGCCGTTGCCGGAGGGTGCGGGGCGGGAGGCGGAGGCCACGGTGAGTCGGTCTTCCTTCGTTCGGTGAGCAGTCCGTCGGCAGGTGTATGCCGGCCGGCACTGGCAGCCTAACGACCCGCGCCGACGGGGCCACGCAGGCTCGCGGTCCACCGGTCGAGACCGACCGCTCTGTCCCGGGGCCGCCCCGATGTGCGAGGTACTCGTGGACGGCTGACACGTAACGATCCGGGTGCGAGGAGCAGCAGCTGCCCGCAGCCTCGCCGCCGGGAAGGTTTCGACGTGATTCACTGTTGGAACGTCCGCGAGGTGCGGCCGGGCACGAAAAGCCCGCGTCGAGCGTCGTAGGTACGTGACAGGGTCCGTAGGACGGGACCCATGAGGAAGAGAAAGAAGGCGAGCACAGAGATGACGACAGCACTGGCACCCGAGTTGACGGCAGAAGACCGCTGCGACCGGTGTGGGGCCCAGGCGTACATCCGCGCCCGCCTCGTCACCGGCGGTGAGCTCCTCTTCTGCGCACACCACGGCCGTCAGCACATCCCGGCGCTCATGGACAAGGCGATCGACATCCACGACGAGTCCGAGCGGCTCAACGAGACGGCAACCTCGGCGTCCTTCGACGAGCGCTGATCCCTGGACCGTCCGAGACACTGATATCACCCGCCTCCCGCTGAGTCCCGTGCCTGCGAACCGTCGCGGAGTCGGGCCGGTCGGGGTCACCCCTGATCGAGGTGCCTTGTGATCACCGGCACCAACGTCCTGGTGTTCCTCGCGATGCTCGTGGGGACCGCGGGGATCGTGGTGCCGGTGCTGCCCGGGCTCATGCTGGTGTGGGCGGCCACCCTGGTGTGGGCGCTCGAGGTCCAAGGCACCACGGGCTGGCTGGTCTTCGGCACCGCCACAGCGCTGTATGCCGCTGCGATCGTCCTGCAGTACCTCCTGCCTGGGCGGCGGATGAAGAAGGCCGGGGTCGACTCCTGGGTCGTCGCGGTCGCGCTGGGCGTCGCGGTCGTCGGGTTCTTCGTGGTGCCTGTCGTCGGAGGACCACTGGCGTTCGTCCTGGCCATCTACCTGCTGGAGCTGGCCAAGCACCGCGAGCACACGGCGGCCTGGCGGGCCACGGGGCAGGCGATCCGCGCCGTCGGCCTCAACATGGGGATCGAGCTGCTCGCGGCCTTCGCCATCATGACGACGTGGGGCCTCGCGGTCTACCTCACCCGCCCCTGATCGAACTCTGAGCCGTCGCGCTCGGAGGCGTCGATCCCTGATGCGGCGGGCCTGCGTCCGAGCAGGTCGGCGGAGCGGCACCACTGCGCCAGCACGGGGGCGGGCCGCGCCCGCACAGCGCGACGACCGCCGGACATCGTCCGGCGGCCGTCGTCAAATGTCTGGGTTTGTCACCACTGGTCGCGGCGACGCTTCTCCCACCGCTCCTCGAGGCGCTCCATGAACGACGCCTGCTTCGATGGACCCGTCTTCGCTCCGCCGCTGCCGCTGCGGGGCTTGGGGTTGCCGTCGTTTCCCACTGCGGCCAACTTGGTCTTGGACGGCGTGATCGCGTAGACGATGCCGGCAACCATGATCGCGAAGCCGACCGCGCCGAGCCAGATGGCGCTGCTCATGGCGGAGAACACGACGAGTGCCAGGCCGGCCACGCCGGCCACGACGCCGGCCACTATGCGGCCTCGGCCCAGGACTCGCGAGTTCGACTTCTGGATCCGTGACGCGAACCGCGGATCCTCGGCGTAGAGGGCTTCCTCCATCTGCTGGAGCAGGGCTTCCTCGTGTTCCGAGAGTGCCACTCGGCACCTCCCTGTGCGATCTCGACTGTTTCGCAATCGTATGTCGAACCAGCCGACACGTGTTGCTTTCCTTCAGGATAAGTCGCGTTGCCCGCGATGGGAACCTGAGGGGAGGTCAGGTCGGTCACGCTGGTTCCGTCGGCGGGTCCTTGCGGTCCCCGGCCGGCCGGTCGACCGCCCGCCGGGCCTCGCCGCGGCGGGTCCAGGGGTCGGTCCGGCGCTGCGCCGGTGGGCTCGACCTGCGGCGCGCCTCGCGAGGGTCGGGGTCATCGGGACGGGCGGGCTGGTCGGGCAGCAGGCTCGCGGGGCGCACCGAGCCGGCACCGAACCGCGCTCCGGCGCGGTCGACCGCCCGGTCCGCCTCCCGCCATCCGTGCTCCGGCTCGTCGAGGCGCGCCTGGATCGGGGCCGCCGCCGTCGGGACCAGGCCTTCGAGCCGCACCCCGACGAGCCGGATGCGCGCCCGCTGCAGACCCAGCCGGTCGTAGAGCTCTCGCGCCGTGGCGAAGATGTCCCTCGACACGTCCGTGTGGTGGCGCAGCGTCTTGGCCCGGGTGATGGTCGTGAAGTCGGCGAAACGGACCTTGATCGACACGGTCCGCCCGGTCATCCCGGCTGCGCGTGCGCGCGCCGCCGTCCGGTCGGCGAGCCGGAGCAGCTCCCGGTGAATCCGGAGGGGGTCGTCGATGTCATGCGAGAAGGTCTCGTCGGCGCCGATCGACTTCTCTCGCCGCTCGGGGACCACGGTGCGCGGGTCACGACCCCAGGCGAGGTCGTGCAGGCTGCGGCCCGCGACGTCACCGAGGGCTCGTTGCAAGGTCTCCACGGGGGTGTGTGCGAGGTCGGCCACCGTGCGCAGGCCGAGGCGGTGCAGCTGCTCCTCGGTCTTGTCGCCGACTCCCCAGATGGCACCGACCGGCAGCTGGTGCAGGAACGAGACAACCTCGTCGCGGGGCACGACGATCAGGCCATCGGGCTTGGCGAGGTTGGAGGCCAGCTTCGCGACGAACTTGGTCGAGGCCACGCCGACCGAGCAGGTGATGCCCTGCTCGTCGGCGATCGTGTCGCGCAGCTGCTCGGCGATGGCCGTCGGGCGACCGAGGCGGCGCACGGCCCCGGACACGTCGAGGAAGGCCTCGTCGAGGGACAGCGGCTCGACGTTGTCGGTGATCGAGGCGAACGTGGCCATGACGGCGTCGGAGATCGCCGAGTAGCGCCGATGGTCGGGCTCGATGATGACCGCCTGCGGACAGAGCCGTTGCGCGCGTGCCATGGGCATGGCGGAGGTGACTCCGAAGGCCCGGGCCTCATAGGTCGCCGACAGCACGACGGACCGACCGCTCGCCCCGCCGATGATCACCGGCTTGCCTTTGAGGTCGGGCCGGGAGATGAGTGACGCCGACGCGTAGAAGGCGTCCATGTCGACATGCAGGACGGTGCACCCGGTGTCGTCGGGCGGCTCCGCGTCGTTACGGGTCGGCGCCGCGAACTGTCGGCGACTCACCGTGCACCCTCGCGGCGACACCCGCCAGTCGTCGGTGACCCGATGTGACCGGGGAGGCAAGGGCGCGACGGCGCTGGCAGTGCCGGCCGGACGGCATTCCGGCGCGGCACAGCCGGCGGGACCTCAGCCGCGGCGAGCGACGACGTGCAAGGCATAGCCGAGCGTCCGGAGGAACTCCCGGCCGGGGCCGGTGACGAGCAGGTCGTCGAGCTCGGCGAGCGCCGCGCGGTCGGAGTCGGAGTCGATGTGGGACGCCGGGACGAGATGCCCCAGGATGTCGGTGCCGCGGACCTGGACCTCGGTGAAGCCGGCCTCGGCGAGGAGCGCCTCGAGCTCGTCGACGTCGAACCGGCGCGGCAGGGGGTCGGTGCTGCCCCAGCGGCCCGATGGGTCGACGAGCGCGGACCGGGCCTGCGCGAACTCTCCGGCGATGGCCTTGGCGAACACGACCGCGAGACGTCCGGCCACGAGGAGCGAGAGCACCCCGCCCGGCCGCAGCGCGGCGCCGATCGCGCGCAGGGTGGCTGCCGGGTCGTCGACGAACTCGAGGGTGCCGTGGCAGCAAGCCAGGTCGACCTGGCTACCGGCAAGGACCGTGCTGAGCGAGTCGCCGTCGCCCTGCACCCCGCTGACCTGGTCGACGATGCCGGCTTCGCGAGCCCGTCGAGCCAGCGCAGCGAGGGCATCGGGGCTCGGGTCGACGACGGTGACCCGGTGGCCGGCTTCGGCGAGCGGGACCGCGACACCGCCCGTCCCGCCACCCAGGTCGAGAACCTCGATCGGGCGGCCGAGGCGCTCGGAGCACTCCGCGGCAAGCCGGGCCACGGCCGAGACGACAGCAGAGGGCCGGACCCCACCACGTCGCTGGGGGCGGTGCTCGTCGGGCACGGGATCCTCCGTCTGCTGGGTCGCGCGAACCGGCCTGCGTGCCGGGTTGCGTGCCGGTTTGTCTGCCGGACGGCCGTCGCATCGGCCCCGCGCCCGCGGTGGCGCTGGGTGTGCTGGCGGGCCGGATGGCCGATCAGGTGGTCAGCCTGCTTGCCGGTCACATGGTCGGCCGCGCTGCCGGTCACATGGTCGGTCGAGTGGTCGGTGGTGGGGCGGTTCGTGTGCAGGTTCACCCTAGTGCCCCGCGCTGCCGGGACTCGCATGCCAGAGCTTGCGTGGCGGCTCGTCGACGGCGTCGGCGGGGACCAGCCCCGACGTGCCGCGGGCACCGCGGACCTCTTCGCCCGCCGGCCTGATGTCGGCGTACGGCGACTGCTTGAACCCCGACGCGTGGACCAGCACCCTGCGCCCATCGCGGGTCTCGCCCACCCCGCGGGGCGCCTCGCCCGGACCGCTGAGGGCCGCCGCCCGTTCCCACGCGGTCCGGTCGGCCGCGTCGAGCGCATCCCGGACGGCGCCGATCCCCCCGGTCGTCCAGGCGTCCTGAAGCGCGCTGAGCTCCCACGCCCCGGTGGCCCGGATCGACAGGCCCTTCGGGCCGGTGCGACGGACCAGACCGCGGCACAGCAGCAGCCACGAGTGGAAGACGGTGGCGGCATACGGCCCCTGGACATCCTCGAAGAAGGTCAGGTCGACCGGTCCGGTCGCATCGTCGAGGGTGAGGAACACCACCCGGCGACCCGAGCGCACCGGTGGCGTCTGGGTGGCCACCTTGACGCCGGCGACCCAGACCTCCCGGCCGCTGCGCCCGGTCAGCAGGTCCCTGGCGCGGGTGATGCCGAGCGCGTCGAGCATCGGGGCGTAGAAGTCGACGACGTGCCCGCTCGCGTCGAGCCCGAGCACCTCGAGCTCGGCCCGGACCCGCTCCGGACCGGTCATCTCGGGCAGTCCGCTCGTCGCCGAGAGCCGTGGGGCGTCGCCGAGGTCGAGGGCCATCTGGGTGGGCATCTGGTCGGGGACGCTCGCGGGCGCTTGTGACTGGGCGGCCGCCAGCGCTCTGATGTCGCCGTCGGCGGACACCGACGTCACCCGCCGCCGCGACCGGTCCGCGGCGGAGACCGCGCGACTGGACCGCTGGGAGGCCGACCACCGGTCGAGCTCGGCGACGTGCAGCAGCAGGTCGCGGCGGGTCACCTTCCCGCGGCGACCCAGCCCGCTGCGCGCGCGCCGGACCGTTGCCCGGCCGCTGCCCTCGTCGAGGCGGGACGGCCCGCCGAGGTCGATGGCGTGGATCGTGTCGAAGGCACCGGCCAGCACGAGCCGCTCGGCCACCGGACGCGAGACGTGGGCGCGCTGCCAGAAGTCCGAGAGGCTGGTGTAGGGCTGACCGGCGACGACGTGGGCGACCTCGACCCCGCTGATGCCGTTCACGTCGGCGAGCGACAGCCGGATCGCCTCCCGGCCGTCCTCGGTGCGCTCGAACCGGTAGGTGCCGGTCGACGCGTTGACGTCGAGGCCGAGGATCTCGATGCCGAACGCACGTGCGTCGTCGAGAATGAGGCGTTTGGGGTACATGCCTGGGTCGTGGGTGAGCACCCCGGCGAGGAAGGCGGCCGGATGGTGCGCCTTGAGCCAGGCGGACTGGTAGGTCGGCAGGGCGAAGGCCGCTGCATGCGCCTTGCAGAAGCCGAAGGACGCGAACGCCTTGAGCACCTCCCAGATCTTGTCCGCGACGTCGGGGTCGTAGCCCCGCGCCGTTGCGGCCGGCCGCCACCAGCTCTCGACCGAGGCCTGCCCGTCGGTCGTGCCGAGCGCCCGCCGCACCTCGTCGGCCTGGGCCAGGGTCAACCCGGTCGTCTCGGCGACGATCATGAGCACCTGCTCGTGGAAGACGACGACCCCCTCGGTCTGCTCGAGCGCCGGGATGAGCGTCGGGTGGAGGTAGGACGGGTCCTTCCAGCCCTGTCGGGCGTTGAGGAACGGGATGATCATGTCGCTCTTGACCGGCCCGGGGCGAAAGAGCGAGATGTCGATGATGAGATCGTCGAAGCTCTGTGGCCCGAACTTGCCGATGAGCTCACGCTGCCCTGGGCTCTCGATCTGGAAGCAGCCGAGCGTCCGGGTCGACCGGACCAGCTCGAAGGTGGCCTCGTCGTCGAACGGCACCTGACCCTCGTCGTCGAGGTCGACCCGGAGGCCGTCGACCCGCTCGATCTCGTCGACGGCGTGCGCCATCGCCGACTGCATCCGGATGCCGAGGACGTCGAGCTTGAGCAGCCCCAGCTCCTCCACGTCGTCCTTGTCGAACTGGCTCATCGGAAAACCGAGCCAGCTCGCCTCGACCGGGGTGCGGTCGAGGAGTCCGGAGTCCGACAGGACCACGCCGCACGGGTGTAGCGCGATGTGCCGCGGCAGGCCGTCGAGCCGCTCGACGATGTCGAACATCAGCTGCAGGCGTGGCACGTCGAGCCCGCTCGCCCGCAGCTCGGGCAGCTCGGCGAGCGCGAAGCGGACGTTGCGCGCCGCGATGTGCGGGAACGCCTTGGCCATCGCGTCGACCTCGGGTGGAGGCAGGCCGAGCGCGGCCCCGGCGTCGCGGATCGCATGTCGCACTCGATAGGTGTCCATCATCGACACGCACGTGACCCGCTCCCCGCCGAAGTGCTCGAGCACCCGCTCGTAGATCTCGGTGCGGCGGGCCGACTCGACGTCGATGTCGATGTCGGGCAGCTCGGCCCGCAGGGGCGAGCAGAACCGCTCCATGAGCAGGCCGTGCCGCATGGGGTCGACGCCGGAGATGCTGAGCAGGTAGTTGACGAGCGAGCCGGCGCCCGAGCCGCGCGCTGCGACGCGAACCCCCATCTCGCGGATGAGGTCGCAGACCTGCGCCACGGTGAGGAAGTACGTCGCGTAACCGAGGGAGTCGATGACGGCGAGCTCGTCCTCGAGCCGGTCGCTCACGGCGGCGAGCTCGCTCTCGGAGCGCCCCGGGTAGCGGGCTGCGATCGACTCACGGCACCGACGCGCGAGGACCTGCTGCGGGTTGACCCCGGCCCGGATCCCGAGGACGCCTGGCTCTGGCAGGTGCACCGAGCCGATGCCGAGGTCGGCCCGCGGATCCTGGATGCACTCGGTGGCGAGCGTCGTCGTGCGGGCGATGAGCGCACGGGCCTGCTCGCGCGCGAGGGCGCCGCCACCGACCAGGCCAGGACCGGAGACCTGGACGACATCGAGCGCCAAGGCGTGCATGAGCGGCGTCGGCGACAGGTGGCCCGCCGTCGTGACGCGGTCGAGGTGGCGCTCGTCGAGCGCCACGAGCCGACGAGCGGCGTCGAGCACGTCGACGATGGCGGCGTCCTGCGGGTCGGCGTGGCGGACAGCAGCGGTGATGACGCTCGGCACCCCGACCTCCCGCGCCAGGGCAAGCATCCGGCCCGCCTGGCCGAGGCTGCCGGGCAGGTGCTCAGGGCCTCCGTGGCAGACCACCTCGACGACGACGCCGCCGTGTGGCAGGAGCGCCACCCAGCGCTCGAGCGCCGCCTTGGCGCGGCCGTGCCGCTTGGCGAGCACTTCGCGGCCGACGTCGGAGTCGGGCCCGAGCAGGACGACCAGCCGCGGGACTCGGGTCGACTCCTCGCACGCCATGGCCGCCGGGCCGGTATGCCGGACGGCGGGGTCCCCGGGCCCAGGTGGCGCTCCGGCGTGGTCGGCGACGACGCGCGCTGTCGTGACGGGGGTGCCTCGCTCGCCGCGCAGATGGGTCGCCGTAACGAGCCGGCAGAGGGCAGCCCATCCCTCCCCCGGGGACAGGCCGGTGCCGGCGCTCCCTCGCGCGAGCACCGTGACCCGGGGCAGCCGCGGGTCGACGAGGGCACCGCCCCGCACCGGGGTCCGGACCGCCTTTGCCCGGCGCTCCGGCGCATCTGCGCCGAGCGCGAGGTCGACGCCCAGGATCGGGGCGACCCCGTGGTCCATGCACGACCGGACGAACTTCACTGCGCCATAGAGTCCGTCGCGGTCCGTCAGCGCAAGGGCGGGCTGACCCCACGAGGCGGCCCGCTCGACGAGCTCATGCGGCTTGGCCGTGCCGTAGCGCATCGAGTAGCCCGACGCGACGTGCAGGTGCACGAAGGTCTCGATCGGCGCACGGTGCGCTGTGCCGGTGCTGCGGCCGGTCGCGTCCGTCGCACTGCTGGTCGCGCCGGCCGCGCCGATCGTGCTGGTGGCGTCCGTCGTGCTGGTCGTACCGGTTGTCGTCGCTGTGCTGGTGGTGCTCGTCATGCCACTGGTCACGCTCCGCTCGCCCGGCTCCTCGACACGGGGGTGATCGACTGTGGCAGCGGGATGGTCAGTGGCACCCCGAGGAGGTCCTGGACGATCTCGAGGAACATCTCGGCCTGGCGCAGCAGGTCGTCGGCCTCCCGGACCGAGATGTGGCCGCCACGGTCGATGACCGAGCGGTGGGCCGAGCAGGCCGCGAAGAATGCTGCCCACTCCCCCAGCTCAGGTGCGACCCCGGGCAGCACCTGCCAGACACTGCGTGGTCGCGACCGCGGCGTCGGCGCAGTGCGGGCTGCGACGACCGCGGCCGCGGCCCGCAGCGCACCGAGATGCGCGTCGCGGTACCGCTCGGACGCGTCGGAGGTGCGGCACGCGGCCTCGAGGGTCGTGCGGGCTCGCTCGAGCAGGTCGAGCACGGCGACCGAGATCGGCGGTCTGCGTAGCGGGGCGGTGGTCACGATCGGCTCCTTTCTCGTCACGGATGGCTCGTCAGTCACGCGGTCAGTCGGCGATGCGGACGAGCGACCACCGGTCGCTCGGGTCGTGGCCAGCCGCCTCGTCATGGGCCAGGTCGTAGACGCCGGGTGCGAACGACCACCCGGGGCTCGCCTCGACCCGCCAGATGTGCTGCTCGCTCGCGGCCGCGGCGAGCGTCTGGCCCGGGCGTACGTGCTCCTCCTCGGCCTCGAGGGCATCGCGCCACCAGGCCCGCCGCTCCCGCCAGTGGGCGAGCACGTCGCGGACGACATAGAGGCGGCCGCGCCAGATGAACGCGGCGGGGACCGCGCCCGAGTGCAGCTTCACCGGCACCTCGCTCGGCACGTCCGGGGTGCCGGCCGGGGCGGTGGGTGCCTCATCGGGCACCTCCCCCTGCACCCCGACCGGCACGCTCTCGAGCCGTCTGACCGGCACGTTCCGCTGCACTCCCACCGGCACCTCGGCCGGCACTGCGACCTGCACCTCGGCAGGCACTGCGACCTGCACCTCGGCCGGCACTGCGACCTGGACCTTGACCCTCACGGGATCGCTGAACCTGCGCACCACGACACGTCTCCCTCGGACACGTCGAGGCCGGACATCACGACCCAGGCCGCTCGCGCCCCACACGAGCAACCCGACACCAACCGACGACTGAGCTGACTGAAATACTGGTTGGACAGATCTCTGACTCGAACATCTGTTTCGAACATGTGTTCGATATGCACAGCGTAGCCCCCGGCGCCGACACCGTGTCAAGCGAGTCCGACGAGTCGGCTGAACGCCGACGCTACGGTGTCGCTCATGGTCCAGATCGACGCCCCGACGCCGCAGAACCCGTCCGCCGTGCTCGACCATCCGTCGGTCCGACGGGTCCGCACCGCCTTGACGGATGCCGGCGTCACGGGCGAGGTCGTGGTCCTCGACGGCGCAGCTCGGACGGCGGCCCAGGCAGCCGAGGCACTCGGCACCTCGGTGTCGGCGATCGCGAACTCCCTCGTGTTCCTGGCGACCCGCTCCGACGGGTCGCGGATCCCCCTGCTCGTGCTCACATCCGGAGGCCATCGCGTCGACACCGGCCACCTCGCGGCCGAGCAGGGCTTCACGTCGGTTGGCAGAGCGGACCCTGAGTTCGTCAGAGCCACAACGGGATTCGCGATCGGAGGCGTCGCGCCTGTCGCCCATACGACCCCGGTGACGACGCTGGTCGACGCTGCACTCGCCCAGCAGGCTGTCGTGTGGGCGGCCGCTGGTCACCCGCACACCGTGTTTCCGACGTCACATGACGAGCTCGTCCGGATCACCGGCGGACGCTCGGTCTCGGTCCGCCCGCCGGGCTGACCCGCCCTCCCACACGCCACATCGCCGCCCATCCAAGCCTGCGCTCACACGGGTCAGGGCACCCGCATGTCGGGTCGGCGGACCCCGGCCATCGCCCACGTGAGTAGGAGTGCTCAGGCGTCACACCCGCACCACCCGGCAGAGTCTGTCGTGCGGGCCCGGTCCGCGAACGGAGGGTTGCAGGGGTGCCGTCCGCTCGCGGATCGGGCCCCATGCGTGTCGTCTCTCGTGTCACCTCGTTGCACGCAGGCCGGGAATAGGGCACCGTCCCAGATGTTGGAACCGTGTTCTCGCCACCGCACGCAAGGAGCGACATGGGCACCGAGCTCATCCCCATGGCCTTCACCACCGGGTGGGGCAGCGGCATCAACGCGTACCTCGTTGTGCTCGTGCTTGGCCTTGCCGACAAGGCGTTCCACCTCAGCCAGATCCCGGATGCCCTGGCCCGCACCGACGTGCTCGTCATCGCCGGGATCCTCTTCGTCGTCGAGCTCGTCGCCGACAAGGTCCCGTACGTCGACTCGGTATGGGACACCATCCACACCGTGATCCGACCGGCCGTGGGCGCGACCATCGGCTACCTCATCGGCCATGACACCGCGAGCCTCGACGCCGCGATCGGTGCGGCCACGGGCGGCGTCACCGCCCTCATCTCGCACGGCATCAAGGCCGGCCTGCGCGGTGTCATCAACACCTCACCCGAACCGGCGAGCAACATCGTCGTCAGCACCTCCGAGGACGTGACTGTCACCGGGGTCACCGCGCTGGCCATCGCCCACCCCTGGGCCGCGGCAACGATCGCCCTGGTCCTGCTCGCCCTGGGCGCCTGGATCGTCTACAAGCTGGCCGGACGCATCCGTCGCCTCAAGCGACGCTACGACGCCTGGGGTGAACGCGTCGGCATCTCGCAGCCGCCTGCCCCGCGCACCGCCCCGCGAGCGGGCTCACCGCCAGGCTCCCCAGCAGGCTCCCCAGCTGGCTCACCGCCGACCCAGCCGATCCCGCCGCGGAAACCGTCGCAGCAGGTCGGCCCTCCGACCCCGTCGGCCGCCTCCGCCGACCCCGACACCGCCGGCGAGGAGCCGCGGTAGGGCGCTCTCGGCTCAGAGGCTGCCGAACACCTCGAGTGTCGCCGACGAACGGTTCATCGTGATGAAGTGGATGCCGGGCGCACCTTCGTCGAGCAGGCGACGCGACGACTCGGTGGCGATCGCCAGGCCCTCGGCACGCACGCCTTCGGCGTCGTCACCGTGGCGGTCGAGCCGCTCGGTGATGGCTCGCGGCATCGGCTGCCCTGCCAGCTGGGCCATCCGGATGACCTGGCGGGCGTTGGTGATCGGCATGATCGCGGGCACGACGGGCAGTCGGGAGCCGCGTCGGGCGAGCTCGTCGCGGAGCCGGAGGTAGTTGTCGACGTCGAACACCATCTGCGTGATGGCGAACTCCGCTCCCGCGCGCTCCTTGCGGATCAGCGTCTCGGCGTCCTCGTCGACGGAGCGTGACTCCGGGTGACCGTCAGGGAAGGCCGCGACGCCCACCGTGAAGTCGCCGAGAGCCTTGACGAGGCTGACGAGCTCGTCGGCGTGGTCGAAACCTTCGGGGTGGGCCACCCACGGCTGACCCAGACCGCCCTGAGGGTCGCCCCGCAGCGCGAGGATGTTGCGCACGCCGGCCGAGGCGTACGACCCGACGATGCCGCGGATCTCGGAGATCGAGTGCCCGACGCACGTGAGGTGCGCCATCGGAGTCAGCGACGTCTCCTCGAGCACGCGCTGGGTGAGTCGCACCGTGCGGTCGCGGGTGCTTCCGCCGGCGCCGTAGGTGATCGACACGAAGCTCGGCGACACCTTCTCGAGCCTGCGGATCGCCTCCCAGAGCTGCCCGACGGCGGCTTCGTCGCGCGGCGGGAAGAACTCGAAGCTGAACGTGGGGGTGTCAGCAGCGATCATCGCCGGAATCGACCGGGTGAACCGCTCCGCCCGAGCCATCGAGGATGCCGTGCCGTGTGCCATGCCGCACACGATAGGCCGCTCGTGTCCGCGTCGTGCGGGCTGTTCACGGGCCGACCACCGCTCCGCGTAGGCTGACCACGATTCCCGACTCGATGGAGGACGCCGTGCAGACCCCCACCGAACTCGACGTGCTCCGCCGTCGGGTCCAGCAGGCGATCGATGCCCAGATCGCCGGGGCCACGGAGTCGTTGGCTGTCATCGGCGACGAGACCGCTCCGCTCGTCGCGGCCGTGTCGGGCCTGCTGACCGGGGGTAAGGGCCTGCGCGCCCGCTTCCTCTACTGGGGCTACCGCGCCGCCGGCGGGGCCGACTCGGATGCCGTGGTCCGCCTGGCCGCGAGCATGGAGTTCTTCCAGGGTGCCGCGCTGCTCCATGACGACGTCATGGACCGCAGCGACACCAGACGAGGTATGCCGTCCGCACACCGCGCCGTTGCCACGCTGCACCGCGAGCGCGGTTGGGCAGGCGACCCGGACCGGTTCGGCGAGGGCACGGCGATCCTTGCCGGTGACCTCTGCCTCACCTGGTGCGACGAGCTCTACTCGACCTGTGGCCTGCCGGCTGCCGAGCTCGCCCGTGGCCGACAGCTGTTCGACACCATGCGGACCCAGCTCATGGGCGGCCAGTTCCTGGACCTTCTGGAGTCTGCCCGCGGGTGGGAAGGCCTCGACCTCGACGCGCGAGTTGCTTCGGCACGCAAGGTGATTCGCTTCAAGAGCGCGAAGTACACCATCGAGCACCCGCTGCTCATCGGCGCTCTTGTCGGCGGGGCCCCAGATCGTTCGCTCGCCCCGCTGTCCGACTACGGCCTTGCGCTCGGCGAGGCCTTCCAGCTGCGGGATGACCTGCTCGGCGTGTTCGGTGACCCGGAAGCGACCGGCAAACCCGCCGGCGACGACCTGCGCGAAGGCAAGCGGACGGTTCTGGTCGCCCACGCTCTCGACGCGGCATCCGACGTCGATCGCGCGACGGTCGAAGGACTGCTGGGCCGCGACGACCTCGACCTGTCCGGGGTCGAGCAGATCCGTCAGGTGCTCGTCAGGACCGGCGCCGTGGATCGGGTCGAGCGGCTGATCACGGCGCTCGCCGACGACTCCCGCAAGGCGGTGGAGCAGGCTCGGGGGACCGGCGCGTTCGACGCCGACGCGCTCGACGTGCTGGAGGAGCTCGTCGACGTGTCGACAGCCCGTCACGCCTGACCGCGGCCCGGGGCGGGGCGCCGCGGGCTCGCTCGTCAGAAGGCGAGTTCCTGCGCCCGGCGCCTGATCTCGGTCTTGTGCCCGGCGCGGAGAGCATCGATCGGCGCCCCCTCGACCGGGAGCGTGGGGTCAGGCGTGAAGAGCCACTCGATGATCTCGCCGTCGTCCATGCCACCATCGGCGAGCACGGTGAAGGTGCCCCGCAGCTCGGGTCGGGGGCCCGCCGTGTCGAAGAACTTCGCCGGCACCGACGGCACCCGCCGCGGCCCGATGCGAGCGCTGAGTACCTCACGGTCGGCGAGGTACTGCCGCACCTTCGCCAGCGGCACCCCCAGCTGCTCCGCGATGTCGGGGACCGTCAGCCACTCGCCGACCAGCGACTCGAGGTCGCTGGCCGTGTCGTCACCGGATTCGGTCAGGTTCGTCCCGTCGGTCTGGCTCGACCGCACCTGCTTGTCGCTCACGAGCGAAAAGTCTGCCACTGCGCGCCCGGCGGGGCGCGGCATGGTGACGCGACGAGCCGGCATACGGGCTGGTCGAGGTCGCCCGAGCGCCTCGGGGCGGTCTCAGACGCGCGAATTACAACCGTGTATTTTTACTTTAGTGCTCAACTGTGCGCTAGCGTCACATGCGTCACTCTGCCCACTCAACTACCATAAAGCCCTTCCCGAACCCCTCCACGCGCCGCATCACAGCACTCGGGCTCAGGAAAGGACCTCCGGAATGCCCCTCGCCGACGTCGCCGCGCTGGCGCAGCCGCCCCACGCCGTCGTTGCCCCCGTCAGACCACAGACCTGGACGACTGTCGTGGTGCGACCAGGCGACACTCTCTGGGCGCTCGCGATAGCGCACCGCACCACAGTCGCCGCCCTCGTGGAGAAGAACGAGCTGGCCGGCGGCGGAGCGATGATCCACATCGGGCAGCGGCTGCAGGTGCCGGGCCCGGCCACCTCCGCCCCCAGCTCGAAGCCCACGAAGAAGCCCACGACGACCAAGCCCGCGGCCTCCAAGCCGGCCGCCACGGGACGCGTCCACATCGTGCAGGCGGGCGACACGATGTCCGGCATCGCCGTGCGCTACCACGTGTCTCTGACCACGCTGCTTGCCGCAAACACGCTCAAGAACGTGCATCTGATCTTCGTCGGCCAGCGCATCATCGTGCCCGCGCCGCCAGCACCTCCTGCTCCGAGCAACGCCCCGCCGGCCGGGTACAAGCCATCCACGAAGACCGAGAAGGCAGTTGCCGCAAGCAAGGCGAAGCTCGCCCACGAGTCGGTCCCGACGCGCGCCCAGACGGCCGACATGATCCGAGCCACAGCGACCCGGCACGGCGTCGACCCGAAGCTCGCTCTCGCGGTCGGCTGGCTCGAGTCCGGCTGGTTCCAGCGCGCCGTGTCGTACACCGACGCGGTCGGGGTGATGCAGATCATGCCCACCTCCATCGCCTGGGCGTCCGAGCTAGCCGGCCGCACCCTCGACCGCTACGACACCCAGGACAACATCACCGCCGGTGTGCTCATCCTCCGCGCACTGCAGGCCACGGCCGACGACCGGGACGAGGCGATCGCGGGGTACTACCAGGGACTGCGCTCGGTGCGGACCAAGGGGATGTACGAGGACACGAAGAAGTACGTCGCCGCAGTCCTCGCCATCTACGCCAAGCTCTGAACGTCCAGGCCGGGCGCTCCCCCAAAGCTGCCGCCCCGGCGGCTGGCCTGCACAGGATGCGCTGGTTCAGCCCGTAAACTTCCCCCGTGACGTCCAGCGTGGCGGATGCGCTCGTCGGTCGGGTCATCGACGGTCGCTACCGGATCCTCTCTCACCTCGCAGACGGGGGCATGGCCTCTGTCTACGTGGCGCTGGACGGGCGCCTCGACCGGGAGGTCGCCCTCAAGATCATGCGCCCGGGCCTGGCCACCGATGACGTCTTCGTCGAGCGGTTCCGGAGCGAGGCCCGCTCGGCCGCCCGCCTCAGCCACCCCAACGTCGTCGCCGTCTACGACCAGGGCGAGGACGACGGCGACGTGTTCCTGGCCATGGAGCTCGTCGACGGGAAGACCCTGCGGGACGTCATCCACGAGGAGGCGCCGTTCACGGCCCGCGAGGCGCTGGCGATCCTCGAGCCGATCCTGCTCGCCCTGCGGGCGGCCCACTCGGCAGGGATGATTCACCGGGACGTCAAGCCAGAGAACGTGATCGTCCGGCGGGACGGCGAGGTCAAGGTCGCCGACTTCGGCCTCGCGCGGGCCATCACCAACCAGTCCACGACGAGCCAGACGGGCGTCCTGCTCGGCACGGCGTCGTACCTGTCCCCCGAGCAGGTCGAGTCCGGTATGGCCGACCAGCGCAGCGATGTGTACGCAGCCGGGCTGCTCCTGTTCGAGATGCTCACGGGGCGCAAGGCAGTCACGGGCGACACCCCGATCCAGATCGCCTACCAGCACGTCCACGGTTCGATCCCCGAGCCGTCCTCGATCGTCGACGCCGTCCCGCCCGAGCTCGACCTCCTGGTCGCTCGCGCCACGGCTCTCGAGCCGGACGACCGGTTCGAGTCCGCGACGGCATTCGTGTCCGCGCTGCGCAGCGTCCGGTCGCAGCTCACGCCGGCCGACCTCGACCGGCGTGGCGTCGCCGTGGACGCGCGGTCCTCCCCCGGCCTGCCGACGTCATCCGGCGCGGGGTCCGGCGCGGTGGCCGACGGGTCGCGCTACGCAGTGGCCGACGCGTTCTCCGAGGCGGCGCCCGCGGGCGCCTCGTCGCGCCGCACGCCGGACGAGGGTTCTGGCCCCTTCGACGACCACCCCGCGCGGTCGTCCCGCTCGGCCCTCGCCGGGCTGCCCATCCACGACGAGGACCCGCGCGAGCCGCAGGTCGAGCGGACCACTGCCCTGCCACTGAGCCGGACTCGCCGCCGGCGCGCCCGCTGGCCCTGGTGGCTCGCAGCGGCCCTGCTCGTGCTCGGCGGCGCGGCCGGCTGGTGGTTCATCGCCGGTCCCGGCGGCGTGACCGTCGTACCAGCGGTCGTCGGCCAGCCGGTCGGCCCGGCCCAGGCCGCCATCGACCAGGCTTCCCTGTCGATGGACCAGACCGAGGAGTTCTCCGAGACCAAGCCCAAGGGCATCGTGATCCGGGTCGATCCGGCCCCCGGCACCGAGGTCGCCAAGAGCTCGACGGTCAACGTCGTCGTGTCCAAGGGCCAGGAGCGGTATGCCGTGCCCAAGCTCGTCGGCGCCAAGGCCGCCGACGCCACCGGAGTGCTCGCGCCACTCACGCTTCGGGTCGGCGAGACGGAGGGGAAGTGGAGCGAGACGGTGCCTCAAGGCGTCGTCATCTCGCAGACCCCGGCGCCGGGCACGTCGGTTCGGCGGGCGACCATGGTCGCGCTCGTCGTGTCGAAGGGCCGACAGCCCATCAAGGTCCCGGACGTCCGCGGCTCCCCCGTCGATGCCGCGACCGCGGCGATCACCGGCGCCGGCCTCCAGGTCGCTCGCGGTGACGACGTCAACAGCGACACCGTCCCGACGGGACAGGTGGTCTCGCAGACCCCGGCGAACGGCACCCTTCACCGGGGCGACACCGTCACGATCGTCGTGTCCAAGGGACCGGTGATGGTGCAGGTGCCCAACGTCGTCGGCCAGCCCGTCGCGCAGGCCGAGAAGACCCTCACCGACCTCGGGTTCAAGGTCCAGAAGGACTACCCGTTCGGAAAGCTGTTCGACCTCGTCCGTGTCCAGAGCGTGACGCCCGGCCAGTCCGCCCCCAAGGGCAGCACGATCACGCTGACGATCGTCTGAGTCGCCGCCCGATGCACGCTGCTGCGCAGTCGCGCCTTGCCACGCTCCTGCTCGTGGCCCTGACCGCCGTGTGGGGCTCGACCTTCTTCCTGATCCGCGATCTCGTCGACGTGATCCCTCCGGTCGACTTCCTCGCCGTGCGGTTCTGCCTGGCTGCAGTGATCATGCTGGTGCTGTTCTGGAAGCCGGTGCGCGCTCTGACCCGGCGGCAGCTCGTCATCGGGATCGGCCTCGGTGCCCTCTATGGCCTCGCCCAGATCTTCCAGACGCAGGGGCTCGCCACGACGCCGGCATCGGTGTCGGGGTTCATCACCGGCACCTACGTCGTGCTCACACCGATCTTCACGGCCGTGCTCCTTCGAGAACGCGTGCCCGGATCAACCTGGGCCGCAGTAGGACTCGCGACCGCCGGCCTGGCGCTCCTGTCGCTCAACGGGCTCTCGGTCGGTGTCGGCGAGGCCATCACGCTGCTCGCCGCGGCCCTCTACGCGCTGCACATCGTCGGCCTCGGGAGGTTCACCTCGGCGGACAGCGCGACGGGGCTGTCCGTCGTGCAGATGGTCGTCATCGGGGTCATCTGCCTCATCGGTGCACTCCCGGGTGGGGTGGTCCTGCCGACCACTCCGGCGCAGTGGGCCTCCGTGCTCTACATGGTCGTCTTCGCGAGCATCCTGTCGCTGTGGGTCCAGACCTGGGCCCAGGCGCATATGCCCGCCACGCGGGCGGCGATCGTGATGACCCTGGAGCCGGTGTTCGCGGCCCTCTTCGCCGTCACCCTCGGCGACGAAACCCTGACGTGGCGAATGCTCGTGGGCGGCGCGCTCGTGCTCACCGCCATGTATGCCGTCGAGCTCCTCGCGCGCCGACGCCCCGGTGAGCTGCCCGCCGAGGCCCTCCACCACGAGGTCTGACCCACCTTCGGGCGGCTCCGCGACGGCTCTCGCGCCATGCTTGTGGGGTCGGGCCGGACGCGGCCCCCACAAGCATGGCGGAGCGACTCAGTCGTCGTGAGCGACGGCGTCGCGCACCGCGGTGAGCACGTCCGGCGTGACCCCCTGAGGCTTGAGGACGGCATTCCACGCGTCGACCTGCTCCTCGGTGTACTTGTGGCCGAAACCGCCCGGCACACCCGTCGAGAAGGGAAGGTCCGCCGTCACCTGCCAGAACGTCACGAACGGGATCCAGATCATGTCGAGCGTGTCCTTGCCGGGTGGCTCATTGATCCAGTCAGGCTCGCTGAAGATGAGGTTCGGGCTCCACCAGACGATCGGGTCGGAGGCGTGCATGAGGTACAGCACCCGGTTGCCTTCCCAGGGCTGGCCGTCGGGTGGGATGTCCGCACTGGCGTCACTGGCGAAGCGCACGGTGCGGCCGTCCTTGTAGACCGGCTGGATCTCGAGGCTGTTCGAGTCGCGGTGGTCGGTGAACTCGCGGAACAGGGTGTTGAAGTTGGGCGGTCCGACGAAGACCGTGCCCGCGGTCCGGTTGCGCAGGTCGAACTCGCCGCTGAAGGCGGTCTCCCCACCGAACGACCCGAGGCTCTCGCCGGCGACATACAGCCGCGGGCGGTGGTCCTGTGGCAGTCCGATCCAGTGCTCGTAGACCGCGTCGAAGAGCGCCCGCCCGGCCTCTCGGGCCTTGGACTGGTCCACCAGGTAGGAGATCCACGAAGGCAGGTAGGAGTACTGCATCGCCACCGCCGCCGAGTCGCCGCTGAGGTACTCGAAGCTGTCGATGAGGGCCGGGTCCACCCAGCCGCTCCCGGTCGTCGTGATGACGAGCAGGTCGGCTCGGTCGAATCCTCCCGCCCGAGCGAGGTCGTCGACCGCCAGGCGGGCCCTGGCTTCGGCGTCGTCGGCGGACTCCAGGCCCGCGTAGGCGCGGATCGGCTCCTTCGCCGCATGGTGGATGACCGCCTGGATCTGACTCGCCGACGGGCCGGACGCGGCGAACGTGCGTCCCTCACGACCCAGCGTGTCCCACGGCACGAGGGACCCGGCTCCACCGGATCGCAGGGCCGTCGTCGGCTGCGTCACGCCTTCCTCGGTGATGCCGTTGCGGACCGAGAACGTCTGGTCCGCGATGTTCCGGAGGCCGTCGAGCAGCACCCCGGTCACGAGCAGGTAGACGAACGAGGCGACCAGCGCCCAGCCGACGAAGTTCGCGGCGCGCGGGCCGATCCACCGCTTGAGCAGCCGGACGACGCGGTGGTAGAGCGCGCGAACCCCGCGCCCGGCAGCGAGCAGCAGCCCGAACAGCACGACGGCGAACAGCGGCGACAGGATGACGAGGGCGAGGTTGTACTCGTCGACCCCCATGATCCGACGGATCTCGTACTGCCAGTACTGGCCGAAGCCGAACGCGAGCGCCAGCAAGGCGCCACCGGCGATGAGGAACACCCGCCACGACCTCGGTTGCGGCGTACGGGCCTGACGGTCGGCGAATGCTCGCCAGATCCACGCGGCGGTCACGCCGAGGCCGTAGCCGATGGCGCCCGTGATGCCGCAGACGATGCCCTGGAGGAGCCCGCCCCGGGGCAACAGCGACGGAGTGTAGGACACCGCTGCGAAGATGACCGCGCCCCAGCAGCCGGGGAGCGTGAGCTTCGCCCACCGGACCATGCGGTCCAGTATGCCGGTGGGAGGCGGTGTCTGCGCCGGCTGGGTCGACGCACCCATGGCCGACGTCGGCTCATCTGGATCGGTCTGGCGCACCAAGGCGACCTCCTGGACGTCCGGGCCCCTGACTGCCCCAACGTAGGGCCTCAGACCCCCGCGCATCGGAGAAACACGCAGACCGGTGACCGGACGCCGCGTTCGACGGCGAACTCCCTGTCACCACACTGAGTTCGCCGTCGAACGCGGCGTTCGGCGCGTGTCTGGTTGCTGCCCGGGGGCCGAGAAGTCAGGCGGCGGTCGGCGGGTTGCGGAGCAGGCCGGTGAGGACGTCGATCGCGACGTCGGTGCCGGCGTCATCGACGTCGAGGTGCCAGACGAGGCGCACGGCGCCCGACCCCACGGCATACGTCCGCACGCCGGCGTCGAGCGCCGCCGCGACGAACGCCGAGGACGCCCAGCCCGCCGCGGAGACGTCGACGATGACGATGTTGGTCTCAACCGTGGTGAGATCGACCGAGCCTGGGGCAGCCTCGGCCATCGCCTCTGCCGCCCGTCGAGCCCGGGCGTGGTCGTCGGCGAGTCGCTCGACGTTGTTGTCGAGCGCAAAGAGGCCCGCAGCAGCAAGGATCCCGGCCTGACGCATGCCGCCTCCGAAGCGCTTGCGCCAGATGCGCGACTCGGCCATCGCCTCCGCCGAGCCGGCGAGCACGCTTCCGACGGGCGCGCCGAGGCCCTTGCTCAGACAGACCGACACCGTGTCGAACTCGCGACCGTAGTCAGTGAGCGACACGCCGGAGGCGACATGAGCGTTGAACAGGCGCGCCCCGTCGAGGTGCATCGCCACGCCACGCTCGCGGGTGACCGAGCGGGCCCGGCGGATCTCCTCGATCGGCTGGACGGTGCCACCGCCGAAGTTGTGCGTGTTCTCGACGACGACCAGCGAGGTGCACACCTGGTACGGGCCGACGCCGGTGATCATCAGCGCTGCGGCGTCGTCGGCCCGGAAACGGCCTCGCTCGGACACCCAGGTGCGCGACGAGATGCCCGACAGCACCGCCGCCGCACCGAGCTCGGCTCGCACCACGTGGGCAAGCGAGTCCCCCACAAGCTCCTCGCCCGGCTTGACGTGCACGCGCACGCCGAGCTGGTTGGCCATCGACCCGGACGGCGTGAAGAGGGCGGCCTCCTGGCCGAGCATGCCCGCGACCCGCTCCTCGAGGGCCCGCAGGGTCGGGTCCTCACCGAAGACGTCGTCGCCGACCTCCGCGGCCGCCATCGCGGCGCGCATCGCGTCGGACGGCTTGGTGAGGGTGTCGCTGAGCAGGTCTGCGTGGTACGGGCTGGCGGTCACAGGCGCGATGGTCTCACGCCTGACCCAGCATCTCGGCGACGACGAACGCCAGCTCGAGCGACTGCTGGTGGTTCAGGCGGGGGTCGCAGACGGACTCGTAGCGCTTCTCGAGGTCGGAGTCGATGATCTTCTCCGCTCCGCCGAGGCACTCGGTGACGTCGTTGCCGGTGAGCTCCACGTGGATGCCGCCGGGAATCGTGCCGAGCGACCGGTGGACCTCGAAGAAGCCGCGCACCTCCTCGACGATGTCGTCGAAGTCACGCGTCTTGTAGCCCGTCGAGGACTCGAACGTGTTTCCGTGCATCGGGTCGCAGATCCAGGTGACCGTCGCCCCGGACGCCGTGACCTTGTCGACGAGCGCAGGCAGCGCGTCGCGCACCGTGCCCGCTCCCATCCGGGTGATGAACGTCAGGCGGCCAGGAGTCCGGTCGGGGTCGACCTTGTCGATGAGCCGGAGCACCTCGTCGATGTCGGCCTTGGGGCCGAGCTTGACCCCGATCGGGTTGCTGATCCGCGAGACGAAGTCGACGTGCGCGCCGTCGAGCTGGCGGGTGCGCTCGCCGACCCAGACGAAGTGGCCGGAGGTGTCATAGAGCCGCCCCGAACGCGAGTCGATCCGGGTGAGCGGACGCTCGTAGTCGAGCAGCAGCGCCTCGTGTGCTGCGTAGAACTCGACCGTCCGCATCGCATCGAAGTCGGCGCCGCAGGCCGCCATGAAGCGCATCGCCTTGTCGATGTCACGAGCCAGCTTCTCGTAGCGCGCGTTCGCGGAGTTGGCGACGAAGCCGCGGTTCCAGTCGTGGACGTGACGCAGGTCGGCGAAGCCGCCGGTGGTGAAGGCGCGCACGAGGTTCAACGTCGCGGAGCTCGCGTGGTAGGCCTGAACAAGCCGCTGCGGGTCGGGCATCCGGGCCGTCTCGTGGAACGCGAAGTCGTTGACCATGTCGCCGCGGAAGGCGGGCAGCGTCACGCCCTCGCGGGTCTCGACGGACGAGGACCTCGGCTTGGCGTACTGCCCGGCCATCCGGCCGACCTTGATGACCGGCACCGATGCGCCGTACGTAAGCACGGCGGCCATCTGCAGGATCGTCTTGATGCGGTCGCGGATGTTGTCCGCGGTCGCGGAGGCGAACGTCTCGGCGCAGTCGCCGCCCTGGAGCACGAAGGCCTCGCCGACGGCGGCCTTGGCCATCCGGTCGGTGAGGATGTCGCACTCGCCGGCGAAGACGAGGGGCGGATACGTGGCGAGGGTCTCGGTGGCCTGGGCGAGGGCGGCGGTGTCCGGCCAGCTCGGCTGCTGTGCGGCTTCGAGCTCGGCTGCCGCCGCCGTCAGGGCGGCGAGCGCCTCGGAGCCCGCTGCGGGCTCGAGGCCGACATCGGCAGTGACGGTCCTCATGTTCACCCAGACAGCGTAGACGGCGCCCAGAGCGTGCCCTGCACGGGTCCGCATCCCGAAATGACCACGGTCGCCGCCGCACCTCGAGTGCGCCGAGGTGCGAGCCGGTCAGGCGTCCGGATCAGTGGGGTCCGACAGGTCGATCCCGCGCTCCATGGCGAAACGGACCAGCTCGACACGGTTGTGCATCTGCAGCTTGCCGAAGATGTTCTGCACATGGTTCTGCACGGTGCGGTGCGACAGGAACAGAGTTGCCGCAATCTCCTTGTAGCCCATCCCGGTCGCGACGTACTTGAGGATCTCCGTCTCGCGCGTCGTGAGCTCGGGGATCGCGCGCTCGTCGCTCGGCGCCGCCTGGGCTCGCCGGAACTCACCCAGCACCAGCCCGGCGAGCCCCGGAGTGAACACCGGTTCCCCTGCCGCTGTCGCCCGCACCGCCGCGAGGAACTCGTCCCGGCCGGCTGACTTGACGAGATACCCGAGTGCGCCCGCCTTGACCGCTTCGAGGACGTCCTGCTGGTCACCGCTCGCCGACAGGATGAGGATCCTGGTCGGCACCTCGGCCGCCGCGAGCGCGGCGCAGACCTGGGCCCCGTTGAGGCCCGGGAGGTTGAGGTCGAGCACGAGCACATCCGGGCTCGTCGCCCTCGTCCGCACCACAGCCGAGCGGCCATCATCGGCGGTCGCGACGACGTCGAAGCCGGCGCTCGCGAGGTCACGGGCCACCGCGTCGCGCCACATCGGATGGTCGTCGGCGACGACGACACGGATCCGGCCGCCGGCATTCGCCTCGCTGGTCAGGTCGTGCTGGTCGGTCACGGTCCTCCTCCGTCTGCGTGGCTGGTGCGGGGTGCTGCTGCGATTTCAGGTGGGCGCAGAGCCGGTGCGCCGGGCCGCGTCCTTCCGTGGCACCCGTAGCTCCACGGTCGTGCCACCCGCCGCTCCCGAGGTGATCGTTGCACTCCCTCCGAGGTCGGTCAGGCGCGCCCTGATACTTGACGAGACGCCCAGCCGTCCCTGTCCCACGGCCTCCTCGAGCCGGCCCGCCGATACGCCGCGACCGGAGTCCCGGATGGTGACACAGACTCCGGACCGTTCGTCGTCGAGCAGGACCCAGGCCTGCGCGCCGGCGCCTGCGTGCTTGCGCACGTTGTCCAGTGCCGCCTCGACCGCTGCGACGACCTCGTCGGCGACCTTGCGAGGCAGCAGGATCGGGTCAGCCGGTGCCACGAGCTGCACGTCGTCCGCCTCGACGTGGCGCAGCAGGGCGCGTAGGTCGGCGTCGCCCGTGACAGCCCGGTCGACCTCGGTGAGGTCGGTCTGGCTCACGAGGGTGCGCAGGATGCGCTCCTGCTCGCCGGCCATCGCGCCCAGGGTGGCCGTCTCGCCGCCGATGTCGGTCGCGCGACGGTGGATGAAGGCGAGAGTCTGAAGCACCCCGTCATGCACCGTGCGGGCCAGCCGGTCGCGCTCGACCCGAGCCGCCTCGCGGCGCATCGCCTCGGCCAGCGCCGCGTGGCTCGACCGGGCGAGATCGACGCAGAAGCCCACGCAGCCGCCGAGGAGGAAGCCGAAGACCGAGTTCGAGATGGTGTTCGGTGTCGGCTCGATGACCTCGATGAACGAGCACGTCGCGACGACCGCGGCCGCCATGATGCCGCCCCGCCAGCCGCGCAGGATGGCGAAGCCGACGATCGCGGCCGACGGCCAGATGGACGGGAGTGTCCGCGCGCCGCCCATGATGACCTCGGGCGTGTCGACGAGCCTGGTCGCCAGGATCGCAGCGCACCCGATCGCGAGCTCCACCGAGTAGGCCTGGACCGTGCGCATCGGGCGCACGGTCTGGACGACCGTCCACCCGGTGAGCACTCCGAGCACGGCGATCGCGCCGCCCAGGTGTGCGATCTCGGCGTGGCGCGCCCACACCGACCACACGGCATACAGCAGCGCCAGGCATCGGAAGACGTCGACTGCGCGCCAGAGGGCGCGCACGATCGCGTGCTCGTCGTCGAGGACGGCTCGCGGCGTCGGCGTCGAGGAGGTCGCCAGCTCGTGCCTCTCGTCGCGCAGTCGCAACGACCGGAGCATGAGGGCTAGGAGGCGGCGACCACGGGGCCGTGGCCCTCGTCGTCGTCGGTGTCGGAGCCCGCCTCCGCCTCGTTCGAGTCCGCCTTGGCGGCTCGCTCCCGCCCCTCGGCTGCGTCGAGCGCCTCTTCCAGCTCGGGCGCCGCACTGCCGGGCTTGGCCGCCTCCTGCAGCTCGCGTGCCTTGGCCCGGGCCGCCGCGACGAGCCGGTCCTTCATCGACGTGGCGTACATGTCGACGTACTCCTGGGCCGACAGCAGCATGAGCTCGTACATGATCTCGTCGGTGATCGAGCGCAGGACGAAACGGTCGTCCTCCATGCCCTCGTAGCGGGAGAAGTCGAGCGGCTTGCCGACCCGCACACCGACACGCATGATCCGCGGGATGACCTTGCCGGTCGGCTGGGCCTTGTCGGTGCCGATCATCGCCACCGGGATCACCGGCACCTTGGCCTCGAGGGCCATCCGGGCCACGCCCGTGCGGCCGCGGTAGAGCCGGCCGTCGGGCGAGCGGGTGCCTTCGGGGTAGATGCCGAGAAGCTCACCACGGCGCAGCACCTTCAGGCCCGAGTTGAGCGCGGCGTTGCTCGCCTTGCCACCGGACCGGTCGACGGGCAGCTGGCCGACGCCCCTGAAGAACGCCGCCGTCAGGCGGCCCTTGAGACCGCGACCTGTGAAGTAGTCGCTCTTGGCCAGGAACGTGACGCGGCGCGGCACGCAGATCGGCAGGAAGATCGAGTCGGAGAACGACAGGTGGTTGGAGGCGAAGATCGCAGCGCCGGTCTCGGGAACGTTCTCCTCCCCCTCGACCCACGGTCGGAAGAGGAGCTTGATGATGGGCCCGACGATGATCGTCTTCAGGAACCAGTAGAACAACCGCGTCCGCCTTCCACATGTGACGGCTCGAACTCTACGACACTCGCGCCTGCACAGCGGGGCATGCGAGGATCATCAGGTCCGAACGCATCGCCGCTCGAGCCTCGTGCTCGGTGGCCACAGCACCAAGGAAACGTCGTGAGCGAACGCGACCTCGACGCGGAGTTCGAGCGCATCATCGCCGGGTGGGACGACGAGGCTCCCGACCCGCAGCTGAACCCTGCTGCCGGTGCGCTCGAGGCGTCGCCCGACCTGACGGCCGAGACCGGCGAGGTCGGATCGTCCGAGCCCGGTGGCCAGGGCACGGCCGGCGCGAGTGCCGATCAAGGCGTCGTGGACGCGGGCGGCACTCCCGCCGACACTGGCCCGTCGGGCACCGCGGGTATGCCGCCTGGCCAGTCCGGTGGCGTGCTGGACCTCCCGATCGCCTCCACGACGTCGCACGCCTGGCGCGGTAGCGGCCCGCAGAGCGACGACGTCGATGGACTGCTCGATGCGGTGGACCCCGACGACGACCACTTCGTGCCGCCATCCGAGATCGACCTGCCATCGGCCGAGGCCGACCCGATGTACTGGGCGATCGTCGTCGGGCTGGCGGGCGGGCCCCTGCTGCTGCTCTACGTGCTGCTGTTCGACCGTGACGGCAGCGGCTGGTGGATCGTCACCGGTCTGACGATGACCGTCGTCGGCTTCATCCTGCTCGTGCTGCGCGGCGGCACCGAGCGCGACCCGTTCGACGACGGCACGCGCATCTAGAGCCTCGCGTCCGGACCGCCCACGCCCGAGCGCCGGACCCCGGACCGTCTCCTTCCGCAACACACCGAAGAGCAGCAAACTCCTCCGCTAATAACCGACAGGAGTTTGCTGCTCTTCGGTGTGTTGCAGGGTCAGCGGCCGGTGCGGGCGAGCTCCGCGGCTCCGATGAGTCCCGCGTCGCTGCCCAGCACCGCGCGCACGATCCGCGCTTGGGGCCGGTAGCCGCGTCCTGGCAGCTGGCGCCGGAACGCCTCGCGCGCCGGAGCGATGAGCATCTCGTCGGCTGCGCTGACGCCCCCACCGATGACGAACAGCCCAGGGTCGAAGGCTGCCGCGAGGTTCGCCATGCCGATCCCGAGCCACTCGCCGATGTCCGCGATCAGCTCGCGGGCGGTCGCGTCGCCGTCGCGGGCCGCCTCGGTGATGACCGGGCCGGTCAGCGCCGACGTGTCCCCACCGAGCCGAGCAAGCAGGTCGACCACCACGGGCGACCCGGCTTCGATCATCGCCCTCGCCTCGCGCACCAGCGCGTTGCCGCTGGCGTACTGCTCCCAGCACCCACGGTTGCCGCACTCACATCTCGCGCCGCCCGGCACGACCTGCATGTGCCCGAACTCGCCGGCGATGCCGTACCGGCCCCGCTGGACCGCGCCGTCGATGATGAGGGCACCGCCGATACCGGTGCCGAGGGTGATGATCACCACGTGCGACTCGCCTCGTGCGGCGCCGAAGGTCGCCTCGGCCCAGGCTGCAGCGTTCGCGTCGTTGTCGACGGTGATCGGCAGGTGGATCCGCTGCGACAGCGCATCCCGCAACGGCTCGTTCCGCCAGGACAGGTGGGGTGCGAAGACCACGGTCGAGCGGTCCTCGGCGACGAACCCGGCGGCCCCGATCCCGACCGCGGTGACGTCGGCCGGGTCGACCTTCGAGAGGAGCTCCTCCACGGACTCCACGATGGTGTTCTCCACGACCGACGGCGAGGTCGACCGGTGCGGCGTGTCTCGACGGGTCCGGTGGATGATCGTGCCGGTTTCGTCGACGACTCCCCCGGCGACCTTGGTGCCGCCGATGTCGATGCCGATGGCGAGGTTCCGGCTCATGAGGGCGCCTCTCCGTGAGGCTGGTGAGGGTCGTCGGCTTCGTGCGTGGGGCCGGCCTCGGAGTCCGTGCCGTTCCTGCCGGCGTCGGACTGTCGCTCCCGCTGGGCGGTCGCCAGGTCGCGCAGCGCGGTCGCGGCGAACCCGACGAAGTCGGCGACCTTGTCGATCGTCTCGGGGTTGACCTGCTGGACGAACGCGATGAGCTGGCAGACCGGGCACACCGCGCAGGCAGCCGGGGTGCGACCCCCGCACGTGCACTCGTGCTGGCCATCGGGGCCCGAGCGCTGTGACCCGTTCTCCTGCCTCTGCCCGCTGCCGGACGAAGCGCCGGCGCCGCGCGCGTCATGGCCCGGCTGCGCGCCGTCTCCAGCCGACTCACCGGCGCGGCCGGACGGCATACCCGCCGGTGGGGCCCACCCACGCTGGGACAACAGGTCGACAAGCAGGGCTGCCTCCTGCTGGACCGTGCCGGGCTGGGGCAGCTCGGCCCGGCGGCGCGCGCGGGCCTCGGCGGGGGTCTCCTGCGGACCGTCGTTGGACGTCACGTGGTCAGGCCTCGACCCGCTTCTTCAGCTGTTTGAGAGCGGTGTCGATGATGACCTTCTCCGCCTTTCGCTTGAGCAGACCGATCATCGGGATCTTCACGTCGACCGCGAGGCGGTAGGTGACCTTGGTCCCCTCGCCGTCGGAGGCCAACGTGTAGGAGCCGTTCATGGCCTTGAGGACCTGCGCCGAGACGAGCGACCAGGACACGACACCGGTGCCGTCCTCGACGACGTCCCACTCGTAGTCGAGGACATACGTGTCCTTGATCGCGCCCGCGTCGAGGGTGAACTCCACCTGGTCGGCCCACCCGTCGCCCTCCTCCGCGAGGACGCGCACCTCCTTCACGTCGTTGGCCCACTCGGGGTACGCCTCGAAGTCGGCGATGACGTCGAGCACCTCGCCGGGAGCGGCGTCGATGACGATGGAGGACTCCGTACGATCGGCCATGCGCCGAAGGCTATCGCGTGGGCCCCGGCCCCACTCTGAAGTGCCTGCCCACAGCGCGCCGACGCACGTGCGAAGATGTGAGCGGCGGGGAGCGTTCTGCGACTTGGGGACCGCCTCCGTCCGATCGCGTGACGGTGCGCACCATGACGGCGCGTCGCGGTTACCGGTCGGTAAGGTGCAGCTCATCCGGCCCCGCATCAGGAGTGACCAGTGAAGGAAAAGGTCGTCGCACCGCTCGCGCCAACCACGTCCGAGGGCAGCCTCGCCGACCTGCCGGTGCGTAACGCCAAGGAGTCCCCGAACGAGACAGCGTTCTCGCGCAAGACGCCCGCCGGCGGGTGGACCCATGTGACCTGGGTCCAGTTCGCAGACGATGTCAACGCCGTCGCCAAGGGTCTCGTCGCGTCGGGCGTCGAGCCTGGTGACGTCGTCGGGCTCATGTCGCGCACCCGCTACGAGTGGACCCTGGTGGACTTCGCCGCCTGGACCGCCGGCGCCGTGGTCGTGCCGATCTACGAGACGTCGTCCGCCGAGCAGGTCCAGTGGGCGCTGTCCGACTCCGGTGCCTCGACCGTCGTCGTCGAGACCGAGGCGCACCGCGCCGTCGTCGACGAGGTCCGGCCCTCGCTGCCGTCCCTCACGAACGTCGTCGAGATCGCCGCCGGAGGCCTGGACGCGCTGCGTGAGAAGGGCCGCGGAGTCCCCGACTCGGCACTGGACGAGAGGCGCTCCGGCCTGGACCGGACCACGCTCGCAACGATCATCTACACCTCCGGTACGACCGGCCGACCCAAGGGCTGCGAGCTGACCCACGGCAACTTCCTCGACCTCGCAGAGAACGCCATCGACAAGCTCGGTCCGGTCATCCTCGTCGACAACGCGTCGACGCTGCTGTTCCTGCCGCTCGCCCACGTCTTTGCCCGGTTCATCGAGGTGCTCTGCGTCGCGGGCAAGGCCCGCATGGGTCACTCGTCCGACATCAAGAACCTGCTCGACGACTTCGCGGGCTTCCAGCCGACGTTCGTGCTCGCGGTCCCACGCGTCTTCGAGAAGATCTACAACTCGGCCGAGGCCAAGGCCTCCGCGGACGGCAAGGGCAAGATCTTCCTGCGCGCGGCGACGGTCGCCATCGCGTACAGCCAGTCTCTCGACGCCGGCCGACCGGGCCTCGGGCTCCGGCTCCAGCACGCCCTGTTCGACCGGCTGGTCTACTCCAAGCTCCGCGACGCCATGGGGGGCCGGGTGCGGCATGCCGTGTCAGGCGGAGCTCCCCTCGGCACCCGCCTCGGCCACTTCTACCGTGGCATCGGCGTCGTCATCCTCGAGGGCTACGGCCTGACCGAGACCACTGCCCCGGCCGCTGTCAACACTCCCGACAAGATCAAGATCGGCACGGTCGGCCCACCGCTGCCCGGCACCGGCATCCGCATCGACGCCGACGGCGAGATCCTGCTCAAGGGTGTCGGCGTCTTCAGCAGCTATCACAACAACCCGACGGCCACGGCCGACGCGATCGTCGACGGCTGGTTCCACACCGGCGACGTCGGTGAGCTCGACGACGACGGCTACCTGCGGATCACCGGCCGCAAGAAGGAGATCCTCGTCACCGCCGGCGGCAAGAACGTCGCCCCCGCGGTCCTCGAAGACCGGCTGCGCGCGCACCCACTCGTCTCTCAGTGCATCGTGGTCGGCGACCAGAAGCCGTTCATCGCCGTGCTCATCACCCTGGACGACGAGATGTGGCCGCTGTGGGCCCAGTCGCACGGCCTCGAGGGTGTCTCGATCGACGAGGCGCGGAGCAACCCGACCGTGATGCAGGCGCTCCTGGAGGCGGTGGACCGGGCGAACGAGGCGGTCTCGAAGGCCGAGTCGATCCGCAAGTTCGCGGTGCTGCCCGGCGACTTCACCGAGGCCAACGGCTACCTCACGCCGTCCCTGAAGCTCAAGCGCGCCCTCGTCATGAAGGACTTCAACGAGGACGTGGAGAAGCTCTACGCCTGATCTGGCGACCGAGGACACCGAGCCATGTCGCGGTGTCCTAGCTCAGTCGAGCAGCCCGCGGATCCGCGCCTGCCAGTCTCGCACGATCGTGCTCTCCCGCGTGTGCAGCGTCTGTTCGAACGCCAGGGCGAGCGCGGCGTCGCGGTCGCCGACCTGGGCGGTCGGCAGGGAGATGCTGCCCGCTGCCGCCTCGTACAGCCGCACGAGGTCAGGAGTGCCGTACTCGTCGGCGATCGTGCGGACTGCAAGCAGGGCCAGACCGTATGCCGTCTGGAGCCGACCCGCGCTCGGGTCGAAGTCCGCGTCCGTCGGCAGGGCGTGCGGGACCCCTTGGTCGCGAGCCTGTTTCAGAGCCGGAGCGGCGATGGTCGCCTCCGGCAGGTCGATGCGTCGGTACGCGACATAGTCGGCGAAGCCCTCAGCGAGCCAGAGCGGGACGGTCTGCGTCGTTGCCGCGCGGACGGTCGCATGGGTCAGCTCATGGGTCATCACGACGTCGCGCCCGTCAGGCTGGAGCGCGGTCCACGCCCCCGGGATGAGCACGATGCGGTCCGCGCCGGCGTGCTGGCCGGGTGTCAGCGGGCCGTCGGTCGCAGCGGCCACCCCGTCGAGATCGGCGGCGCTGCGGCCGAGCAGCCGGGCTGCGTCGGCATCCGTTGCCGGGGCCACCCAGACCGCCGGCTGGGACTCGCCCCAGACTGCGGCGACGCGGGCGCGAGCCGTGGCGGTCCGGCGGACGATCTCGTCGACGCGGGCCCTCGAGCCCACCGCGAGGACGAGTGCGTGCGGTGTCCGGCGGACCACCAGCCCGTCGAGGTCCCACGGCTGGGGGCGGCCGGACGGCGTCGATGCGGTGAGGACGGCGGCCTCGGGATGCGCGGGGTCGGCCTTGAACGTCAGGTTCAGGTCGAAGCTGCGCGGGGAGGTGTCGAACCCATGCAGCTCGTAGCTGAGGTTCGCCTTGACGTCCCACTTCACGGGGGTGCCTGCGGGGGTGGGCAGGGGTTCGGACTGCTCGCGCAGGGCCACGATGCTCATGCGCCTCGCTCCCATGGCCGTCATGCGGTCGAAGACCCGCTGCTGGGTCGCTGCGAGGCGCGCGTCCGGATGGCTGCCGAGTGCCTCGAGCCAACCGGCCCGGTCCCCCTGGTCGACGGCGGAAACCCGCTGTTGCAGGATCTGGCCGACGGCCTCGTTTCGGGCCGCAGCCCACGCCGCAGCAGGGATCTCGCCGTTGGTGGTGGTGGCGCCCCCCGATGTCGCTGACGTCTGGGCTGTGCCAGTCGTCGCGACGCTGGGCGCCCCCCTTTCGCAGCCGCCGACCGCGCCGATGGCAAACATCGCCACCACGGCCGCCGCAGCAGCCGTGGACCGGGCACTGCGCTGGCGGGACACGCGGTCATGGTGACATGACAGCGTGTGAGCCAGCCGAACGCGCGGGCGCCCGATGGCGCGGGCGCGTGCGCCAGCAGGTCCAGAAGCGTCATCAGCAGGGTGGGGCCCCTCAGACAGCCCGTCTGGCTCCGCGCGCACGGCCAACGGGAAGCTCCTCGTCGAGCACGGCACGGGCGGAGTTCGCCGCCGTGGTGTTGACCAGGCCGGCGGCCAGCAGCGCCGACACGGCTCGGCGCTCGGCCCGGTCAAGAGGCACTGTCCTCTCGGGGCCGTCGGGGCCGTCGGGGCCGTCGGTGCCGCCCCGGTGGACCGCGCGGCCCACCACGCCGATCGTCTGGTCGGGCGACCCTTCCGCCCCGACGACGGGGATCGTGGTCAGTGCGTTCAGTGCGGTCACGACGCATTCGGCGCAGTGGACGTCCCGCACCGGGCAGGTCTGGCAGTCAACGAGCATCTTCCTCGCCACCCTTCGTGTCTCGTTGCGATCTGTCACGGATGACGCTATGGGAGACCACCGACATCGCCGTCGCGCAGGGCGCAGGACCGTCGTCCCTCGAGCGCCTCTCGCGCTGCGTCCTCTGGATCCATCACTGCGACAAGGCCCGTCGCCGCCGCGCCTCCGCAGCGTTGTCGGCGGTGCGGCATACCGTCAATGTCATGCACGCGATCCAGTCGACGTTCGACGACCTCGGCACCTCCCTGGCCGACGTCACGTTCGTCGTCGTGGACCTCGAGACCACAGGCGGCACTCCGGCCGAGTGCGGCATCACAGAGATCGGCGCCGTCAAGGTGCGCGGCGGCGAGGTGCTCGGAGAGTTCCAGACCCTCGTCAACCCGGCCGAGCCGATCCCGGCGTTCATCTCCGTGCTGACCGGCATCACCGACGCCATGGTCAACGACGCCCCACGCATCGAGAGTGCGCTGCCCGCCTTCCTCGAGTTCGCGGCGGGGAGTGTCCTCGTCGCGCACAACGCCGGCTTCGACATCAGCTTCCTCAAGTCGGCCGCTGCCCGCACCGGCGCGCCGTGGCCGGGCTTCCCGGTGCTCGACACGCTCCAGCTGGCGCGTCAGCTCGTCGTGCGGGACGAGTCGCCCAACCATCGGCTCGCCTCCCTCGCGCAGGTGTTCGGCTCGACGACCACACCGGACCACCGCGCCCTGCACGATGCGCGGGCAACGGTCGACGTGCTTCATGGGCTCATCGCACGGGTCGGCAACCTCGGCGTGCACACCGTTGAGGAGCTGTCCAGCTACAGCTCGCGCGTGACGCCGGTCCAGCGACGCAAGCGGTTCCTGGCCGACCCGCTCCCCCACGCGCCTGGTGTCTACCTCTTCAAGGACGGCAACGGCCGGGTGCTCTACGTCGGCACGAGCCGCGACATCCGGGCGCGGGTGCGCACCTACTTCACGGCGTCCGAGCAGCGCAGCCGGATGGCCGAGATGGTGCGTCTGGCCCATGTCGTGCACCCTGTCGTGTGCCAGACGTCCCTGGAGGCACAGGTCCGTGAGCTCCGGCTCATCGACGAGCACAAGCCACGCTTCAACCGCCGCTCCAAGGACGGCCGCAAGACGATGTGGGTCAAGCTCACCCAGGAGCGCTTTCCGCGCCTGTCCATCGTCAAGCAGGTGCGCGACGACGGGGCCAATTACATCGGGCCGTTCCGGTCGCGGGCGACCGCCCAGGCGGCCGTCGACGCGGTGCACGAGGTCGTGCCACTGCGCCAGTGCACCGGCCGCCTCACCGGAAAGGGGTCCGCGTGCGCACTCGCCGACATGGGCCGGTGCGGCGCGCCGTGCACCGGCGCCCAGTCCGAGGGCGACTACGCGATCGTCGTGGCCGAGTGTGCCGCGATCTTCACCGGAGACGCCCGGCCCGGGGGCGAGCTCATCCGCGCGCGCCTCGAGGAGCTCGCCTCGCAGGAGCGCTTCGAGGACGCCGCTCGGGTGCGCGACCGCTTTCTCGCACTGGTGCGAGGCGCTGCCCGTGCGCAGCGGCTCGCGCCGCTGACGCAGTCACGCGAGATCGTCGCAGCCCGACGCAGCGACGACGGCGGGTGGGAGCTCGTGTGCATCAGGCACGGACGGCTCGCCGGCACCGTGGTGAGCCCGCGCGGCACCGACCCGATGGCCCAGGTGCGCACCATGCAGGCGACGGCCGAGGTGGTCTCGACGCCGACCCCAGACCGGCCGTCCGCACTGACCGAGGAGACCGAGATCCTGCTGCGCTGGCTCGAGGCACCCGGCGTGCGGATCGTCGAGCTGGACGGCTCGTGGACCTGCCCGGTCGGCGGCGCCGGCGCGCTCCGCCAGCAGCTCGAGCCCGCTGCCTCCTCGGCCCGCGATGCCGTCGGTTTCGACAACGACGTGCCCGCCGCGAGGCCTCGTCGTGGCGCCCTGCGTCAGGCAGGCTAGGCACGGCTAGGGTGGTCCCGTGATCACCGCCATCGTCATGATCAACTGCGAGGTCGACCGGATCCCCGAGGTCGCCGAGGAGATCGCCAACATCCCGGCGGTGTCCGAGGTCTACTCCGTGACCGGCGACGCCGACCTCATCGCCATGGTTCGGGTCAAGACACACGACGAGTTCGCGGACGTCATCGCCGACCGCCTCAACAAGGTCGAGGGCGTCGTCGGCACGTCGACCCACATCGCCTTCCGTACGTACTCCGCCCACGACCTCGAGGCCGCGTTCAGCCTCGGGCTGGACGGCGAGTAGGCCCCTAGGCCCGGGTCGCGGCGACCCATCGCTCGACGACCTTCGTCGCGGCGCCGCTGTCGATAGCCTGCGCCGCGAGGTCGACGCCGGCGCGCAGGTCCGCGTGGAAGGCCTCCGCGGTGCGGCCGGAGTCGGGCCGGGTCAGCGCCAGGGCGATGCCGGCGTTGAGCAGTACCGCGTCGCGGACCGCGCCGGTCGCCCCGGCGAACACGTCGCGCACGACCTGTGCGTTGTGCGCCGCGTCACCGCCACGCAGCTCCTCGACGGAGTGCGTCTCGAACCCGACCGCCGTCGGGTCGAGGACGAGGTCCCGCACCTGGCCTCCACGGACCCACCAGACGCTCGTCGTCGTCGAGACCGTCACCTCGTCCAGTCCATCGTCGCCGCGGAACACGGCGGCGTCCTTGCCGCGGTCCGCGAAGACGCCGGCCAGAAGCGGAGCCATGCGGGCGTCCGCACAGCCCACGACGGCATACGTCGGCTGGGCCGGGTTGGTCAGTGGGCCCAGGAAGTTGAACGCGGTGCCGATCCCGAGCTCCCGGCGGGGCACTGCCGTGAAGCGGAACGACGGGTGGAACGTCTGGGCGAAGCAGAACGTGATGCCGGCCTCGCCGGCGATCGCGACAACGCGCTCCGGAGGAAGCGAGAGGTCGACGCCGAGCGCCTCGAGCACGTCGGCCGACCCCGACGACGAGGATGCCGCCCGGTTGCCGTGCTTGACGACGCGGACGCCCGCCGCGGCCGCCACGATCGAGGACATCGTCGAGATGTTGACCGTGTGGGCCCGGTCGCCGCCGGTGCCCACGATGTCGAGACTCGGACCCTCCACCTCGATGCGATGCGCGTGCGCGAGCATCACCTCGGCGAGCCCGCGCATCTCCTCGACGCTCTCGCCCTTGGCCCGCAGCCCCATGAGGAAGCCGGCGATCTGCACTGGCGTCGCCTCACCGGACATGATCTGGCCCATGGCCCACTCGGCCGCTGCCCGGTCGAGGTCACGGCCGGCGATCAGCTCGGCGTAGACGGACGGCCAGGACTGCGCCACGTCCTGCGTCATCGGCGGCGTCAGGCTTTCGCGACCGCGGCGCGCGCAAGCGTCGTCACTGCCGACGTCAGCGCGATCGGGTCGAGCGGGTGCGGCACCGCGAGGTCGGCCTGCGACCAGGCCGCCAGCCAGCTGTCCTGCGGACGGCCGGTGAGCACGATGATGGGCGGGCAGTTGTAGATCTCGTTCTTGAGCTGCCGCGCCAGGCCCAGACCGCCGACCTTGGCCGCCTCGCCGTCGAGCACGAGGATGTCGAACCGGTCGGTCTCGACCGAGTGGACCACAGCATCCGCGGTCGCGCACTCGTGCCAGCGCACGACCTCGACGTCCTTGGCCGGCCGGCGCCCGACAGCGGCGCGCACGGCGTCGCGCGTGGTCACGTCGTCGCTGTAGAGCAGCACGCTGACCCGCCTCACGGGCTCCGTGGCACCGGTCTGCGTCGCGACAGTGGTGGACGTGCCCTGGTCGGGGGTGTCGTTCGAGGCGGTCATGGGCCAGATGCTACCGGGGAGGCGCCCCCACACCGCAGTGACCTCCCGCGCAGCGGGCACCGGTTTGCGCACTCTGTACGCAAGGGCGTCGGGCCTCTGTGACGGAATGGTCACGAAACCCCGAGGGGGCACCTCGAATCCGGGGGGTCGCTCGCACAGCCCGACATGAATGTGGGAATAATGTCCAACGTGGCGACAGCATCGGCAGTTCCTTCCAGCGCAGTAGCGAATCCGGCCCACCACGGCCCGGCGACCCGCCCCAACATGGTCGCCGTCGGCACCATCGTGTGGCTCTCGAGCGAGCTCATGTTCTTCGCGGGTCTGTTCGCCGTCTACTTCCAGCTCAGGTCGGTTCGGCCCGAGCTCTGGGCGGAGCAGACCGAGAAGCTGAACCTCCCCTTCGCGAGCGTCAACTGCCTCGTGCTGGTCGTCTCCTCCGTGTGGTGCCAGCTCGGTGTCTGGAAGGCAGAGCGCGGGCAGAAGGCGCGTACCGGCAAGCTGCTCGACATCAAGAACTGGGGCATGCGCGAGTGGTACGTCATCACGTACCTCTTCGGTGCGTTCTTCATCGCCGGCCAGGTGATGGAGTACGCCGAGCTCGTCTCGGAGAACGTCACGCTGAGCTCCGACGCCTACGGCTCGGTCTTCTTCATGGCCACCGGCTTCCACGGCCTGCACGTGACCGGCGGCCTCATGGCCTTCCTGCTCATCATCGCCCGCACCTTCACGACGCGTCGCTACACCCACGCCAACGCGACCGGCGCCGTCGTCACGTCGTACTACTGGCACTTCGTCGACGTCGTGTGGATCGCGCTGTTCGCGACCATCTACATCCTGCGTTGACCCGTATGCCGGTCCCCAAGCCCCATCAGCCCACCCAGCCCGTGACCACCTTGGACGACAGGAACACAGAGTGAAAGCCTTGGCCGCCCGACGCCGACACCCCGCCGCGATCGCGGTGCTGCTGCTGCTCGGCCTGCTCGTGACCGGTGGCGCCTACTCGTTCCTGGCTCCGAAGGATGCCAACGCCGCCGCGTCGGTGGCCGCCGACCAGGTCCAGGAGGGCAAGGACCTCTTCATCGCCAACTGCGCGAGCTGCCACGGCCTCAACGCCCAGGGCACCAAGTCGGGCCCCTCGCTGGTCGGCGTGGGCGCGGCTGCGGTCGACTTCCAGGTCGGCACGGGCCGGATGCCGCTCGCCGGACCGAACGTCCAGGCCCCCATCAACAAGGTGAAGTTCTCCGACGAGGACATCGCCGCCCTGTCGGCCTACGTCGCCTCGCTCGGCCCCGGCCCCTCGGTCCCGGACGAGAAGTACACCAAGGTGATCGAGCCCGGCACCCCGGAGAACAACCGGGCGATCGCCGAAGGCGGCCAGATCTTCCGCGTGAACTGCGCCATGTGCCACAACTTCGCCGGCGCCGGCGGAGCGCTCACCCGCGGCAAGTACGCCCCCTCGCTGCAGGACACCACGCCGCGGCACATCTACGAGGCGATGATCACCGGCCCGCAGTCCATGCCGGTCTTCAACGACTCGAACCTCACGCCCGAGGCGAAGCAGAAGGTCATCTCCTACCTCAAGGCGCAGGAGGACCAGACCAACGTCGGCGGGTTCACCCTCGGCAACCTCGGGCCCGTCTCCGAGGGCCTGTTCGCCTGGGTGTTCGCGCTCGGCATCCTCATCGGCTGCGCCGTCTGGCTGGGCAAGAAGGCCGCATGACCCGCAACTGCATCGTCCCGCTCACGAACGACGACAGGACCATCACCCGATGACCGACCACGAGACCACGCCTGACGAACCGGGCAGCGAGCTCGTCCCTGCGCCCAGCGACGGACACGAGCTGCTTCCCGCCTCGCTGATCCGTGGTGCCGACCAGTTCGAGAACCCCGGCCTACCGGCCCACATCCACCGGCTCGCCGACGACCAGCCGAAGGCGGCCAAGCGCGCCGAGCGCCAGGTGGTGGCGCTGTTCACCCTCTCGATGATCGCCACGCTCGTCTTCCTCGTGGGCTATTTCGCCATCCCGGACGACGCGACGTTCTTCTTCCCGGGCATCGGCAAGGCCTCCACGCTCAACGTCGCGCTCGGCCTCTCCCTGGGCTTCGCGATCTTCTTCATCGGCATCGGTGCGGTCCACTGGGCCAAGACGCTCATGTCGGACGAGGAGATCGTCGAGGACCGCCACCTGCAGGCCTCGAGCACGAAGGACCGCGCCGAGGCGGTCAAGGTCGTCGCGGACGGTGTGGACTCGACGCAGCTGGGCCGCCGCCCGATGCTCAAGTACACCCTCGGCGGCGCTGTGGGCCTGTTCATCCTGCCGCTCGGCCTGCAGGTCGTCGGCTCGCTCGGCCCCACGAATGTCGAGCAGCTGAAGACCACGATCTGGGATCCGAAGTACAACGACGGCAAGCCGATCCGACTCATGCGTGACCCGGAGATGACCCCGATCAAGCTCTCGGACGTCACGCTCGGCTCGGTCTTCCACGTCATGCCCGAGACGCTCCAGAAGTACATCGACGAGGGCAAGGAAGTCCTCGAGCAGAAGGCCAAGGCGGCCGTCATCCTGATCCGTCTCGACCCCAACCTGATCAACAACCAGCAGGAGAAGGAGTGGGGCATCGACGGCACGGTGGCCTACTCCAAGATCTGCACCCACGTCGGCTGTGCGGTCGGCCTCTACGAGCAGCAGACGCACCATCTGCTCTGCCCCTGCCACCAGTCGACCTTCGACCTCACCGAGAACTGCGAGGTCATCTTCGGTCCGGCCAAGCGGCCGCTGCCGCAGCTTAAGATCATTGTTGACGACGCGGGTTACCTCGTCGCCCCGCAGGGCTTCCAGGAGCCCGTCGGACCGAGTTTCTGGGAGCGTGCCCGATGAGCACGATCAACGACACCCGTCCCGCTGACGCACTGCGCGCCGGCGACCGGCAGGCAGATGCGCAGCACGCCGCGAACAAGCAGCTGGGCGGCATCGCCGGATGGTTCGACGACCGGCTCGGCGGCGCCAAGGGCGTCTCCTACCTGTCCAAGAAGGTCTTCCCCGACCACTGGTCGTTCATGCTCGGCGAGATCGCGATGTACTCGATGATCGTCTGCCTGCTGACCGGCGTGTTCCTCACCTTCTGGTTCGTGCCGAGCGCCAGCTCGGTCGTCTACGACGGCTCGTACATCCCGCTCCAGGGCGTCACCGTCTCGGACGCGTACCGCTCGACGCTGGACATCTCGTTCGACATCCGCGGTGGCCTTCTCATCCGCCAGATCCACCACTGGGCCGCGCTGGTGTTCGTCGTGTCGGTCTTCGTCCACATGTCGCGCGTGTTCTTCACGGGCGCGTTCCGCAAGCCGCGCGAGATCAACTGGGTGTTCGGCACGATCCTGTCGCTGCTGGCCTGCATCGAGGGCTTCGCCGGATACTCGCTGCCCGACGACCTGCTCTCGGGCACCGGCATCCGCGCCATGAACGGCTTCGTCCAGTCGGTCCCGATCATCGGCTCGTACATGTCGTACTTCATCTTCGGCGGGCCCTTCCCGGGCGAGGCGATCATCCCGCGCCTGTACTCGCTGCACGTCCTGCTCATTCCCGCGATCCTCGTGGGCCTGTTCACGGCGCACATCCTGCTCGTGTTCGTGCACAAGCACACGCAGTACCCGGGCCCGGGCCGGACGAACAACAACGTCGTCGGCTACCCGTTCATGCCGGTGTACATCGCCAAGGCCGGCGGCTTCTTCTTCATCGTCTTCGGTGTCATCGCCCTCATCTCGGCAGTCGTGACGATCAACCCGATCTGGGCGTATGGCCCCTACGACCCGTCGCCGATCACGGCCGGCTCTCAGCCTGACTGGTACATGGGCTTCGCCGACGGCGCCCTACGTCTGCTGCCCGGCTTCCTCGAGTTCGAGACGTTCGGCTTCACGTGGAGCATGAACATCTTCCCGGGCTCGATCCTGCTGCTACCGATCATGTGGACCCTCATCGGCGTCTACCCGTTCGTCGAGAAATGGGTCACCGGCGACAACCGGGAGCACCACCTGCTCGACCGTCCCCGGAACAACCCGACCCGCACCGCGATCGGCGTCGCCGGCATCACGGCATACGTCGTGCTCTTCTTCGCCGCCGGCAACGACCTCATGGCGATCAAGCTGCACCTGTCGATCAACGACATCACGATGGCGCTGCGCCTGCTGTTCTTCATCGGCCCGCCGATCGCCTTCTGGATCACCAAGCGCATCTGCCTCAGCCTGCAGCGCGCCGACCGCCAGAAGGTGCTCCACGGCCGCGAGACGGGCACGATCTGGCGCTACGCCGACGGTCGGTTCGAGGAGATCCACGCTCCGCTCACACCCGAGGAGCGGTGGCCGCTCGTCCAGCACGAGGTCATGGAGCCGCTCCAGATCACGGCCGAGAAGGACCCCAACGGGGTCGCGAGCCCCGTGGCCCGCAGCCAGCGCCTGCGTGCCAAGCTCTCGAACTTCTACTTCAAGGACCGCGTCGCGCCGCCGACCCCGTCGGAGCTCGAGGCCGCGCACGCCGAGCATGCCCCGCACGCCCCGGCCCCCGAGGCGCAGCCCGAGGCCATCGAGGCCGGCGCCAGCCAGGAGCGCGAGACGGTCAAGGCCACCAAGCAGGACTGAGCGCGCGCTGGGCCCAGTGGCCCGTCGAAAGGCCCCGGTTCCCGCAAGGGACCGGGGCCTTTCGGCTGGGCACCTTCCCCCTGGCCCGCATCCCATCCGGGCAGGTCATATGCCGCTGGCCGTCGGATGCCGCTGTCCTGTTCGCGGCCGCTGGCCCTTCCCACGCCGCCCGCCGGCGCGCCGCCAGTGACGGCCGTGGGGCCCCAAAGGGGTTCGCGCGGAGGCGTCTGCGCGGCGTGCGAGACTCGCACCATGCAGCACCTCACGGACGAGGAGTTCGAGGAAGCCGTCGGCGAGGCCCTCGACTCGATCCCTCCCGAGCTCGCCCGTGCCATGGACAACGTCGTCGTGCTGGTGGAGCAGGAGCCACCGCCAGATGACCCCGACCTGCTGGGCTACTACAGCGGCACTCCCCTGACCGAGCGGGGCACCTGGTGGGACGCCGGCTCCCTGCCGGACCGCATCACCATCTTCAAGGGACCCCTCGAGCGGATGTGCGACTCGACGGACGAGCTGCGCGACGAGATCGCGATCACCGTCGTGCACGAGATCGCCCATCACTTCGGCATCGACGACGCCCACCTGCACGAGCTCGGCTGGGGCTGAGCCGACGACAGCCATCGCCCACATACAGAGACGCCCGAGGACCGCTCGGAGCCCCGGAAGCGCAGGGATGTGCACGGCGTCTCGCCGGTGGGACAGTTCCTCAGAGAACCCTGTGAGGGCCCTTTACGACCCTAGGGGCGAGGTCTACCGTCGAGGGAACCAACAACCGATCGGACGGAGGTGCCCTCGGATGTTCTCTCCCACACGATCGCACTGCGAGCCTGAAGGGCCGTGAAGGAAGCCAGACGACTGAAGGGGAAGGCCAGGCGCCTTCCCCTTCGGCATGTTCGGGAACGGGTGAGGCCCGGCGCGTCAGCGACCGGGCCTCACGTTCGTCGGGCGTGGCCTCAGATGGAGTACTCGCCCGAGAAGGACTCGAAGACCCACAGGCACACCGCGACGACGCCGAAGAAGGCGCCGATGATGAACAGCCACCACCCGATCGCGAGACCGGCGAAGCAGAGCGCGCCGGAGGCGCCGAGCCACAGCGGGGTCCAGGAGCTGGCGACGAAGTAGCCGTAGTTGCCCTCGGCCTCGGCGATCTCGCCGGAGACGTTGTCCTCGGGGCGCAGCGGCAGCTTCTTGCCGGTCATCCAGAAGTAGAAGCCGGACAGCAGGAACAGGCCGCCGGTCAGCACCAGGGCGGTGAGCCCGATCGGCTCGGTCCACTTGGTCCAGAACCCGTAGATCAGGGTCACCGGGACGAAGAAGACGAACAGGTAGATGAAGAGCTTGGTCTCGACGCGCATCGGGGTCAGTCCTCACGCCTGTCGGTGGTGGTCGCCGGCTCGTGCTCGGCGGTGTCAGCGCCGCCCATGACCTGCACGAGGGTGCCCTGGTCGGCCACGGGAGAGTATCCGGCTGCGGCCTCGGGGTGGTGCAGGTCGAACGCGGGCCGCTCGGAGCGGATCCGCGGCAGCGACGTGAAGTTGTGCCGCGGCGGCGGGCACGAGGTCGCCCACTCGAGCGAGGCGCCGTAGCCCCACGGGTCGTCGGACTCGACGAGGGGGGCCTTCTTCCACGTCTTCCAGACGTTGTAGACGAACGGGATCATCGAGGCGCCGAGCAGGAACGCGCCGCAGCTCGACACGATGTTCGCCGCCTGGAAGCCCTCTTCCGGCAGGTAGTCGGGGTATCGGCGGGCCATGCCCTCGACACCGAGCCAGTGCTGGATGAGGAAGGTCGTGTGGAAGCCGATGAAGAGCATCCAGAAGTGGATCTTCCCGAGCCGCTCGTCGAGCATGCGGCCGGTGAGCTTCGGCCACCAGAAGTAGTACCCGGCGAACATCGCGAACACGACGGTGCCGAAGACGGTGTAGTGGAAGTGCGCCACGACGAAGTAGCTGTCGGAGAGGTGGAAGTCGAGGGCCGGGCTGGACAGGATGATGCCGGTCAGACCGCCGAACAGGAAGGTGATGAGGAAGCCCATCGCCCACCACATGGGGGTCGCCATGACGACCTTGCCGCCCCACATGGTGCCGATCCAGTTGAAGAACTTCACGCCGGTCGGCACGGCGATGAGCATCGTCATGACCGCGAAGAAGGGCAGCAGCACCTGACCGGTGACGTACATGTGGTGCGCCCAGACGCTCGCCGACAGGGCGGCGATCGCGATCGTGGCGAAGACCAGCGTCTTGTACCCGAAGATCGGCTTGCGCGAGAAGACCGGCAGGACCTCGCTGATGATGCCGAAGAAGGGCAAGGCGATGACGTATACCTCCGGATGGCCGAAGAACCAGAACAGGTGCTGCCACAGCATGGCACCGCCGTTCTCCGGGTCGAAGATATGCATCCCGAACCGTCTGTCGCCGCCGAGCGCGAACAGCGCGGCCGCGAGGATCGGGAACACGATGAGGATCAGCAGCGAGGTGACCAGCGCGGTCCACGTGAAGATCGGCATCCGGAACATCGTCATGCCCGGCGCGCGCATACACACGATGGTGGTCACGAAGTTGACCGCACCGAGGATGGTGCCGAAGCCGGCGAGCGCGAGGCCGAAGACCCACAGGTCCCCGCCGAGGCCCGGCGTATAGCTGACGTCCGACAGCGGCGCGTACGCGAACCAGCCGAACGCGGCCGCGCCCGACGGCGTGAGGAAGCCTGCGGAGGCGATCAGGCCACCGAACAGGTAGAGCCAGTAGGCGAACATGTTGAGCCGCGGGAACGCCACGTCGGGCGCACCGATCTGCAGCGGCATGAGGGCGTTGGTGAACCCGGCGAACAGCGGAGTCGCGAAAAGCAGCAGCATGATCGTGCCGTGCATCGTGAACAGCTGGTTGAACTGCTCCTGGTTGTCCACCACCTGCAGGCCGGGCGCCATGAGCTCGGCCCGGATGAGCAGGGCCATGATGCCGCCGAGCAGGAAGAAGATGAAGGAGGTGATGAAGTAGAGGTTGCCGATCACCTTGTGGTCGGTCGTCGTCACCCACTTGACGAAGGTCTGCCCCTTCGCCAGGCGCGGACGCGCCATCGAGGCCGGAACCTGGGCCTCGCGGTTCACGGTTGCGGAGGTCATTGGTTGCTCCCAGTGCGGGCGGGTGCGGGGATCTTGTCAGCGTCGGCCGGGACCATCTTCTCGCGGCTCGCGTCGACGGGGATCAGGCCGGTCTGACCGATGGACGCCAGGTGCGCCATCTCCTGGTCGTACTCCTGCTGGGTGACGACCTTGACCATGAAGAGCATCTCGGAGTGGTAGGCGCCGCACAGCTCGGCGCACTTGCCCTGGAACTCGCCGGTCTGGGTGGGCACGAGCTGGAACTTGTTCGTCTTGCCCGGGATCATGTCCATCTTCATCATGAACTGCGGCACCCAGAAGCTGTGGATGACGTCGCGCGCGTTGAGCACGAACTCGACCCGCTTGTCGACGGGCAGGAAGAGCACCGGCATGTCGGCGCGCTTGCCCGTGGTGCCGTCGAGCTGGACGTGGACGCCGCTCTCGTGGACGTTCGAGTCGATGTAGTTGAAGTCCCAGCTCCACTGCTTGGCCACGACGCTGATCGTCAGGTCGGGCTTCTGGCTGGTGCTGGTGAGGGCCGACTCGTCGCGGGCGGTGTAGTAGAAGAAGACCGCGACCATGAACACCGGGATGACGGTGTAGAGCAGCTCCATCGGCACGTTGTACCGGAGCTGGACGGGCAGCGTCTCGTCACCCTTGCGCTTGCGGAACCGGACGGCCGCATAGATCATCAGGCCCCACGTGAGGAAGCCGACGAGAAGCACGGCGATCCAGCTGCCGATCCAGAGGTTCTCGACGCGGTAGCCGCTGTCGGAGACCGGCTGCGGGAGGTAGCCGTTCTGGATCCGGCCCTGGCAGCCTGTCAGCGCCAGACCGGCCACCGCGGCGAGCCCCGCCATGCGGATCGCCCTGCGTCGCCCTCGGGCCCGGGTCACCACCGGCGCTCCCGCGGGCGTCTCATCGTGCTCAGGCACCAGGTGCACCTTTCGTTCCGTTCGTGAGTGCGCGGCGCGCGCACATTCGAGCGAGTTCACGTCGATCTCAGGGCACGCTGTGCCCACCCACCGAACCCTACCGCCCTGCCCAGCGCCTTGTCCGGCAGGGGGCGGCTAACGTTGCGGCGTGGTCAGTCACGATCTGGGCACGCCCGCGAGGCGCCTGCTCGACGCCGCGTCGGGCCCCCTTCACCCCGTCGCCCGCGACACTCTCGTGGCTGCCGTCGAGGCGGGCTGGGCTGACCCCGCGCGGCTCTATACCGAGGGGCGTCGGGCCCGAGCGCTGCTCGACCGGGCCCGTGAGGTGGTAGCCGCCGGGATCGGGGTCCGACCGAGCGAGGTGAGCTTCCTCCAGAGCGGTCCCAGCGCGCTCACCAGGGCGCTGGAGGGACTCCTCTCGGCCGCCAGCCGCCGCGGAGCGCGCACGGTGGCCTCCGCGGTCGAGCACTCCGCCGTCCTGGTCCCTGGCCGCGGGCGGTCGGGGCGCGCGGACGACCCCGGCCTGCTCGCGGAGATCCCCGTCGACGAGACGGGCCGGGTCGACCTCGACGCCTGGCGCGCGGCGCTGACGGCCCCTGGCACGGTCGTGGCGGCGCTGCAGAGCGCGAACGGCGAGGTCGGCACCCGCCAGCCGCTCGAGGGCGCCCACGCGGCGACCGAGGCCAACGGCATACCTCTGGTGGTCGACGCCATGGCGTCACTGGGGCGCGAGCCCGTGCCGCCGCACTGGGAGGTCCTGGTCGGCGACGCCCGGTCGTGGGGCGGTCCACCACTCGGTGTGCTCGTGGTGCGCGACGGCGTGCGCTGGAGCTGGCCCGACGCCCGCGCGGACGTCGAGCACGGTCGCACCGACGTGACGCCGTGGGTGCCGCTGGCACTCTCGGCGGCCGAGGCCTGGCAGCAGTCCCAGGCGACACGCAGCGCGGACGACGCGGTCGAGCGACGCCTCGTCGACATGGTGCGGACCGCAGCAGCAGCCGTCCCGGACACGCAGGTTGTCGGCGACCCGGTTGACCGGCTTCCCCACGTGGTGACCTTCTCCAGCCTGTACGTCGACGGAGAGGTCGTGGTCGGCGCGTTCGACGCGGCGGGGTTCGCCGTGGCGAGCGGCTCGGCCTGCACGTCGAGCACCCTCGAACCGAGCCATGTCCTAGCCGCCATGGGTGTGCTCACTCACGGCAACGTCAGGATCACCCTCCCTCTGCTGGCCGTCTCGCCCGGCGTCGCGGCCGATGTCGAGGACTTCTGTGCCGCGATCGGACCGACCGTTCGCTCGGTGCGCGAGCAGCTGGGGGTGGCCGACCTGTGACGGGCCAGCAGAGGGACATACCCGGCGAAGTGCCCGCCGAGGTGCCCGCCGAGGTGCCCGCCGAGGTGCCCGACAGTGGCCACGTGGTGGTGGACTCCCGCGGCGAGCGATGCCCGCTGCCGGTGATCCGGCTGGCTCGGGTGGTCAGCGAGCAGCCGGCACTGCGCGCCGTGACGGTTCTGGCCACCGACCCGGCTGCCGCGCACGACATCCCGGCCTGGTGCCGGATGCGCGGCCACCGCTACGTCACGTCGCGCGACGAGGGCGACCACACGGCATACGTCGTCGAGCTGCTCAGGCCCAGCGCGCCGGCAACGGGGCGCTGAGCACGGCCGGCAGCATCGCGAGGTAGTCCGCGCGCGGCACCTCGCGCACGCCCAGCGTGGCCAGGTGCGGCGTCTGCCACTGGACGTCGATGAGACGGCGGGGGTCCCCATCGACGACGAGCAGGTCACGCAGGCCGACGAGTGCGGCCTTGGACGCGTCGCGAACGCGGTGGAACATCGACTCCCCCGCAAAGAGCCCTCCGATCGCCACGCCGTAGAGCCCGCCGACGAGCTCGCCGCCCTGCCACGTCTCGACCGAGTGAGCCCATCCCGCCTCGTGCAGGGCGTGGTATGCCGTCGCGATCTGCGGGGTGATCCAGCGCCCTTCGCGGTCGGGCGAGGCACAGGCCGCGACGACCGCTCCGAAGGCGCTGTCCACCCGGATCTCGAAGCGGGGCAACGACTTTCGCAACGACCGGCTCACCTTGAGCTCGCTGGGGCGGAGGACTCCGCGCGGGTCGGGTGACCACCACCCGATCGGCTCGCTGCCGTGGTCGCCGATGCCCATCGGGAAGACGCCGATCGAGTACGCCTCGTACAGTGTGCCGAGCTCGAGGTCGGCGCCGATGCCGATGAGGTCCTCCCCGTCCGGAACGCGGTCCAGCGCGAAGTCCCAGGGCGTCGGTGGCGGTGGCGTGGGCACGGTGACCGCTTCGGCTCTCGTTCGGCGCTTGGTATCGGTGACCGTCAGGCGGGCGGGGTCAAGGACGGGGGCAGCGGATGCGGGGACCGATCTCGGCGGCCGACTCAGGGCCGTACGCCTCGGTCAGCCGTTGCAGGAACCGCGTCTGGCCCAGCTCGTACTCCTGGGTGCCGACCGTCTCGATGACGTAGGTCGCGAGCATCGACCCCAGCTCGGCACATCGCTTCATCGGCAGGTCGTTGGCCAGGCCGGTGAGGAAGCCGGCACGGAACGCGTCGCCCACGCCGGTCGGGTCGGCCTTGCGCACCTCCCGGGCGATGCCCACGTCGATCGGGTCCTCGCCGCGCACCCGGATGGTCACGCCGTCCTTGCCGCGGGTCTTGACCTGGACGCGGACCCGCTCGGCGAGCTCGTCCTCGCTCCACCCGGTCTTCTGGCAGGCCAGGTGGCTTTCGTACTCGTTGGTGAACAGGTACTCGGCGCCGTCGACGAGCCGCTCGATGGTGTCGCCGTCACAGAACGCGAGCTGTTGGGACGGGTCCGCCGCGAACGGTATGCCGCGCGACCGGCACTCGTCGGAGTGGCGCAGCATCGCCTCCGGGTCGTTGGCGCCGACGACCACGAGATCGAGGCCGCCGACGCGCGCTGCCACCGGCGCGAGCTCGATGTCGCGTGCCTCGGACATCGCCCCCGCATAGAAAGTCGCGATCTGGGCCATGTCGCGGTCCGTGGTGCAGATGAAGCGGGCCGTGTGCTGCGACGCGGAGTAGTGCACCGAGCCGCAGTCGACCCCGTGGCGCTCGAGCCAGGAGCGGTAGTCCGTGAAGTCCTCCCCCACCGCGCCGACGAGCACTGGCCGCAGGCCGAGGTTCGCCATGCCGAAGGCGATGTTCGCCGCGACGCCGCCACGCCGGACCTGGAGGTCCTGGGTGAGGAACGACAGAGAGATCTTGTCGAGCTGCTCCACGACGAGCGAGTCGGCGAAGAGGCCGTCGAAGGTCATCAGATGGTCGGTGGCGATGGATCCGGTGATTGCGATCTGCACAGCAGAGAACCTAGCGCGTGGGACACCGCTGCGACCTACCCGCTGGTACGGGTGTTCAGCAGGAAGCCGGCGACCTAGCGTTGATCCATGAGCCAGGCACTGGAGTTCCCCTCGCCACGAGACGGGCTCGACTCGGGCAGCGTTGCCGAGCTCGTCGAGGACTGCCGGGACCTCTCCCTCCCTCGCACCGCGCCGCCGGCATGGCAGCCCCAGCACGTCGACATCGTCGTGCCGGAGGAGGCGCCGCGGATGCTACTGGGTCTCGGCGACTACGGCAGCTGACGCCGGCTGACCGCAGCAGTGCCTGACATCGCGAAGGGCCCGACCGGTGACGGTCGGGCCCTTCGTGGTTGCCGGTCTGGGGTCCGGCGACGAGCTGGGATCAGCTGAAGGAGTCGCCGCAGGCGCAGCTGCTGCCGGCGTTGGGGTTGTCGATCGTGAAGCCCTGCTTCTCGATCGTGTCGGCGAAGTCGATGGTCGCGCCCTCGAGATACGGCGAGCTCATGCGGTCGACGACGACCTCGACGCCGTCGAAGTCGCGGACGAGGTCACCGTCGAGGGTGCGCTCGTCGAAGTAGAGCTGGTAGATCAGGCCGGAACAGCCGCCGGGCTGGACGCCCACGCGGAGACGGAGGTCGTCACGACCCTCCTGCTCGAGGAGGCTCTTGACCTTCGTCGCGGCGACGTCCGTCAGCACGACACCGTGGGCGGGAGCCTCGGTCTGAACCTCGGCGGGAGAAGCGTTCGTCTCGACACTCATGTGTTGGTCCTTCACGTCGTGGAGCACGGGTCAGGAGTGACAACCCATGCCATGCCGGATCTGTTCCCGGTCACCCCAGGATACGTCGGGTGCGCCTCGCGCCACGCATCCCCGCCGTGTTCTCCGGCTCACGATGGGCTCACGATGGGCTCGCGGTGGCTCACGATGTGGACGGCGACCAGGTCCGTGCCACTCTGGCGGTGCGTGCGGTCAGCTGTCCGACGGGGTCGGCGAGGGAGGCGGCAACGTGTTCCGGACGGTCGGCGACGGCATACACAGCGGCCAGGCCGGCTGCCATCGACTCGCGGCGGCCGACCAGCGACTGCCCCGGGATGGCGATGGCCGGGATCCCCACGCGGGCTGCGGACTCGGCGACGCCGACGACGACCTTGCCTCGCAGGGACTGCCAGTCGAAGCAGCCCTCCCCCGTCACGACGAGGTCGGCGTCGGCCAGCAGGTCGCCGAACCCGACCGCGTCGAGCACGGCCTCGACCCCGGACACGCGTCGTGCACCGAGTAGGTGCAGCGCGTACCCGAGGCCGCCTGCTGCTCCCGCTCCGGGCTCCCGCTCCGGGCGGAGCAGGTTGCCGGTGAGCAGGTCTCGTGCCGGGGGCCTGACCCGGGACACGATGTCGGCGAAGTGACCGAGGGCGTTCTCGAGTCGCTGAGCGTCCTCCTCGGAGGCACCCTTCTGCGGAGCGAACACGGCGCTCGCGCCCTTGAGGCCGAGCAGGGGCGAGTCGACGTCGCTCGCGATGACGAGGTCGACGCCGGACAGTCGGTCACGCGCCGCGTCCAGGCCGGCCACGTCGTCGACGGTCGTGACCTCGAGGGCCAGGCCGCCCCGGGCGAGCCGGGCCACGCTGCCGACCCCCAGCGCTGCCAGCAGCCCCGCACCGGCGTCGTTGGTGCCCGACCCGCCGAGACCCACCACGACCCGCCGGGCCCCGGCGTCGAGGGCTGCGAGCACGAGCGTCCCGACCCCGTAAGTGGTCGTTCTCGTCGGGTCGCGCTCGTCCGGAGCGAGCAGGTGGAGCCCGGCGGCCTGCGCAGACTCGACGTATGCCGTCCGCTCGGCGGCGCCGTCGACGAGCAGGATCGTCGCGGGCACCTCGTGGCCGAGGGGGTCCGTCGCGACCACCGCCTGCATCTCGCCGTCGAGGTTGGCCGCGAGCACGTCGACGAAGCCGGGCCCGCCGTCCGAGAGCGGCACGAGCGTCAGCGTGTCGTGCGGTGCCGAACGGGCCCACCCGTCCGCCATCGCGGCGGCAGCCTGCTGCGCAGTGAGAGACCCGGTGTAGCCGTCCGGAGCGAGGATGACGTGCACGTGCGGCATCCTCCCACTCCGTCTGACTGGTGAGGCGGAGCGGCCACTCGACCCTGACGGGGTGTGACAGAGCGACCACTCGACCCTGACGGGGGTGTGACGGAGCGGCCACTCGACGTGACGGGTGCGCGGCTTCTCAAGTCGAGTGGCCGCGTCGTTCCACGCGACCTCTCCGGTCGAGTGGCCGCGTCGTCCCATGCGGTCTCCTACGTCACCTGCCGGGCGGGCAGGAACAGTCCCGAGTCGCCGAACTCGTGCCACGCGTAGCGGTGCTCGACCGCGGCGTCGTACGCCACCTGGGTCAGCTCCGGCCCGGCCACGGACTCGACGAGGAGCAGGTGCGAGGCGTCGGGGTTGTGCCATCCGGTGACAAGACCGTCGACGACCCGGGCCGGGCGCACGGGAGAGATCACGAGGTCGGTCCAGCCGGCCGCCGCATGGACGAGCCCGAACTCGTCCGTCGCCGACTCCAGCGCCCGCGTCGCCGTCGTCCCGACCGCGACGACCCGGCCTCCGCGGGTGCGCACGTGGTTGACGAGCGCAGCGGTGCTGCCCGACACCGCGAACCGCTCCGGCTGCGGCGCCTCACCTGCCTCCTGCGAGGAGAGGCCCGTATGCAGCGTCACCGGCGACACGAGAATCCCCGCCGAGACCAGACGCGTCACGAGCTCGTGCGTGAACGGGCGTGCCGCGCTGGCCATCTCGGCGCTGCCGGGCAGGTGACCGAAGACGGTCTGGTAGTCGGCGAGCGGGAACCGGGAGCGCAGGTAGCCGTAGGCGATCGGCCTGCCATGGACGCGAAGGTATGCGGCGAGGCCGCAGTCGCCGAGCTCAGCCGCACGCCAGAGTCGGTTCCCGCGACCGCTCGGCGAGGACCCGGGCTCCGGGTACGGCGCCTCGAGGCGCAGTCGCGGCGCGGCACCACGGGCGCCGCGCCCGCCGCGGAGCTCGACCAGGTCGCCGTCAGTCGCATCGAGGATCGGGCGCGCACCGTCCGGCGCGGTGCGCAGCTCGACGACCCAGCTGCAGTCGTCGAGCTCGGTGGCGACGTGGACGACGACCGAGCCCCGACCCGCGAGTCGGCCGTCGGTCTCGGCGGCGACCGTCGCCGAGTTGTTCACCACGAGCAGGTCACCGGGACGCAGGTGCTCACCGATGTGGTCGAAGGTCGTGTGGGTCACGGACGTCGCGCCACCGCTGTCGGTGGCGGCCTGCGCAGCCACCAGGAGCCGGACGCCGTCGCGGCGGACTCCTCGAGCCTCCGGCGGGGCGTCGGCGGTCAGGTCGTCGGTCGGCCGGAACGCGGTGTGCGGCTGGTGTGCGAGCGCAGCAGTCACGAGACCACCGCCGGGTGCTCAGCCGCCGTGCGATCCGAGGTGTCGCCCGCGCTCGCCTCGCTCGAGCCACCGGCCGCGCCCTCCCTGAGGTCAGCGGCCCGGTAGCGACCGCTTGGCGGTCTGGCGTCGAGCAGAGCCAGGATCCCCGGCACCGCAACCTCCTCCGGGAGCGGCCGGTCGCTGATGTCCTCGCCGAGGAACGCGTCCTGGTGCATCGCGGTGCGCATGTCGCCCGGGTCCACGGCATACGCCCGAATGCCGTCTGCCTCCTGCGCCAGCGTCAGCGTGAGGTGGTCGAGCGCGGCCTTCGAGGCGCCGTAGCCGCCCCAGGTCTCGTAGTGCTCCACCCCCGCGTCGGAGGACACGTTGACGACGGCCCCACGGGCCACTTCCAGGGCGGGAAGCAGGCTCCGCACGAGATCGTGCGGCCCGAGGACGTTGACAGCGAGCACCGCTGCCAGGTCGTCAGTCGTCAGGTCCCGCACCGGACGCAGCGGCACCGGGCCCAGCGTGCTGGCGTTGTTGACGAGCAGGTCGAGCCCGGCGTCCCCGACCAGCTCGGCCACTGCGGCGACGACCTCGCGACGGTGCACGGCGTCGGCGACATCGCCGACGACGCCGACGACGGTCGCGTCGCCGGCCGGAGTCGAGAGGGTCCCAGGAGAGGCAGTGCGGCCGGAAAGGTCGGTGACCGTGTCGCTGAGGTCGTAGGTACCACGGGCCGTGACGACGAGGCGCCAGCCCCGATCCGCGAGGGCGCTCGCGAGCGCCCGGCCCAGGCCGCGGGTCGCGCCCGTGATGAGTGCGGTTGGCATGTCGTCTCCTTTGCTCCAGGGCCGGGGTGCCCTGCTGCGCTCAGCGTCGAACATCAAGGTGACTTGAAGTCAAGCACCGACATCGATCCACGCATGGACCACTGGGCGGTCGACCCGGCCCGGCGGCATACGATCTGGGCATGACGACGGACACGGCCTCGGCACCGGCCCCGCTGCCCCTGCTCGTGCTCGGCCAGGGCACCGACCTGCACACCGAGCGCGGCGTCGAGTGCCCGGGCGACCTTCCTGCCCCCTCCGACCCGGGCCTCGTCGAACGCGCCCGGGCGGCCAAGGCCGCTCTCGGCGACCGCGTGTTCGTGCTCGGTCACCACTACCAGCGCGACGAGGTCATCGAGTTCGCGGATGTCACCGGGGACTCCTTCAAGCTCGCGAGAGATGCGGCCGCACGACCCGACGCGCCGTACATCGTCTTCTGTGGCGTGCACTTCATGGCCGAGTCTGCCGACATCCTCACGGGGGACGACCAGACGGTGATCCTCCCTGACCTCGCGGCCGGCTGCTCCATGGCCGACATGGCGGCGATCGCCCAGGTCGAGGACTGCTGGGAGCAGCTGCATGCGGCGGGTGTCGCGGACCAGACGATCCCCGTCACGTACATGAACAGCTCGGCCGCCATCAAGGCTTTCACGGGGCGCCACGGCGGCACGATCTGCACGTCGTCCAACGCGCGGACCGCCCTCGACTGGGCGTTCGAGCAGGTCGGCGGGCTCGGGCTGGACGGCAGCGGCACCGGCAAGGTCCTTTTCCTGCCGGACCAGCACCTCGGTCGCAACACCGCCGTTCGCGAGCTCGGGCTCTCACTGGACGACTGCGTCGTGTGGGACCCGCACCGTCCGAACGGCGGCCTGACCGCCGAGCAGCTCACGAGCGCCCGGATGATCCTCTGGCGCGGCCACTGCTCCGTGCACGGGCGCTTCTCGGTCGACGCGGTGGAGACTGCTCGACGCGAGATCCCGGACGTCAAGGTTATCGTGCACCCCGAGTGCCGCTACGAGGTCGTGGAGCTGGCCGACGAGGTCGGGTCGACCGAGAAGATCATCCAGACGATCGCGGCAGCGCCGGACGGCACGTCGTGGGTCGTGGGCACCGAGCTCAACCTCGTGCGACGTCTGGCGACGCAGTTCCCGGCCCAGCGGATCGCCTTCCTCGAGAAGAACGTCTGCTACTGCTCGACGATGAACCGCATCGACCTGCCGCACCTCGTCTGGGCGCTCGAGTCGCTCGTCGAGGGGCGCGTGGTCAACCCGATCCGAGTCGACCCACAGGTGCAGGCCGAGGCTCGGGCCGCGCTCGACCGGATGCTCGCCCTGCCCGGCACGACCCACAAGGACTGAGGGCCCCGGTGCCGAGCGCCTCTGGCGACCTCCACCGGGTCGCGGTGATCTCCGATGTCCACGGCAATCTCACGGCGCTCGAGGCGGTGCTGGCGGACATCGAACGCCGCGGTATCGAGCCGGTCTTCAACCTCGGTGACGTCGTCGGCAAGGGTCCGCGCGGGTCTGAGTGCATTCGCCTGACGCAGGACCGATGCGCCGTCACCGTTCGCGGCAACTGGGACGCGTTCATCGCCCGCGACACTGTCCAGCCTTGGCAGCACGCGCAGTGGGTCCGCGACGGGCTGTCACCGTCGGAGCTCAGCTGGCTCGGAGCGCTGCCGAACGTCCATGAGCTCACGCTGAGCCGACAGCCGATCCGGCTCTTCCATGCCTCGCCCGTCAGCGAGTTCACCCGCGTCTTCACGCCGACGGAGGAGGCGGAGTTCCGCGCGTTCGTCGCCCAGACCGGCTTCACCGGCGACGGCCCCGTGCCGACGATCGTCGGATATGGCGACATCCACGGCGCCTACCTGGCCGTCGACTACGGCATCACGGTCTTCAATGCCGGGTCGGTGGGCAACGCCCTGGACGCCCCCGGCGCGCCCTACGTCATCCTCGAGGGCGAGCCCGACGACCCGGACGACCCGGATCCCGGGGCGGCTGGCCACGTGACGATCGGGTTCGTGCGGGTGCCCTACGACGTCGAGGCGGAGATCGCCGTCGCCGCCGAGCTCGGTATGCCGGGGGTGGAGGCATACGCCCTGGAGCTGCGTGAGCAGCTGTACCGCGGGTCGTCGCTGCCCGTCAGCTGAGGCGCCCCCTGCTGGTGAGGTATGCCGTGGGTGACTCGGGCACGCTGCTTGAGTGGCCGGTCAGCGGGGCAGCGCGCCCAGACGCGCCAGGAGGACGGCCTCGGCGGTGCACACCTTCGCGAACTCGCCGAGGTGCAGCGACTCGTTCGCCCCGTGGGCCCGGGTGTCGGGGTCCTCGACCCCGGTGACGAGGATCGCGGCGTTCGGGAAACGCTCGGCGAACGACGCGACGAAGGGGATCGACCCACCGACGCCGATGTCGACCGGGTCGGCGCCCCACGCGTCGGCGAAGGCGGCGCGTGCCTGGTCATACACGGGGCCGTCGGCATCGGCGGCAAACCCGCTGCCGTGCTCGTCGAGCGCGACCTCGACCCTGGCGCCCCACGACGCGTGCTGCTCGAGGTGGCCCTTGAGCAGCTGGAAGGCATGGGCCGGGTCCGCATCCGGCGGGATGCGCATCGACACCTTCGCCGACGCGGCAGCCACCAGGGTGTTCGACGCCGTCTCGACGGACGGGGCGTTGATCCCGATCGTCGTGATGGCGGGCTTGGTCCAGATGCGGCTGAGGATCGAGCCGGAGCCGATCACGTCGACCCCGTCCAGCAGCCCGGACTCCGAACGCAGCCGGGCCTCGTCGTAGTCGAGGTCAGCGGCCTCCGTCGGCTCGAAGCCCGCGACCGCGACGTTGCCCGCGTCGTCGTGCATCGTGGCCAGCAGCCGCATGAGCGCCATGATCGCGTCGGGTGCCGCGCCACCGAACATGCCGGAGTGCACAGAGTGGTCCAGCGTCCGCACGGTGACGACCACGCGCACCATGCCGCGCAGCGTCGTCGTGAGGGCGGGGGTGCCGATGTCCCAGTTCGTCGAGTCGGCCAGCACGATCGCGTCGGCCTCGAGCTTGTGGCCATGCCGTTCGAGGATCGTCGCGAGCGAGTCCGAGCCGATCTCCTCCTCCCCCTCGACGAAGACCGTGACGCCGACCGGGAGGTTGCCGGCGTGGGCGCGCAGTGCGGCCACGTGAGCCATGACGCCGGCCTTGTCGTCAGCCGCGCCGCGCCCGTAGAGCCGCCCGTCGCGCTCGGTCGGCTCGAAGGGCTTGCTGGCCCAGTCCGCATCGTCTCCAGGCGGTTGGACGTCATGGTGCGCGTAGAGCGTGACCGTCGGTGCGCCCTCCGGGCCGTCGATGTGCGCGATCACGGCGGGGCGGCCGCCTTCACGCACGATCTCGACGTCGAGACCCTCCGCGCGCAGGAGGGCGGCGACGGCCTCTGCGCTCTCGTCGACGTGCTGCTGCGGGAACGACCCGAGCGAGACGCTCGGGATGCGGGTCAGCGCCTCGAGGTCGGCCTGGACCTGCGGCATCAGCTGGGCCACGCGGTCGCGGATGGACTGGATCTGGTCGGGAGCGAGCACGTCTTCGGTCACCCGCCGACTCTATCCAGCCGCCCGTCATCCACTCGAAGGGCGTTGTCGGCGCCTGGCGGTAGGTTCTGCAGGGCATGGGAGAGAACGCGTTCGCGGCAGGTCAGGAGCCCTGGCTGGAGCGGCTGGGCAACCTGCGCAACGTCGTCCGGCAGGAGCTCGTGAGCCGGCAGCTCGACAGGCACCTGCCCCCGGGACCACTCCGGGTGCTCGACGTCGGCGCGGGCCAGGGCACCCAGGCCCTGCGACTCGCCGCCCGCGACCACGTTGTCACCGCGGTCGAGCCCGACCCACGGATGCGCAGCGAGTTCGAGCGGGCCGCCGCCGCGCTGACCGAGGAGCAGCGCGCCCGCGTGACCCTCCTCGCCGCCGACCTGACCGGGCTCGCGACGGTGGCGCGCCCGACGGCATACGACGTCGTCATGTGCCACGGCGTGCTCATGTACCTCCCGGAGAGCGCAGCCGCGATCAGGGCTCTGGCGCGCCACGCGGCGCCGGGAGGCGTCGTCTCCGTCGTTGCGCGCAACGGCGACGCCATGGCCTGGCGACCTGCCGCGCGGCACGACTGGGCGGGGGCCATCTCGATGCTCGACGAGATCGCGCGGGCGGCAGCCGAGGGCCGGGATGCGCGCTACCGCAACGAGATCGGCGTCGACGCTCGGGCCGACACGCTCACGTCTCTCGAATCTGCCTGCGCGGCAGCCGGTCTCACCATGGAAGCGTGGTACGGCATTCGCGTCGCGACCGACGGCGTCGCCGTCGACACCCCGGCCCCGGGTGAGCCAGAGCTGTCGGCCCTCCTCGACGTCGAGGACCGCCTCGGCGCAACCGAGCCGTATCGCCGCCTCGGCACCCTCCTGCACCTCATCGCCCGGCCCCGTCCCAGCTGACAGCCGCCGCAGGACGGGCGAGTGGTGCTTGACTCGGAGCATGGACCCGGTCGACGAGGCCTTCATCGCGGTTCCGCGGGCGCGCTTCCTGCCGCGAGGAGCGCGCTGGCGCGCCGGCCACGACGGTCCGATCCACATCGGCCACGGCCAGACCAACTCCCAGCCCCGCACCGTGGCCGACATGCTCAGGCTGCTGGACGTGCAGCCGGGCCAGCGAGTGCTGGACGTCGGCTCGGGCTCGGGATGGACGACCGCCCTGCTTGCTCACCTCACCGGCCCCGAGGGCGAGGTGGTCGGGGTCGAGCTCGAGCCGGACCTGGTCAGCTGGGGCGCGTCCAACCTCGCCGGGTGCGGTATGCCGTGGGCCACGATCCACGAGGCCGCGCCGGACGTGCTCGGCGACCCCGAGCACGCACCCTTCGACCGGGTGCTCGTGTCGGCTGAGGCGACCTCGCTACCGCAGCCGCTGGTCGACCAGCTGGCCGACCCCGGCCGGATGGTCCTGCCGATCCAGAGCCGGATGACGCTCGTGGAGCTCGACCGGGACGAGCTGACGACGAGCACGCACGGTCTCTACCGCTTCGTCCCGTTGCGGCAGAGGCGGGAGTGACGGTCGTGGCGCGTGCCACGAGTGCCCGTTGGGGCACCGAATGGGCGTGGATTCGGGCGGATTCAGGCTCAGGGGCCCGCGCGGCTTAGAGTGTCCCCGTGTTCGGACGCAAAAAGACCCTCAACGACGAGCTCGCACCCCAGGTCGAGACGCAGACCGACCGATCCGGCGCCAAGGGTCGGCCGACGCCCAAGCGGCGCGACCAGGAGGCGCTCAACAAGCGTCCGCTCATCGTGACCGACCGCAAGGCCGCTCGTTCCACCGACAAGACGGCCCGCCGCGAGGCGATGGCCAAGCAGCGTGCCGGCATGATGACCGGCGACGAGCGCTACCTGCCCGTTCGAGACAAGGGGCCCCGCCGTCGCTTCATCCGCGACAGCGTCGATGCCCGGTGGAACATCGGCGAGTTCATGCTCCCGATCATGCTGATCGTGCTGCTGCTCAGCTTCGTGAAGACCAGCTGGGCCCTGCTCGCGGTGTTCGTCCTCGTCTACGGCCTGATCCTCGTCGCGATCGGCGACGCCATGCTCATGTGGCGGCGGATCCGCAGGCGCGTCGACGACAAGTTCGGCCACTCGGAGAAGGGCGACGCGTGGTACGCCATCATGCGCGCCTTCCAGATGCGCCGCACCCGGATGCCCAAGCCGCAGGTCGCCCGCGGCGAGAGTCCCCGCTGACCGGCGAGCCCGTGTAATGGTTCGGCGCGCGTCGCGCCTGGACCGACGAGCAAAGCGAGCGCAGCGAGCCAGCCGAGGAGGGAAGGCGCGACGTGAAGGCGCGCCGAACACGGCGAGCGGAGCGAGCCCAGACAACTCACAGCAGGTCGGCGAAAGCGAGCGGCTGCCGCGTGACGGCATACGTCGCGAAGTACAGCTTCTCGACCGACCCGTCGGACGCGCGGACGACCTCGAGCACCTCGCCGCGCTCGCGCCCGGCGACGGCGCGGTAGCGATCCGGGCCGTCAGCCGCATACCGCGTCTCGGAGAGCGGTTCGTCCTCGCTGAGGCGCGACCAGAGCTCGCCCTCGCGCACGAAGAAGGTCAGCGGCGACCCTTCGGACCACCACAGCCCGAGCAGCTCGTCGAGCTCAGGGTGGGCCGACTCGGGAACCCACGCCGGGGCCAGGGTCGGCTCCGCCTCGAGGACCGAGTCGACGAGGTCGGTCGCGAGCGTCAGCGGCAGCGCGCCTGAGGTCGTGTTGGCGAAGACGACGGCCGCGAGTCCCTCCTTGCGGCGCACTCGCAGGCCGGCGAGGTAGCCGGGCATGGCGCCGCCATGCCCGACATAGACACGGTCGCCGCGGCGGCCCATGCCGAAGCCGAGGCCGTATGCCCCGCTCCAGCCGTCGACATCGGTCATGATCAGCGGCCGGCACATCTCCTCGACCGTCTCCGGCCGCACGACCCGGTCGTCTGGGTCGGCGACGTACGCGGCGTACCTGGCCAGGTCGGCCACGGTGGACCACAGGCCGCCGAGCGGTGCCGTGGCGTTCAGTGTGAACAGCGGCTCTTCGCGGGCGGTCCCCGCGTACGGGTCGATCTGGTAGCCGAGGGCGCGGTCGTCGGCCGGCTCGAGGCCGGTGCGGGTCATCCCCAGGGGCTCGAGGACCCGCGCTCGCACGACGTCCTCCCAGTCCTGCCCGGTGACCTGCTCGATCACCTGGCCCAGAAGTCCGTAGGCGAGGTTGGAGTAGTGGAACGCGTGGTGCGCAGGAAGGACCTGCTCGGCCTCCTCGACGCCGTCGAGGAACGCGGCACGGTCAGGGGCCTCGAGAATCTCCCAGATATTGCCCACCGGCTCGCGCTGCAGTCCCGAGGCATGAGCCAGCATCTGCCGCAGCGGCACCTGAGCGTGCCTGGTGCCGGGCAGGAACGTCCCCAGCTGGTCGTCGAGGCTCAGGCGGCCCTCGTCGCGCAAGGACATCACGGCCAGCGCCGTGAAGGTCTTGGTGACCGAACCGATCATGAACTGGGTGTCGTCGTCGGCAGCGACCGGCGTCTCGCCGAGACGAGCTGATCCGACGTGTGCCGACCACACGAGCCGGCCGTCCCGCACCACTCCGACGCTGACCCCTGGCGACCGCCACTCCTTCTGCGCGGCGACCACCTGACGGAGCAGCGAGCGCTCCAGCCCGTCGGAGAGCGACCCCGAAGCGGCCGCGGCGTCCACGGCGCTCATTCGGCCGCTCGCAGGCTCATCGGGCCATAGACGACGGCGTCGTTCTGACGGAGCGTGACCGCCTCGACACCCGCAGCGAGCAGCTCACGCCACGACTCTCCGAGGTAGCTCTCGGCATCGCTCTGGGTCGGGAAGCCGCTGGTGGCCAGGCCCTCCCCGGCCATGCTGTTGCCGTGGTTGTCGAGATACAGCCAGGTCCAGTCACCGCTCATGGCGTCACCCTAGTTGGCGCGTCCACCGAGGCCGCATGGGGCGTGTTTGACGGACCCCCCACGGGCGTGCCACGGTTCGCAGTACCGAAGGACGACGGGGCAAGCCGGTGAGAATCCGGCGCTGACCCGCAACCGTGATGCCGCTCGCACGAGGCCCTGCCCCGCCAGGCGACCAGCCGGAAAACCCGCGCCCTTACCGGCTCCTTTGTCAGTCTGTCGTGGAATGCGGACCGGAGTCACCCTGCCGGGCCGACCCGATGGTCGAGGTCCGACACGGTGTCCGACCGCGAGGAGGTAACCGTGTCCCCTGTTCGTCGCGGCCCGCTCCGGGTCGTCCTTGCCCTGCTCGTCGCAGCCTTCCTGGGCGCGCTCACCGTCGCGCCCGCCCAGGCAGCGGCCTACCGGTTCTGGGGCTTCTACCAGCTCGAGAACGGCGCGTGGGTGTTCGCCCAGAAGGGTCCCGACCAGACCGTCCCCGCCGACGGGTCCATCGACGGCTGGCGGTATGCCGTCGGTGACGAGAGCTCGAGCCGCTTTCCCCGCGCGGTCATGACCTTCGAGCAGGTGTGTGGCTCGACGGCGCCGCAGGCCGGCAGCAAGCGGGTCGCGGTCGTCGTGGACTTCGGGCGCCCTGCCGACTCCGAGAACGCCGCGACCCCGCCCGAGCCGAAGGCGGTCTGCGCCGTGGTCCCGGAGAAGGGGACGAGCACCGAGGTGCTCAAGGCCGCGGGCGAGCTGCGGGTCGAGAAGGGACTCATCTGCTCGGTCGCCGGCTATCCGGCCTCGGGCTGCGGCGGCGAGGTCAAGGAGGTCAGCGCCGAGGCGAAGGCCGCTGACACGGCGGTCACCATCGCTGCACCGGCCGCCAGCACGTCAGCCACACCGTCGACGACCGCTCCCGCCGACGCGGCCGCCCAGCCGGCGTCGAGCAGCAGCGGAGGGTCGACGGCGGCATACCTCATCGTCGGCTTGGCCTTGCTCGCGCTCATCGCCTACCTGGTCTACCGGGCGCGGTCTCGCGCCGGCAGCGACGCCTGAGAAGGAGGACCGGCCTCTGATGCAGCTCCGTCCCCGACTCCAGCACCCCGCAGCCTGGTGGCTGTGGGGGCTGGGGCTCGCGACAGCTGCGTCCCGCACCACGAACCCGGTCCTGCTCCTGCTCGTCATCGGGGTGTGCGTGCTCGTCGTGAGCGAGCGCCGCGACCCGGCGACTCCGAACGTGCTCCTGGCGTTCCTCGTCGTCGGGGTGACCGTCGTCGCCTTCCGTGTCGTCATGACGGCCGTGCTGGGCAACGGCATCCGCGGCGACACACCACTGTTCACGATCCCGCAGGTGCCGCTGCCCGACTGGGCCTCGAGCATCCGCATCGGCGGTGAGGTCACGCTCGAGTCGCTGCTGTATGCCGCATACGACGCCCTTCGGCTCGCGGCGATCCTCGCGTGCCTCGGTGCGGCCAACGCTCTGGCGAGCCCGCGACGCCTGCTGCGCTACCTGCCTGCCACGCTCTACGACATAGGCACGGCGGTGGTCGTCGGGCTCACGTTCGCGCCCCAGCTGGTGACGGACGCCCGCAACGTCCGTGCCGCCCGCACGCTGCGCGGGAGGGACGGACGCGGGCTGCGCGAGCTGGCGCGCCTCGCCGTGCCGGTGCTCGAGACGGCGTTCGAGCGCTCGCTGGCTCTCGCCGCGTCGATGGAGTCCCGCGGCTACGGGCGGGCCGTCACGATGACGTCCTCGAGCCGCAAGCTGGCCACCGGCCTCGCGCTGGCCGGCCTCGCGGGCGTCCTCGCCGGCCTCTACGGCCTGCTGGACTCCTCGGCGGGCGGCGTGCTCGGCCTGCCCCTGCTGCTCGCCGGCGCTGCCCTGGCCGCGGCGAGCCTGCTCGTCGGCGCATCGCGCGACCACCGGTCCGGACACCGCCGCGACCGCTGGGCGTGGACCGAGACCCTGACCGTCCTCGCGGGGGCGGTCCCGGGGGCTGTGCTCGTCGTCGCCTCCGCCCAAGGCTGGCCGGGCATCGTGCCGGGCCAGCAGGCCGAGCTCCCGGCAGTTCCGCTGCTTGCCGTGGTCGCGATCCTGGTCGCCGCGCTGCCGGCCTGGCTCACGCCCAGACCCCGGGAGGTGACCCCGTGATCGTCTTCGAACAGGTGTCCGTGGAGTATGCCGGCGCGCCGGGTCCCAGCCTTCGTGACGTCACGCTGGAGATCCCGGAAGGCGAGCTGGTGCTCGTCGTGGGCCCCACCGGCAGCGGCAAGTCGACCCTGCTGCGCACGGTGAACGGCCTCGTCCCGCATTTCAGCGGTGGCACCCTGCGTGGGCGGGTCACCGTCGACGGTCTGGACACGGCGCAGCACCGGCCGCGCGACCTGGCCACGGTCGTCGGGCTCGTCGAGCAGAACCCCTCCTCCACGTTCGTCACTGACGTCGTCGAGGACGAGGTCGCCTACGGGATGGAGACGTTGGGCCTGGACTCCACCACCATCCGGCGGCGGGTCGAGGAGACGCTCGACCTGTTCGGGCTGACGCCGCTGCGCTCGCGGCCCCTGGCCGCGCTCTCCGGCGGGCAGCAGCAGCGGGTCGCCATCGCGGCGCTCTTCGCCGCCGGCCCGCGGATCCTCGTGCTCGACGAGCCGACCTCGGCGCTCGACCCGGTAGCGGCCGAAGAGGTCCTCGCGTCCCTGCATCGCATCGTGCACGATCTCGGAGTGACGGTGGTCCTCGCCGAGCACCGGCTCGAGCGGGTGGTGCATCACGCCGACCGTGTCGTCCTCGTCGACGACGGCACTGTGTCGGCTCTGCTCGATCCGGCCGAGGCGATGAGCCGGTCCCGCATCTTCCCACCCGTCGTGGGACTCTCGCGCCTTGCCGGTTGGTCGCCCACTCCCCTGTCCATCCGTGACGCGCGCCGACGAGCCGCGGCTCTGCGCGAGACTCTCGGCGCGAGCCCTCCCGAAGTGACCGCGACACTCCGCAGTGCCGGTCCGCGTGACGCGATCAGCGTCTCCGGCGCGCGAGTCACCCGCGCGGGCAGGATCGTCATCGACGATCTCGACCTGGTGGTGGCGCAGGGGTCTGTCACGGCCCTGATGGGCCGTAACGGTGCCGGCAAGTCCACGCTTCTCGGAGCCCTCGCAGCGCAGCACCGGCTGGCCTCAGGGCGCGTCCGGCTGGGCCTTTCCGCGATGGACCCGCACGGCGTGCCCGCTCGTGAGCGAGTCCGCACCGTAGGCCTCGTGCCCCAGCAGCCCGAGCTGCTCCTCTACGCTGACTCCGTCTCGGCCGAGTGTGCAGCGGCCGACGCCGACTTCGGCGCCGCTGCCGGCACGACCCGCGGGCTGCTCGACCGGATCTCGTCGGGAATCGACGGCTCCACCCATCCGCGTGACCTGTCCGAAGGCCAGCGCCTCGAGGTCGCGCTGGCCGTCATCCTGGCCGCGTCGCCCGAGGTGCTCCTGCTCGACGAGCCGACGCGCGGGCTCGACTACGGCGCCAAGAAGCGGCTGGGGAAGGTCCTCGCGGGCCTCGCGTCCGAAGGTACGGCCGTCCTCGTCGCCACTCACGACGTGGAGCTGGCGGCGGAGATCGCCGATCGCGTCGTGATCCTGGCCGACGGGGAGATCGTCACAGACGGCCCGGCTCGCGAGATCCTCTCGTCCTCACCGGCGTTCGCGCCGCAGGTGACCAAGGTGCTGCTGCCCCAGACCTGGCTCACGGTCGACGAGGTCGCCGAAGCCCTCGGGAGGACGGCATGACCGGACACCGTGTCATCCCGCTGCGCTGGCCGGCCGTTGCGGCCGTCGCCATCGTCGGCGTCGTCGGCCTGGTCGCCTTCTTCTGGCCGTTCTTCGTCTCTGCCGGGTTCGCGCGCGACCACGGGAACGACGCACCGTGGCTGTTCGCCCTGCTGCTCGGCCTGCTCGTCGTGGTCTGCCTGGCCGAGGTGACTGCCGGACGCCTGGACGCGAAGACGATCGCGGTGCTCGGCGTAGCGGCTGCGGCTGGGGGCATGCTGCGCCTGCTCAGCGCGGGGACGGCCGGACTAGAGCCGATGTTCTTCATCGTCATCGTCGCCGGGCGGGTGCTCGGTCCGGGGGTTGGCTTCGTCTCGGGTGCGCTGGCTGTCACGACCGGCGCCCTGCTCACGGGCGGGATCGGGCCCTGGCTGCCGTTCCAGATGATCTGTGCGGGCGGCATCGGGCTCGGCGCCGGGCTGCTGCCGGGGCATGCCGGGGCGCGCTCCGAGCGCTGGGTCCTTGCCGGGTACGCCCTCGTGACCGGGCTCGCCTACGGCGTCGTCATGAACCTATGGTTCTGGCCCTTCCTCGGCGCCAACGCCCCGACCGGGATGGGCTTCGTGCCGGGAGCACCCCTGTCCGACAACCTTGCTCACTACGTGCTCTTCTACCTGTCCACGTCTCTGGCCTGGGACCTGCCCCGCGGAGCCCTCAACGCGGCGCTCGTCCTTGCAGCCGGACCGGCGCTGCTGCGGGTGTTCCGCCGGGGCGCGCGGCGCGCGGCGTTCGGGGCACCGGTCGAGTTCGCTCCCCCGCCGGTCCCGGTTGCCGTTGGCGGCAGGTCGGAGCCCGAGGCGCCTGGCAGTGAGGAAGGCGCCCGGTGAGTCCCGCCCGGCGAGCAGCGACGACGACCCTGGTGACCGGCCCGGTGCGTAGCGGAAAGAGCCGGCACGCCGAAGAGCTGCTCCGCGGGTCGGCTGCGGTCACCTACGTCGCGACCGGACAGCCCGCCGACCGGTCGGACCCGGAGTGGGCGCGGCGCGTCGAGGCCCACCAGGCCCGGCGACCCGAGACGTGGCGCACGGTCGAGTCGACCGAGCTCGCCGCGGTGATCGACCGTGCGACCGGACCGCTGCTCATCGACTGCCTCGGCACCTGGGTGACCGCTGTCGTGGACCAGACGGGCTGGGACGACCTGGAGAAGGCGGCTGCGGCGCTTCGCACCCGGTCAGCCCAGCTGGTCGAGTCGCTGTGCGCGACCACCCAACCGGTCGTCGTCGTGACGAACGAGGTCGGTTGGTCCCTCGTCGCGACCACAGCATCCGGACGGCTCTTCCAGGACGAGCTGGGCCGGCTCAACGCAGCGGTGGCGGAGGTGGCCGCACGTGTCCACCTCGTCGTCGCGGGTCGCGTCCTCGACCTCACTAATGTCCCTGTCGTCGGGGCCAGCGGCACACCCCGCTCCGCCGGTGGCTGACGCCGTGTCTGCGAACGACGCGCCCGGCGACCAGCCTGGGCGGCTGCTCACGAACGGCTGCCGCCTGGCCTTCGGCACCTTCACGGCCCTGCCTGTGGGCCATCCCCGGCGCGCCGATGTCAGAACGTTCGGCACGGCGATGCTCCTTGCACCCGCGACCACCGGGCCGGCGCTCGTGTCCTGGGTCGCGCTCGGGCTGCTCGCGACGCATGGCGTGCTGCCCGGACTGGTGGCCGGTGCGCTGGCCTTGGCGATCATTGCCCTGCTGTCCCGGGCGCTCCACCTCGACGGCCTCGCCGATCTCGCGGACGGGCTGACGGCCGGCCACGACCCCGAGCGCTCGCTGGCCGTCATGCGCAAAGGCGATGTCGGTCCCGCGGGGATGGCGGTCCTCGTCCTGGTGCTCCTCCTGGACGCCGCCTGTCTCTCAGGGCTTCTCGTCGACCATGCCGGGATCACGCTGGCCGGGTCGGCGCTCCTCGCGAGCCGGCTGGCTCCCGCGATCTGCGCGCGCAGCGGCATACCGGCAGCTCGACCTGAGGGTCTCGGTCAGGCGGTCGCGGGGTCGGTGTCACGCAAGGCCGTCGTGACCCAGGTCGTCGTCGTCTGCCTGCTGGCCGGGGCGGTGGGCTGGCTCACCGTGCCGGCCGCGAACCCGGCCGGACATCTTCGGGCGGCGGCCGCTGGCGTCATCGTGGTGCTCGCGGGGGTCGTCGGCGCAGTCGCCGTCCGCCGCCGCGCCGTGCGCCGGCTTCGCGGGATCACCGGCGACGTCATCGGCGCGGCGATGGAGATCGCCCTGGCCGTGGCCTTGGTGACAGCCACCGTCGTGAACGGCCTTTGGGGCCAGTGAGACTGAGCGCTCACTCGACGAAAGGGCGGGCCACTCGAAGTGACCGTCAGGCTTCGCGGACCTGAACCTCCACGAAGGGCGGCTTGACCACTGTGGCCGCGACCGGCCGGCCGCGGACGTCGATCTCGACGGCGGTGCCGTCGGCCACATCAGGTGCTAGCAGTGCCAGTGCGATGCCCTGCTTCAGGGTGGGTGAGAACGTCCCGGAGGTGACCTCGCCGACCGGCTCGCCGTCTCGGCTCACCGTGCAGTGCGCTCGCGGGATGCCGCGGCCGGTCACAAGCAGCCCACGGGACAGGCGCGCCGGCGCGGCCTTCTCCGCCTCGAGTGCGGCCTTGCCCCAGAACGTGTCCTTCTTCCACCCGACCGCCCAGCCCGCGCGCGCCTGCACTGGAGAGATCTCGAGCGAAAGGTCCTGTCCGTGAAGGGGATAGCCCATCTCAGTGCGCAAGGTGTCGCGCGCGCCGAGGCCACACGGCATACCGTCGTAGGGCTGGACGGCCTCGATGAGGGCGTCCCACAGTGACGGCGCGTCGTCCCACAGCGGGACCAGCTCGTAGCCGCGCTCGCCGGTGTAGCCCGTCCGGCAGACGATGACCGGCCGGCCGTTCCACTCGGCCTCGACGAACGACATGTAGCCGTGGCCCGCGGGCAGTCCGAGCGCTTCGAGGGTCTCGTCCGACTTGGTCCCCTGCACAGCGATGACGGCGTAGTCGCGGTGCAGGTTGGTCACCTCGATGCCCTCGGGCGCGGCGGCCTGAAGACGACGCACGACTTCCGCCGTGTTCGCGGCGTTGGGGATGAGGAAGACGTCGTCGTCTGCCTTGAGATAGACGATGAGGTCGTCGACGACGCCGCCGGACTCGTCGCAGCAGAGGGTGTACTGCGCCTGGCCCGGTTGGATCCGTCGCACGTCGTTGGTGAGACACGCGTTGACGAAATCGGCGGCGCCCGGCCCCTTGACCGAGGCCTTGCCCAGGTGGCTCACGTCGAAGACACCGACCCGCTCGCGCACCGCCGTGTGCTCGGCCACGACACCACCGCCGGGGTACTCGATCGGCATGTCCCAGCCTCCGAAGTCGGCCATCTTGGCGCCGAGGGCGACGTGGCGGTCGTGCAGGGGCGAGGTGAGCGGGGAGGTCGTCCCCGACGTCTCTGTCGTCATGGCCGCCAACCTACCGCCACAGGCATGCACGGCTGGGCTCGTTATCATCGAGCGCCGCCTGCGGCAGACCGTGCCCCACGGTGACACACCATCTGCCCCCTCCGGACGCGCCCACACTCGTGCGCCCGCGAGCACACGACGAAGGAGTCCGACGTGCCCAACCTGACCCTCTCCACCCGATCGGCCGCAGAGACGGCCGGCGATGCGCTCGTCGTCGCCCTCGTCTCCGGTGAGGGCGGAGCGACCCTCGCGGCCGGGCACGGGCTGCCCCGCAAGACGGCATCGCACCTGAAGTCGGTCGTCGCCGACCTCGAGCTCGCCGGCAAGGTCGGCGAGGTGACGACCCTCGCCGCCGTGCCGGAGGTCGCCGCCAAGCTCGTCGTCCTCGCCGGTGTCGGCGAGCTGACGTCCAAGCCCGACTCGACGTCCCTCGAGGATGTTCGCAAGGGCGTCGGCGCCGCAGTCCGCTCGCTGAGCAAGAAGAAGAAGGCGGTCGTCGTGGTCCCGGGCAGCTCGGCGGAGCTGGTCGCCGCTGTCGCCGAGGGCTGCGCCCTGGGTGGGTATGCCGTGTCGAAGGCGGGGACGACGAGCACCGACGCTGTGGCCGCCGTCGCCATCGTCGGCCCGGCCGACGCCGCGTCGCGTCGCGCTGTCAAGCGCGCCGCCGCCCTCGGCGAGGCGGTCGCCTACGTGCGCGACCTGGTCAACCTGGCGCCCAACCTGCTCTACCCGGAGACCTTCGTCGACTCCCTGGCCGAGCGGATCAAGGGCACGAAGGTCAGGCTCAAGTCGTACGACATGAAGCAGCTGCGGGCCGGTGGCTTCGGCGGGACGGTCGGCGTTGGCCAGGGCTCGGCGAACGAGCCGCGGATCGCCGTGCTCAGCTACGCTCCTGCTCGCCCGAAGGCCTCGATCGCCTTCGTGGGCAAGGGAATCACGTTCGACTCGGGTGGCCTGTGCATCAAGCCCGCCACCGGCATGCTCACGATGAAGTGCGACATGGCGGGTGCGGCGGCGGTCGCCGGTGCGGTGCTGGCCGTCGCCGAGCTGGGGCTGCCCGTTGCCGTGACCGGCTACCTCGGGCTCGCCGAGAACATGCCGAGCGCTACCGCGCAGCGCCCCAGCGATGTCGTCACGATGCGCGGTGGCAAGACGGTCGAGGTCCTCAACACCGACGCCGAGGGCCGGATGGTGCTCGGCGACTGCATCGCGCTCGCGTCGGAGACCAACCCCGATGCCATCGTCGATGTGGCGACGCTGACTGGGGCCCAGGTCGTCGCCCTCGCCAACACCGCAGCCGTCATGGCCAACGACGACACCTTCCGCGGGAGGGTGCTCGAGGCCGCCGACCAGGTGGGCGAGGCCATGTGGCCGATGCCGCTGTCGAAGGACCTCCGGCCGGCGCTCGACTCGATCAACGCCGACCTCGCGCACAAGGGTGGTTCCGAGGGCGGCATGCTCACTGCGGGAATCTTCCTGAGCGAGTTCGTCGGCGAGGGCATCCCGTGGAGCCACATCGACATCGCCGGACCAGCGTTCAACGACAAGGCACCGACGGGCTACTGGCCCAAGGGCGGTACCGGCTTCGGGGTCCGGACGCTCGTCGGCCTCGCCGAGTCCTACGCGTAGCTTTTGGGCTCGCTCCGCTCGCCGTGTCCGGCGCGCCTTGACGTCACGCCTTCCCTCCTCGACTGGCTCGCTGGCGCTCGCTTCGCTCGTCAGTCCAGGCGCGACGCGCGCCGAACCACTACATGGGCTCGCTCCGCTCGCCGTGTCCGGCGCGCCTTGACGTCACGCCTTCCCTCCTCGACTGGCTCGCTGGCGCTCGCTTCGCTCGTCAGTCCAGGCGCGACGCGCGCCGAACGCAGTGGGCGCTTGCCTAGGTCTTCCTCAGCCGCCGGACTTGCGCCGGAACATCTGCTGCTGCTTGGCCGGTCCGTGCGCACCGTGGACCTTCGACCGGTCGCCGTCGTCGGAGACGTCCTTGCCGCCGTGGGCGTGCTTCTTGTCCAGGGCTGCCCTGAATTTCGCCTTCATCTCCTCGCTCGGGCCGGCGGCCGCCGCATCCTTGTTCGTCATTCGAAGTACTCCTCGGTGTGGTGGCGCGCCGCTCGCGGCACGGTGGGACGCCTCCCACCCTGCCAACCGACCGGCATACGCGCCAGTACTTTTGCCTTGACAGAGGTTCGACAGGCGCTGGACGAGGGCCGGTCCGCCCCGTTCAGGCGTCCCCGCTGCGCTTGCGGGAGTTCCACTCGCGCATGCGGCTGGGATACCCAGTGTGGTTCACGTCGTAGACGGGGATGCCGAGCTTCTGGCTGATCTCGAAGGCGTCCTTCGGTGACCCGACCGCTCGACGGGTCCACTCGCCGTCCCAGGCGATGAGCACGATGGTCGTCTTCGTGACGCTCGTGGCGGGCTCCACATAGGCCTCGACACCGAGGTGCGACTCCGCGAACGAACGGAGGTGGCTGTCCACGGCCTTGCGGTCGATGTCCATCTGGGGCCCGTCGGAGCGACCTTGGCGGTCGTCGCCCTTGCGACCTCCGCGGCGTGAGAACCAGCCCATGGCGGCACTGTACGTGCTCGACCCGTGGTCGGGCCGTCACTGCGCGGGCAGGCGTGACCTGCCTGTGACGTCGCCCTCGATCAATGACAAGATGCTGTGCAGTTCGAACCCTGAGCTACGCACCCATTCCCAAAAGGAGCGCAACCATATGTCGGCTGGTGCCGCGGACGACTACGACGTCGTCATCCTCGGCGGGGGGTCCGGCGGCTACGCCTGCGCCCTTCGCTCCGCAGAGCTGGGCCTCTCGGTGGCCCTGGTCGAGAAGGGGAAGCTGGGCGGCACCTGCCTCCACGTCGGCTGCATCCCGACCAAGGCCCTGCTGCACGCGGCCGAGGTCGCCGACGTGGCACGCGAGGGCGCCCAGTTCGGCATCAAGTCGACGTTCGAGGCCGTGGACATGTCGGGGGTGCACCGCTACAAGGACGGCGTGGTCACCCGGCTGCACAAGGGCCTGCAAGGCCTGGTCAAGGCGGCCAAGATCACCTATGTCGAAGGCACAGGCGCGCTCGACGGCCCCGACACCGTGGTCGTGGGCGACCGGCGGCTGACTGGACGCAACGTCGTCCTCGCCACCGGCAGCTACCCGAAGTCGCTGCCCGGGCTCGAGATCGGTGGCCGCATCATGACGAGTGAGCAGGCCCTGCAGATCGACCATGTGCCCGCCCGCGTCGTGGTCCTCGGCGGTGGCGTCATCGGCGTCGAGTTCGCGTCGGTCTTCAAGAGCTTCGGCTCTGAAGTGACCGTCATCGAGGCACTCCCCCGGCTCGTCGCGGCCGAGGACGAGGCGATCAGCAAGCAGCTCGAGCGCGCCTTCCGCAAACGCAAGATCGCCTTCAAGACGGGGGTGTCGTTCACCGGCGCCACGCAGACCGGCGACGTCGTGAGCATCTCGCTCGACTCCGGCGAGACCATCGAGGCCGACCTGCTGCTCGTCGCCGTCGGGCGCGGCCCCGTCACCGACGGGCTCGGTTTCGAAGCAGCCGGCGTCACCGTCGACCGCGGCTTCGTGCCGACGGACGAGCGGCTGCGCACCAACGTCCCCACCGTGTATGCCGTGGGTGACATCGTTCCGGGCCTTCAGCTCGCGCACCGCGGGTTCGCCCAGGGGATCTTCGTGGCCGAGGAGATCGCCGGCCTCTCCCCTGCCGTCATCGAGGAGACCGGCATCCCGCGGGTCACCTACTGCGACCCCGAGATCGGCAGCGTCGGCCTCACCGAGGCCCAGGCCCGCGAGCAGTACGACGAGGTCGAGACCTACGAGTACAACCTCGGCGGCAACGGCAAGTCGCAGATCCTGGCCACCCAGGGCTTCGTCAAGCTCGTGCGCCAGAAGGACGGACCCGTCGTCGGCGTCCACATGATCGGTGCCCGCATGGGCGAGCAGATCGGCGAGGCCCAGCTCATCGTCAACTGGGAGGCACACCCCGAGGATGTCGCCGGTCTCATCCACGCGCACCCGACACAGAACGAGTCGCTCGGCGAGGCACACTTGGCCTTGGCGGGCAAGCCCCTGCACGCACACGCTTGAGCCAGTCACTGGGAAGAGGAGAAAACACGTCATGTCAGATCGCGTGACCATGCCGGCCCTGGGTGAGTCCGTCACCGAGGGGACCGTCACCCGCTGGCTGAAGAACGTCGGTGACCGCGTGGAGGTGGACGAGCCGCTGCTCGAGGTCTCGACCGACAAGGTCGACACCGAGATCCCCTCACCTGTCGCGGGCACCCTGCAGGAGATCCTCGTGCAGGAGGACGACACGGTGCCCGTCGGCGCCGACCTCGCCGTGATCGGCGACGGAGCAGCAGCGCCGGGCGGTGGCGACGCTCCTGCCGCCACCGAGGCACCCGCCCCAGAAGCCGCACCCGCGCAGGAGCCGGCACCGGCCGCCGAGGCACCGAGCACCGAGCAGGAGCCTGCCCCGGCCACGAGCGAGCCCGAGGCCGCGGCCGCCGCGCCGGCCCCGGCAGCCGAGGCCCCTGCGGCACCGGCGCAGTCGGGTGGCGGTGGCGGCCAGACGGTGACGATGCCTGCCCTCGGGGAGTCGGTCACCGAGGGCACCGTGACTCGCTGGCTCAAGTCCGAGGGCGAGGAGGTCGCCGTCGACGAGCCGCTCCTCGAGGTCTCGACCGACAAGGTCGACACCGAGATCCCGTCTCCGTTCGCGGGCACCCTGACCAAGATCCTCGTCGGCGAGGACGAGACGGTGCCCGTGGGTGGCGACCTGGCCATCATCGGCGGTGGCGCACCGGCAGCCGCCGCTTCCGCTGCGCCGCAGGCGTCGAGCGCTCCGGCCCCGCAGGCCCCGGCTCCCGCGCCCGCTGCACCCGCTGCACCCGCCCCGGCTCCCGCTCCGCCGGCAGCGCCTGCGCCCGCTCCGCCGGCAGCGCCTGCGCCCGCCGCGGCTCCCGAGGCGGCGGACGCAGCTCCCGCGCCCGCCGGGCTTCCGGCCGACGCCGAGCGTCCCGCTGCGCAGCAGTCGCCGGAGGGCGATGGGTCCGGTGACGCCGCCTCGCGCGACGAGGCTGCGGCATACGTCACGCCACTCGTGCGCAAGCTGGCCAGCCAGCACGGCGTCGACCTCGCGAGCATCAAGGGCACCGGCGTCGGCGGCCGTATCCGCAAGCAGGATGTCCTCGATGCTGCCGAGGCGGCCAAGGCCCCCGCAGCTCCGGCCCCGGAGCAGCCCGTCGCCCCGGCCGCCCAGGCTGCTCCGGCCGCTCCGGCGGCCGCTGCACCGTCGGCGACCGTCTCCCCCAAGCGCGGCACGCGCGAGAAGATGAGCCGGCTTCGCAAGGTCATCGCCACGCGCATGGTCGAGTCGCTGCAGGTGTCAGCGCAGCTGACGACGGTCGTCGAGGTCGACCTGACGAAGGTGGCCCGGATCCGCGACCGCTCCAAGCGCGACTTCGAGGCGCGAGAGGGCGTCAAGCTCAGCTTCCTGCCGTTCCTTGCGCTCGCCGCGACCGAGGCGCTCAAGGCGCACCCGATGGTCAACGCGAGCGTCGAGGGCGACGAGATCGTCTACCACGGCTCGGAGAACCTCTCGATCGCCGTCGACACCGACAAGGGCCTCATCGTCCCGGTCGTCAAGAACGCCGGTGACCTCAACATCGCTGGGCTCGCCCGGGCGATCGCCGATGTGGCCGAGCGCACCCGCAACAGCAAGATCACGCCCGACGACCTGGCCGGTGGCACCTTCACCATCACCAACACCGGCAGCCGGGGCGCGCTGTTCGACACCCCGATCATCAACCAGCCGCAGGTCGCGATCCTCGGCACGGGCGCGATCGTCAAGCGCCCGGTCGTCGTCACCGACCCCGACGGCGGCGAGACCATCGCGATCCGCTCGATGATGTACCTCGCGCTGTCGTACGACCACCGCATCGTCGACGGCGCGGACGCCGCCCGCTTCCTGGGCACGATGAAGACCCGCCTCGAGGAGGGTCGCTTCGAGGCCTGAGCACGGGCCTCCAGGGTTGTGATCATGACGAAGCGCGTCGCCATCACCGGCTCGTCCGGTCTGATCGGCGACGCGCTTCGTCATCATCTGACCGACCGAGGTGACAGCGTGCTGCGGGTCGTGCGCCGGGACACCTCTGCACCTGACGAGGTCGGGTGGGACCCAGAGCGGGGCCAGCTCGAGGAGAGCGCCTTGGACGGCGTCGACGCGGTGGTCAACCTGGCCGGGGTCGGGATCGGCGACCGGCGCTGGACGCCGGAGCACAAGCGCGAGGTCGAGCGCTCGCGCACCGACGCGACCGGCACGATCGCACAGGCCGTGGTCGCGCACCGTGCTCGGACGGGGCGGACGGTCCGCCTCGTCAACGCCTCGGCGGTCGGCTACTACGGCGACCGCGGCGACGAGGTCCTGACGGAGGAGAGCGAGGCGGGGCACGACTTCCTCGCCGGCGTGGTCACCCGCTGGGAGGCCGCCGCCGAGCCGGCGGTGAGTGCCGGCATACCCGTGGCCTGGGTCCGGAGCGGGCTCGTCATGTCGCGCCGGGGCGGCGCCTTCGAGCCGCTGCTGCGTCTGGCGCGTCTCGGGCTGGGCGGCCCGTTGGGGTCGGGAACAGAGTGGTGGCCGTGGGTCACGCTCGTCGACGAGGTCCGGGCGATCGCGCACCTGCTTGACCGGCCGGAGCTGACCGGTCCTTTCAACCTCGTGGCACCGCAGCCGGCTCGACAGAAGGACATCGCCCGGGCCATCGGCTCGGCGCTGTCGCGTCCCGCCGTCCTGCCCGCGCCGCGGCTGGCGCTGCGGGTGGTCGTCGGCGAGTTCGCCGACTCCATCCTGGCCAGCCAGTGCGTCGAGCCGGCAGCCCTGCGCAGCTCGGGCTTCGAGTTCGAGCACCGCGACCTCGACACTGCGGTCAGCTGGCTCGTGCAGCGCTGATCGAGACGATCCGCCAGCCCGCTGCGCCTCGCTCGAGGCGGAACTCCAGCAGGTCACCGCGCTCGGCCGCCCGCTGACGGCGCATGCCGTCTGGGTCGACGACGACGTATGCCGCCCAGCTCACTCGGGCGCGGACGACGGCCACGCGGCCTGCGCCGGACACGAACTTCGCGTCGGCGACCTGGGACCGCAGGCCCTCCCAGCGAGTCCCCGACGCGCGCATCGACGCCACGAGCTGCTGGTCCGCGAGGGCGCTCGGCGACCCGGCGGCATGCACGGCGGCGAGCGCCCCCGTGTCGCGCTGGACGAGCGCGCGGCCACGACGGTCGCTCAGCGCCTGCAGGAGGGCGAATGGCCGGGCCGACGGGGACCCGGGCGCCGACAGCACCGGGTCCGCGCGCGGCGCACCCGACCTGGACGATGCGGTGCCCGAACCGCCCACGGTGGCGGCGGCCCGTGCGACCGGCACGCTCGTCGGCACGCTGCCGGGTGTCGCCGCGCCGGGCGGCACCCTCGCCGCCAGGGCCCAGCCGGCGGCGGCGAGCGTGAGGGCGGCAGCGGCGGCGATGCCTGAACGGCGGGGCCATCGCCACGAGCCCCGGTCTCGCGCCGCCTCGGCGTCCAGACCGGCGGCGTCGTGGCCGGCCGTCTCGGGCAGCCGGTGGGTCAGGGCCGCGGCCGGGTCCAGGTCGAGGACGACCTCGACCGGCTCGGGCACAGTGGCGTCGAAGAAGCGCCGCGGCAGCTCGGCCGAGGTCGGGCGGCAGGCAGGATTCGGGTCGATGCAGGCGCTGATCAGCCCGGCGAGCGCTGGGCCGACATGGCTCTCGATCACCTCCGGGTCGAGGCGCAGCGGCGTGTCCGGGGCCCCGTTGCCCGTGGCGCAGAACCAGGCGAGCGCCCCGAGGGAGTAGACATCGCCGGCCATCGAGGGCTCGTCGCCCGCGCGAATCTCCGGCGCGACGAATCCGGGCGTGCCGTGCACGATCCCGTGCTCCGCGCCGACCACGCGCGTCGAGCCGAGGTCGAGCAGGACGGGCCGGCCAGCAGGCGTGACCATGACGTTGCCTGGAGAGACGTCGCCGTGGAGTCCGCCGGCGGAATGGATCGCCGCGACCGCCTCGCAGATCGGCGTCAGGACCGTGACGGTCTCGCCCGCGCGTAGACGCCCGCGCGATCGCACCATGCCCGCGAGCGCCTGGCCCGGGACGAGGTCGAACACGAGGGCGGTGCGGCCGTCCTGGAGACCGACGGCGTCGCGCAGCGGAACCAGATGCCCGTGTCGGACCGCACGGAGGACATGCTCCTCGACGCGTGCCTGCGCGAGGTCCGCTGCATCCGCCCGCAGATGCGGCACCTTCACGGCGACCGGTCGACCGCCGGGACCGGTCCCGGACCACACGACGCCGCTCGCCCCTTCGCCAATCACCCGCCCGAGGGCATAGCCCGGCACCGTCAAGGGTTGCTGTCGCTCCGTCACCCGTCCATGCAAGCAGCGCCGCGCACAGCCGCGTGGGCGTCATCCACAGGCAGTGGCGTTCGGTCAGTCGGGCACTTCGCCCGGCGTCACGACGTCCACGACCCGGCAGCCGCGGGCGCTGATGCGTGCCGCGTCGATCACAGCCAGCACGTGCACCGCGTCGCGCGGGTCCACCGGCATAGCGGCCTGGGGGTCGTCGGTCGCCAGGGCTGCTGCGACCGCACGGTAGAAGTCCGCCTGGTCGGCGCCCGTCACGACCGGACCGGGCTCACGCTCGTCTCCGCGGACCACCCACCCGACCGCATCCCCCTGGTTGAAGAACTCCGTGAACGAGCTGACGTCGTCGAACTGCTTGCCGATGACGTAGGAGCCAGCCGACCCCAGCACGCGTGCGCGAGGGCCGGGAGCGCCGTTGACCGAGCTCGCCAGGAGGTGGCTGACCACGCCGGAGGTGTGGTGGCACGCCAGGAACGTGTCGTCCTCTGCGACCGTGGTTCGCGAGTCGGCCTCGGCGTAGACCGCCTCGACCTCGCCGTGCAGGAGCACCGCCTGGTCGACGAGGTGCGTGTGCAGGTCGAGCAGAAGCCCGCCTCCCTCCTCCGGGCCGACCTGCTCGCGCCACCGCTGTTTCGGCACGGGCCGCCAACGGTCCCAGCGATACTCGGCCCGCCAGATCTCGCCGACGAGCTCGTCGTCCCGGACGCGGGTGAGGGCCGCCAGCTCGGGGTCGAACCGCCGGTTGTTGAAGACGGTCAGGGGCACACCGTGGTGCGCTGCGAGGTCGACGACATCGAGTGCGCTCTTCGCGTCCACCCCCAGCGGCTTGTCGACCACGAGGGGCAGACCGGCGCCGATGACACGCTCGGCCTGCTCTGCATGAACGCCGCTCGGCGACGCGAGCACGACCACGTCGACTCCGTCGAGCGCAAGCAGCGTGTCGAGGTCGGGCACGACGACCGCATCCGGGTGCTCGGCGTGCACCTCCTCGGCACGGGTCGGGTTGGACGTCGACACGGCCGCGACCGTGAGCCCGGCGCGGACGATCAGTGGAGCGTGGATCCCGCGGCCGGCCGAGCCGTAGCCCACGAGGCCGACGCGAAGGGACGGAGCGGACGTGACGTCGGAAGGCGGCATACCGAGGTTGTATGCCGTCCGAGGCGCTCGCGCAAACGAACCGCCGCCGGGAGGACGCCTGAGTCGGCGCACCCTCGGACGGGTGCGGACCCGTCGCGCGGCGCGCGTACGCTGACGCCATGCGTTTCGTGCACCTCGGGCTCGACCCTGACTTCGTCGACTACGAGCAGGCGTGGCAGGTCCAGCGCGACACCCACGCGAAGGTCGTAGCCGGTGAGGAGCCCGACACCATCTACCTGCTCGAGCACGCGGCGGTGTACACCGCCGGCAAGCGCACCGAGCCGCAGGAGCGTCCCAAGGACGGCACGCCGGTCATCGACGTCGACAGAGGCGGCAAGATCACCTGGCACGGACCGGGCCAGGTCACCGGCTACCCGATCGTCCGGCTCCCGGCCCCGATCGACGTCGTCGGATATGTCCGGACGCTCGAGGAGATGATGATCCGGGTGTGCGCGGACTTCGGGGTCGAGGCCGGGCGGGTCGAGGGCGAGAGCGGGACGTGGATCGCCGCCGACGAGCGGGGTCCGCGTCGCAAGATCGGCGCCATCGGCATCCGGGTGAGCCGCCAGGTCGCCATGCACGGCTTCGCATTCAACTGCAACCCAGACCTGTCGTGGGGAGAGGTCATCATCCCGTGCGGCATTGTCGGCGCGGGTGTCACGTCATTGTCCTTCGAGCTGGGACGGGACGTGCCGGTGCTCGAGGTGCTGCCGCACGTCGAGAAGCACCTGTCCGACCTGATTCCGGATCTCCGGCCGAACGGGCGTGTCTCCGCCTGACGCATCCCGTGCCGACCGCCTAGGGTGTGCCTGACCCAGACCGAACTCATGGGCGCCCAAGGGGGACTCGATGGACGTCGCCGTCCGCACCGTCAATCTGCGCAAGACCTACCTGAGCCGTGGTGGCCGCCGCGTCGCCGTCGCCGGGCTCACGATGACCGTCCCGCACGGCGGGGTGCACGGCTTCCTCGGCCCCAACGGCTCGGGCAAGACCACGACGATCCGAATGCTGCTCGGCCTGGCCAGGGCCGACTCGGGAACCGCTGAGATCTTCGGTCACGAGGTGCCGCGGACCCTTCCTGCGGTCATCGACCGGGTCGGGGCCATCGTCGAGTCCCCGAAGTTCTTCCCGGCCTTCTCGGCGCACCAGAACCTCACGCTCCTCGCGGGTGCCATCGGCACCCCGCGGCACCGGGTCGACGAGGTGCTCGAGGCCACCCACCTTCACGACCGTGCCCGCGACCGGTATGCCGGCTTCTCCCTGGGCATGAAGCAGCGCCTCGCGATCGCGGCCACCCTGCTCAAGGATCCCGACCTGCTCATCTTCGACGAGCCGACGAACGGTCTCGACCCAGCAGGTATCAGGGAGGTGCGGGACACGATGAAATCGCTTGGTGCACAAGGGAAGACGGTGCTTGTGAGCTCACACATCCTGGCCGAGGTCGAGCAGGTCGCCGACACCGTGTCGATCATCGGGCACGGCTCGCTCCTGGCCGAGGGCGTCGTCAGCGACATCCTCGGTGGACAGGGTGTCGCTCAGGTCAAGGTGGGCGTCGCGTCGCCCGACCGCGCACACGAGGTCCTCGAGGCCGAGGGTCTCACCGTCACTCGCGAAGGCCGGCACCTGCTCGTCACTACGGACGACCCATCGGCCGTGACGCGGGCGCTGGCCGGACATGGCCTGTTCGTCAGCGAGCTCGTGCCGATCCGCCCCGACCTCGAGTCGGCGTTCTTGGCGCTCACGGCAGAGGAAGGCCTGGGCAGCGCAGCGGACCGGGCCGCCGGCGGGCGACTCATGGGAGGTGCGGCATGACCAGCATGCTGGCCAGCTCGGACTCACGGCCGCGCTCGGACGTACGGCCGACCGGCACCTCGTTCGTCGGTCTCGTCGGCGTCGAGCTGCGGCGGCTCTGGTGGCGTCGGCTCACCAAGGCCGTCATCGTCGCGGTCTTCGCCGTCGTCGGCATGGCGACGTTCTCGATCTATCAGGAGACGACGCCCGAGAACATCGCCCAGCGCGTGGACGAGTTCCACTCGATGGTCGAGCAGATGCAGCGCGACCAGGCACAGCTCGACCCGGCCCAGAAGGCCCAGCAGATCGCCGAGTGCAAGAAGAGCGAAGCACAGTCGCAACAGGACGGCGCACCCGCGGACTTCGGCTGCGACCACATGTTCGACCCCCCGACGCTGCAGCAGTTCGGGCTTACAAACCTGGCCAAGGACGAGATCATCCGGTCGATCGCGGTCGAGGGCTTCTACGTGTTCGCGTTCCTGGCGTTCGTCCTCGGCGCGAGCTTCGTCGCGGCCGAGTACGCGACCGGGTCCCTCGGCAACTGGCTGACTTTCGTGCCCCGGAGGGTCCGGGTTGCAACCTCCAAGCTCGTCGCGGCGACGCTCGCCGGCGTCGGCATCGCGACGGTCGCCATCGGCCTGGCCTTCCTCAGCGCCACCATGATCACGACCATCAACCGCCCCGACTCGGACCTGGCCCTCCCCGACGGCCCGAGCACCGGGACGATCACGCAGGAGCTCCTGCGTGTCGGGGTGGTGGTCGCACTCGGTGGGCTGGGTGGCGCCGTGATCGGCATCCTGCTCCGCTCGACGGCCGGCGTGATCGGAACCGTGCTGGCCTGGACCGTCGTGGCGGAGGGACTCATCGCCTCGGAGCTGTCAGGAGGGCGCTGGCAGCCGTGGTTCATGCGCACCAACGTGGAGTCGTTCGTCCACGACGGCTCGACGTACTACGCCATGGTCTGCAAGCCGACCGAGTGCATGTCCGTACAGCTGACGAACAGCTACACCCACGGCTGGGTGTATCTCGTCATCGTCAGCGCCCTCGGGGTCGCCGCCGCACTGCTTGCGTTCCGTCGCCGCGACGTCAGCTGAGCATCAGCTGCGCGTTCGGCCCCGACCCCTTCAGCGACAGGCCCGCCACGCGAGGCGCCGGTCGGTGCGCCGGGCCTCGCCGGCCGGCATAGCTCGGTGGTCAGCGGCTCCCCGGCGGGGGCGTAGCCTGTGGGTGCAGCATCACCCGACCAAGGAGAGCCAGTGACTGTCGTCCCCGACGGCCGCCGTCTGCTGCGCGTCGAGGCGCGCAACGCCGAGACCCCGATCGAGCGCAAACCGTCCTGGATCCGGACGACGGCCAAGATGGGGCCGGAGTACGCCGCACTGCACTCCATGGTGAAGACCGAGGGTCTGCACACCGTGTGCCAGGAGGCCGGCTGCCCCAACATCTTCGAGTGCTGGGAGGACAGGGAGGCCACCTTCCTCATCGGCGGCGACATCTGCACCCGGCGCTGTGACTTCTGCGACATCGCAACCGGACGCCCGCGTGACCTCGACCTGGACGAGCCGCGGCGCGTGGCCGAGTCGGTGCGCCAGATGGGGCTGCGATACTCCACGGTCACCGGCGTCGCCCGCGACGACCAGCCCGACGGTGCCGCCGGGCTCTACGCCGAGACGATCCGGCAGATCCACCTGCTCAACCCCAACACCGGGGTCGAGATCCTGCCCCCCGACTTCGGCGCCAAGCCGGAGCTGGTCGGGCAGGTGTTCGACGCCCGTCCCGAGGTGTTCGCGCACAACCTCGAGACGGTCCCGCGCATCTTCCGCCGGATCCGTCCGGCGTTCACCTACGAGAAGTCGCTCAAGGTGCTGTCGATGGCCCGCGAGGCGGGTCTCGTGACGAAGTCAAACCTCATCCTCGGCATGGGCGAGACCGACGCAGAGATCGACGAGGCGATCCGCGACCTGCACGACGCAGGGTGCGACATCCTCACGATCACGCAGTACCTCCGCCCGTCCAAGCTGCACCACCCGATCGACCGCTGGGTCAAGCCGGAGGAGTTCGTGCACTGGTCGGAGCTGGCCGAGCAGGTCGGCTTCAAGGGCGTCATGGCCGGTCCGCTCGTGCGGTCCTCCTACCGCGCCGGGCGCCTCTGGGCGACGGCCATGCGCAAGTGGGGCCGTGAGATCCCCGCCCACCTGGCCCACCTGGCCGAGGCCGCCGAGTCGCCGGCCCGCCAAGAGGCGACGTCATTGGTGGCTCGCGCACAGGCAGCCGTATCCTGAGCACCATGGCACGCAAGAAGGACGGCGACACCGCGCCCGAGGACAAGAAGCAGGGCCGGCTGGCCCAGATCCGCGACGTCTACCGGATCACCAAGCAAAGTGACCCCAATATCGGGTGGTACATGCTGCTGGCGTTCCTGGCGGTGTTCGCCGTGTTCCTCGTCATCGGCCTCATCTTCAAGATGCCGGTGTTCCTCGGCATCTTCGGTGTGCTGTTCGGGATCCTCGCGGCGACGATCCTGATGAGCCGTCGTGCCGAGCGTGCCGCCTACTCTCAGATCGAGGGCCAGGCCGGCGCCGCAGGTGCCGCGCTCACCTCGATCCGCCGCGGCTGGTACACCGACCGCGAGCCCGTCGCCGCCGACGTGGCCCGTGCGGGCGACATCAGCTCTGCCGCGATGGTCTACCGCGCGCTCGGCCGTCCGGGCGTCGTGCTCGTCGGCGAAGGCCCCACGGGCCGCGTGCAGAAGCTGCTCGCCGCGGAGAAGAAGCGGGTCGAGCGCGTCGCACCCGGCGTCCCGGTGACGACGTTGCGCGTCGGCAACGGCGACGACGAGATCCCCCTGTCGAAGATCGCCAGCAAGGTGCAGCGCCTCAAGCCGCAGATCACCAAGGACGAGATGGCGATGGTCAACAAGCGCCTCAAGGCCCTTGGCGGGCTGCGTGCGCCGCTGCCGCCGGGCGTCGACCCGACGAAGGCGCGGATGGACCGCCGCGCCCTCCGCGGGAAGTAGACGACGCGAGCTTTCCGGCCGGTCAGCGGGTGCGCACGATGACCGTGTTGGGCACCTTGTCGTGCAGGCCGCGGCCGTCGCGGTCCCACACGATCGCCGGCAGGAAGAGGCAGAGCAGCACGGTGCGGGTCAGCACCTGCAGCGGCATCGCCCGGCCACCGTCGACCGAGTGCACCTGAAGCCCCATGATCCGGTGCCCGATCGTGTTGCCCAGCGTGCCGACGAGCAGCAGGGTCATCACCGCGAAGACGCCCAGCACCACGAAGTTCTGCCCGCCGGTGGCCGGTGGTTGCGAGAACGGCAGCGGGACGCCGAACAGGCCCTTGGCGATGAGCGAGGCGATCGCCCAGTCGATGAGCACGCCGACGAAGCGGACGCCGAAGCCCGCGATCGAGCCCGGCCCGCGCTCCGGCATACCGATCGCCTGGCCGCGGTACTCACCTGGTTGCTGCGTGCGCGCTCGGGGCCCCTCGAGCCACGAGCCGAAGTCCTTGCGGTCCACCACGGGACCAGCGTAACGAGACGTCAACCGTGGGCTTTGCCTGGGCCTGCCCATCCGTAACACCGGCGAAACATCCGGGTCATGGACGAGAAATCGGCCCTGAGTAGGGTCGGACCCGACAGCACGAGGCCGTCGCCTGTTTTTGCATGCGACGACCTCGACCCACATTCAGGAGGTTGGATGTTCAGCTCAGCTGACGAGGTCCTCAAGTTCATCAAGGACGAGGACGTCAAGTTCGTCGACATTCGGTTCTGCGATCTGCCCGGTGTCATGCAGCACTTCAACGTGCCGGCTGAGACGGTCGACGAGGACTTCTTCACCACGGGCCAGATGTTCGACGGCTCCTCGATCCGCGGCTTCCAGGCCATCCACGAGTCGGACATGAAGCTCGTCCCGGACCCCGCCACGGCGTTCATCGACCCCTTCCGGACCGAGAAGACGCTGGTCATGAACTTCTCGATCCTCGACCCGTTCACCGACGAGCGCTACGCCCGCGACCCGCGCAACATCGCGATCAAGGCGCAGGAGTACCTCAAGTCGACGGGCATCGCCGACACCGCCTACTTCGGCGCCGAGGCCGAGTTCTACGTCTTCGACGACGTCCGGTTCGAGACGAAGCAGAACGCCGGCTACTACTTCATCGACTCGATCGAGGCGGCGTGGAACACCGGCCGCGAGGAGGAGGGCGGCAACAAGGGGTACAAGACTCGCTACAAGGGCGGCTACTTCCCCGTCTCCCCCGTCGACCACTTCGCGGACTTCCGCGACAAGGTGTGCCTCAACCTCGCGAAGGTCGATGTCGCCGTCGAGCGCAGCCACCACGAGGTCGGTACCGCCGGCCAGATGGAGATCAACTACCGCTTCAACACGTTGCTGCACGCCGGCGACGACATGATGAAGTTCAAGTACGTCGTCAAGAACACCGCCTGGGAGGCGGGCAAGACCGCGACGTTCATGCCGAAGCCGATCTTCGGTGACAACGGCTCGGGCATGCACACGCACCAGTCCCTGTGGAAGGACGGCGAGCCGCTGTTCTACGACGAGCGCGGCTACGGCGGCCTGTCGGACCTCGCGCGCTGGTACATCGGCGGCCTGCTCAAGCACGCCCCGTCGCTGCTCGCCTTCACCAACCCGACGATCAACTCGTACCACCGCCTCGTGCCGGGCTACGAGGCCCCCGTGAACCTCGTCTACTCGGCTCGTAACCGCTCGGCGTGCGTCCGCATCCCGATCACGGGCACCTCGGCGAAGGCCAAGCGCATCGAGTTCCGCGTGCCCGACCCGTCGTCGAACCCGTACCTGTCCTTCGCCGCTCAGTTGATGGCTGGTCTCGACGGCATCAAGAACCGCATCGAGCCGCCGGAGCCGGTTGACAAGGACCTGTACGAGCTGCCGCCCGAGGAGCACGCCGCCATCGCCCAGGTGCCGGGCTCGCTTCCCGAGGTGCTCGACGCGCTCGAGGCGGACCACGAGTACCTCGTCCAGGGCGACGTCTTCACCGAGGACCTCATCGCCGCGTGGATCGACTACAAGCGCAAGAACGAGGTCGACCCGATCCGCTTCCGTCCGCACCCGCACGAGTTCGAGATGTACTTCGACATCTGACCCCCGCAGGGCTCTGACCTGCGGAAACGTCAGGTCATCACCCCCTCTGTGCACACTTTGTCCTCACGAGCCGCCAGAACCGCAGCGACGGCGGCTCGTGAGGACTCGTCTGCGTCGGGCCACATGTGCCCGTACGTGTTGAGCGTCGTCATCGCGCTCGCGTGCCGCAGCCGCTTCTGCACGACCTTGACGTCCGCGCCGCTCGCGATGAGCAGCGACGCGAAGTAGTGCCTCAGGTCGTGGAACCGGAAGCCCGCCGGCATACCCTCGACCTTGGTCCGGGCCGCACGCACCTCGCGCTCGAGCACCCATGGACCGATGGGCCGGCCGATCTCGTCCGTGACGATCGTCGAGCCACCCGACCGCGCCACCGCGGCCGATAGCTCCAGCGCGAGCTCGTGCGGGATCGGGATTGGCGTCTTGCTCGTCTCCGACTTGAGGTCGACGTCTGGGTACTGGATCACTGGCGCGATGATGCCGCGCATGAAGTCGACGTCGTCGACGCGCAACGCGACGGCCTCGGACGTCCGCAGGCCCGCGAACGCACCCAAGAGCACCGCGGGACGCACACCCTCGGGCAGTGCGTCGTGCAGTTCCCATACCTGCCCCGTCGTCGCGACGTAGGGCCGTTGCGTGCCCTGCCGCGGTGCCGTCCGTCGGGAGCAGGGCGACCTCGGGATGATCCCGTCGTGCACGGCGTCCGCCATGATCTGCGCCAGGCGTCGGTACGTCGCGTAGATGTAGCTGTCCGCGAGGCCCTGCGCCTTGAGCTGGGCCGTCCACGCCTTCACCTGCGACGGCCGCACGTCACCGAGCCGCATCGGCCCGAACGCCTTGTTGATCTGCCGGACATGCACGCCCGCCTGGCGCACCGTCGACGGCCGCCGAGTCGCGTATCCCTCGAGCCACGTCACGGTCCACTGCTCGACCGTCGTCCGGGCCGTCTTCTGGTCGACGTGTGTCCCGGTCACGAGGGCCGCGGCCTGCTCGTCGAGCCAGTGTTGGGCGTCGATCTTCCGGTCGAACCGCTTGGCATGCTGCCTGCCCGCGTTGTCGCGGTAGCGCGCCTGCCAGCGACCGCCCGGCTGCCTCTTGATCGACGCCATGACTAGCTCCGTCTCCTGGCCGGCGGCAGGTAGCCAGCGTCCCGGGCCCGGCGTATCCGGGTATTGGCGCCATCCCTAGACAGCCCGAAGTGCCTCGCCACGCGCACTGTCGACGTCGCGACTGGCGCCCGGCACGCGTCCCTGCCGCACGTGCGGTAGTGGTCAGGGTCGCCGTGCACCTCTGCGACCTCGCGCAACACGTCAGGCGTGAGCTCAGAGCGTCGCGCACGCTTGACCGCGAAGTCGGCCGCCTTGACGACGTTCGGCCCCTGACCGAACGGCCCACCACCGGGCTCGGTCGCTGCATGGAAGCTCTGCTGCACGAGGTAGGGCACGAGGTGACGGTCCCAACGGCTGGCGATGAAGCGCAGGTGCTCCCCACGCACGGATCCGCCTGCGGTCGCATGGATCGCGAGCACAGCTGCACACGGCGTCGTGCCGTCCTCGCTGAGGTCTACCTCGACATCGAGGAAGTCGAGGCCGTCGGGCACATCTTCGTCGGACTCATTCACGCGGAGACGGAACCGCGAATTGCGTTGTATCTCAACGCCGTTCGGCATGCGCACGACACCATCGCCTGCCTCCGACGTCATCCATTCGACCTGCATCGTCACTTCCTCCTGGCTGTGTCGCGAAACCCACTGGACTACACAGTGCCAAGACTAACCCATGGTTGTCAACGTCTGTCACGCTGTGTTTGGGAAAACACACTTGAGAGGAGCTCCCCATCGTGACGGAGTACATGACAACGGCCGAGGTCGCAGACCTTGTCCGTTCCCCCATCGAGACCGTGAGGTACTGGCGGCACATCGGCACCGGGCCCGAGTCGTTCAAGGTCGGACGGCGCGTGCTCTACAAGCGCGAGGTCGTCGAGGCCTGGCTGGACCAGCTCGCCAACGCGGGGCGGGACAGCAGGCCGGCATGAACGGGGCCGCGGCTGCGGGGGTGCCCGCATGAGCGGCTACGTCAAGGTGGAGCATCGTTCGCTCGGTGATGCCCGATGGCTCGACGCCACGCCCGAGGCGTTCACCGTGCACCTTTACGCGCTGGACTACTGCAACGAGCAGGCCACCGATGGGCACATCCCTGAGAAGGTAGCCCGCCGGCTCTCATGCCCGGTCGACCCGGCCGACATCCCGAGCGCGCTCGGGGAGCTGCTCGAGCTCGAGCTGTGGGAGCGGACCGAGGAAGGCTACTTCTGTCCCGAGTGGCAGGCGTACATCCTCGCTGCCGAGGAGCAGTCCACGACGCGCACGAAGTGGGCCGCGGACAAGCGCCGGCAGCGACTCCACAGTGTCGGCAATCACAGCCTGTGCACGCCGAACTCGAAGTGCCCGGCAGCGAAGTCCACTGGTGGACAAGTGGACTCAAGTCCACCAGTCCACCCCAAGACAAGTGGACGACTAGACCAGACCAGACCAGACCCCGCTAGGGGTCTGGGGTCTGGGGGCGCTGGCGCGCGCTCCGCTGGGGCTACGCGCGCCGCCGCGCCAGAAGCAACGGCCCGCGTGGCTGAGACCGAGTGGGACAGCGAGGACTGGGACACCCACCCGTTCCGGGACAGGGGCGACGGCAAGTGCGCCGGGTGCTGGGACGACGAGGGCGAGTGCTGGACCGGCTGCGGCGCCGGGCCCGAGCGCCACGCCAGCATCGGAGAGCCGATGCCGCACCACGACTACGTGCCGAGCGGATTCGATCCCAAGAAGTGCGACGCGTGCGGCATGCACAAGATGCTCGGCCCGCACCCGGTGACGCAGGAGGAGTCCGAGCGGTGGGAGCGCGCGCAGGCAATGGCAGCAGAGCGCGAGGACGACGAGGACGACGACGAGAGCGAGGCGGCGCCATGAGCTCGAGTTTTTCTGGCCGGCGAGGCGCCGATCAACCCATATTGAAACGCGCACACACACGGTCGGACGTCCGGGTGGTGACCCATGCGTCTCGTCGTTGACTGCCTCAGGTGCGGGAAGACCTTCCAGACGGCCTCTCCGATCGCCAAATGGTGCTCTGAGGCATGCCGCAAGGCCGCCTCGCGGGCCGCGCCTCAGGCGCCGGCCGAGCCCATGCGCCAGGCCTACACGCCCGAGGACGAGGCGCGCATCCGTGAGGTGTGCAGCTGTCCGGGGATCGTCGAGCCTCACCGCACCCGTACCGAGGCCGCGCTGCTGCGCGTGTGGGGCCTCGAGCCTTTGGGCCATGTAGCGCTACACGAACCGCCCGGAGGGAGCGCGCCAACGAGGTGGGTTGATCCGCCCGACGGCCAGCCAAAAAACGCGAGCTCATCGTGACTCCCGAGCGGCTGTCCGCCACGGTCCGCGTGCTGCGGTGGCTGTCCGGCGAGCTGGCGGCCGAGCATCACGCCCTGGCGCACGTGCCGGCACAGCTGGCGAGCGCGCTGCTCGAGGAGCCTGCCGCGGGTGAGTGCCGGACGTGCGGCGGCCCGATGCCGCCACCGTCGCGGACCGGCCGTCCGCGCTCGATGTGCCTGTCGTGCAGTCCTGCTCGCGGAAAAGTCGCGGAAAAGTCCACGGTGACGACGTACCCCAACCAAGGAGAGTGAAGTGGCACGAACCCCCGAGCCCGTCGTGGCGGTCCGCGACTTGATCGGCGATATGTTCCGCGGTCGAGTCGTCACGGACGACGAGGCGCGGATAGTCGCTGACCTGTACCGGGTCGACCTCACGCGCGACTACCGCAACGAGTGGGCCGTCTCGTTGAGCGACGCCTACGTGATCCGCGACCGGGTGCTCGCTGAGCAGGCCGAGCTCGCGGCGAAGGTGGCCGAGCAGGACGCCTTCAACGAGCAGGTCGTCGCGTGGCAGCGAGCCCGCGACGCGTTCTGGCATGACAACTGGATCTCGTTCCTGCGTCAGCAGCCACCGCGGAACGGCGCGCAGGGCGGCCATGAGGCGCAGGTCAACGCCGCCCGGGCAGAGATGTCCAAGATCACCCTTGCGGCCGAGCAGTCCGCGGGCATCCCCAAGGACGTCCTGCTGTGGATGCGCTGGCCGGAGTGGACGTTCGTCTACCGCTACCCGGACCCGAACGACCGGCCCGGCGATCTCGCCTACAAGCCGCCGACGCTCTGAACCACGGCACGATCGGAGAACAGACCATGTCCACCAGCCCTCTCGACCTCATCACAGCGCACGCCGCGGCCAAGGCGGACGACGGCTACTACCTCGCCCGGGCCGAGCGGTCCGAGGTGACCAACCACATGTTGGCCGGCCGCGCGATGGATGACCCGGCCTCGCCTGCGTGGGCGCTGCGCAACATCACGGCCGGCCGCCCGCCCGAGCTGCTGCGCCAGCTGGCGCGCCTGGCCGACGTCGCCTCCGGTCGGTCCGCCACCCCGAGCCCTCAGAAGCGCGCTCAGTCCAACCGCATCGTGACGCCATACCCAGACGAGCCTGCGGAGCGCCGCAGCGTCTGCACACGATGCGGCACTCTCGCGCCGGATGACGCGCTGGTCAATGGGGCCCACAAGTACGAGGGGTGCCGCGGCCCTAGCGGCACCTGGCCGATCGTCCGCACGGACATCCACTAGACCGCTCGACCGGGGGTGGCGCGTCAACCTCACCCGCCCGACCTTGACCGCTCTGCGTCGTTCATGGGGTCGGTGCCCGGGATGGATGGACGGAGAGGCTGTCTCCTAATCCGGCCAGTGACCCGCCCAGCGCGCCGCCCCGGTCGAGCAACCCACAGACAGAAGGGAATCCGCACGTGAACCTCAGCCTCATGCACTACGTCGCCGGCAGCCAGAAGCAGGCCGACGCGCTGGCCGAGCTCAAGCCGTTCGTCGAGGGCCTCCCCGAGGACCACATCGACGTGCGCCTGGCCTTCAACAAGCTCTACGACGCGCTCAACGCGGCCGGCGACGCCTTCGGGGAGCTGTGCCTCCAGATCGACCTGTCGTGCCTGCGCACCGGCCTTGACCTCTACGGCAAGGACATCGAGCCCGACGACGGAAAAGCGTCGTCATGAACCTTCCCAACGGGCTCCAGATGGTGCCCCGCCCGGCATCGAAGGTCGCGTTCTACCCGTCCGTCATCCCGGTGCAGGACGCCGAGCCGGCCGGCTCGGCGATGTTCTGGGTCGACACCTCGACCGCCCCGCCCACCCTGAAGGGCTGGGACGGCGCCGCGTGGGTCGCTGTCGGTGGCGGTGGCCTGGACACCGAGGCTGTCCAGGATCTCGTGGCCGCGCAGCTCGTCGCCGGGTCGAACATCACGCTGACCTACAACGACCCGGCCGGGACGCTGACCGTAGCGTCGTCAGCCGTCCTGCCGGTGATGAGCCCCAAGGTCGGCTCCTGGATGACGGCGCCGGACATCCGCTCGTATGCCACGAACAGCAGCCAGACGCGGTCGTCTGGCAACGGGCCGGCGCTGGGCGTGCCGATCTACAAGGCCATGACGGTCGACGCGCTCGCCTGCATCGTCGACACGCTCGAGGCCGCGTCCACGATCCGGCTCGGCATCTACTCATCCGACTCCGACGGCTACCCCGCGACGCTGCTCGGAAGCGTCTCGGTCGCAGGCACGGCAACGGGAACCATCATCGGCACGTTCGGGGCTCCCATCACCCTCACACCCGGCCTCCACTGGCTCGTGGCGCGCGTGTCGAGCCTGACCACGCTGCGGCTGCGCGGCTGCGTCCCGGCTCACCAGTCGGTTGTCGGTGTGTCGGGGCTCGTCGGCGGGACGAACGTCTGGGTTGGTGCCAACTTCGGCACGTCGTCGGCCCTCAACAACGTCTCGACCTACGCGCAGGACCTGCCGGACCACACCGCGCTGGTCGGGATGAGGCGGTCGGCGTGAGCACCCGCGTGTACGACGGCAACGGCACGCTGGCGCAGCTGTGGGACGACACGGCCCGCACCTACACCGACTTCAGCACCGAGGCCGACACGGTGCGCCCGTACACCGCGCAGGAGAACGCGCGCGCCGACGCTGAGGCGTCAGCGGCCAGCGCCGACGTGAACCGGGCCACCATCGAGCAGGCCCTCGCTGACGCGCTCGCCGGCCTCGACGTCATCATCGCGAAGACGCCCGCGCAGGTCACCGGCTCAGACACCAAGGAGCTCGCGCGCGACCTGCGCCGGGTGATCCGGCTCCTCATCCGACGCTTCGACGGGACGGCCTGACTATGGCGAGCGCGAACCGTGACCTGTCCATCTCCGTCGTCTCCAAGACGGAGAAGTTCGACCTGTCCGACGTCGAGCAGAGCCTCGAGCAGACCGGGCAGGCCGGGGAGACCGCCGGCCGCGACGTCGACAAGGGCCTGTCCAAGATCGAGGCCGCCACCAAGGACGCCGGCCGGCAGGCCGAAACCACCCGGGCCGAGTTCGACCGCTTCTTCGACAAGCTGAAGACCGGCTCGCAGCAGGCCGGCCGCGACGTCGACGCCGGAATGGACAAGGCCCGCAAGGGCGTCGACGACTTCAAGGACGAAGCCAAGCAGTCGGGCCGCGAGGCCGCCGCGTCGTTCACGGGCTCCTTCGACGACGTCGTGAGCACCGTGCGGGAGATCGGCGCCAACGCGTTTGCCGGGTTCGGGGCGCTCGGTGGCCTGGCGGGTGCGGCCGCGGCTGCCGGGCTCGGCGCGATCATCAGCAAGGTGCAGGAGAGCCAGGAGCGCGTCAAGGAGCTGACCCAGTCGTTCCTCGACCTGCGCCGCGACGGCATCGACCCGGCCGCCGATGCTGTCTCACACATGACCGACGAGATGGACGCCGCGGACCTGCGCACGTGGAAGGACGACGCCGACAAGCTCGGCATCTCCTACCAGACGCTGCGCGACGCCTTCGACGGCAACGCCGAGGCCATCGCCGCCGTGCGTGACGCCATGAGCACCTACAACGCCGAGGCGCAGGCACACGCGAACGGCCAGAAGGTGCCGCTCGAGCAGTTCGCCGGCCTGCGGGACCGGCTCGGCGAGGTCGAGACGGGCTACACCAACAGCGCGTATGCCGCGCAGTTCCTCGGAACCCAGACCCAGGCGGCCAAGGACCGCACCGAGGAGATGAGCGGCGCGCTCCAGGGCGTCTCGGAGGATGCGGCCGACATGGCCGACGCGATCGACAAAGGCGCCGACGCCGTCATCAAGGCCCAGGAGAAGCAGCTCAAGGCCACGCTCGACCTCGAGAAGAACACCAAGACGGTCCTCGACCGGCTCGGCCAGGACGCCGTGGACTGGGCTCTGTCGCAAGGTGAATCGGCCGACGAGGCGATGCAGCTGCTGGCGAACGCGCCGCTGGCCAAGGGCCAGCAGATCGTGGCCAACTACCGCAAGCTCGGCGAGCACTCCTCGGAGGCCCATGCCCAAGGCATCCTCGCCGGCAAGCCCGCCATCACGCGGGTGACCGACGAGATCCACGACGACATGCGCGCCATCCTCGGCCGCCGGATCAACACACCGGTTGGGGTCACGGTCGACCGGGGCAGCCTCGCAGCAGCACGCCGAGAGATCGGGAACAGCCTCAACGGGATCCGGGTGACCGTCGACGCCATCGCTCAGTCCGCGATCTTCGGGAAGAACCCGTGACGCGGCGCCGCTTTGCCGGCCCTGCTCATTGCGCCCGCCGTCGACGCGGACGCCGGGAACGGTTCGCCCGCTCGTCCTTGTAGGCCTGCAGGTCGGCCTCGTCGACGAGCCACTGACGGCCCGACTTCGTGGCGCGCAGGTCGCCGCGAGCGCACAGGATCGTCACCTGCCGCGCGCTGGTCCGCAGGTCGTCCGCTACCTCGGAACTCGTGAGCATGCAAGACAGGATGGCAGCGCCCGAGCGGGTACGTTCACACGCATGAGCGACCACGAGGAACGCGCAGCGCTGGCGAGACTGGACAAGGCACAGGACGCCTGGGACGCACACCTGGACCATTCGTTCGTGTCCATGCACGACAATCGAGAGCCACCCGTCGTCGATTCCGATCTTGAGAGGGAGCTTCGGCGCGAGCTGGAGGAGGCCCAGGCCGAGGTTGACCGCCTCAGGTTCCCCACATGCCCTGAGCACGGCACGATGCTGGAGCGCCGCTCGCTTCCCGGCGACCAGCGGGAGTCCGCGACGTCGGCGACCGGCGACGCCCTGGTCTGTCCCACGCCCGGCTGCGAGTACCGCATCGAGCCGTAGCGACACGCGCACCCTTCATCCGCCGTTGGGCCCCTCTCTGGACAGCGGAGGCCATTCCGGCGGGGGTAAGGGGTCACTGGGCACCGATTCGCCGAGACGGTGCTGTGCCAGACGCTTGGTGAATCCGGAGAGGTAACGGCCGAGCTCGCGATGTGCCGGACGGTGCCACGGATCGCGGGGCACCGTGGAGGCACCTGATGGCATGCCGATCCCGGGGATGCGAGGAAAGCGAACCACAGTGTCGTCGGCCCTTTCGCTATGCGTGAGAAAGTCCACGATCACAGCGTGTGCTCGCTGCGCGTCTGCTCGAAGCAACGGCAGCTGCAGCGCGGGCTGGTGCAGATTGAACAGCGTTGCCGCCTCGGTGCTCATCTCGCGACGGTGATTCAGCCGCTGGTCTCTGGACTCCATCCGGGCAATGAGGCCGGCAGCGTGCATCAGTTCAATCACTCCTACAGTGAGCTGCCCGGCCGCCGCCCGAGAGTCGCTGCGCAGCGCCTTCGCCTCGTCGCCCTTCTGGGTCAGGCGCACAACCCACAACGCCACGAGGGCTGAGACCAGCCCTCCTATGACAGCGGCCACCAAGGCGCCTCCGACGCCTTCCCAGAAGATCGCTGCTGTGATTGTCCCGTCGTCGCTCCCCTGTGTCGTGAACATGCCCAAAGCATGCCAGCGCCCCCGTCGGCGAGGGATCGATCCGACGGGGGCGCTGTCGGTAGTCGGTGCTTATGCGCCGAGGGACGCCTCTGCGCGCGCGATCAGCTCGCTGACCCTGAGGCCGTTCCGGGCGCACGGCGCCACGAGGTCGGAGGCGGTAAAGCTCCCCTCGGGCAGCGACTCCCCGAGCAACGCGAGCTCGGCGCGGATGGCCTCGACCAGAGGCTCAGGGGTATCAGGGGTGGAAGGGGTCACACTGTTGATCATGATCGGTTCGCTCCTATCGCGATTCGGTCTAAGGCCTCGCCGGGTCGTTCACAGCGTCCGGCGGGGCCGCTTTGTTGTGCACACGTTGTCCTCAGAAGGACCATAAACACTCAACCGTTGCCAACGGTCGGCAGGGAGCGTTTGTGCAGGTCAGAGCATGAATGCCATTGACAGCCAACGGTTTCCACCTGTGCGGGGAGAGTTCGAGATGTACTTCGACATCTGACGGTCCGGGCCGTCACCGGCCCTGACCTGCAGCGACGCGACGCCCACGCCCGGGGATCCCCCACGATCCCCCCGGCGTGGGCGTCGTGCTGTCCGGCCCGCCCCGGCCTGCGTCCACCCGCAGGTGCCGGGCTGGCCCGACGGGGGGCGGTCCGGCGGTCGAGGCACCTGCGGCATCGAACACCCGGGGCGACGCCCCGCGGGCAGGGGGCGATTGCGCGGATCGGTCCGGGCCGGACCGGTCCGGTCATGACCGCGATGTTCACCTTCCCCACCCGACCACCCGTGCTGGCCGCGACGGCTGCGCCCTCCCCCGCCGACCCAACCCCCGACCCGATCCCCCGCCCGATCCCCGGCCTAATCCCCGATCCGTTCTGCGTCCCGGTCCCGGTGCGCCTCGGGCTCGCCCCGGACGTCGCTGACCTCGAACTCACTGCTCCGATCTGGACCGTGCAGCACATCGCGGCAGCCCTCCACCTGGACCTCGACGCCGCCTGCACCGTCGCGGCCCAGCCCGACTTCCCGCTGCCCCGCGACGGCTTCGCCCCCGATCTATGGCTGCGTGATCACGTCCTCGCCTGGTTCGCCGAGCTGCCGCCGCGCGGCCTCGGCACCGCCCCCGCGGCCTACCCCGGCCCCAGGCCCTCCGCCGCCGCGCGGCCTCGGCACCGCCCCCGCGGCCTACCCCGGCCCCAGGCCCTCCGCCGCCGCGCCCGCCATGTCGTCCGCGCGCGGTCGCCGCGTGGGCCGCCCGGGTCAGGCGGGCACCTACCGTCGCCGGCGGACGCCGTGACCGCCCGCCGCGGCCCGGTCGAGATGGTCGGACCGGTGAGGATCTACGCCCCCACCAGCTCCAAGCCGCGCTACCGGCTCAAGTGGGCCGAGCCCGATGGGTTCCCCGGCGACACGGACCGGACCACTCTGGGCGCGGCGCGGCAGGAAGCCCTCGTCATCGCCCGACGCGTGCAGACCCGGGGCCACGTCGGCGCGACGACGCTGGCCGAGCTCGTCGAGGAGTACCTCGCCTACGGGCGCAGCCCGTACACGCAGAAGAAGTGGGCACGGACGACGAAGGACCAGATCACCGACCACCTGACCCGGATGATGCGCCGGTACGGCTCGCGCCGGGCCATGGACCTGGACCGGAAGCTGTGCGACCAGCTCCGCGCCGAGGCCGGCACCGACAACGGCGTGCGCGCGAACACGACCGACCTGCGGTCCTTCCTCGCCTGGGGGGCCGAGCACCCCGAGCGCTACTTCACGACCGCACAGTCCGAACTGATCCCGCACAGCGCGCTGCGCCCTCTGCCCGCCCTGGCCGGGACCCAAGCACCGCAGCGACGCACCCGCGTCCGGAACGTCGGCGCCGCTGAGCAGTACCTCGCCGAGGAGGACGCCCCGTCCAAGGCCGCCGTCTGCAGCTTGTCTGCGGCCCTGGGGCACCGGCTGCCGGCCTGGGGGGCGCTGGCACCCGAGTTCGCCGCCGCCACCGGCGCGCGGTGGGGTGAGCAGTTCCAGCTCACCGCCGAGGACATCCACCTCACCGGGTGCCCCGAGGAGCCGCTGCCGCACGCCCACGTCCGCGACCAGATCGACGCGGCCGCCACCGCGGCGGACCGCCCGGGCTCTCGAAGGGACGGTGCGCCCCCAAGGGCGGCAAGGCACGCATCGTGCCGCTGCTCGCGACGACGTTCACCGGATACCGTCTGCGCGAGGCCGTGGCCGCGCGGGTGGAGGCGGCCCGGGCCGAGCAGGCGGCCGACGACAACCCGGAGGCGCTGCTCTTCCCGGCCGCGGGGGGCGGCCTGCTGTGGTACACCGGCTTCGCTGCCGATCAGCTGCGCCCGGCGATGATCGAGGCCGGCTGGCCGCTGCAGGAGTGGGTCGAGACCCGGGCGGACTGGGACGCCGACGCGAAGGCGTACACCACCATCGAACGTCAGCGGGTGATGAGCGTGCTGCCGTGGCACGGCCTGCGGCACGCTTCGCCCGCACGATGATCGACCACTACGCCATGCAGCCCGGGCAGCTGATGGCGGTCGGCGGCTGGGAGAGCATCGAGACGGTCAACGCCCGCTACTACCGCTCCGGCAAGGAGCACGCCGCGGCCGCCCTGGCCACGATCGAGCGCCAGGACGCGGCGGGGGCAGCCGAGCCGCCCGCGGCCCCGGTCCTGAACCCGGTGCAGTCCGACGCACCGGCGGCCGCCGCCGACGCCATCCGGGCCGCGATGGCGTTGCTGGAGCGTGCGCTGCCCTCGACGGACCCAGACGCGGGCGACCGCTCGGGTGGACGTCCGGCGCAGCCCACGCTCGCCCACTTCGACCTACGCGGCGCCGTCGACGCGGTCACCACTGCAGGCAGCCCATGACCCAGCCGCCGCAGCACGGCGCGGCGCGGACGAGCGCCCGTCAGAGCGCAGATGGCCCGGCCGGGCCCGGCTTCGTTGGAGCGGGCCATGGTCGAGGGCTACAGCTGCGGCACCCAGGACAGGTCAGCGGCCAGCGCGAGTCGGTTTAGCGCCTCCTGCGGGACTCGCACGCCGGCAGTCAGCAGCTCGGTCACCTGCGCGACGAGGTCCGGCTCCGCGACCCACCCGGCCAGGCGGGCGCTCTGCTCGGCCGGGACGAGCGGCTGCCCGTCCTGACGTGTCCGCGTCGCCAGCAGGCGCCTGTACAGGCTGGTCGCGGGCAGCATCGGCGGCGACCCCTCAGCGAGGGCGGTAGCGGCCGCGTTCAGCGGGATCCGCAGCCCGTCCGCGTCCAGGTCACCGTAGTAGCGCACCCGCTGCACCCCGGGCAGGTCGCCGGCGGAGCGGACGGACGCCTCGAACGCGCCGCCGGCTCCCCACGCGACGTGCCCGACCGGGCCGGGCTCCGAGCGCAGCAGCGTCAGGACGCTGTTGAACGTGTCGGCGTTCTCGACGACGAGCAGGACCGGGCCGGACCCGACATGCATGCTCGGCAGCGGCGGGTGGGCCCGGAAGGTCCGCAGCGTCTCCAGGCTCAGCCGTCCCGGGCCGAACGCGCCGGTGCCCATGAGCTGCTCCAGCGCCTTCTCATGGCCGAACACGAGCAGGGACCGTTCCCGCACGGAGAGCCGGTCCTGCTCGTGGCCGTGGTCGCGCAGCCACGCGTTGACCGCGCGGAGCTGACCTACCTGGGCCACGCTGAGCCCGGTCGCTGTCACGACCCACGCGAGCTCGGGCCGCCACCCGACAGCGCGAGCCATCTCTGCTGCACGGACGGCGGGTGCCACCGCGGCGAGGGTGACCTGCGTCGGCAGCGGCGGGGTCGCGCCCTTGTCGCGCGTGCGTGAGCAGGTGAGCACGCCCGCGTTCTGCAGCTCGGCCAGGGCCGCGGCCAGGTCGGTGCGGCTCTCGGGCCGCCCCGCTGAGGACGGGTCCGACCGGTTCCAGACGGCCCACAGCTCGTCCAGGCGCACGGTGCGCCGCGGCCGGCACGTCTCGAGCTGTACGGCGAGACGAGCCGCGCGCGGCCCGAGGCCCGAGGGTTCGGGGGGCCCGCCCCCTGCCGCCAGGAGACCACCGACGGGAACGTTCGGGGCGGCGCTCACCGCGCCCCTGCCGGCGCGCGGTCACCGGCCGGTGCCGGGCGCTGGTAGACGCGGGTCGCGGTGACGGTCCCTACGGTTAGCCCCGCCGCGGTGTCGGCCGCGGTGAACGGTTCCGGCAGGGCCCGACGGACGATGTCGGCGACCTGGATGTGCTTCAGACCGGCACGCAGGTCCTGGTCGTTACGCAGCCGTACCCACAGCGGGAACGCGGCCGTGACCCGGTCATCCGAGAGGCCGGTCGTGTACACCAGCTGCACGCCCAGGGCTCGGGCGACGGCCTGCTGCAGGTCGAGCAGGTACGCCGCGGACGCTCGCCCGATCGGGTTGTCCAGGAACAGCACCCCGGAGTGCTTCGCGCGCATCTGCCCACGCTCGTTCGCGCGCAGCGCGGCAAGGGTGCAGTAGAGGACGATCGCGGCAGTCAGCTCCTGGCCTCCGGAGAACACCTCGCTCATCTCCTCGATGGGGACTCGCTCCTCGCGCAGGACGGAGTCCGGCTTGAGGACGTCGACGGTGAAACCCTTCGGCACGGACGCGTGGACCGCGGCGAGCAGCAGCGCCATCCCGTCCCGGCCCGGGGAGCTGCCTCGGCTCTGGGCGCCCCGGGTGGCGTACTCGCGGGCGGTGCGGTCCACGACGTCGGCGACGTGGACCTTGATCGAGACGGCGTCCACGTGGGAGAAGCCGATCCGCAGGAACTTCCGCCCACCCCACTCGGCCAGCTCGGCGGGCAGCTCGGACAGGTTCGCGGCCAGCCGCAGGGTGCGCAGCGCCTGGTCCACGAGCGCGGCCAGTCGGTCGGTGATCGTGTTGCGGTGCCGGTCCGCGTTGTCAAGGTCGGCGCTGAGGGTCAGCAGCCGCTTCTGCAGCTCGGTGGCCCAGTCGGCCGACTTGCCCGCGAGGGTGTCCGCGGGGCTCTCGATGATGCTGCGACGCACGAGCGACTTCAGCGACTCGAACCGGTTCTCGTTCGCGAACCGGGTCAGCTGGCCGATCGTCTCGGCCAGGTCCGCCTTGGCCACCTCGGCCTTGTCACGGGTGCTCTTCAGCGTGGCGATGGCGGTCTCGACCGCGGCGGTGGCCTCCTCGGGCGTGCCGGGGTACGCCACCGGCAGGTCACCATCCGGGCGCGGCAGCAGCGAGGTCAGCGGCAGGTGCGCCACGTTGAACGCGGACACGTCCCGCTGGGCCTGCTCGAAGCGGCCCTTGAGGGTCGCGGCGTCCCTCGTCGCCTCGTCGAGGTCGCGCTGCGCGTGGCCACTCTCTTCCGCGGCACGCTCCTGCAGCTCTTGGCCGTGCTGGACGCTGCCGGGCACCCACTCCGGCAGCAGCACGACCCAGCGCCGGCCCGTCTCCGGTTCGGCTTCGGCGACGGCCTGCTCCAGCTGCCCGACGCGGGTGTACGCGCCTTGGGCGTCGGCGGCAAGCTTGTCCTTTCGGTTGCGGGCGTTGGCGAGCGCGACCGCGCGCGAGGCCGGCTCAGCGCCGGCGGGCGTGTCCCGCAGACGCCGGGCCTCGGCCACGTGCCGGGCGTCGCGCTGCTTGAGCGCGCTGTCCAGCTCACGCAGCCGCACCGAGGCGGCCTCGGCCCGCGCGCGCAGGTCCGGGTCGACCGCCATCTGCTCATAGGTCTTCTGGGCCGCGTGCAGCGCGGCCTGCAACTCGGGGACGCTTTGCGTCGGAACCTGCGGCGCGCGGACCCCGCTGGTCGAGACGACCTCGCTCGTGAGCGCCCGCAGACGTTCGGCGCGGCCACGGGCATCGGCTGCAGCCTGGGCGTGGGCGCGGGCGTTGCCCTGCAGCTCCTCCTGGCGCCGGCCGTGCTCGTCGGCCCGCTCGCGTGCGGTCTTGATGTTCCGGGTGAGCTCGTCCACGGACGCGGCCGCCTCGGCGACCTTCGCGAGTTGCTCGGCGAGGACCTTCAGGTCCTTGCTTCGGTCACTGCGGGCACGCTCGGCCTGCGCCGCTTCGGCCACGGCGCCCTTGCTGGCCTCGATGCGCTCCTCGGCGGTCTCGAGGGCATCTCGGGCAGCCTCGAGCACCTGCAGGGCCTCGTCCGCGGCGCTGGCGTCGGTGCCGGCCCGCTCGGTCAGGGTGGTCAGCCGCCCGGGCGGGTACGTGCGGCGGTACGCGGTGAGGTCTGCGGCTGCGGTGAGGGCTTCGTTGCGCTGCTCGGTGACCGTCTCGATGGAGCGGGCCCGGTCCTGCATGCGCGCGTCCAACTGCAGCCGGCGTTCCTCCGCGGCGGCCTCGTCGTACATCGCGGGGGTGGGCTCGATGACGAAGGTCGTCCCGACCGCGGCCGGGAGGGTGAGCAGGTTCTGCCCGGCGCCGACCGCGATCGCCGCGGCCGGAAGCAGCCGCGCGTCGGTGAGGGCCTGGCGGGCGCGGTCGAGCTGGGCGTCGTCGACGAGGACGACTCCGTCGGCGAGCTCGGGGTGCGCGTCGATGAGGGCGGCCCGCTGCGACTCCGGGGCCGCGTCGTTCAAGTACTTCCAGCCGGGGTGCGCGGCAATACCGGCGGTGGCCAGCACCTTCCGGGCCGCGTCGACCTCCGGGCGCGGGGGCAGCAGGCGCCCGTCGCCGAGCGCCTCCAAGACGCGGGCGTCCTCGCCCTGGGCGGAGGTGAGCTGGCCGAGGTGGTCGTTGTCCTCACCGACGGTGTCCCGCAACGCCGCCTGGACCCGCTCGACGGCGTCGTCGAGCTCTGCGCTGCTGAGCGGGTCACCGCCGGCGGCAGCGAGGACCGCGGGCATCTGCGCGAGCGCGCTGGCGCTGCTGAGGGCGGTCTCGAGCAGCTCGCCGGATCGCTGCACGGTCTGCTGGGCCGTCGTGTGGGCACGGTCCGCTTCGGTGTGCTCGCGGCGCGCGGTCACGCTGGCGGTTTCGGCCTGCGTCAGGGCGCTCTGGGCGCTCTCGAGTCGGGCCTGGGAGCGGTCGTGGTCGGCGACGGCCTGTGCGGACAGGTCGGCGACCTCACCGGCGGGCGTGCCGGTGGGGATGAGCCCGTCGCGGATGGCGCCCTCGAGCTGGGCGGCGCCGGCTTCGATCGCCTTTCTGGTGTGCGCGAGCCGCTCCGTCAGGGTCGCTGCGGTCCCGAGCGCCTTCGCCTGCGCGTCGCCCGCCTCCTTCGCCTCACCGACAGCCTTAGCCTCGGCCTCGTGCTCGGCCCCGGCTTCCTCGTCGGCCCGGCGCGCCTCGTCGTCGAGCTTGGCCAGCAGTGCCCCGGCTGCCTCGTCACGGCGGCGCAGCGCGGGCGCAGCGTCCTCGTCCGCTTCCAGGACCTGCGCACCGAGGCGGGCTGCGGTCTCCCGCGCCTGGTCACGCTCGGTCAGCTCGTCGACGAGCTGCCATCCGGCGATCTCGAGGTCGGTGGCGTTGAGGGACTTCTGGATGTCCCCCCGCGTCGTCTCGGCATCGGCCCGCTGCAGGCGCAGCGTCTGCAGGCGGACCTCGTTGAGCAGGATGCGGGCGTTGTCACGCTCGGTCTCACGGGCCCGGACGGTCTCCAGGGCCTGGCCGTGGACCTGTTCCAGCTCGGCGGCGCTGGCCTGGTCCTGCCCGATGCGCGCCTTGAGCTGCCCGTACAGGGCCGTGGCCTCCCGCTCCGCGCGGGCGGCGTCCCGGCGGGCCTCGTGCTCTACCCGGTGGGCGTCGGCGAGCGGTTCCAGACCCGCGATCGCGCCCTCGAGGAAGTCACGCTCCAGGATCATGTCGTCGCGCTGGGCGAGCATGCTGGCCCACGCGTCGAACGACTCGGCGACGACCGTCGCGTCCTCAGGGTCGGTCACGATGCGCAGGAGCCAGTCGATGAACGCCTTCGAGGAGGCGAACTTGAACGCGTTCGCGGCTTCACCCTCATCGACGTTCATCGAGCGCTGGATGTCGAACAGGTCCGGTTCGATGCCGCGCTCACGCAGGTGCTTGCGCCACCGGCCCTGGTCATCGCCCAGCCAGGCGAGCTGGGTGGCCGGGCAGGCGCTGTTGAGGTCCTCCAGGGCCGCCTTGTACCCGTCGAGGCGCACCCGGCGACCCTCGCGTTCGGTCGGCAGGCTTCCCAGGTCGAGGGTGTCACCAGGGCGGAAGGAGTACCACGCTTCGCTCAGGGCGTTGGTGTTGCTGCTGGTCTTGGTGCGGCGCTGGTAGACCTTCGCGGTCACGAGCCGTTCCCCGGTCTTGACGTGCATCCACTCGAGGGCGACGTGCCCGGTGTCCCGGTCGAGGACGAACTTCTCCAGGGAGGCGCCGCCGACGGTCTTGCGCTTGCCGGGCAGCACGACGCTGAAGAGGAGCTTGAGCAGGACGGTCTTGCCGCCGCCGTTCTCGAGCATCAGCAGGGTGAACGGGGACGGCCGGCGGGTGTCGGGCTCCAGCAGGCTCTGGGACGGGATGCGCTCGCCAAGGTCGGACAGGTCGATGGTCACGTCGGTGTAGCGGGCTCCGGAGGGGCCGATGCCCACGAGCCGGGCGCGGTTCAGTTCGTACATGGGTCCTCAGGCTCTTCCGGTGGGGCTCATCTGGTGGGGGCGCGGTCGCAGGCCCGCGGGTGCCCCCCGGGCGGCGTGGGTGCGGGTGGTGCCGGGGCCGCTCACAGCTGGTTGACGTCCTGCTCGGTCCAGCCGATCTGGACCAGGGTGCCGGTGCCGTCGGTGATCTCGGTGATGCCCAGGTCGAGCAGCTCGCTGAACATGCGCCGGCCCGCTTCGATGACCTGGACCCGGTAGCGGCTCGTCGTCGTGAACGTGCCGCCGTCGAGGTCGCTGGAACGGGTGAGCATGCCCTGCTCGGCCAGGAACGACAGGGCCTTGCCGACCATGCCGACGGTGGAGGAGGACACGCGCCGGCCATCGCCAGACCCGGGGGTGGCCGCGCGGCGGGTGTACACGCTCCAGGCGGCCTCGAGGTTCGGGGTGTCCGGGGACGGGTCGATGGGCTCGCCCCGTTCGAGCGCGGACTCGCGCAGCCGGCGGGCGGCCTCCCGGATGAACGCCTCGACGCCGTGGACGTTGATTCGCCCGACGTACGCCGGATTCGCCAGGTCGGCCGGGCGTGGGTACGCGAGGGCGGCCGCGCCCAGGTGCGCGAGCGCGTGCAGGACGCGCTCGCTGGCTTTGCCTTCCCCGCCGGTGCGGCGGGCGTAGTCGCTCATCCGGACCGCGAAGACGCTCTCGTCGGTGCTGGCCACCACCATGCCGTGCTGTTCGTGCACGTCGAGGATGACCAGCTCCTGGCCGAGGGCGATGCAGCGGACGATCTCAGCGAACATGTCGTCGGCGCGGTAGCGGCGCACGAGCTCGGCGTACGTCTCGTCGCGGGCGGGCTTGACCTTCGGGCGCAGCGCGAACGCGACGAGCCGGGCGGCGTCGGTGATGCTGGCCGTGCGAGAGCTACTCGTCCCGATGGTCGTGTCCGTGATCGTCACGCTGCGCCTTCCGTGTTCTCGTCCGGGACGTCAGGAACGTCGGTCTCGACGTTCGAGCCAGTGCCGTTGGCGGTGATGGTGCCGCTGGCGTCCGCGCCTGAAGTATCCGCAGCTTCCGCAGCGGCTTCGGCGGCCGCGTCGACCAGCGGTGCGCGGGTGATGAGCAGGTCTGCGCCGGCGAACTGCGGGTCCTGCAGGCGGGTGCCGTCATCGACCGCGATGAGCACGGACGGCTCGTCGTGGCGTCGGGCCGCACCGATCTCCTGCGCGGCGAGCGCAAGCACGCGCACGACGACCAGCAGCGGCAGGTCCTCGGCGTCCGGGTCCTCCGCCTGCCGGTCACGGGCCTCGGCGAGCATCCCGGACAGGCGCCGGGGCGCCTCCGGGTCCAGGTTCAGCATCTGGCCCAGAGCCGCGTAGCTGGCGTCCGGGAACCGGTCCGGTTCGGCGTCGTCGGACAGCTCCGGTTCCTCGACCTCGTCACCGAGCTCGTCACGTTCGGCCGGCGGGGTGATGAGCGCGTCGAACAGGTCCGCCAACCGGGCGGCCTTCGGCACGCTCAGCCCGGCCACGGTCGTGAAGAACGAGCCGAGGGGATGGTCTGCGTCGCCGACCGGCAGGGCCAGCGCCGGCCGGAGCAGCTGCGCGTGCAGGTCGAGGCTGGCCACGCTCGGGGTGGAGGTGAACGCCTGCCGGTCCTGTTCGGCGCGGAAGCGCCCGCCGGCCTTCTGCAGGCCCACCTGCAACTGCCCGTGGCGGCGCAGGCAGTCCTTGACGACCTCGATGAGCCGGGCGGCCTGCGCCTTGCGGCCGGGCTCCTCGGCGGTGTCGCGCACGTCGGTGAGGTTGACCAGGATGGCGTTCTCCGCCTTGTACCGCTCCTCGATGTGCACCAGGGCGGCCTCGATGAACGCCGGGATGGTCTCGAGCCAGTCGACGTTGCGCACGTCGCGGCTGGTCGCCTCCAGGTGCTGGCGCAGGCTCTCGCCGTACTGGATGGTGCGGTACCGGGCGTTCTGCGCGGCGGCCTGCGCCTCGTCGAGACGGCCGCGTTTGATGAGGATCTCGAGCCGGACGTCAGCGGCGATGTGGGCGGCCTCCAGGTCGACCTCTAGCGCGCCGACAAGAACGTTGACTGCCTCGTTGGACGCGCGCAGGTACAGCTCGCCGTCGGCGCCGAGCGTCTCCTCGAGGATCTTGAAGTCGAACGTGCGCCGGTCGTACCCGGCGGGGCCGGCGATGCCGTACACAGCTCGGAAGCCGCGGTCGGCCGTTCCGACGTTCAGCAGGTTCTCCAGCACCCACCGGGCGACGCGTTGGTGCTCGACCTCGGGCCGGTCGGGTGCCTGCTCGGCGGCGTACGCCGTCAGGTCGGCGTGGACCAGATCGGGACGGGCCCCTGTGTCGAAGTCCATCGCGACGGTGACCAGGTCGATGGCCTGCAGGGCGAGCTCAGCCATCTGGTACACGGTGTAGTCGGCCGTCTGGACGGCGCTCTTCCGCGCATCCAGGTCGTGCAGGGGCCCGGTCGTCGCGAGCGCCTTGACCCGCTGGGCGAAGCCAGCTGCAGCGGTGGGCCGGGTCGCTGTGGATGCCCCGGAGCCTGGTCGTGAGCCGCGGTCCCCGACGGCACTTTCCCCCATGCCGCTCAAAGTAACCGTGACCGGGGACACAGGGCGCCGGTTTGCGCCAGCATAGGTCGATTTGGGGAGGGTGAACCTGCTGTCCTCTCTGGTGCCCTCGGCGCCACGCTTTCTCCGATCGGATTCGAGCCGGCGACTTCAGATGACGACGTCATAGTTGTCGCACGTAGTTCACCCGAGCCAGCACGTCGCTGGCGGGCCCCCGCCGTACCCCGCCCGCAGCGCCCTCGCGCTGGCTGGTCAAACTGCTGGTCAAGCTGGGCCGGGCTCACCCGTGACACGAGCCAAAGGCGGCAGGGCTCATCGGGGCGACCGATCGGACCCGCTTCGCAACGGGTGCGATCCATCCAGCACGGGCGCTCACGTCTGGGACTCGTCGGCCTCGGACAGATGCCGCACGTCCAAGCCCGCCGATCGAGCTCGCAGGACCATGCCGACCTCCCGTGGGACGCCCGCGAGGCACTGCTCGCGATGGTCCGCCTCCGGAGGGGACATGGGCCACAGTGCTTTCCGGCGCCGCCCTGTCAATCGGGCTAGCTGACGCATCGTCACAGAGGGGCCGATTGCGCCCACGGGGGTGGCACCTTGCCAGGCTGGGTAGCCTCGGCTCGATTCCGTCGGCCCATCGTGAAGCGCGGTGGGACGCCAGACAGGCTTGAATCGGGGAGCCCGTCGCCGCGACAGGCACCCTGAGGCGCAGATATGCCCCGAAGACCCGATCTTGTCCCCCCAGACAGGTAGCCTCGCCCCGAACCGCCGAACCGCAGACAGGGCTTCACATGGCTAACAGGGGTAAGGGGCGACGTGACCGTCGCCCCGGGCAGCGCAACTTCCACCGACACGGCCCCGGATGCACCCACCAGAACGCCGTGCCAGGACCGGGACCGTGGGCCACGAGCGAGCAGATCCGCGAGGTCTACGACGCCGACGCCGCCGGCACCGAACTGCTGCGCGAGGTCACCGCGGACGAGGTGTGGGAGGCGCTGCGCACCGTCGATGACATATCCCGCCAGATGCTGCTTTCCGCGATCGGGCTGCACACCAACCGGGCACCGTCGCGCACGGCCGCCGCCCAGCTGCTCGCCCGGCTGCGGACCGGCGCGGCCGACGTGCGCGAGATGCGGGCCTCGATGGAGCCCGCCGTGATCAAGATCTTCGACGGCACGATCGGGCCGGTCGTCTGGTCTCTGCTGCTGGCCGCCGACGACGAGCTGGTGTCCGTCCTGGCCGCCCAAGACCCGGTCATGTCCCTGACCGTGCACGCATTCCTGCGCAACGCCAACCCGACGTTCACGCCGCTAGCGCTGATGGGCGCGATCACCTCGGACCTCGGCATGCCGTCTCTTGCCCTGGGCGTGCTCGCCCTCACCGACCCGGCCGCGAAGCGTGCCTGGGACCAGCTCGAAGCTCAGGGCGCACCTCTACCTCCGGCGCCCGTCCGGTCCCTCGCCGGGCTGAACCAGATCCTGACCGACACAGCCCTCCTGCCGGACGAAGGGCACTCGCACCCGGCGGGGCTGCCGATGAAGCACCAAGGGAACCTTGCCGTGCTGGAGGACTACGACGCGGCCGAGCTTCTGCGGAACTTCTCCCAGCTGCTCTCCCTGGTCGGCGCCGACGAGGACGCGCTGAACGACAGCGACCCCAACGACGCCGAGAACGCCGAGAGCGATGACTACGACGACCTCGACGACTACGACGACGCGGAGTCGCAGGAGATTGTGAACGCTGAGATGGCCCACCAGCGGGCCCGGTGCGCGCAGCTCGTCAGCGAGACCGTCGCGGCGCTGCGCGACGGCGCGGCCGGTGCCGCCTCCCTAGAGGACACGCCCCAAGCGGACGTGGCCGGCTGGGTGTTCGACCTGCTCGGGTACGCCCACATGCTGGACGATTTGCAGAAGGTACCCGCCCTCGACGGAGTGCAGGACTGGGCCTCTGCCCGGGTGTTGTTCGCCGTGACGGCACACCTGACCGGTGAGGTCGCACGACAGCTTGAGTCGGGTGACCGTCCGGACGGGCTGCGCCAGCTCGCAGCGCTGCTGACGGTGCTGAGCAAGCTGGAGCTTCCCGCGGTAGGTGCGGCGGCATGGCTCAACGGACGGGTCCGCGACGCGCAGGCGGCCGAGGAGGCCTCCGCACGCGCCGAGCAGGACCGGCTCTGGCTCACGGAACTGACCACGATCGTCGGCCCGGGCAGCCTAGAGTCCGAGATCGCGACCGTGGCTGCCGCGGCGAACGCGCAGCTGAGCGCAGCCGGTGACGCCGGTGACGACGCCCTCGAGGCGCTGCAGACCCTGCATCACTTCCTGCGAATCTCGCAGGAGAAGGCCGCGGGTGCCCAGATCGGCTTCGACGACCTGTTCAGTAGTGAAGGCGCGGCCCGGAAGGCGTGGCCGCAGCTGGCGGCCCTGCTCAGCGCAGCGGCCTCCGGGTACCTCGCCATGCCTCCGAGCGACCCCTCGGACGTCGCGCCCGGCAGACCCGACCCGGCCGCCGGGACCGACCACCCGGTCGTGACCTCGCCCGACGCGCCCGCACAGCCGATCGTCATCTCGGTTGACACCGACGACACCCTCGAGGGCACCACGGTTACCGGCAACGGCGACGCGGCTCACAACGAGGAGCAGGCGGCGCCCGGCGTGGACGCTCACGAGCAGGGCCCGGGCACCGACGGGAACACCAGCGGCGCCAGCGACACCCCCGCATCCGCCGGGCAGGACGAGGACGGCCTAGCGCCGGATCGGCAGCCGGAGCTCAACCCGGACGCCCCCGCTGGCCCGCCCGTCATCGAGGACGACACCGCCTCCGAGCCCGCCGACCGCGACGACATCGAGCCCGACAAGAGCCTCGCTGACGGTCCAGCCGTCCGCTCCTCCGATGACGACGTCGATGGCCGCGAGGGCCTCGAGGGCGCTGGCGATGAGGATGATCGCGCCGATGATGATGACGACCAGCGCGCCGACGAGCACGATGACCCGAGCACGGACGCCGCGTCAACGGTCGCGGCAGCCCCCGCCGATGGCGCGTTCGACGTTGACCTGAGCGAACTCGACTCCCTCCTCGCCGCCGGGGCCGGCGCAGCCCTGCTGCCCGCTCGTGCCCGCGCCGCCGTGGCAGCGACCAAAGCTAGTGCACCGGTACCGGAAGCGACTCTCCCGGGGACCCCGGCCGGTGCGGACGAGGTGGCCGCACCTGAGCGGGCCGCGTCGAACGGCGCGGACGAGGTGCAGTCAGCACCGCTCGAGGATGCCGACTCGTTCGACTGGAGCAGCGACCTCGTGCAGGACGCAGCCGCGGCCGCGGCCGGTGACCTGCGCTTCGGCCTGGCCGCAGACATCGCGCTGGCCGCCGCGGCGCCGCCTGCGTCCGTCAGCGCCCGACGGCTCGGCGCGTACGCCCACCAGCTGCGCAACCCCAGCGGGCACCTGGCCGCCGCGTTCTCCGAAGAGGCCGCCACCCTCACCCGAGACGCGCTGAGCGAAGACCGGGACGGTCAGCTGATCGCGTGGGCGGCCGCCGCCCGCGTCGCGCTCCTGGCCCCGCACGCCGGGCCCGCCCGCGTGCTCACTGAGCTGGCCCCGTGCGTGGCCGACCAGTCCGGCTTGAGCACCATCGGCGACGCCCTCATCGAGGCCAGCCGCAGCGGCGTCATCGTCCTCCCGGAGGCCGGTGCCGCGCTCGGCACCGTCACCGACGCCGAGCAGGCCCTCGCTGACGCCCACACGCGCCTGAACGACCTGCTCGCGACCTCCGGTCGACGGGCCCTGAATTTCCAGCCCGCGAACGCGATCTACCAGGAGTGGCTGTTGTCCACCGGACCGCTCGGCGCGGGCCTGCTGACCGCGGCCAGCGGCACCGTCGAGGATGTGCCCGCTGTCCGGCAGACGGTGACCGAGCTGCGCGGGCAGGGCACCCGCCGCGCCGAGACCGCCCACCGGCGGTCCAAGCGCAGCAGCAAGATCTTCGAGCCGGTCATGCGTGACCTCAACGCCCGCTGGGAGGACATCCTCGATGCGCTCGAGGCGTGGTGTGACGCGGTGACCCGGGTGCGCGCCACCACCGAGCACGTCTCCACCGGCAGCTGGCAGACCGCCGCGCTGGCCGAGGTCCGCTCCCGGATCTCCGCGACCGTGCGCGAGCAGGCGCTGGAGTCCCTGACGGTCGACGAGGAGAGCGACCCGCGCGGGGCGTTCATCTCCGACGCGGTCACCGAGCTGCTGCAGGAGACGTTCAACGCGTGCGACGGGCAGGCGCCCGACGGGGACGAGCCGACCCCGGCCTTGGCGGTGCACGGCGACCTGCTCCCGCTCGCGGTCGCCGACCTGCCCGCTGAGCTGCGCATCACCGACGCGGCGCAGCTTCGCCCGCACTTGCCCGCGATGCTCGAGCTGGCCGACGAGCCCGCCCCGACGCTCGAGGAGACATACGGGCGGCTCAAGGAGGCCGGCCACCACGACCAGACCGCACTGCTCATCAGCCTGGCCCGAACCGGCAACTCGACCCACGCCGCCGTCCTGGACCGGGACCGCGGCCTAGCCGTCGCCGAGCGGCTCACCCGCCGCGCCGGCGCCCTGGCGACGCTGCGCCGCCGCCTCGACACCCAGCGGATGTCCGGCGGGCTCACTGAGGAGGACTGGTCGACCCTTTCCACGCGGGTCGATGCCCTCGGAGATGAGTCCCGGCGCGACTTCGGCCGGATCCTCCTCGAGAGCCAGCAGATCCACGCCGAGCTCGAGACGCTGCAGCAGGCCCGGATCGAGGAGACCCGCGCCCGGATCGACGAGCGCGCCGCAGCCTCCCCGCTGGTGGCCGAGCAGGCCGAGCGGCTGACCCAGCTCGCCGCTCAGGGCAACATCGCCTCCGCCGAGGAGTACCTCGAGCAGCTCGCCTCCGGTGAGTCCCTCCCGGACGACGATGCAGACCACAACGTGCACCTGGCCCAGTTCTACCCGTCCGTTCCGGACGTCTTCGAGACGGAGCCGAAGACCGGGGAGCAGTTCGCGGCGTTCCTGCGCAATACCGACAACCTGCGTCAACTGGTGTCCCAGCCAGCTGCCGCGGGAGGGCCCGAGCAGGTGCTGCGCGGCCAGGGCCTCACCGGCCTGGCCGCGCTCGTCCAGCGCGGACACGACCTGTTCGGGATGTCCCGCGGCCGCCTCGACGAGGCTCGACGCGCGATCGACGGCCTTCGCGAGCTGCGCCGCAACCCCGCCTCGAAGCAGTTCCCCACCGGCTCCCTGGGGCACGTGCTCGCCCAGGCCGGGTACGAGTTCGCCCGCGCCGTCCCGGACGCCCCGACTCAGGCCCGCCGGCGCTGGGTGAACCTCACCGGCGTCACCGCAACCGGCCGCGCGCTCACGCCTGCGCTCGGCTCCGCGAAAAGCCCGGACGGGGCCAGCCTGAGGGTGCTGCTCGTGTGGGGCGACCAGCAGCCCCAGTCGCTAATGGACTGGGTCCGCGACGAGGCCGCCGACCGGTCCGTGATCGCGGTGTGGCTCGGGACCGCCCTGACGACCGACCAGCGTCGTGAACTCGCCGGGGCATCCCGCGGCCGGCCAAAGCCGCTCGTGGCCGTCCTGGACGAGGCCGCCCTGATGTACCTGTGCGCGCAGCCGGTCCGGACCCTGGCCACCTTCGCGTCCATCGCGCTGCCGTTCACGGCGCTGTCGCCGTACAAGGACACTCCCGGCGTCGCCGCCCCGGAGATGTTCTACGGCCGCCGGCACGAGCTCGAGCAGGTCAAGGACCTCACCGGACCCAGTTTCGTGTCCGGCGGCCGGCAGCTCGGGAAGTCGGCCCTCCTTCGGGCGGCCGAGGCGAGCTTCCCCACCGAGGGGCCCGGCCGGGTCGCGATCCTGCGCAGCATCTACCCGATCGGGCAGGACGGGAACTCCGCCACGTTGTGGTCGGCCCTGTGGGCGGACCTGCACGCCAAGGGCATCACCACTGGACCCCTCCCACACGACGGCATCGACGAGGCCGTCCACGCCAGCATCCGGGCCTGGATCGACGCGGACGGCTCCCGGGCCCTGCTGATCCTGCTCGATGAGGCCGACGCGTTCCTCGACGCGGACGCCGACGGGAACCGGTTCACCGCCGTCGACCGGTGCCGGCGCCTGATGCTCGAAACGCGCCAGCGCGTCAAGTTCGTCTTCACCGGCCTGCACCGCACCGCCCGGTTTGACTCGCTGCCGAACCAGCCGTTGTCGCACCTGGGGCAGATCACCGTCGGCCCGCTCGCGCCGCGGCACGCGCACGAGCTCATCACCCGCCCGCTCGCCGCGATCGGGTTCACCTACCAGGATCCGATCGGCACCCCCGCCCGGATCCTCGCCCTGGCGAACAACATGCCGGCCCTCCTGCAGCTGTTCGGGGCCGCGCTCGTGCGGCACCTGACCTCCCGGCCCCTCTCGCCCGGGATGCCGCCGGACCAGATCACCGACGAGGACATCGAGACCGTCTGGGACGACCCGGTCCTGCGCGCGGAGTTCCGCGAGAAGTACGTCCTGACCCTGAACCTGGACCACCGGTTCCTCGTCATCGCGTACACGATCGCGTACGCCGCCCACATGCACGGGGCCGGGTACGGCTTGACGCTCAACGAGCTGTCCGAGCAGGCCCGCGGCAACTGGCCGGAAGGGTTCGCCGCCTGCGGCGCCGACGACTTCCGCGCCCTGGTCACCGAGTGCGTCGACCTGGGCCTGCTCGCCCGCGACGGCAACCGGTACCGGATGCGGACCCCCACTGTGCTGCGCCTGCTCGGCACGCAGGACGAGGTCATCGACACCCTCGCGACCGCGTCCGAGCGGCTCACCGTGCCCACCCCCGGGCTGGCCCGCTCGTTCCGGCGCCGCTCCGGCGAGGGCCGCTCTCCGCTGACCGAGCGGCAGCTGGCCGACGTGCTCGCCGGCCTGGGGCAGACGACCCTGATCACTGGGTGCGAGGGCACCGGCCTCGGGTGTGTCGCGAACGCGCTGCAGGACGCGCTCAGCGCCCGGGACGTCTCCACACAGGCCCGGGCGCTGCAGGTGCTGCCGACCGCCCGGATCGCCGACATGCTCACCGCCGTCGAGCGGGCCGAGCCGCGCACCGTCGTGTTCGTCGACGCCCGCGGCGTGAACCCGGCCGCCCTGACCGGGCTCGCCGCTGCCGCCGACGACGCCACCGCCGGCACCCGGGTCGGGGTGGTCCTGCTGGCCGACTCGCCCAGCGGGGCGGCCTGGCCGGAGGTGACCCGGCGGGTGAGCCTTGCCCGGGTCGACGTGCCCGGACTGCGGCTGCTGTGCGACGACGCGGGGCTGCCGTTCCACGACGATGCGAGCGTGAGCCTGCTGCACCGGGCGACCGGCGGCTGGCCGGAACTGGTCGCGCACGCCCTGACGCTGCCGTCGGGCAACTCCGGCATGACGGTCGAGACGATCCTGGCCGAGGCGCAGCGGCACGCGCAGGCGCACCGACAGGCGCTTGTCCGCAGCGTCTTCCCCGCCCGGGCTGCGCTCCTGGCGACGATGTTCGACAAGGTGGCCGAGCTGACCGAAGACAGCGCCGAGGACGCCGCAGCGATCGCCGAGACGCTCCTGCTGGACCGGGACCTGTTCGCCCTGCTCGCGCAGGCTCGCGTGGTCACACCCGTGCCGGGACCGTGTCCGGCCACCGGGACCAGCACGCCGGCGACGGTGCGGGACGGGGCCGACTCGGACCGCGGCGACATCGACGAGCTGCTGCAGACGCTGGCCGATCTGGACCTGGTGATGACCGCGCCGGACGGTGCCATCCAGGCCGAGCCGGTCCTCGCCGCAGCGCGTGCCGCGGCGCGACCGCTGGCGGGGGTCCTGTCGTGACGACCACGACCACGTGCACGCCCGCCAGCATGACGGAGCCGTCCGGACGCCCCGCTCCCGACGACACGGCCGCATCAGCCGGCCCGACAGCACGGAGCGGGCCGGCCGCGTCGCGGCTGCCGGGACTCGACGAGGACGCGGCGACCGTCGTCTCGGCCGCCGCCGCGGTGATCGGCTCTCGCCCAGGGGTCGACCTGGACCGCGCCGGCGTCCTGGCCGACCGGACCAAGGTCGACGGGGTGCTGGACCTGCTCCTGCAGGTCGCTGCCCTGCGCAAGGCGACCGCCGTCCGCTCCCCCGCCGCCGCAGCCTCCGCGCTGCTCGACCCGGACCCGGACGTCGCCGCCGCTGCTGCCCGCGAGCTGCGCGAACGTCTCGACCAGGCCCGCACCGACGCCAGGAACTCCCGCCGCGCCGCCCGCCGCGCCGCGCGCCCGGACGCGGCGACCAAAGCCGATGCCCGATCCCGGCAACGCGAACGCGAGCTGCGCGACGCCCGCGACAAGCACCTGCAGCGGGCAAGCTCGCTCGAGCAGGCCAGCACCCGGCTGAAGGCACAGCTGGCCGAAACGCAGGAGGCACTCGCCGACACCACCCGCCAGCTCGAAGCGGCGCACGCCCGCGCGGCCAGCGCCGCCGCCGCGGGCGTGCCCGCCCTCGCGGCCCGGCTCGCGCAGCTGCTCGCCCCGCGCGCCCGTCCCGGCGCGGTCACCGACCCCTCCAGCGAACGGACCGCCGGAGAGCCCCGGCTGGTCGACCCGGGGCACGCGGCGGTCACGCCCGCGCTCGACGCGGACACCCTGACCCGGCTAGCACGCAGCGCCGGCCTCGGTCTCGAGGCGGCCTCCCGCACCCTTGAGTGGCTCCCGCGGCTGCTGTCGCTCATCGCAAACCCGCCACGCGAGCACCTGGCCATCACCGACCGGGCCGTGACCGTCCACGTTCTCGGCGCGTACGACGAGGTCGCCGGATCCGCCGTCCTGCTCGGCGCCGGCGACACCCGCGTCCTCGTCGACGCCGGCACCCGCGCCGGGGACGGCGGCGGTCCCAAGCGAATCAAGGAGGCGCTCACCGGCCCGCTGGATGCCATCGTTGTCACGCACGCGCACATGGACCACGCCGGGTGGGTCCCCGCGGTCCTCGCCGAGCGGCCCGACGTGCCGGTGTACGCCACCGACGCGACCGCGACCCTGCTCGAGACGATGCTGCCCGACAGCGCCAAGGTCATGCAGCTGCAGGCCAGGGAGACCGGCACGCCCGCCCCGTACGGGCAGCCGGAGGTCACCCGCACCCTCGCGGCAATGCGCACCCTCGACTTCGGCCAGCAGGTGCGCATCGGCGAGCTAGATCTGGAGCTGTTCCCCGCCGGGCACATCATGGGCGCGGCCTCGGTCCTGGCCCGCGCCGGGAACCAGCGCGTCGTCGTGACCGGCGACGTCTCCGGGCCCGGGCAACTGACTGTCGGCGGGTGGGACCTGCCCGCCGCGGCACGCAAGGCCGACCTGTTCGTGATGGAGTCGACGTACGGCGGGCAGACCTCCACGCCGCGCGTGCGCGCCGTCGACGAGTTCGTCCAGACGGTCACCCGCGCCGTCGAGCGGGGCGGGCGCGTCCTGGTGCCCTCGTTCGCGCTCGGGCGGGCGCAGGAGATCGCGATGATCATGTCGGCGCACCTGCCGCAGGTGCCCGTCCTCATTGACGGGCTCGCCCGGGACGTTTCACGCGTGTACGACGGACGCCCCGGCCCGGACGGCGCGGCGCTGCGCGTGTTCTCCCCGCAGGTGCGGGCGGTCGCGCCGGGTCGCACCTCCGAGGAGATCCGCTCCTTCCGCTCCGGGGTCATCATCGCCACGTCCGGGATGATGACCGGCGGCCCGGTCCTGGCGTGGGCCCGGTCCGTCCTGCCGGACCCGAACAGCGCCCTGCTCGTCGTCGGCTACCAGGACGCCCAGGCGCCGGGACGACGACTGCAGGAGCTGGCCCAGGACGGCTCCGGCGCGTTCACGCTCCCGGCCCGGCCGTGGGAGGAGCCGGTCACGGTGGCGGTCAACGCGCACGTGGACACCTTCCACCTGGGCGCGCACGCGTCCGCGCAGCAACTGCTGCGGCTGAGCGCTGAGGCCACCCCCGAGCAGCTAATGCTCGTGCACGGTGACCCGAACGCGCAACGCGAGATGCGCCGGCTCCTGTCCGGGCGCAACCAGCGAATGGTTCGCAACGACGCCGTGCTCACCCTGACCTGACGGGCAACAACAACAGTCGCCGTGTGAGGCGCTGCCGCCGGCGGACAGGTCGAGATCCTCGAGGAGCCCTTGGAGCCGACGGGGATCTGGCCCATGCAGCGGTGGTGCGTTGAGACTCCTCGAGGGCCCAGACCGCTGCCTTGCTCGCCCACCACGATGGTCAGGTCCCAGACGACGTGGGCCTACTCGGACACCTCTACCTGCCCGACGTGCTCATGAACCCAGAGCGCGCTGGCAGACTGCTCTTCCGGCAGGGGCGGTGAGGAACGCGCGGACCTACTTCCCCACCTTCCCCCAATGCGCTGGACGGGCAGCGCGGGTCCGGCGTACCGTCAAAAGGCGGCGCTGACCTGCAAGAACTGAGGTGGCAGCGACCCATCCTTCGAGGCGTGATCACATGGTTCGAGATGTACTTCGACATCTAAGAACACGCGATCCGCCGACCTGCATGTTTGCGCCCACCGTGTGCTCCTAGTCCGCAGGTAGTCCGCAAGTCATCGGGTTCCTCCGCGAGTCCGCCCGCGCCGCCAACACCACCGCCACGGCAGCACGGGCGGACTCGTATGCATCCAGCCATGTGGCCATACGTGTTGAGCATCGTCATAGCGCTCGCGTGCCATCGACGTTTCTGAACGACCTTGACGTCAGCGCCTCCCTTCCGCCACATGCCATCCAGGCACATCCCCGCAAAGTCGGAGGCTCAGTCCAGGCATCTTCCAGCATGCCCCAAGGGGAGCAGGATTCCGTGGAGCATGGACAACAGGGAGAGTGTTCAGGGTCAAGAACCGACGCCAGCCGAGCGCGAGGCCGACAGGCTCAGGAGAGTTTGGCGGTCGAAGCTGCGGACCGTGAGCCGGCTCTACGCCGAGCTCGAGCGCGCCATCCGTGACGCCGAGTTCGCGGAGCACGCATTCAACCTCGCCCAGCGTGCGGCGAAGAGCGACCGCGCCCAGGCCATGGGCCTCGCGCTCGCCCTGATCGGCGCGCTCGGCGGCGATCTGCAGCTGGCTTTCCCTGAGTGATGTTCTTTTGCGGCGGCCGACGACGGCCTGTCAGGATATCCTGACAGCCATGGGACACGGCAATAGAAGCAAATGGCAGGACGGACGCCGGGCATGGGCGCGCCTGAACCATTGGTATCTGGGACATGACGATCCCGTGCCGGACGAGACTCCAGACCCGGCAAGTGTCCGCACGATTGTGGCCCACTCGCTCAGTGACGTGGCGTTGGTCCGCCACCTCCTGGATGAGGTCGAGATGCGCATCGTTCGATGGGCGCGTGGCCGAGGCGTCTCTTGGACCGAAATCGGCACGCCGCTCGGGATCAGTCGTCAATCGGCATGGGAGAAGTGGCGGGATCTCGATCCCATTGACGACGCGCGGGCGAGCGGATCACGTTCCTGACGATCCTATTTGGACCTCGTTGTCGAAGGTTGTCGCACGGACGTGGCACGGTTCAGCGGATGAGAGATGGTCTCGCGTTTGTCTCAGCGTGCCTTGTTCTGCCGGGGTCCTCGGTGCAGTTCGTCTTGCCAGCCCACCATCAGGAGCACACGTGATCTGCTGCCAGTTCATTCTCAAACCCGGCACCTACGACGAGGACTTCCACCAGCTCGACGAGCAGATCGACGACTTCGCCCGCAACCTTCCCGGGTTCGAGCGGGTCGAGAAGGGGCTCGCCCCGGAGGGCGGTGTCACCAACGCGATGTAATACTTCGCTGACCAGAAGTCGGTCGCCATGCTCGGCCCGGTTCCAGAAGCACCGCGAGGCCAAGGGGCAGGTGCAGCGCTGGTACGACGGCTACCGGATCGTCACCAGCGAGGTCAACGCCACCTACGGTGACGGCCGCCTGCCCCAAGCGTGAACGCCGAGCGGCACAACATTCGACCAGTTGGCAGGTTGTTGCGGTCCACGTCGCCGACGTGTCGCGACACCTGAGCATCTGGTCGATTGTCGTGCCGCCGGGCGCCGGCGGCAGCCATGGGCTCACTACAGGATCCAGCCGCGGTGGGAGCACGTTGGAGACTGGCTGCAGAATCCGCTCCAGATCCATCACCGGCTGGATTCTGTAGGCGGCGACACCAGACAGGCCGCGATGAGGCAACCTGGAACGATGCCGAGTGTTCGCCCGGAGTCGGCTGCGAGCGGGCGAAGCAGCGGCATACGGCCCCCTAGGCTACGCGCGTGGCTCGTCTACAGAAGCGGACTATCCCGGCACGCCTCGGCTGGGGTCTGGTCGGGGTCGGCACCCTCGGGCTGCTCCTCCCCTGGATCTTTGCGCCGGTGCTGTCCGACGAGCGCTACCACTACGCGGCGGCGCCGGCGCGGATGAACGACAACGTGCTCGGCGTCCTGCCGTGGGTCATCAACGACATCCAGTGGCGGCTGGAAGCCGGACGGATCGCGCCCGTCGGCGCTCTCGAGCAGCACGTGACGTACCTGCTCGGCATGCAGCTCGCCTTCGCGTCGGGTCTGCCGCTGTTCGTCGTCCACGGGCTCATCAAGTGCGCGCTGCTCGCCGCCGTCGTCGGCTCCTTCGTCCTGCTGGTGCGGCAGCTGAGGCGCCGGAACGGCACCTCCCTCGACCGAGGCACCCGGCGCCGCCTGACGCTCGTGTTCACCTTGTTGCTCGTCCTCGGCATCACGACGACCTCGCCCGGGCGCAACGGGTGGACGACCTTCGTCGTGCTCTGCATCGGCGGCATCGTCCTGATGTTCCTCGTGGGCGCCGGAGCGCTGTGGGTGCTGCACCGCTGGGACGCCTGGGGCTTGCGCGGGCGGATTCTGGCCGGAGTAGGACTCCTCGTGCTCGGCATCGCCGTGATGCTCAGCTATGAGCTGCACTGGGCCGCCATCCCGTTCGCCGTCGTCCTCGTTGCGACGATCGGGCCGGCGCGACGGCGTTCACGCGCCGTGATCATCGGGCTCCTGGCGGGAGGTTGGCTCGCGGCTGTCGTCGCGACTCGCCTGATCATCGGGGCCAATGTCCGCGACGTATACCCCGGTCTGTCCGTCGACCTCTCGGGCCCGGTCGCCAAGGTCTTCGGACTCCAGCTGCTCAACGCCGTTCCCGGCACCGGCGTGCCGTACGCCTTCCACAACGTCGGCGGCGGACTCCCCGACCCGTGGCCGTTCACCGGGACCGGGTGGGTGTGGGGTCTTGTCCTCGGCCTCGGGCTGGTCGTGGCCCTGCGTGGCGCGAGCCGGAGGCCGGCGCTCCCGGCGGTCGAGGATTGCCAGCCACTCCTTCGTCTGGCAGCTGCGCTTGGCACCTCGAGCCTCGCCGCCGCAGCGATCCTGTCTGTCTCCGCGCAGTCGCACGAGATCGTCCGTTTCCCGGGGGCGACGTACCGCGGCACTCCGTGGATCTGGGCGTGCGGGGCCGGGCTGCTCGCAGTCTTCCTCGTGCTCCCGCGCGAGCGCACGAGGCTGACCGACCAGACGGTGGTCCGGGGGCTCGCTGTCGTCGCGCTACTGGCCGGCATCGTGGTGTGGCCGGCCAACGTCAGCGAGGTCGCCGTCGCCCGCCAGAACGACGGGGTGATGATCTGGGAGCGTGCTCAGGCTGAGCTCATCACGGGAAGCAGCGACCCGGTTGCCGTGGCGCACCGATGTCTCATCGCCGACCAGGCGAGAACGTGGGCGGCGTCGAGCAGCTACCGCCGGGCGTACCTCCAGCTCTACGAGCAGGCCTTCGTCCACCAGTGGCACCGCCCGTGGTGCGGCTGACTGCGGCTGAGTGCGGCTGACCCGGAGCAGGGCGTATGCCGCCCGCGTTGCCATCCCGGCAACGCGGGCGGTCCCATCTGTGTGGCAGCGACGCCGGAGGCGCTGGCTTGACCTCACGGCGTCGCTGCCTGGGCCATACCCGGACGGCCGTTGGTTGTTGCTGGCGGTAGTCGTGAGGCAGCACCCAGGTTCGGCTCGGGCTGCAGGCGTAGTGTGGGTTGATTGCTGACGCGGTCTAGACCCGGCTTTGCGTGGCATGTGACGCCCGGAGGTGAACCGATGGGAGGACATAGAGGCCCGTGTCGGGACTGGGACGCAGAGCAGGACGAGCGTGACCAGCTCGCGCACCAGGTCCAGCTGCTTCGGAACCAGACGATGCATCTCGAGCGTGCGCTCGAGACCAGCCGCAGCATCGGTGCGGCCATCGGGATCGTGATGTCGACGGAGAAGGTCACCCGCGAGCGTGCCTTCGACATGCTCCGCACGGCCAGCCAGTGCCAGAACCGCAAGCTGCACCAGATCGCCGACGACGTGGTCGAGGTGGGGACTCTCGAGACGGAGGCGAAGATCCCGGCCTGAGCGCCAAGCACGCAGCCCGGATCGCTGCCTCAAAGGGCGGCCGGTCCGGGCTCCCTCGGCGCGCAGCGCGTGCAGTCAGTCGTCGCGCTCCCACGGGGCGTCCTCGCCCATCTTGGCGTAGTACTTCGCCAGGTGGCTCCTGACACGGTCTCGGTCGGAGTCGGGCAGGTCGACCCCGCCACGCGACCCTTGCATGACGGCCGCCGCCGCCATGACACCCCTCGGCACCGCCTGGAGGCGTCCGCCCACCACATCGCAGATGAGCAGCTTGTATGCCGTGAAGTTGTCCTTGTTGTCCGAGTCGTACCAGACGTGGGCAGACCGGTACTTCTCGTTCGGCTCGTCCGTGGCGTCCGCCCACTTCCGAACGCGCTTCTCCGCGGCGGCTCCGTCCCATCCGTGGTCGCGGTCGGCCAACGGCAGGTCCTGGAAGCTGGTCACACTCATCGTCCTCGGCTCCTTCACCTCGCGGTTCTGGGTCATCGGGCCGGTCCTGCGTGCTCCGGCAGGCCCGGCCGTAGGTGCCCATACCCGCCCGACGCGCATCCCAGCGACTCAGGTCTCTCACGACCGCTTCTGGCCAGTCAGCGCCGTCACACGAACAGGGTTGGGAGCCGAACGCTCAGCCGCAGCCAGCCCGACACCGGCCCAGACGCCACCCGAGCCGGACGCCTGCAGCGGCGACACCATCGCCAGGGCGGCCGAGAGAGTTGGCCCCACACATGGTGACCAGCCAAGGGCGAACACTCCCCCGAGAAGAGGCGCGCCGAGCAGTCCTGTTGGGGGAGACCACCCAAGCCTGCGTGAGCTCTGGAGCCGACCGCCATGGCCGACAAAAGCCGCAGCCATCACCAGGACCACGGTGCCAGAGAAGACCTCGACGCCTCTCGAAGGCAGCTCGATCGACGCCAGGCCCCGACCCATCGCCCACGCCCCGAAGACAAACACGGCCGTGAAGCCGAGAACGAAGAGCACCGCGCCCAGGACCGGGCTGCCGCCGCGGCGGCTGACTCCACCGTCTACCGCAACCCCGGCGACGTAGCCGAGGAACCCGGGCACGATGGGCAGGCCACAGGGCGATGCGAAAGACAACATGCCCGCGACCAGGCACAGGAACCCGGTTCCGATGACGTTGCCGTCCGTGAGCACGACGACGCCCTTTCCCGAAGTCGATGCGCGCTGCGCGCCTCATCGAGTGAGACGCGCATCCTTCCGGACCATGTCGGGAACGACCGAGCGCGACCTGAGCGTCGGGTAGGCAGAACTGGGGCGACCCGAGCGTCTGGTTGCAGACTGGCGCGGACCCTGGTTGCAGGGTCCGCGCCAGCTGTTGTCGACCGGGTTTGGGCGGCCAGCAGCCCGCAGCAGGTCAGAGCGTGCGGCAGGTCAGAGCCTGCTGCAGCTCAGAGCCCGCAGCGAGCCGGTGCCCGCCGAAGGGTCCGTGCCCGCTGGGTCAGCGGACGCGGCCCGCGACCCAGGCCGAGGTCCAGATCCGGGAGAGCTGGACCCGCTGGCCAGGACGGGGTGCGTGCCAGATCTTGCCGTAGCCGGCATACACACCGACGTGGTATGCGCGACCGGACCGCATGAAGAAGATCAGGTCACCCGGACGCACCGATGACTTGGCGATCCGCATCGTGGCCAGACGCTGCGCGTTGGCCGTGCGGGGGATGTTGCGGCCGAGCACCTTGTGGTACGCGTAGTAGACGAGGCCGGAGCAGTCGAAGGCCGACGGCCCCGACGCGCCCCAGCGGTACGGGTCGCCCTTCTGAGCGGCCGCGATCCGAAGGCCACGGGTGCCCAGGGTGAGCGTGGCCGTGGGCTGCATACGGACCGTCTGCGGGGCCGCCTTCGCGGGAGTTGCCGCAACCGCCGCGGTGGCGGGTCCGGACACAGAACCGCTGCTCATCCCGGCGATGAGGCCGGCGGCGAGCAGCGGGGTCATGAGCATCGAACGAGCAATCAGACTGCGTTTTTTTGTCGTCGTGGACATGGGTTGTTTTCCTTCCCACGCCTCCGAGGTGAGCTGTCGGGTTCGGGCGGAAGATGCCCGGCCGCTCTCGCGGCTTCACCCCAAGGACCAGTCCTCTGACGGGCCCACATGTGGGTCCCCCGCTCCTGCCCTGGTGAATCGACTGTGCTCCACCGGCGGGCAGGATTCGGCGTACCGGTGTTTCGCCCGAAGGATCCGGGCGAGCTACTGCGCCGTCGAGGGTAACAACACGATCTCGGATTATGGAAATCTGTGTGTTTGATGTGCGCCAAGTGGCCCCGATGGTGTAATGGACAAATCGTGACCGATGACCCGTTCGACCTGGCTCGGTTCGTCTCCGCGCAGGACCGCGGGGGCACCTACGCTCAGGCCCTCACCGAGCTCCGCGCCGGGAGCAAGCGGAGCCACTGGATGTGGTACGTCTTTCCGCAGGTTGCCGGGCTCGGGCAGAGCCCCACCTCCCGGCTGTATGCCGTGTCGGGCCTGCCCGAGGCACGCGCCTACCTCGCCCACCCGGTCCTCGGACCGCGCCTCACGGAGTGCGCCCGTGCGGTCGATGGACTCACGGCACGCGACGCGACGTCAGTGCTCGGCTCGATCGATGCCGTCAAGCTCCGCTCGTCGATGACACTCTTCGAGCGGGCAGCCGAAAACCCTGACACAGCAAGCCTTTTCGCCAGTGTCCTTGACCACTACTTCGCCGGCCGCCGCGACGACTGGACCCTGGGAATCCTCGGCTCCTGACGCAGCGCACCGCACCCGGCAACGCACCGAGCAGCCCCAGACTCTGCCGGCACCCTCCGCCGGCGCCGGCGGCTGAGCGGCATGTCGCGCCGGTCAGGTGGCGTGCGAGGAGGACGCATACGCACGGTCGACCTCGGTGAGCACCCGGCGATGCGGCCACCTGGCCGACAGCAGGGCGACGAGGGCGAGGCACACTGCGGCGCAGATCGTGACTCCGGCGTACGGGCTGGTGTGCTGCCCGACCCAGCCGGCGGCCAGGAACGAGAGACCGGCGGCCGCTATCGACACGGAGCCGGCCAGGCTGAAGATGCGGCCCCGCAGCTCAGGCTCGGTCACGAGCGCGAACGTTGCCTGTAGCGGCACCATGAACGCCTGCATCATCCCGCTTGCGAAGAACAGCGCCGCGATGACGATGATCGGCGGGTGGAACGCCGTCGCGAGCAGCGGGAGCGGCATGGCGAGCGCGAGCGGCACGATCGAGCGGTTCTGGCGCTGCACGTCAGGTCGGCCGATGAGCACGATGCCGATGACCGCGCCGGCGATCGGGGCGGCCATGAGGACGCCACCCCACCCACCCCAGCCGTTCTCCCCCGCGATCGGGATCGCGAGCGCCTCGGGAGCGGCGATCCCCAGGCTGGCGACAGCACTCAGGGTCACGAGCCGGGCGAGCACGGGGTGATGGGCGAGATCACCCGCGGCGGTGAACAGGTCATGGGCGAAGCCGCGCAGGCCCTTGCCACGCTGCCCGGTGACGGGTCGCAGCTCGACCACCACGAGGATGACGATGGCGGCGAGCACGAAGGTCACGAGGTCGAAGAGCAGGCCGGTCTCGGGGCCCAGGAGGGCGACCAGTCCTCCGCCGATGGCGAGCCCGAACGCCTGGTTGCACTGCTCCGACATCGCGCCGAGGCCGACCGCGCGCGCGTAGAGACGCCGGTCCTCGAAGAGGTCGGTGAGCAGGATCATGTTCGAGGCCGTCGCGGCGCCACCGATGAGCTCCAGGGCGAAGAGAGCGACGAAGACGCTCCACAGGCTGGAGTCGGCCACGACCAGGACCATGAGGCCGAGCACGCAGGTGGCGCGCAGCAGGTACGACCAGATGAGCACCCACTTGTACGGGAACCGGTCGACGATCGGCCCGACGAGGCTGCGGCCGAAGAAGCTGGGCACGAGGCTCACGGCCAGCGTGGTGGCCGTCGCCAGCGGTGACCGGGTGCGCTCGAACACGACGGCAGCGATCGTCACGCGCGCGATGTAGTCGCCCCACATGGACAGCGCGTTGGCCGCGAAGATCGGCAGGTACCGCGGAACCCGGAGCACGGCTGCGTAGGTGGGCGCACTGCCGTCGTGCCCCTGACTCGGATTCACGTGACGACGCTACCCCGAGGTGGTGAGTCGTAAAAGTTGAAATCGGTCGCGTGACGAGACCGTCGCGCGACCCGTAGCCAGAGCTCCCCCAGGGAGGCCGCTTCGCCTGCCGGCCGGCCCATGATGCGGCCGATGCCGTCGGCATCCCGGACGTCCGCAGGCACGACGTCGGTGGGGCGCCCGCGCCACAGCACACCGGCGTTGCGCATGAGTGCTCCGAGACGCCACGCCTCGCGCAGGGCCTTGACGTCCTCGGCTCCGATGAGGCCCTCGTCACCGATGGCTGTCAGGGCGGCCATGGTGCCGGTCACCCGAAGCGACGGACGCTGGTGCGCGTGCTGCAGCTGTTGCAGCTGGACCGTCCACTCGACGTCGGTGAGCCCGCCCGTCCCGAGCTTGAGATGGGTACGCGGGTCGGCGCCGCGTGGCAGACGCTCGCTCTCGACCCGTGCCTTCATCGTGCGGATCTCGCGGACCCGCGTGGCGTCCAGCCCGTGCTGAGGCCACCGCAGCGGGTCGATGAGCTCCCGGAACTGCGCGGCGAGCGACTCGGGTCCAGCGATCGGGGTCGCCCGCAGCAGTGCCTGGAACTCCCACGTCAGGGCCCACCGCTCGTAGTACGTCCGGTAGGAGTCGAGGCTGCGCACGAGAGGGCCGTTCTTGCCCTCGGGGCGAAGGTCCGCGTCGATGCCGAGGGCCGGGTCGGGCCCGGTGCCCGCGAGCAGCTTGCGCAGCTCCTGGACGATCGAGGTGGCGCGGGTCTGGACGTCCTTGTCCTGCGCGCCCTCGTGGGGACGGTGCACGAACATCACATCGGCGTCGGAGGCGTAGCCGAGCTCTCGGCCACCGAAGCTGCCCATGGCCACGACGAGGATGTCGCCAGAGAGCGGTCGTCCGTCACGGCGCTCCGCCTCAGCCACCGTCGCGTCGAGGGCGACCTGGATCGTTGCCGCCGTCAGGTCGGTCAGCGCGTCCCCGACGCCCCGGAGGTCGATCGTGCCGACCAGGTCGGCCATCGCGATGCGCAGCAGCTCGTGACGCCGGATCGCCCGGACCGCGGCGACCGCGTCGGCCGCCGTCTCGCGCCGCCGCGCGGCCGACTGCATCGTCGTCGTGAGCGCCTCACGACTTCTCGGGGTGAGGCCGCCCGAGTCGCCGAGGATCGACACGCTCTCAGGTGAGCGCACCAGCAGGTCGGCGACGTACCGGCTGCGAGCGAGGCAGTGTGCAAGGCGCTCAGCGGCCCGGCCTTCGTCGCGGAGCATCTTGAGGTACCAGTGGGTCGTGCCCAGCTCGTCGGACACGCGACGGAAGGAGAGCAGGCCGGCGTCCGGGTCGGCTTCGTCGGCGAACCAGCCGAGCATGACGGGCAGCAGCGTCCGCTGGATCGCCGCGCGGCGGCTCACACCGGTGGTGAGTGCCTCGATGTGCCGCATGGCGCCCGCAGGGTCGCGGAAGCCCAGTGCGAGCAGGCGCGCGCGGGCGGCCTCGGGGCTCAGCCGGGCCTCGGTTGGGCTCAGCTTCGCCGCGGCTGCGAGGAGCGGGCGGTAGAAGAGCCGCTCGTGGAGCCGGCGGACCTCCCGGGCGGACGCCATGCGGTCGGCGACGACGGCCTGCTCCGGGTGCGTTCGATGTCCCATCGACCGGCCGAGGCGACGCAGGTCGGGCTCGGTCACCGGCATGAGGTGGGTCCGGCGGAGCCGGTGGAGCTGGATCCGGTGCTCGAGGCACCTCAGGTGGCGGTAGGCACGGTCGAGGGTCGCGGCGTCCTCGCGCCCGACGTAGCCGCCCTTCGCCAGGGCACCGAGGGCCTCGAGCGTCGTGGCCGAGCGCAGGCTGGTGTCGGTGCGTCCGTGGACCAGCTGGAGCAGCTGGACGCTGAACTCGACATCCCGGAGGCCGCCGGGTCCGAGCTTGAGCTGGCGGGCGGCCTCGTTGGCGGGCACGTTCTGCTCGACCCGGCGCCGCATCGCTTGGACGTCCTCGACGAAGTTCTCGCGGTTGGCGGCCTCCCACACCATCGGCGAGATCTCGGCCTTGTAGCGCAGCCCGATCTCCTTGTCCCCGGCCGAGACCCAGGCCTTGAGCAGCGCCTGGAACTCCCACGTCTTGGCCCACCGCTCGTAGTACGCCTTGTGGCTGCTGATGGTGCGCACGAGGGGCCCCTGCTTGCCTTCCGGACGCAGGGCCGCGTCGACCGGCCACAGACTGCCCTCGGGGGTCGGGGTGGAGCAGGCACGCATCGTCGCTGTGGCGAGCGCCGTGCCGACGCGCAGGGCGGTGTCCTCGTCGAACCCCTCGGCGGGCTCGGCGACGAAGATCACGTCGACATCGCTGACGTAGTTGAGCTCGCCGCCGCCCGTCTTGCCCATGCCGATGATCGCGAGCCGGCACGCCTCGTGGCCGTCGCCGTACTCCTCCCGCGCGATGGCCAGGGCCGCCTCGAGCGCCGCCTCCGCGAGCTCAGCGAGCGCCTCGCCGACGACGGGCATCTCGGCGAGCGGGTCGGTCGAGGTCAGGTCGAGGGCGGCGATGCGCAGCAGGCCGCGCTTGTAGGCGACACGAAGCGCGTCGACGGCCGTGCGGTCACCGCGCTCCTCCGTCACGGCACGCACCAGCTCCTCGCGCACCTCGTCCCCCGTATGCCGTGTGGCCCGGGCCGTGTCCAGCCAGTGCTCCGGGTGCCGGACGAGCTCGTCGACCAGCGCGCTCGAGGCCCCGAGGACATGCGCGACGCGATCCCTCCCGACGCCATCGCTGGCCAGCTCGGACGCAAGCGCGGTGATGCCCCAGTCCGCCGGATCGCCTTTGGCTGCAAGGGACTCCGCCACTCGGACCAGCCCGAGGAGGGCCTGGTCAGGGTCCGCGCTATCGCCGAGGGTCGCGAGCAGGGCGTCCAGTCGGCCGTCCGGCGCGGTCGCGCGGAACGGCAGGAGCGCCGGGTCGCCGAGCAGTGCTGCCGCGCGTGCGGGGTCGGCGAAGCCGAGCCGTGCGAGCTGGCCCTCGGTCGTCGTGGTGCGTGATGACACGGTGCGTCAGAGGCGGGGCAGGTAGCGGTTGAGCTCGAACTGGCTGATCTCGTGCCGGTAGTCCAGCCACTCCTGTCTCTTGTTGCGCAGGAAGAAGTCGAAGACATGCTCGCCGAGCACCTCGGCGACGAGGTCGCTCTGCTCCATCACCTCGAGTGCCCGGTCGAGCGAAGCGGGCAGCGGCTTGATGCCCATCGCGCGCCGCTCGGAGTCGGTGAGGCTCCAGACGTCGTCCTCGGCCTCCGGCGGCAGGTCGTACCCCTCTTCGATCCCCTTCAGTCCCGCCCCGAGCAGCACCGCGAAGGCGAGGTACGGGTTGCAGGCGGCGTCCAGCGACCGCACCTCGATGCGGGTCGACTGCCCCTTGTTCGGCTTGTGCATGGGCACCCGCACGAGCGCGGAGCGGTTGTTGTGACCCCAGGTCAGGTGCGCGGGTGCCTCTCCACCGCCCCACAGGCGCTTGTAGGAGTTGACCCACTGGTTGGTCACCGCCGTGATCTCGGCGCCATGGACGAGCAGCCCGGCGATGAACTGCCGCCCGACCTTGCTCAGCTGGTAGGGCGCGCCGGCCTCGTAGAAGGCGTTGGCGTCCCCCTCGAAGAGCGACAGGTGGGTGTGCATGCCCGAGCCCGGGTGCTCCGAGAACGGCTTCGGCATGAAGGTCGCATAGATGCCCTGGGTCAGGGCGACCTCCTTGACGACCGTCCGGAAGGTCATGATGTTGTCCGCGGTCGACAGGGCGTCCGCGTAGCGCAGGTCGATCTCGTTCTGGCCGGGTGCGCCCTCGTGGTGGCTGAACTCCACCGAGATGCCCATGTTCTCGAGCATGGTGATCGCCGCTCGACGGAAGTCGTGGCCCGTGCCGTGGGGCACGTGGTCGAAGTACCCGGCGTCGTCGACAGGGACCGGGCGGCCGTCGGGCCCGCGCTCCTGCTCCAGCAGGAAGAACTCGATCTCCGGGTGCGTGTAGAAGGTGAAGCCGAGGTCGGCGGCCCGGCCGAGCGCCCGCTGCAGGACATGGCGGGGGTCGGCGAAGCTCGGCGAGCCGTCGGGCAGGGTCAGGTCGCAGAACATCCGCGCGGTGCCCGGCGGGTCGCCGCGCCAGGGCAGGATCTGGAAGGTCGAGGGGTCGGGCTTGGCCAGCATGTCGGCCTCGTAGACACGAGTCAGGCCCTCGATGGCCGAGCCGTCGAAGCCGATGCCCTCGGCGAAGGCTCCCTCGAGCTCGGCCGGCGCGACCGCCACTGACTTCAGGGTGCCCAGCACATCGGTGAACCAGAGGCGGACGAAGCGGATGTCGCGCTCCTCGATGGTCCGGAGCACGAACTCTTCCTGACGGTTCATATGTCGATCCTGCCGCATGCGTGTTGCAGCGACGTTAAGAGTCACAAGGTTTGGGACGCGCGCTGTGGCGAAGGCCCGGTATGCCGCCAGGGACCTGACGGCATACGCAGCGGGCGTGCGTGGGCCCCCGGAAGGAGGGGTCTTCCGGGGGCCCACGCGGTCACGCGGTGTCGTGCCTGTCGGTCACTTGAACTGGACCTTGACCTGCAGCTCGTTGCCGCCGTCGGCGGTCTTGGCCACGGTCATGGTCGTGCCCGAGCCCGCCACCTTCGTGGACGCCCCCGGGTTGTCCGCGGACCAGTAGCGGTTCGGGTCCGAGTCGTTGAACGTCGGGATGGCGGGCGACGACGGGACGTCCGTGGCGACGCCGTTGCGGTGGAAGGTCACCGCGTCGGTCGCCTCCTGGCCGAACGTCGCGTCGAACGGCTGGCGACGGTTGCCGAGCTTGACGTTGCCGTCCAGCATGATCGGCGCCGGACGAGCGTCGACCGGCAGGACCTGGCCACCACCGGGGTGGGTGGCCGTGTTGTTGTCGCCGAACTCGCCGTTGGCGAACCACACGAGCATGCCGTTCTGGTACGGGAACCGCTCGACCCAGTCTGCCTTCGTGCTCCAACCGAAGTTGTACGGGCCGGTGCGGAGCGTGTCGTCGTATCCGCTGTAGGTGCGGTTCTCGGCGAGGTACATGTCCTGGACCTGGCGCGCCGTCGTGCCGTCCATGATCGAGAACCCAGCCGCCTTCCACGCGCCGGCACCCGACTCGATGTCGTCGGTCGTGCCGGCGACGCCGTCGAGGGTCACGGTGATGTCGTCGATGAACGGGCCCTTGTAGTGCACGCCGCCGTCGGTGTTGTAGCGGAAGCGGAACTGGACCGACTTGCCGGCGAACGCCGACAGGTCCCACGACTTCTCGGCCCAGCCGAAGGTGCCGTTGAGGGCGGAGCCGACCTGGGTCCAGGTCGCGCCGTTGTCAGCGGAGACCTCGGCGAAGAGGTAGTCGTAGTCCTTCTCCATGTCGCCCTGCACCCACGCCGAGACCGAGGCCGACGTCTTGCCGGTGAGGTCGAGCGTGCGAGTCATCGTCGTGTTGAGGTTGTCGGCCGAGCCACCCCACCATTCGGCGGAACCCGAGTGCGGCGTGTTGTACGCCGTCTTGACCGTGCGCGACGGAAGCGGGACGACCAGGGCCTGGTAGTTCGTGTTGCTGGCCTTGTCGGCCGGGCCCAGCTTGACCGTCATGTCCGTGCCGAACGGGACCGTCTTGTAGTCGAGCCAGCCGAGCTGCAGCTTCTCCCACGGGCCCATGTAGCCGGGCGTCGTGCCGATCGAGTCGGTGCCGTGGTTGAGCCACGAGCCGCCGCTCATCAGCGTCCAGAAGCCGGTGCCGTTGTCGCCACCCGCCGTGTCGTAGAGGTCCGGCAGGCCGAGGTCGTGACCGAACTCGTGCGAGAAGACACCGAGGCCACCGTTCTCCGGCTCGGTCGTGTAGTCACCGATCCACATGCCGGAGGTGCCGAGCTGCACACCGCCGAGCTTGTTGAAGTCGGGGCCGGTCCTGCCCGCCAGGTTGGAGAAGGCGTACCACCGGTGCGACCAGATCGCGTCGACACCCTGGGCGCCGCCGCCGGCCTCCTCGCCCTCACCGGCGTGGATCGCCTGGAAGTGGTCGATGTAGCCGTCGGGCTCGTTGTAGTTGCCGTCGCCGTCGTAGTCGTAGCGGTCGACCTTGTCGAACTGCGCCAGGTACGCCTTGATGTCGGCGTCGCTCTTGCCGGCGGCCTTCTGCGCGTCGTACCAGGCGGTCGCCGTGTCCTGGATGTAGTTCCAGTAGCCGTCGGCGTTGTTCTTGGCGCCGTAGCGGGCCTCGTTGTAGCGCACCTTGACCCAGTCGGACACGTCGCCCTTGGCGAGGAACCGGCCGTTGCTCTGCTTGAGGTAGAAGTCCTTGAACGACTCCCCCTCGCCGAACATCATGTCGATGTAGTGCTGCCGCGTGAAGTCCGACGTCCAGTTGGTGGAGTTGTCGTCGGTTGCGTTCCCGTCCCAGTTCCGGTCGGGCGCCGGGATCTGGTTGTGCACCGGCCCCGGCGCCGTGCTGAATCCGGCCTTGGTCTCCGAGCCGAAGTCCGTGAGGATCGTGAAGATGTCCTCCTCGCGGTTCACGGGGTAGTTGATGTAGCGGGACGCACCGTTCTTGCTCTTGACCTCGATCACGCGGTTGCCACCGATGGTCGTGGTCGTTGCCTCGCCCTTGACGAGCTTGGTGACGGCGTCCTTGCGCTCGGCTGCCTGGGCCTCGGCGAGCGGGTTGGGCAGGTTGTCTGGCTGCGAAGCCTGCGCCTCAGCAGGATCACTGCTGACGGGCGCCTTCGCGACTGGCGTTGCCTGAGCCTGCATCGGGACGGTCAGCCCGGTGACGACGAGCGCCCCCACGGCCAGCCCCGACACAGCGCTCCACTGACGCTTGTTCAAGATCTGTTCCTCCTGTTTTGCGACGCCGGATCCGGCGCCTGGCGTATCAGAGCACAGACCGTGGGCGAAAAGGGGATAAGAGCCCAGACTTTGCCAAATCCTGGAAAAGCCGCTGATGTCATCAGATGTCAGTGAGATGTGGTTATCCCACGTGCGCCGACGCCCGGGCGCGGGCTCGGCCACGCGGCCCTGACTGGCGGTCACTCGCCTGGGCCGCCGACGGCCCGAAAGGGGCGGTCTAGGATCGCGGCATGTCCGACGACGCAACGAGTGAGCAGCCTAGCCCGTATGGTTCGGGGTCGCGCGATGTGACATCCGGGGGCTCCGACCCGGCCGGTGGGACGGGGTCAACTGGCAGTGGTCCCAAGCCGATTCGCAAGGTCCGCATCCCCCACCTGCATGGCTGGAAGGCCGAAGGACGCAAGTGGGCGATGCTCACGGCATACGACATGTACGCCGCCCAGATCTTCGACGAGGCGGGGATCCCCGTCCTGCTCGTCGGCGACTCGGCCGGCAACAACGTGTTCGGCTACGAGACGACCGTGCCGGTGACCGTCGACGAGCTCGTTCCTCTCGTGCGGGCGGTGTCGTCAGCGGCACGCAGGGCGCTCGTCGTGGCGGACATGCCCTTCGGCTCGTACGGCGCGAGCGTCGAGCAGGGCTTCGCGAGCGCAGTTCGGTTCATGAAAGAAGGGCTGGCGCACGCCGTCAAGCTCGAAGGCGGGTCCGCGATGGTCCCCCTCGTGCACACCCTGACCACCGCGGGGATCCCGGTCATGGCGCACCTCGGTTTCACCCCACAGAGCGAGCACCAGCTCGGTGGCTACCGCGTGCAAGGGCGCGGCGATGCGGCCGACGTCCTCGTCGAGGAGGCGCTGGCTCTCCAGGACGCCGGTGCGTTCTCAGTCGTGCTGGAGATGGTGCCGGCGCCGGTCGCGGAGCGGGTCACCAAGGCACTGGCCATCCCGACGATCGGGATCGGAGCCGGCAACGGCACGGACGCCCAGGTCCTCGTGTGGAGCGACTTCGCCGGACTGCGGGGCGGCAAGGCGCCGCGCTTCGTCAAGAAGTACGCGGACCTGCGCGGCACCCTCCTGCAGGCGGCGCAGGCGTATGCCGCCGACGTCGAGTCGGGCGCCTTCCCGGATGCGGAGCACTCGTTCGAGTCCTGAGCCCGGCACCGCCGGCGGCACCCCTGGTGAGGCCGGTCGCTACGTCAGTCGTCGATGTCCTCGTCGTCCCAGCGGGTGCCGGAGGTCCCCTTGTCGCGCCAGGCCCGATCCTCCTCGTCCCACTTCTCGGTGCGGGCATTGGCTGTCTCGATCGCGCGCCGAGCCTCCTCCTCCGTCGCGTAGGGGCCGAGCACCAGCTCGCCGCGGCTTCGGTTCTCGTCGGTCTCCACCTTGCCGGTGTCGACGTTGTACCAGTAGCTCACTGTCGCCTCCTTCTCCACGGTCCGCGTCGTGAGCGCCCCACGTGGACGGGTCCCCACGACGACCTAGACTCCACCGTATGCCGTTGCTCCAACCCAGGGTGTCTCCGTACCCCCTCAGTCCGCGCCGTGCCGTGCCGGCCTCGATCGAGCGGCCGCACTACGTCGATGTGCCCAACCCCCGCGAGGACGGCGACCTGCACGTCAAGGACGCCGAGACGATCGAGAAGATGCGCATCGCCGGGCGGGTCGCTGCCAACGCCATGGGCGAGGCGGCCGCGCACATCGCGCCTGGAGTGACGACCGACGCTCTCGACGCAGTGGCACACGAGTACCTCCTCGACCACGGCGCCTACCCGTCCCCGCTGGGCTACAAGGCTTTTCCCAAGTCGGTCTGCACGAGCGTCAACGAGGTCATCTGCCACGGCATCCCGGACGCGCGCCCGCTCGAGGACGGCGACATCGTCAACATCGATGTCACGGCATACATCCACGGGGTCCACGGTGACACCGACGCGACCTACCTCGTCGGCGACGTCGACGAGGAGTCGCGCCTGCTCGTCGAGCGCACCCGCGAAGCGATGCTCCGCGGCATCCGCGCAGCCCAGCCCGGCCGTGAGATCAACGTGATCGGGCGCGTCATCGAGAGCTACGCGAAGCGCTTCGGCTACGGCGTCGTCCGCGACTTCACCGGCCACGGCATCGGCCTGGAGTTCCACTCCGGCCTCATCGTCCCGCACTACGACGCAGCACCCCACTACGACACCGTCATCGAGCCCGGCATGACGTTCACCATCGAGCCGATGCTCAATCTCGGCACCCACGAGTGGGAGATGTGGGACGACCGGTGGACGGTCGTGACGAAGGACGGCAGTCGTTCGGCACAGTTCGAGCACACCATCGTCATCACCGGCGACGGCAACGAGATCCTCACCCTCCCGGACGCGGCGCCGGCCCCATAGCCAGCTCGACAGCAGCAACCCACCACGTCCTCGACAAGGAAGCAGGGACCATGGGCAAGAAGGGCACGCCCCTCGGAATCGACATCGGCGGCAGCGGCATCAAGGGGGCGCCCGTCGACCTCAAGAGCGGTGAGCTCGCGGGAAAGCGGCTGAAGATCCTCACGCCCCAGCCGGCCACCCCCGACGCCGTGGCCGAGGTCGTCGACGAGATCGTCGACTCCTTCGCCGACGTGACAGGCGACTCCCCCATCGGTGTCACGGTGCCTGCGGTCGTGATCCGCGGCACGGTGCTGTCGGCTGCGAACATCGACCCGACCTGGATCGCGACCGACGCCGAGGCGCTGATCAAGAAGCACACCGGGCGCGCGGTGACCGTCCTCAACGACGCCGACGCCGCCGGTCTCGCCGAGCTCTACTACGGCGCCGCCAAGGGAGTGACCGGCCTGGTCATCCTCACCACTCTGGGCACCGGCATCGGGTCGGCCCTGATCCACGACGGCCGGCTCGTGCCCAACTCCGAGCTCGGTCACCTCGAGATCGACGGCTACGACGCGGAGGACCGAGCAGCCTCGTCGGTCAAGGACAACGAGCACCTCACGTGGGAGGAGTACATCGAACGGCTCCAGCGTTACTACGACACCATCGAGAAGCTCTTCTCTCCGGACCTCATCGTCGTCGGCGGCGGCATCTCCAAGGAGTCCGACGAGTTCCTGCCCAAGCTCAAGCTGCGCTGCCCGATCGTGCCGGCCCTGCTGCGCAACCAGGCGGGCATCATCGGTGCGGCCAGGCTGGCGGTCGACCTCGCCAGGTAGGCGGCCCCACCGACACACGCCCGAGCGCGAACAAACCCAGATCGAGCCCGTATCAGGCAACTGCTCGACCTGACCACCCGAGTCGAGTGGTCGCTTGATGCAGGGGCAGAGCAAGCGGTCAGAGGGGGTAAGGGCCGAGACGACCCCAGGCGAGGAACGCCGCGAGCACCATGAGCAGTCCGGTGCCGAAGGCGAGCGAGAACTCGTGCCGGCGCACGTGAATGGTGACCGCCCCGGCCATCAGGACAGCGAGGCCCGCCGCCGCCAGCGGGGTCAGCCAGACAGCGGTGCCGAAGGCCGTCGGCAGGACCAGCGCGAGGGCCCCCAGCAGCTCGAGGGCACCGATGCCCCGGACGGCGGGCGTGCTGAAGTCCTCGACCCAGGTGATGCCCGAGCGCACGAGGTGGTCCTTGGACTGTGTCAGCTTGAGGAGCCCAGTCGTCCCGAACACAGCCGTGAGCAGTCCGGCGACGAGCCACAGGACGAGGTTCATGGGCGGGCCACGCTTCCGACGACGCGACAGGTGCTCTGAGCCTAGGCGCGCGCGGCGGGATGACGGTCACTTTCGTGCGCGTGCTCCCGCAACACACCCGGAAGTCGCAAACTCCAGGCGGTTGCAACCGGCAGGCTCTTGCGGTTACCGGGTGTGTTGCGCGGCGGGAGTCAGTTCTTCTGGAGAGCGGCGAGCAGCTCGGGCGCGCGCTTGTCGTAGAGCCGCGCGCCCATTCGGATCCCGGCCGAGGCGAACACCCCACCGAGCGCCACCCCGAGCACGGCGGCGGGCCAGGAGGCCCATGACGTCCCCTGCCAGGCGAACCACCCGAGGGCCACCACGGGTGCCGCCAGCAGAAACGTGCCCAGGCTGGCGATCGTCTGGGACAGCATCGTCACCCCGGCCGCGCCGGGCGGCGCGCTGAAAGGGCTCTCTCCCGAGGCCGGCACGGGGTACGGCATCGCGACGCTCATCACGCTCGAGGCACCGTATCCGGCGCCGAGCAGGACGGCCGACAGACCCACCGCGCCGGGCAGCAGGTCCCAGCGGTCGCCGATCCAGACACCGGCGACCGTGTAGATCGGCAGAAGCACGGCAGCGATCAGCACACTGGGCACCAGACGACCGCGTCGGTCCGCTGCACCGGACACGCCTGATGCGAGGTGGAGCCAGAAGGCGTCCCCCTCGTAGGCCACGGAGTTGTGCTCGCTGAAGCCGATGAAGAACGCGAGCACCGGACCCATGACGAGAGGCGTCCACTCGACGTCGCCGAGGAAGAACGGGATGAGCAGGGCCAGGGGCAGCACCGGCGTCATGGCGAGGTTGATCTGGTAGCGCGGGTCCCGACGCCAGTAGGTGGACACCCGGGCCGCGATGGCTCCCGTCGGGGTGTCCGGGAACCTCGGGAACAGCCCCAGGTCGCCGGCCGCTGCGGTTGCCGAGTCCGACCGGGAGATGGCACGGGGGTTCTCGACCTGCTGACGCAGCACCCGAGCCCACAGTCGGCCGACGACGAGCAGCAGACCCCCGGCGAGCACGAGCCGCACCATGCCGACGAGCCAGTCGCCTGCCGCGACGTCCCCCGGCGCCGCCCACGCCCATCCGAGCGGGGTCCACGAGACGACCTTCGCGACCGACGCGGCCAGGTCGGCTTGGCTCGAGCCGACGTTCGCCACGATGGAGATGGCCGGCCCGATGAGCACGAGCAGCGCGAGGCCCACCACAGCCACGACGTCCCGGCCGCGGCGGCTGGACACCGCGTTGGTCGCCAGTGCCGAGACCCATCGGCTCGTCGTGATCGCCGTCAGCACCCCGAACGCCGTCGCGACGACACCCACGATCGTGGACGCGACGGTGTGCGACCAGGCCACGACCACGCCCGCCGCCATGACCAGGGTCGCAATGGAGGGCAGTCCCACCAGAGCCGCCGCGATGAGGCCGACGGCGAGCGTCCGTGGCGGTATGGCGAAGGTGGCGAACCGGCCCGGGTCGAGGGTGGGGTCGGAGCCGAACGAGAACAACGGCAACGCGGTCCACAGCACGATGCCCGCGGCGCCGGCGAGCGGGATGACGACCTGCGCGTCGGCGAGGGAGGTCCGGAACGAGGCCAGCAGGATCGCCAGCCCGATGACGAGGAAGCCGAAGTAGACGATCCCGACGACCGCACCGATCGCCTGGGCGCGGCTACGCCGGAACATGTTGCGCAGCAGCGACAGCTTCAGTCGGACGAGGTGCGCAACCACGACAGTCCCACCACCTCGGTCGACCCACCGACGAGGTCGACGAAGCGCTCCTCGAGGGAGTGCCCGCCGCGCACGTCCTCGAGCGGGCCCGCAGCAAGGACAAGGCCATCGGCGATGACCGCGACATGGCTGCAGATGCGCTCGACGAGGTCCATGACATGGCTGGACAGGACCACGGTCCCGCCGGCGGCGACATAGTCGGCCAGGATCGAGCGAATGGTCGCAGCGGACACCGGGTCGACGGCCTCGAAGGGCTCGTCGAGCACCAGCACCCGCGGCGCGTGGACGAGTGCGGAGGCCAGCGTGACCTTCTTGGTCATGCCGGCTGAGTAGTCCACGACGAGCTTGCCCTGCGCCTCGGAGAGTCCCAGGGCCTCGATCAGCTCGGTCGCCCGCTCCGACGCGAGGTCACGTGGCATCCCGCGCAGCAGGCCGGCATACGTGATGAGCTGCAGGCCGGTAAGCCGGTCGAAGAGCTTGAGCCCGTCCGGAAGCACCCCGAGGAGGCGCTTCGCCTCGACCGGGTCGGCCCACACGTCGCGGCCGAGGATGAACGCCTGGCCCGCGTCGGGACGGAGCAGTCCCGTCACCATCGACAACGTGGTCGTCTTGCCTGCTCCGTTGGGCCCGACGAGCCCGAAGAACGAGCCACGTGGGACGTCGAGATCGATGCCTTTGACGGCGACGACATCGCCGAAGCGCTTGCCGAGGCCGCGCATGGCGATCGCTGGCCCGTCGGCCGGACTTCCATGTGGCGCAGGCAGATCCGGGTCAGTGGTCATGGTTGTTCCCCCAAGTGGCGGTGCGTCAGAAGGTCGCGGACTCGTCGTCGCGCAGGTCGACGAAGGTCAGCCCCGCGACGCCCGAGAACTGCTCGATGTGGCCGGCATACATCCTCCGGCCGACGTCGGAGAGCAGGGCGTCGTGGATCGGTACGAACGTCTTCGGTGCGATCCGCGCCACGAACGCGATCGAGTCGCGGCTCGCGGCCCACGGGGCGTTCAGCGGGTGGGCCAGCACGTCCACCTCGCCCGGCTCGCCGTCGTAGGCATCGCCGGGGTGGAAGAGCGTGGGCTCGCCGTCGGCCCGCAGCACGAGGCCGACGTTGGGGATGCGGGGCATCGCGTCGTGGTTGAACGCGTGCAGCTCGCCGACCGGGCTCACCGACACGTCGCCGACGGCGAAGTCCTCCCCCTCCTTGGTGGGAGTGGCCGAAAGCCCTTCCCCGCGAAGCTTCTCCGCCGTCTGGGGGTCGGTGTGAACCGAGGCCGACGGGTTCCCGCGAAGGAGCGTCGCCACCCGTTCAGGGTCGAAGTGGTCGACGTGGTTGTGAGTGACGAGGACCGCGTCGAGGTCGCGCAGGTCCTCGAACGACGAGAAGCTGCCCGGGTCGATGAGGATCCGGCGGTCGGCGGTCTCCACGAGCAGGCAGGCATGTCCGAGATGAGTCACGCGCATGAGCCCACCTAATCACGCCCACCCGGGCCGCGGGACGACGGGCACCGCGCGTGGCCACCGGGTACGCCGTCTCGCCTCCTCAGGGCCCGGAGGTGGGCTCGCTGGGTGCGCCACGGAAGGTCACCATCAGCGCGATGGCGCCCGCCAGCGCGACGAGCGCTCCCAGCAGCAGGAGCCAGCCCATCGGTCGTCCCGCGATGAACTGCGCATGGGCTCGCAGGGCGGCCACGAGCATCAGCACGACCATGACCGCTTCCACCTCGGCCAGCAGACGCAGTCGCACCCAGCGCGCGTCCCAGAGGACCCCGACGGCCGCACCAGCAAGCACGAAGATCGCGCCGATCACTCGGCACGTCAGCGGCGTCAGGAGCCACGGCCAGACCGGGATGACGGCGGATGGCGCGACGAACATCGTCGCGCCCAGGACGAGGCCCCCTGCCCCGAACGCACCGACGCCCCATCGGGCCGCGGGTCCGAGGCGCGGCTCGTCCGGGGCCGGAGGTCGGGCGGTGCGGCGGTTGACCCACCAGGCTCCGGCCACGAGGAAGGGCGCCGTTGCGTACAGCGCCGACCAGATCCAGAAGGCTGGACTGCCGTGGTTGAACCGGTCCCAGTGCAGCACCGTCGCGATGGCAAGGAGGGTGGCGAACCCGGTCACGGCGACCAACCCGTTGGCGACTGCGGCCCAGCGACGCTCGCGCAGCACGCGGACGAAGAACCAGGCGCCGCCAAGGTATGCAGAGGCCAGCACCATGGACGTCACCGTCGGCCGGATCGTCCAGGCCCAGAGACGGTCGGTGTCGCCAGGGAACCCGTAGAGCAGGACGAACGCCACGAGCAGGAACGGCGTGATCAGCACCGACAGCCACCGCGTCGTGGGCAGCACACGGTCGTCGCGAGGCAGCTCCGACTGCGGCGCAAGCGGCATACTCCCCTGCGGTGCGCCGCCGACGGCGGTCACCGGGACACCGCGTCGAGCAACGCGCTGTAGGAGGCGACGAGCGACCGCCGCTCGGCCGCGAGGAGCGGGTCGTCCAGGCGGCAGCCGGCGGCCACCCAACGGTCCGAGTAGTCCATCGCGTCGACGCGCGCGCGAGCGGCCGGATGAACGGCGTCTCGGTGGGATCCATATACGTACGAGTAGAGGTCGACCAGCGCGCCGACCAGCGGGTCGTCCGAGCCGCCGCCGTGCTGGTGCTCCCGGTGCACCCGCCACCACTCGACCTCGAGCGCGGCGGCGCGCCGTGGGTCGAGCGTCAGTCCGGCGTCCGCCATGACGAGCGCGTAGAAGCGATGCATCAGGTCTCGTGCCTGGGCCGGGTCGTTGTCCGGGTACGGCGCCCACGCCTGGTTCGCCCGCAGCACGAACCATGCACCGGCGACGGTGGCGCGCCGGTTCATGCCGAAGCCTTCGTGAACCATGCGGACCGCTCCGCGCAGGAAGGTGATCCACTCACGCCGGTAGTAGGCGGCCCACGTGTCGGTCTCAGCGTGACCGATCGCGACCGCGTCGAACGACGTCGGTCCCCGCCTCGCCCGCTCGTGCATCGCCCCTCCATACGCCGGTCACGAGGCGGCAGGTGCGGATTCGCCTGACGCCGCGCGACCCTGGTCCCAGAATAGGAGGGGCCGGACCGCGGGGTGAGGAGATCGCGGACGATGACGACGGGCGACGGTGGACGGACGGTCGGCGATGTCGTGCGCGCCATGCGGGAGCGCCTTGCGGCGATGCCGCCCGACCGGCTCGCCCAGCGCGACTTCCTCGCGACCTACCTGCGCACCACGGAGGCCATCGGCAAGGCCATCGACGGGGCGGCCTTCGAGGACCCGGCCTGGGTCGAGGTCTGGGATGTCGCGTTCGCGGACCTCTACCTCGAGGCACTGGATGCGGATCTCGCGGGCGGGCAGGGTGTCTCGCGCCCGTGGCGCCTCGCTTTCGCCGTGCCGCAGGACCTGCCGGCCCTGCGCAACGTGCTCGTCGGCATCAACGCGCACATCAACTACGACCTGCCGCAGGCATTGCTGGCGGTGATCAGCGACGACGACTTCACCGACCCCGTCCTGCTCGCCAAACGTCGCCGCGACCACGAGCGCATCGACGGCGTGCTGTCCAGCCGGGTGGCCGCCGAGGACTCCGAGATCGCGGCCCGGACCGCCAAGAGCGTGCTCGACCGGGTGCTGACGCCCCTGAACCGGCGGGCATCTGAACGGTTCCTGCGCGAGGCGCGGCAGAAGGTCTGGCACAACGCGGGCGAGCTCCAGGTCGCCCGCCTGGCCGGCCCGCAGGCGTATGTCGCTCGGCTGGCTGAGCTGGAGGTGCTCAGCGCCGCTCGGATCGCCGACCTGCTCGCGCCGGGTCAGGTGTTGCTTCGGCTGGCCGTCGCCGGCTTCGGTGTGACTCTCCCACCCGCGGTCGGTGTCTCCCGCGACGAGGTCGCTCCCGGCTGACGCGCCCGCCTGCTCGCCCGGCACCCCGGCGGGACGGCCCGGCTAACGACGAGGCCGAGCGCGGCCGGGCCTCGGTGTCGTCATCGCCGAGGCCCGGCCGCCCGTCTGTGGTGGAGGATGCTCAGGCGTCGATGCTCGACATGTCGCCGTAGCGCGCACCCGCGACCGCATCTCGCGGGACAGCGGCGTCGAGTGCCGCCAGGTCCTCGGCCGACAGGGAGACACCGGCCGCGCCGACGTTCTCCTCGAGGTACTTCACGCGCTTCGTGCCGGGGATCGGCGCGACGTCGTCACCCTGCGCCAGCACCCATGCGAGCGCGAGCTGTCCGGGCGTCGCACCCTTGGCCTCCGCCAGCTCCCGGACGCGGGCCACCAGGGCGAGGTTGGTCTCGAGGGCCTCGCCGTGGAACCGCGGGAAGTATGCCGTGCGGCGGGAGTCGTTGGCCTCGAGGCTGTCGGCGGTGATGGCGCCGGTGAGGATCCCACGCCCGAGCGGCGAGTACGGCACGAGGCCGATTCCGAGCTCGCGGATCGTCGGCAGGATCTCGTCCTCGATGTCGCGGGTGAAGAGCGAGTACTCCGTCTGCAGCGCGGTGATCGGGTGCACGGCGTGGGCCCGCCGGATCGTCTCGGCCGACGCCTCGGACAGCCCGAGGTGTCGCACCTTGCCGGCGGCGACGAGCTCGCTCATGGCACCGACGGTCTCCTCGATCGGCACGTTCTTGTCGACGCGGTGCTGGTAGTAGAGGTCGATGTGGTCGATCCCCAGGCGCTCGAGCGAGGCATCGGCGGCCTGGTGCACATACTCCGGCCGGCCGTTGATGCCGAGCCGGGTGCCGTCCTCGGCCCGCTCGTTGCCGAACTTCGTGGCGATGACGATCCGGTCGCGCCGGCCGGCGACGGCCTTGCCGACGAGTCGCTCGTTGGTGAACGGGCCGTACATGTCGGCGGTGTCGAGGAAGGTGACGCCGAGGTCCAGGGCGCGATGGATCGTCGCGATCCCCTCACCCTCGTCGCCGGTGCCGTAGAACTCCGACATGCCCATGCAGCCGAGGCCCAAGGCGGAGACGGTGAGCGGGGAGGCGGTCCCAAGGGTGCGTGCAGGAAGGAGGCCAGCGTTGTCCGGTGAGGTCATGGCATCGAGTCAAGACCTTGGAGTGCGCTCGAAGTCAAGGACCACCATCTCGAGGACGTCGGGGCCTGGCCGTCCACGGGCCTTCGGTGCCGGCCGGTGTCAGGCGCTCAGCCGGGCGAGCTTGTCCTGGTAGATGCCGATCTTGTTGTCGATCGCGCCGAGGTGCTCGGTCACCTCGGCCAGCTGAGTGAGCACTCGTGCACGGTGAGCCTCGAGCAGGGCCAGCCGCTCGAGCTCGTTGCCGTCGCCCTCACGGCAGAGCGCCGCATAGGCCTTGACCTCGCGGATCGGCATGCCCGTCGCGCGCAGCCGGGTCAGCAGCGCGACCCACGTCAGGTCACGCTCGGTGTAGACGCGGTGTCCCGAGCTGGACCGGGCGACCTCGTGGAGCATCAGCCCGTCACGCTCGTAGTACCGCAGCGTGTGGGTGGTCAGGCCCGTCTGCTCGGCGGCCTCGGCGATGGTGAGTCCGGCTGTGGGAGCGATGACTGTCACCTGGCCATGCTCCGACTTCGAGCGCACTCGAAGTCAAGAGCTCGCGCCGACGGTGCTGCCGCTCGCTACCTGCTGGGCGCAGCGGAGGATCGCATCCGCAGAGACGTCGATGTCGTGCTCGGTCGTCGTCGCGTTCGAGACCGACACCCTGATGAGGCGCCTGCCGTGCCACGTCGTCGCCCCCACCCAGCACGTGCCGTCGCGCTGGACGGCGTCGACGACGGCGTCCGTGGATGCGGGGTCGCCGACACTGACGAGCACCTGGTTGAGCACGACGTCGTTGTGGATGATCGCGCCACCGGCCGCCAGGCGGTCGGCCATCCGTCTGGCGAGGTCGCAGCTGCGGTCGACGAGGCTCGCCAGCCCGTCGGTCCCTAGCTCGCGGAGCGCCGCCCAGACCGTGAACCCCCTTGCGCGCCTGGACGACTCAGGCACGATGTCGCCGAGCGTATAGTCCGATGTGCTGCCCGAGCCCGTGAGGTATGCCGCGGTGTAGGACAGCGCCGAGGCGTGGTCGTCCGGGTGCCTGCAGAACGCGAGGCCGCAGTCATAGGGGACGTTGAGCCACTTGTGCGCGTCGCACCCCCAGGAGTCGGCTTCCTCGACGCCCGCCACGAGGTGCGCCGTGCGGGGGCTGGCCGCGGCCCACAGCCCGAAGGCGCCGTCGACGTGGACCCAGGCGCCGGCCTCCCGCGCCATCGGGATGGCCCGGTCGAACGCGTCGCACGCGCCGGTGTTGACGTTGCCCGCCTGCAGGCAGACGATCGTCGGCCGGCCCCGGTCCCGCTCGAGAACGGTCCGCAGCGCCTCGACGTCGATCGACCCGTCCACTGCTGCAGGGACAAGCTCCAGGCTCGCCGTCCCGAAGCCGAGCAGCCGCAAGGCGCGGTCGATCGTCGCGTGTCGCTCCTCCCCCGCCACGACGCGCACTCGCGGTGCGCCGAACAGGCCGTCGCGGGCGACGTCCCAGCCGGCATCGACGAGCACCCGGTGGCGACCGACGGCCAGGCCAACCGTGTTGGCGCCTTGCGCCCCGGTGACGAACCCGACTGTCGTCCCCGCGGGCAGCCCGAGAGCCGCGGCGGCCCACCGCCCGGCCTCCCGCTCAGCGGCAGCCGCCGCCGGTGAGAGCACCTCGTTGTACGCGCACTGGTCCCAGCCTGTCGTGAGGATGTCCGCCGCCGAGGAGGCTGGAGACGCGCCGCCGATGACGAACCCGAAGAAGCGCGGACCGACCGTGCCGACGAGAAGCGGTCCGGCGCGCTCCGCCAGCTCGCGGCATACGTCATCGGCGTCCATCGGGTCGCGCTGGAGCTCCTGGTGCGTCAGCGCTGAGGTCGCGGCCGGGGCGGGACGCGGGTGGACGGGTCGCCCGGCAACGGTGTCGCGGTGGTCGGCTGCGACCTGCGCAGCCCATCGGAACAGCTCTCCCAGCTCAGCGCTCATGCCCGAAGGCTCCTCCGGGGCTCCCTCCTGCACAACCACTTTGCGCAAGTCCCCCGCCAGGGGACATCACTGGTCCAGGCCCGCTGCCCTCGCCTTGACCAGCTGGTCGAGCAGTGCGACGTCCTCGGGCGCCAGCCAGGTCTCGTCTAGGGGGCGTGCCCCGGCGCCGCGCAGCGCGGCGACGAGTGGCTGCGCCCAGAGGTGCTCCACCAGCGCGACCGCCGCGACACCTCCCGCCGGCACGGACTCGTCGAGTGACCACGATCCCTCCTGGGCCGACGTGTCGCCGGGCCGGGCGTCGCTGTCTACGGGAGTCCCATCCGGCGCGTCGGCCGGGACTCCGAGCAGTGCGGCCGCCACGCGCCCGCGCCCGGGGTCGGAGCCCGGCGGTGGGGCTATCGTGTCGAGGCTGCCGTCGGCGGCGCGGGTCACGAGCAGCACGTCGATGAGACGCACGACCCCCGCCTCGGTCAACCGGTTGAGCTCAGCGACGACGTCGCCCGACACAGCCGCCTCGTCGAACCCGACCACGAGCACCTGCACCGGGCCGGCGACCCCGCGCGCTGCTGCCGCGTCGCCACCCTCAGGAGGCTGGGGCGCCGTCACCCGCGCACCCGGTTGCGCAGCTGGACGAACTCGTCCTGCGTGATCACCCCGGCGTCGAGCAGGTGCTGCAGCGACGCAAGCGCGTCGGGAGCGGGCGAGGTGCGTGCTGCCGAGACAGGCGGGCCGGACGGCGGTGGCAGTGACGACAGGGGCGGCTGGCCCGGCGGCGAGGCAGGGGGTGCCGGCGGACGGGGCCGGGCTCCGAAACGCGGGGTCGCCCGAGGTCCCGGGCCGCCGGTGTACGGGTGCGCCGCGGCATACGCCTGCTCGGCGGTGAACCGGCCCCCGTAGTACGGCACGTCTCCCGTGATCCCGACACGCTGCAGCTGCCTAGGCACCAAGATCATGCGCGGCTCCCTTCGGTCGTGGGCACCAGCATGCCGCACGCCGACCCGCCGTATGCCGCATCGACAGATCGAGCGGCGCGGAGGGGCGGGTGCCCACTGGACGGGCACCGGTGAGCGGGTGATGCGGATGCCCACCGCGTGGCTCACGAGGTGGGCATCCACACATCCGGCCCCGTCGACCGGCGAGGCCCCGGCCAGACCCCTCCACGAAGCTGACCGGGACCTCTCACCGCAACGCCTTGGGAGGTGCGGCTGCATATGAGACGTCCACGCCCGCGGATCATGACAGCCCTGCGTGAGAAATCTCTGACCTCGGCTCTCTGAACGGCGCCAGCGCCGCAATCCGGACCGGCCTCGTCGCGCGGCGCAGCGTCCGCTTGTCACCACGGACCGCGACCGGCAGCCGATGTTGTGCGTAGGGCCAAAGACGTGTCCCGGCTCTGGCCGAAGACTGAGAAGGCGGGTCCCCTCCGCGGACCACGACCGACGTGCGACACCCACGGGCAGCCGACGAGCAGCCCACGAGCAGCCCCACGAGCAAGGGAAACCAGTGAGCGCCACGACCGACGCGGCCACGGCGCGAGAGCTGATGGGCGGCAACGGAATCCTCATCGACCGCAACGTGGGCCGGTTCGTCGGCGATGCCGAGGCGATCTACTCCTACGAGGGCACGCGGGAGATGAACACCCTCATCGTCGGCCGCGAGATCACCGGCCTCAGCGCCTTCGTCTGAGGCGGCGGCGCGCCATGAATGCCGCGTCCCGACCGTTCTGCGTGGCTATGGTCGAGGGGAACGGACCGACCTGACTGGCACCTCGACCTCAATGAGCGGCCCCACCATGACGACGCAGCCCTCAGCTCCCGCCGCCACCACCGGGCGTTCGCGCTGGCTGCCCTCCTCCCCTGACCGCCGCATTCTTGTGGTCGGGGTCATCACCTTCGCGGTGCTGCTCACCCGGGGCGTCGCTCAGGCGGTGACCCCGTTCATCCGCCAGGACGACTGGCCGTTTCTTCTGCCGGCCAACACTCCGGGTGTGATTCCAACCCGCTACTACGACATCAGCGAAGGGCGGTGGCTCAACTCCGCGTGGTGGGTCGTCGTCGGCCAGCACGGCACGCCGACGACAGCCGCCCTCACGTATGCCGTCGGGTATGCCGCGCTCGTCGCGGGCATGTGGCGGGCGCTCCACCGCTCCGGAGTCCGGCCCGGGCCCGCGGTCGATGCACTGCTCGGGGTCGCGCTCTTCGCCTCGGCCGTATGGGTCCAGCTTCTCTACTGGCCGGGCACGCTGACCCCGTCGGTCCTCATGGCCGCCACGGCCCTGTGGCTGCTGCCGTGGGCCGCACGCACCCGTCTGAGGCTCGGGCTCTGGCTCCTCGTGGGTGAGGTCGCCGCGGTGCTGACCTACCCGCCGGTGGGCGTCGTCCTGCTGGTCTTCGCCGTCGTGCTCCTGCGTGACGCCCCCTGGCGCCGGGTGCTCGCCGTAGCGGGCGTGTGGATCGGGGCGTTCGCCCTCGGTGTTGGTGTGGCCTACTCCCTCAACTGGGTCCTCAATGGCCAGTTCGGCCTTCAGCTCGCTGCGTGGCGCCGCTCCAACCCGCTGACCTCGCTCGACGCCCTCCGGGACAACACCGGGCGCTGGCTGGCGGCGGCCGGGACCCTCTGGGCCGCCCAGTGGTGGGCCGTGCTCGTCGGCCTCGCCGCGACCCTCGTGGGCTGGCAGGACGCTGCTGTCCGTCCACGTCTGCAGCGCCTTCTCGTCGCCTTCGGCATCGCCTACGGTCTCGACGCTGCCCAGACCCTCGTGAGCGGCGTCGTCACCGACGCCCGGGGCCAGCTCTGGACCTGGTTGGTCGCGGTGCTGCCCGTCGCGCTCCTGCTCGTCGGGCAGCGGCGGCTCCAGGCCGGCGACCTGGGCGGGCGTGGTCTGCCGCGCCACCGCATCGCTACCGGGCTGCTCGCCGTGCTCGCTCTTGGTGGGGTGCTTGCGTGGCGCACCGACATCGGCGAGCACCAGGCGACGCGCATGCAGTATGCGGCGATCGCGGCAGCCGCCACGGCGCACGATCCCGGGACGGTCGCGCCAACGGTCGTCGTCTACCAGGACCCGGCGGTGAAGGACACCCGCTCCGGCCAGATCATGGCCAGCACGTTGTTCATGGCCGTGCGCCAGGAGCAAGGCGGTGTCCAGCCCCGTTGGTGCAGGGGCGTCGAGTGCCGCGAGCTCGCCGCACGCGCTGGGTCCGGCTCGGTCATTCCCATCGGAGGTGTCGGCCGGCCGGCGGGGGTCGTCGGCATCGTCGTGCCGCCACCGCCCGGCTGGATCTGACGACGATCGCCGCGCATGCTTCTCCCCGGATTGTCACGCCGCGGTCACCGGGCAGTCACAGCGGAATCTCAGCGGACACGAAGGGTCATCGCTCCGGTCACGTCCCGATAACTCCCGCGGTCTGGCGCAACGATCCACTCCTACGGTCGGTCTCAACGGACATCAGGAGGACGAGGCAAGGGGCATCGCCATGGGAGCACCGAAGCACCGCAAGCTGGTTCCGCACGCCGCCATCGCAGTTGTGACCGCCCTGGCCGTGGCCGCGTGTGGGGGTGGTGGGGCTAGCGACGGAAGCGGCAGCGGGTCGGTCGGGCCAGGCTCAGGCCAGCGCCACGTCGCCCCGAACGCGCCCGCGACGCGCGACGTCACCATGACCGACCCGCATGCTGACGCGCTCTCGACGTTTGCGCTCGACATCGACACCGGGTCCTACACCCGGTTCCGCGACGCGGTGAACCAGGGCAGCGCGATCACACCGAGCGAGGTACGCACCGAGGAGTTCGTCAACTACTTCGAGCAGGGCTACCAGGCTCCACGCGAGGGACTCGACGTGAGCATCGACGCGGCCGTGTTGCCGTTCAGCGCCGGTCACCGCCTGGTCCGGGTCGGCATCCGGAGCGCGGACGCCGACAACGAGTCGCGCTCCGACGCGGACCTCGTCCTGGTCGTGGACTGTTCGGGGTCGATGGATGAGGCGGGCAAGATGGACACGACGAAGGTCGCCCTGCGGACCCTGGCCTCGTCGCTGCGGCCGACAGACCGCGTGGCCATGGTGTGCTACTCGACCGAGGCTGAAGTAGCCCTCGAGCCCACCATGGCCTCGGACCGCCTCGCGATCGACAGGGCTGTCGACTCCCTGCACCCGCAGGAGTCCACCAACGCCGAGGCCGGCCTGACACTCGGCTACAACCTGGCCCGATCCATGCACACCGAAGGGCGGATGTCGCGCGTCGTGCTGGTCAGCGACGGCGTCGCGAACGTCGGCGACACCAGCCCCAACGGGATCCTCGAGCGGATCAGCACCCAAGCGCGTGCAGGGACGAACCTGATCTCGGTCGGCGTGGGCATCGAGACCTACAACGACCAGCTCCTCGAGCAGCTCGCAGACCGGGGCGACGGCTGGCATGTCTACATCGACACGGCGGCCGAGGCCGAGCGAGTGTTCGCAACCGGGCTCACCGGCTCCCTCGTGGTGGCTGCGCGCGACGCCAAGGCACAGGTCGAGTTCGACCCGAGCCAGGTGTCGGGTTATCGGCTCCTGGGCTACCAGAACCGTGACGTCGCGGACCAGGACTTCCGCAACGACGCGGTCGACGGTGGCGAAGTCTTCGCCGGCCACTCCACGACCGCGCTGTACGACGTCGAGCTGCGCGAGGGTGCGCGCGACCTGTCGTTCGTGAAGGCCACCGTCCGCTACCTCGACGGCAGCGGCGAACCGGTCGAGCGCACCCGGCAGCTTCGGGACATCGAATGCGCCCCGACTGTGGAGCAAGCCGCACCGCGCCTGCGTCAGGACCTGGTCGTCGCCATGCTGACCGACCGCCTCACGGGCGGTCCGTGGTCAGCCCGGATCGGACCCGACGACCTGAGGGAGCAGGCGGCCGCGCTGACGGCTTCGCTCGACGGTGATCGTGACGTGGCCGAGCTGGTCCGTCTGGTCGACCGCGTCACCCGCTGAGCCGCGGCCGGCCGCATCGTCAGTGCGAAGGCCCGGTGCGCGCCGCCGGGGCGTCCGACACGGCGCCGGCCAGGGCAGGCCCGTCCGGCAGACCCTGGGGCTTGCCCGGCTGGTAGAGCCACACATCGAAGAACCGACGCAAGTCCTGTCCGCTCACACGCTCGGCGAGAGCGATGAACTCCGCGGTCGTCACCGTGCCATAGCGGTGCTCGGCATACCAGGTGCGCAGCAGGGTCGTGAACGGTGCGTCGCCGATCCGTTCGCGCAGCGCCTCCAGCGTCATCGCACCTCGCTCGTAGATCGTGCCGTCGAAGAGGTGCTGAGCGTCTCCTGGGTCACCCGGTGGTGGGTTCCAGAACGCGGTCCGCTGTGCAGGGGTGTTGGCAAGCTGCTTGAAGCGCTGGGCCGCCGACTTACCACCCTGCCGCTCCGTCCAGATCCACTCCGACCACGTGGCGAAACCCTCGTGCAGCCAGATGTCCGGCCACGAGCCAAGGGTGACCGCGTCGCCGAACCACATGTGAGAGAGCTCGTGCAGCAAGGTGACCTCGTCCGGTGCGTCGTCGAACACCGGCTTGGTCTGTGTCTCGAGCGAGTAGCCGAGCTGGGGAGCGTCGTCGACGATCGCACCGACGGTCTCGAAGGGGTAGGGCCCGTAGAGGTTCTCCAGGAACGACACCATCGCGGGAAGCTTGCGCAGGACCGCGGACGCCGAGCTCGCCTGGCGGGGGTCCACCGCGACGTACGTCGGTATGCCGCTGGGCGTCGTGCCGGTGGTGACGTCGAACCGGCCGAGCGTGATCGTCGCCAGGTAGGGCGCCATCGGGTAGCTCTCGCGCCAGGTGAAGGTGGCCAGCCCGTTCGCGGTCGTCCGGCTCTGCAGCGAGCCGTTGCCCACTGCCGTGATCCCGGACGGCACCGTCATACGGATCGTGAACGTCGCCTTGTCCCGAGGGGTGTCGTTGGCGGGGTACCACGCCGGCGAGCCCTGCGGCTCACCGACGACCGCGGCGCCGTCGGCGGTGTAGACCCAGCCCTCGCTCGAGCCGTCCGGGTCGGTGACCGTCTGGGGCTGACCGGCATACGGCACGACGACCGTGAAGGCGTCGCCGCTGCGCAGGGCGTGAGTCGGGGTGATCTCGAGCTCCTGGCCATCCCGCGCGACCGACGCCACGGCGCCATTGACGGTGACGGCGCCGAGCGCGAAGCCGCGCAGGTCCAGGTCGAACCGGCTGAGGCTCTGAGTCGCACGGATCGAGAGGGTGGCCGTGCCCGAGAGCAGGCGGCTCTGCGGGTCATACGCCAGGTCGAGACTGTAGTTCGTGACGTCGATGCCGCCGTTGCCGGCCAGGGGGAAGAAGGGGTCCCCGACGCCGGGCGAGCCGACCGTGCCGGCGGCCATCGCGGAACCGGCGCTCGCTGCCAGTGCCAGCGCGGCGATGGTGGCGGCCCTGCTGCCTCTCCCCATGGCGGCTCCCTCCCGGTAGTCCGACGCTAGCCCCGGCCGGGGACCCGGGCAAGGGTGCCGAGGACGTCGACTCCTGCAGCACCACCACATCGTTCGGGCCGCGTTGTCGCAACAGGGTCACCCAGCTCGTTGAGTGAGTGATGACGCCGTAACGTCGGAGCCTGCTGCGCTGAAGAAGCGGGTGGCGCGCCTCGGTGAAAGGAGTGCAGATATGACCAGACCGTTTCGATTCGGAGTCGTTGCCCCGGTGATGACTGACCTGCCGACGTGGCGGGACCAGGTGCGCCGCATCGCCGACTGCGGCTACTCGACGCTGCTGATGCCCGACGTGCCGCAGTGGCAGCCGGCACCCGCCCCGACGCTCGCGCTTGCGGCTGCACAGGCTGACCTGCGCGTCGGCACCTGGGTGTACGCCTCCCCGCTGCGCCCGGCCTGGAGCGCCGCGTGGGAAGCACACTCGCTGTCGGTGCTCACCGAGGGTCGCTTCGAGATGGGGATCGGTACAGGGCGGCCAGGGATCGAGGACGAGCTCCGCCGGCTGGAGATTCCGGTCGTGCCACCCAGCGAGCGACTGGCCCAGGTGCGTGAGACGGTGGCCACGCTGCGTGACCTTGACGGGCCCGACGTTCACACGCCGGTGGTCATGGCCGTGCGGGGTCCGAAGGCACAAGCGCTTGCCGTCGAGGTCGCCGACACGGTCACCTTCGCGATGTTTCCGACCGACACCCGTGCGGGCATCGCCGGGCTGGCACGCGACTTCCGCGCCGTCCGGGACATCGAGCTCGCGCTCCATGTCCCGGTCGTCGGCGATGGTGTCGCGCCCTTCATGGCATCCCCGCGCGACACCGATCCGGCCGCGTTGCGCGAGGCGGACTCGCTGGCCGTGCTTCCGGAGGAACCAGCCGCGGCCATCGAGGAGATCCAGCGGCGGCGCGAGGAGATCGGCTACTCCTACTTCGTCATCGGCTCCGACTTCGCCGAGGGGTTGGCCCCGGTGGTGGCCGAGCTGGCCGGCCAGTAAGCCGAGCAGCGCGACAAGGGACCTCGACAATCGACCACGTGGCGATGTGTTGCGGGCCCGACCGCTGGTCCTGCTCGACAAACGCACATCTGGCCGATTGTTGCGTTTACGACCGGGCCGGTCTCGTTTCCCGTTGCGGCCCGCGCCACCCTGCACGGTGGGAGCATGATCACATGAGCGCAAATGGCAAGTCTGACGGGGCGGTGGACGTTAGCCCCCGAACGGCGATCGATCATGGACCGCATGTCGAGTCGCGGGCCGAGACCTACTGGTTGACGTACGAGACGCTTCGCTGGCTTATGGTCGCACTTGCGGGGATGCTGCTGGCCGTCACGGTCGGGACCGCGGTGTGGACGGGCCATTTGCCGGGATCGATCAGCGACTATTATGGAGGTACCGTTCGCGACGTCTTCGTGGGCGTGTTGTTCGCGGTCGCGGCATGTCTGGTCGCATACCGAGGATCGACTCCTCTCGAGGACTTCGCCTTGAACGGCGCCGGCTTCTACGCTCTCTTTGTGGCCCTGCTGCCCACCACTTTGGAGAAGAGCCTGACACCGCCGGAGAGCCCACTGCCGGACTCTATCTCCGCCGACGAGATCAAGAAGTACCTCATGGTGACGTATGCCGCTGTGGTCCTGCTGCTGGTGGCGCTCGCGGTCCTCGAGACCAAGATCGCGAGCCGCAAGAAGCTCACTGACACCGGCGGCGGGAGCAAGGCATTCGTCGTCGCGGCGGTGACGGTGCTGGTCCTCTTCGTGATCGGGGCCGGTGTCGCCGTGTTTACGGGTCACCCCGCTGATCATTTCACCTTCAACGCGAACGTGTGGTCAGGGTTACGGCTCCATGACTACGCGGCATTCCTGCTCATCGCCTCCTTGGCCGTCGCCGTCTGGACTCACGCCATCTCCGGGGATGAGTCTAGCCAGTCGCGGTTGCCCGACTCGCTGCGCTGGTCGACCTCTGGGCCCAAGGCTGCGTGGGAGCCGGAAAAGCAACTCACCCTCGAGCCGACCAGCACGACGCCTCAGTTCACCTTGTTCTACCGCACTATTCTGATTCTGATGACAGGTGGCGCTGTCATCGTGTGGCTCATTTCCGCGAAGGTGTGGCCCGAACACACAATACTCATTCTGGAATGGTTCGAGATCATCCTGTTCATGGCATTCTGGATAGCGGAGACGCGACGTGAAGGTAAGGCGAGAAGAGGCGAGCTCGGGAGCTGACTCGCGAGCACCTGTCGGCTGGATTCACGCATTGCGTGGGTCACGCCCCCAGCGAAAGGCGCTGCGCAGGAGGTTGTATGAGCTGGACGCGACCATGGAGCTCACGCAGGCCCGAGGTCATCGCTCGCTACCAGCACGGTCGGCCGGCTCAGCTCTCGCCCGCCGCCGGTGACGCCAGAGGCGGCGGGCCAACACCCTGAGCCGCGGTCGGACCAGGTCGGGTGGATGGTTCCCGTCGGCTGACGGCGTCACCGAGGCGGTCCTTCAGCCGCAGCGCGGGCAGTTCGACGAACCGACGGGACGCCATCGCCAGCACGATGGCGATGGCCGCGCCCAGCGACCGTCCCCACACCGTCCATCCCACGTAGGAGGTCACGACGAGGATGCACGCCGAGTTGAACAGGTACAGGGCGTAGCTTCGGTCGCCCAACCAACGCAGCGGCGACCACTCCAGGGCCGTCCGCAGCCGCGACGGGACCGGCCGTGAAGCCCACCAGACCACCCACGCCGCCGCGGATGTCAGAACCGGGATCCCCACCAGGTAGGTCAACGGCGACTGGTATGTCCCTGGGTTCAGCGACAGTCCCGCGATCACCACGACCGCGAGAGCGGTCACGAGAGCCGGCGAACGTGGCGCCCAGCCAGCGTGCCGCGCGGATGCCGCGAGGATCGCGAGCAGGGCGCCGGTCAGCAGGCACTCAACCCAGACCGTCGGCAAGGTGTAGAAGAACCACCCGAGGGACATGCCCTCCACGACCGTGGCCATGCGCAGCACCACCGCGGCCGCGATGAGCCAGAGCATCGGACGCAGCCTGCTCCCCGCCGGGCGGCGCAGCAGCAGCACCGCCATGACCGGCCAGACGAGATAGAACTGCTCCTCGACGGCAAGCGACCAGAGGTGCTCGAGCTGCGGCGCGAAGTCATACCCGAGCCCGGCGGTGAGGTCCGTGACGTACAGAAGGCCCTGCCAGGCTCCGGTGGCCGCGTTCGCCGTGGTGACGCCGCTGCCCGGCACGAACGACATGACGATCACCAGCACCAGCAGCATGACCAGCGCAGGCACGAGCCGCAGGAACCGCCGCACGTAGAACCGGCGCAGGTCGACTCGGCCATTCGCGCAGGCATCTCCAACGAGCACGGACGTGATCAGGTAGCCCGACAGCACGAAGAAGATCAGCACACCGGCGAGCCCCGCACCCGTCGCGCCGACCACGTGCGCGAACAGTACGAGCGCGATCGCCGTGCCGCGGATCCCGTCGAGGGCTGCAACGCGCCCCGCCCGCCCTCGGGCGCCTGTCATGCCGCCGAGTGTGCCCGACCCGCCCCGATCCGGCGCCCGAACGGTCGAAACCCGCAGGTGCCGGCGTCACCGCCGCGCTGACCCGGGCCAGGTTTCGACCAGAACGCTCGAGGCGTTCAGATCCGGTACGGATCGTGTAACTTGGACGCGATTCCCCGTCGCACGGGACGGAACGGAGACGCGCTGTGGCTCGCGCCTACATGCGGCCGCACGACGACGGCCCCGACGGTCAGACTGAGCCCGCCGCGAGCGGCAGAGGTCCGATGAACGTGAACCATGTCGTGCTGACGCGGTTCAACCTTCCCTCAGCGGGCTACGAAAGCCTCCTGCGAGAGAAGGAGGGTTGGCTGCGCTCCCGTGTCGAGCTCTTCGAGCGCTACTGCCTGCCGTCCATGCGGGCCCAGCGTGGCGCGGACGCCGCGTGGATCATCTACTTCGACCCCGCGAGCCCCGCGTGGCTCAGGGACTGGATCGAGCGCACGAACCAGGGCGACTTCCTGCCCATCCTGCGCGCGACGGTGTCCTACGAGGACCGGATGGCCGACATCCGCGCTGCGGCCGGAGACCTCGGCGACACGTTGATCACGAGCAATCTCGACAACGACGACGCTGTCGCAAGCGACTTCCTCGCGCGGGTGCAGGCCGCCGCGGCTCCCGGCGTCCGCACGGCGATCTACCTGGCGGACGGCCTTATCGCGCAGGGGGGTCGGGTGTACCACCGCGTCGACCGGGACAACGCGTTCTGCTCCGTGGCAGAGCCGTGGGACGTTCCCGGGGACGAACCGGCCACGTGCTGGCTGAGCGCTCACAACCGGCTTGGCGAGACCATGCGGGTCGTGTCACTGCGCGGCCGACCCGGCTGGCTCCAGGTGGTGCACGGCGCGAATGTGAGCAACCGGGTGCGGGGACGCATGGTCTCGCCGACCAGGTACCGATCGCAGTTCGGCACGCTTCTCGACGACTTCCCCGAGCCCAGCGCACTGCGTCTGGCCCGCGATCGTGTCCTGTCGGGTCCGCTCCGTGTCGCGCGCGAGACCGGCCGCGCGGCGGCCAAGCGCGCGACGGTCGCCCTGCTCGGTCCGGACGGCATCGATGCCCTCAAGGTCCGGGCCGCCCGGCTGCCTGGTCGGAGCCACAAAGAACACGAGTGATCGCCACCCGGCACGATGCCTCACGCGTCGGCGTTGCTCTTCTCTGGAACGGCCGGTGAGGAGCCCGACCGTGCCGCGAGGTGGTGTGCCAGCCGCACCGCGAGCACCGCCGCGAAGAACGTCGGGTTCGCCTCTGCCGACGTCGGGAACACACTGCTCGAAGCAATGTAGAGGTTGTCGACGCCATGAACGCGGCAGTCCCGGTCCACGACGCCCTTCGACGGATCGTTGCTCATGCGAGTGGTTCCGATGCTGTGGAAGCCATCGGTCGACTGCTCCCATGCGAGCGCACGGATCTCGGCGGCGTCGCGCGCGAGGTACTCGATCCGGCCGATCCCGGCCTTGCGCAGCTCGGTGTCGAGGAGCTCGTGACAGCGCAGCAGTGAGTCGATGTCGTCCTCGAGGTATCGATAGTCCACCTCCAGCACGGCCGCACCATCGGCGTCCGTGCGGACCGTCAGTCGACTGTCCGGACTCGGCAGCTGCTCCGCGTGGTAGTGAAGTGCGTACCGGCCGCCTTCGTTGAGGAGGATGAAGCCTGGCTTGCGCACCGACGAGCCGTACCGCCGATAGATGATGTCGAGCACATCCGCGAGCGCACGGAACGGCCTGCGGAGGATGTTCACGATGTGCTCTCGGACGGCATACGGGCGAGGACCGACATGGCGCAGTCGGATTCCCTCCGCGAGGACGCGTCGACCGATCGGCGCAAAAGCGATGCCGAGGAACACCGCCGAGAGTGTCGGGTTGCGGTGCTCGTACTCGTAGAACGGCGGGTTGTCGAGATAGAAGGCCGTGTTGAGGACACGGTGACGTCGCTGGGCTTCCTCGGTGAGCGTGAAGCGCCGCCGGATGTACGAGTCGAAACTGTCACGGGAGAAGTCGAGATCGACGGCGCGCGCGGGGTCGTCGAGAACGATCTCGGCGATGCTTCCCGTGGCATGGCCCATGTAGTAGCGGCCGAGGGGTCCGCCGGCGCCCCCACACACGTTCGGGCTGCGGCGCTGCAGTTCCAGAAGAAAGCGTGTCGTCTCGAGGCCACCCATTGCGAGCACGTATGCCGCAGCCCGGAGCCGGAGCTTCGCGCCCACCCGCTCGACGACGACATTCGCGACCGAGCCGTCGTCAGCGAACTCGATGTCCTCGAGGCGGCTCCTCAGCAGGACATCGACGCGCGGGTGGTCGAGGACGCGCTTGCCCAGCCGCGGACCAAGTCTGGGCTGCCGGGCCCAGCGCTCGAGATTCGACATCCTGAAGTCCGCCAGGCCATCCCAGTCGGGCTGGCCCGACTCGAACACGGCGCCACCGCAGTCCAGGTGGCGGGCAGCCGGCCAGTAGCAGGGGCCGACATCGTCGATGCGTATGGGCCATGAGCTGTCGGGAACATAGTCCCGCTCCTCGAAGTCGATCGGCTCGAACGCGACGCAGCGCCCGCCCCAGAGCCACGATGTGCCGCCGATGCCCTGTCGGGTCGTGAGCTCGAGCGGTGCGTGACGTGCCGGATCAGCGATCTCGGTGCGTTGTCGCGGACCGGGCTCAACGTTGCGCCTGGCCGAGCGCAGGTCGCCCGCGTCCACGAGCAGGACCCGACTGCCCGCGTCGGCGGCCTCGAGCGCGAAGGCCAGACCAACGGGACCTGCGCCGATCACGCAGCTGTCATACGACCCCGACGGCGCTCTGCCGGGCGCCAGAACGGTCATGGGGCAGCGACCTTCGTCGGCCGGCTGGATGCGTCTCGTTCCCAGGCGCGCTGGCTCCTGCGCAGAATCCTCTCTGCGCGGCGGCGCGACACGACGGTGAGAACCACGTACCACGCCACGTCGACGGCATCCCGGGGTGTCCGCACCGCCGTGAGGAGCCCGCGACCCCGTGAGCGGGCGTGCGAGGAGATACCGAGCTCGATATACCCGCGCCGCTGTCGCGTGAGCACGGCGAGCAGACCCGTCAGGTCACGGGGCGTCCGTACGCGCATGGGCGCGGTGGCGACAACGCGCTTCTCTGCCTCGACGAAGCGGCTGTCGAACCAGGAATCGTCCGCGGTCACCGGCGGGAAGCGGCCGAAGCGCTGATGCCCCTCTCGCGTCGTCGCGTAGCCCCCGGCCCCCCACAGCCGGGACGGTGGCGCGGGCACTCGGCTGCGCGCACGGTAGTAGGCACGCACGGGCGCCGTCGCGCCGATGGTGTCGTAGACGTAGTAGGGCCTCGCGGCAAGGACTCCCGGCTCGGCCAGGGCCTCGAAGACCGCGAGCACGGTGCTTGGGGCGACCTCGATGTCGGCGTCCAGATAGAGTCGCGGCCAGGCAGCCGCGGCCTCGTCGCCCAGGTTGAGTCCGGCGATCTTGGATGCCTGTTCTGTCTCGGCCACGACGACACCGGCGAACCGCCGCGCGATCTCGGCCGTGTCATCGGTGCAGCCGTTGCAGGCGACGATGATCTCGAACCCGTCCACGGCGACCAGCGGGGCAAGTGACCGCAGGGTCCTGCTGATCACGGCGGACTCATTGTGCGCGGGGATGATGACGGCGCCCCGGGCAGCCGTGGGCAGCGCCTGCGGCGCAGCCGTCCGGAAGTCCGAGGTCCTCGTCACCACGGCCCCGTCGTCGCGCGTGCCGTGAGGGATGGACGTCCGGTTCACGCGGATCGCCGAGCCGGGCCGGTTCTGTCCTCACCGACGGACTGACGCTTCGGCTTCGCTCCCATTTCGTGACGCGAGGTCGCCCGCCGAAGCCACTGTGCTGGTAGGTATTTCGCACGCATGGCCGGGCGCTCGACGGCAAACCAGCTGGCAACGGCGAGAGGGACGGTACACAGGATGCTCGCCGATGCGAACAGACCCGGGGACAGGCGAGCCAGACCGGCCACGACGAGAAGCTGTTGGACGGGGAACGCGTAGAGGTACATCCCGTAGGACACGTCGTTCCGTGAGCCGATCCTCTGTATGCCGCGTGGCGCGGTGGCGCCGACCCACAGCAGCAGGTAGGCGAGCGGCAACGGGAACAGGACCTCGCCCTGGCCGAGGAGTCCCGCCGCTACCAGCACCACGACGCACGCCACCGCGCCGGCTGCCACCAGGGGCACCCGGTCGGCGAACCGGAGCAGCAGGACCCCGGCGAGGAAGTACGGCACCAACAGGGTCACTTCGAACGGGATCCCTGAATGGGGCCCGACGACATGGAGGTATGCCGACGCGGCAGTGGCCAGGACGAAGGCTGCAGCGACGATCCAGCGCCGCCACAGGATGGACAGGCAGAGCACCAGTCCGATCAGGACGTAGCACAGGAGCTCGTAGCGCAGGGTCCAGAGAGAGCCGTTCCATGCGGCGTACGGCGCACCCGCGAGTGTGGCCGGGTCCAGCTCTGTCGGACTGGAGGTGTCGGCATACGTGAGGACGTAGTCGAGCGCGTTGGAGACGGTCCAGCCGCTCCGCGCCCAGCCACCGACCCGGGCGGCGACGAAGGCGGTGAACAGCAGGCACACCCAGAAGCCGGGGAAGATCCTGAGGAACCGCCTCCATGCGTAGCCGGCGAGCCCGGTCTTGAGCCGGGAGGCCGTGATGAGGTAGCCGCTGATCGCGAAGAAGCCGCCGACCGCCAGCGTGCCGAGCCCGATGCCACCCCACTGCGGGTCCGGGCCATGGCCGCTGATCGGGAAGGTGTGGGACACGATGACGAGCGTCGCCAAGAAGAGCCTGATCGCGTTGAGGCTGTTGGCCCGCAGATCAAGCCGGTCCGCCAGAGACGGAGCTCTCACGTCTCGGCCCATCTGACGCGCGGGAGCACGATGCCGAGCTCGGCCAGGGTGGGCGCGGCGGCATCGCGCTCGGACTGCAGAGTGATCGGCAGCGGCCACTCGATGGCGAGCTGCGGGTCGTGCACCGAAATGGTGATGTCATCCGCGGGATCGTGGTCACGGTCAATGCGGTATGTAATGTCCGAAGGATCCGAAAGTGCTTGAAAAGCGTGAGCACACCCGGCCGGGATATAGATCGACATCTGGTTGTCGCCATCCAGGCTAAAGGTCTCACACCGGCCGTAGGTGGGCGAATCCGGGCGCAGATCCACCGCAACGTCAAAAACCGCGCCAAATGAGCACCGGACCAGCTTCGCCTCGCCCAGTCCCCCACGCAGGTGGAGCCCACGCACGACACCCGCACGCGAGCGGGACACGCTGTCTTGCCGAAACCCTTGCGGCTCAAGGCCCGCGGCCCTCGCCACCTCGACATCGAAGACCCTCGTGAACGAGCCGCGAGCATCTAGGTGTGATTTGGGCGTAAAAAGCAGGATCCCTGCGATGGTCCCGTGAGCAACGTCCATGCTTGCTCCTCACATCGAATGCCGTGAGCGTATGGCCAAGTCCCGTCGAGCGAGCCAATTTCCCGCGAAATCACAAGTGAGGAAAGACGGGAGATGTCACGATGAGCCCACTGTCGAAAGGGCGACGCATGAGAGTGATGGTTACCGGCGACCGGGGTTACATCGGCGCCGTGATGGTCCCGGCGCTCCAAACCGCGGGCCACGAGGTCATCGGCTTCGATGCGGACTGGTACGCGGGGTGCGACTTCGGAGACGTACCCGACGGCTACGAGCAACGGATCGGCGACATCCGCGACCTGGTGCCCGAGGACCTTGCGGGCGTCGAGGCCGTGGTGCACCTCGCGGCGATCTCGAACGACCCGATCGGGCATCTGGACCCTGCGGCGACGTACTCGATCAACGGTGATGGGGCAGTGCATGTCGCGCGGGTCGCCAAGGCTGCAGGCGTCTCGCGGTTCCTGTTCTCCTCCTCGTGCTCTCTCTATGGCGCGGCGGGCGACACGCCGGTGACCGAGAGCGCGGCCTTCAACCCCGTGACCCCGTACGGGGACAGCAAGGTCATCGCCGAGCGCGGGATCAGCCGCTTGGCCGACGACTCGTTCAGCCCGACGTACCTGCGCAACGCGACGGCATACGGGTCCTCCCCTCGCCTGCGGGCCGACATCGTGGTCAACAACCTGACCGGAACGGCATACACCCGCGGGGAGGTCCTTCTCGCCTCCGACGGATCACCGTGGCGACCACTCGTCCACGTGCGGGATATCTGCGCCGCATTCGTCGCGGCCCTCGCGGCCCCGCGGGACGTGGTTCACGACGAGGCCTTCAACATCGGACGCGACGAGGACGTCATGCAGATCCGCGAGATCGCCAACGAGGTGTCGCGACACCTCGGCGCGCCGGTGACCTTCGCACCCGGCGCCGGCCCCGACGTCAGGAACTATCGCGTGGACTTCAGCAAGGTGCGGGCGATCCTGCCCTCCTTCCACCCTGAGTGGACCGTGGCGGACGGCATCGCCGAGCTGACCCAGGACATGGACGACTTCGACCTGACCGCAGAGCAGTTCGAGGGAGCTCGCTTCGTGCGTCTGGCACGAGTGCGGGAGCTCGTCGCCGAGGGTCGTCTCATCGACGACCTGCGTCTCGCAGAGGCAGCTCGGTGAGCGAGCGACGCTGCCGCCTTTGCGGCAGCGAGCTTCGCCACACCTTCGTGGACCTCGGCATGTCGCCGCCCTGCGAGAGCTACCTGACCGCCGAGCTCGCCGACCAGGCCGAGACCTTCTACCCCCTGCACGTCCGGATCTGCCATGCCTGCCTGCTCGTCCAGCTGCCTGCGTACATCGCCGCGGAGGACATCTTCAGCGACTACGCATACTTCTCCAGCTACTCGGACTCGTGGGTGGCGCACGCCGAGCGGTTCGTCGACGGCGCTGTCGACCGCCTCGGCCTGGGGCCGGACTCGTTCGTCATCGAGGTCGCGAGCAACGACGGCTACCTGCTTCAGCACGTCGTGCGCCGCGGCATCCGATGCCTCGGTGTCGAGCCGGCTGCGAACATCGCCGAGGCCGCGATCGCCAGAGGCGTGCCGACCGAGGTGCTCTTCCTCGGCCGGGAGACGGGTGAGAAGGTGGCCGACACGCACGGACCCGCCGACCTCGTTGTGGCCAACAACGTCTTCGCGCATGTGCCTGACATCGTCGACTTCGCCGAGGGCCTGCGCGCCCTCGTCGCAGACGACGGCCGGGTCAGCATCGAGATCCCCCACCTGCTGAGGCTCATCGAGGGCAACGAGTACGACACCATCTACCACGAGCACTACTCGTACCTCACGTTGCTGACCACGGCGCGCGTCCTCGCTGCCGCCGGTCTCACCGTGGTCGACGTCGAGGAGCTCGGCACGCACGGCGGCAGCCTTCGCACCTGGTCCGCGCCGACCGAGAACGCGCCGGCGCCGTCCGCCGAGGTGGCGCGTGTCCTGGCGCTCGAGGCCGCGCACGGCCTGCACAGCCTCGAGGGTCATTTCGGCTTTGCCAGTGCGGTTGCGCAGGTTCGCAACGATCTCATCGAGTTCCTCGTCGGGGCGCAGCGCTCCGGCGCCACGGTGGTCGCTTACGGAGCGCCTGGCAAGGGCAACACGCTGCTCAACCACTGCGGCGTCAGGCCGGACCTGCTGAAGTTCGCGGTCGACCGCAACCCGGTCAAGCACGGGAGGTTCCTGCCCGGCACGCATATTCCAGTCCAGCCGGTCGAGGCGCTGCGGGAGGCGCGCCCCGACTATGTGCTCATCCTCCCGTGGAACCTGCGCGACGAGATCAGCGCGCAGCTGACCTACGTGCGCGAGTGGGGCGGAAAGCTCGTGGTGCCGCTGCCCCGTCTCGAAATCCTCTGATCTCGGGGTTGAAAGTAGGAGTTGAGATTCATGAAGGTGGTGCTCTTCTGCGGCGGGCTCGGGATGCGAATGCGCTCAGGCCCGGAGTCCCTCCCCAAACCGATGATGCCGATCGGGAGTCGGCCGGTGCTGTGGCACGTGATGCGCTACTACGCCCATTTCGGGCACACGGAGTTCATCCTCTGCCTGGGCTATGGGGCCAAAGCGGTCAAGGACTACTTCCTTGACTACCGCGAGACCGAGTCGAACGACTTCGTCCTCTCCAAGGGCGGTGCGAGCGTAGAGCTCCTCGGCAGCGACATCAGCGACTGGCGGATCACCTTCGTGGACACCGGCTTCGACACCGAGATCGGTGAGCGCCTGCGCCGGGTGCGACCCTACCTCGAGGATGACGAGGTGTTCCTGGCCAACTACGGCGACGTCCTGACCGACGCACCGATGGACTCGGTCATCGACGACTTCCTGGCCTCGGACGCTGTGGGGACCCTCCTCGCGGTTCCACCTCCTCAGTCGTTCCACGTCGTCACGGTGGGCGAGGAGTCGAGGCTGACGGGATTCGTTCCGGTCGGCGAGATGGACCTGCGCATCAACGGAGGCTTCTTCGTGCTGCGTCAGGAGATCTTCGACTTCCTCAACGAGGGAGAGGACCTCGTGGCGAACGCCTGCGCGCGGGCTGCCGAGGCCGGGCGGTTCAGGGCCGTTCGCTATGACGGGTTCTGGGCGCCGATGGACACCCTCAAGGAGCGTGCGTACCTCGAGGACCTGCTCCGGGAAGGTCACGCGCCGTGGGCGATCTGGCGCAACTCGCCACCGTCGCACCCGACGCCCGGGGACCTTGTCGTGCCGGTGCTGCATGAGCCGCTGCCCGACGTGAGCTGATGGTGCTGCCCTTTCGGCTCATCTCGCCATTGAGTGTCCTGTGTCTGGGCGCGCATCCCGACGACATCGAGATCGGCTGCGGCGGAACGCTGCTGACGCTGGCCCAGAGGCCGGACGTGTCGGTCGTCAACCTGGTCCTCACTGGGTCTGGAGGGCGAGAGGACGAGGCGCGGGCGGCCGGTGAGCTGTTCGCTCCCGGCAGCCGCACAACCGTCCTCGGTCTTCCGGACGGCCGCCTGCCGTCCGTCTGGGGGGCGGTGAAGGAAGCGCTGGAGGACCAGGCAAGTGTCCTCAGGCCGGACCTCGTCCTCTGTCCGCGGGTCGATGACGCACATCAGGACCATCGGCTCCTCGGAAGGCTCGTCAGCACGGTATGGCGAGACAGCCTCGTGATGCACTACGAGATCCCGAAATGGGATGGGGACCTTCGCCCGGTCAGCCACTACGTGCAGGTCGCGCCGGAGCTGGCCCACCGGAAGGCGGAGCTGCTCGACCGCGCGTACCCCTCTCAACGGGGCCGCGACTGGTGGGACGCGGAGACGTTCCTGTCCCTCATGCGGATTCGAGGCGTTGAATGTCGCGCTCGCTACGCCGAGGGTTTCGTCGTGTCCAAGGCGGTCGTGGACGTCGGACCGTAGGAGGCCTCGAGGACCAGGACCCAGTCCGGGTCGCCGCCGGAGTTGGCGCCGGGCGGACTCACGGTCACCTGCACGGCTGCGCCGCCGGGCAGGTCGACCGGAGCGCTGGCCCCACTGACCGGGTCACGCCACACGGCGCTGGTGAGGGGCCCGGCGAGTGCCGACAGGTCGAGGAGGAGCTTCGCGCCGTCCGGGTCGTAGGCCACGGCCAGAGTCCGGTCCGTCGCAACCGACGACACGGTCGGGTCCGCGGCCGAACCGCTGCCGACGAGGAAAGAGCCGGAGTCCGGGCGCAGCTTCCACCAGTCGACACTGCCGAGAATGTGCGCGAACTGCGTCATACCCTTGGTCCCAGGAGAGTCGAACTGCTCGGTCCACCCACTCGGTGCGGGGAACAACCCCGGACCGTCGAAGTGCCACATCGGGTTGTTGCCGAACACATGGCCGATACCGCCGCACAGGACGGTCTGGTAGCTCTGCCGCCTCAGGTCGACCGGGGTGGTGTTGTGCTCGTTCTCGTACAGGCTCTCGAGCAGGAAGAACGGCTTCGTCCCGTCGCGGTATGCCGCGCTCGCGGCATCCATGGGGCGTTTGTACGTATAGATGTTGTCGATGGAGAACCACGGTCGGTCACCCCACGCGGGCGTCACCCGTGAGTCGACCCTGCCGTTGTACGTCTGGAGCGCGTGGGGGTCGGTCTCGGCAACTCCCTCGGCGAGCGCGTCGACCAGCCCCGGGTCGGGGACGTCGTAGTCGCCCCCTTCGACCCAGATGATGTTGTCGAAGGCCCGGAACCGTTGTCCGACAAAGCGTCCGTACGCGTGGAGCGTCTCCGCGCCCGACCTCGCCATCTCCTGGTACCACCCCTCGCTGCCGCCGTCGTAGCCGGCATACGCCGGGGTCATGATCACGAGGAAGCCCCACGACCTCGCCAGCGACACCATCCTCGCTGCGCTGTCGAAGTATGCGGCGTTGGGACGGGAGAAGTCACCGGGAGCCAGGAACGGCGCCTGGCGCTGGGCGTTGGCCGGCGCGTTCGAGGCGAACTTGTGCTCGATGAGGTTGACCATGATCGTGTTGAAACCGGCCTCCCGCCGCAGGCACAGGTACGTGCCGAAGGTCTGCTCGTCGAGCTGGGCGATCACCGACCACGCCGCATCGCCCACCATGAGGAACGGCCGCCCGCTGCGGTCTACGAGGTGCCGGCTCGCGTGCTCGACCGTCAAGGGAAAGGCAGTGCTGGCGCCCGCCGTTTCGGAGGGGCTCTGCAACGAGCAGTCGATGGCGCTGGTCGCCGCCATCGGCACGGAACATCCGGCGACCACAATGCCGATGGCGAGCACGGCTGCCACCAGGGATCTTCCAGCTGACATATGGGTCGACCTCCGGCTCGAAGAGGCATCCATGGACGCCCCGTCAGGGTAGAAGCCGCGGCCGCGGCCCGGAGGTGTTTGCGCAAGACGGCCGAAACCTGCGCCACTCCTGGGAATTCGCCGTGAACGGTCGCGATCTTCCTTAGGCTGGCGTCGTGGGGGGGGCCCACCCGTATGCCGTCGCTGTCGTCACCGGTGCATCTCAGGGCATCGGCGCTGCGGTGAGCCTTCGACTCGCAAGGCAGGGCTATCTCGTGTGGGCGGTGGCCCGCAGCCCTGAACAGCTCGAGCGCATCGCCGAGGCAGGTCCGCCACGGCTGATTCGCCCGTTTCCCATGGATCTGGCTTCGTCTGAGCTCGGCGCTCTGGAGCTGGCGCTCGTCGAGGCGGGCCACCGGCTCGGCGCGCTCGTTCACTGCGCCGGGGTCATCGTCACTGGGTCGCTCCTCGTCGACAGCTCCAGGGACATCCAGCGACTCATGGACCTGAACGCCTTCTCGCCGCTCCGACTGACCGCGCAGCTGCGCGGACGACTCCGTTCGGGCAGCACCGTCGTATTCGTCAACTCCACCCAGGGACTGGCGGCCTCCGGGGGGACGGGCGCCTACGCGGCCAGCAAGCATGCGCTCAAGGCGATGGCGGACGCGATGCGAGCCGATCTGACCGGTAGCGGAATTCGGGTGACCACGATCTATCCCGGCCGCACGGCCACCCCGATGCAGGCACAGCTCTACGCGGAGCGCAACGAGACCTACCGCCCCGAGCTACTGCTCCAGCCAGAGGTCGTCGCCCACCTCGTGCACACCGTGGTCGCCCTCCCACCCGGAGCCGAGGTCACCGACATCACCGTCCGGAGCGACATCAAGTCCTACTGACCGCGGTTGTCGTCGATCCCCTTCGGCACGGCCCCTCCATCGGGCAAGATCTCCCTGTGCAGACCCAGGCCGGTGAGCCGTTCCGCTGTCGGTCGTGCGGCTCAGACCACATCGGCCTCGTGCTGAACCTCGGTCCGGTGCCGGCCTCAGACGTGTTCCCGCTCATCGACGACCCGGATCCCGACCGCCGCTTTCCACTGGAGCTCGTGCGATGCGAGCGGTGCACGCTGCTGCAGCTGGGCCCCGCCGCAACGCTCCAGCCCGAGGCGCCGACCGCCGTGGAGTCGGCGACCGCGGCGGCCCACGCAGAGCGCTCGGTCGCCCAGATCCTGCGCGACGAGGGCCTGCAGGCAGGGCGATCCGTCATCGAGCTCGACTCCGGCCACGGGAACTCGTGGCTCGCAGCATTGACGCGCGCCGGGCTGGTCGAGCGCCGCTCCGACGAGCGTGCTGACCTTGTCGTGGACCTCCACCACCTCATGCATGAACCGGTCCTTGACCCCGTGCTCGAGGCACACCGGGGACGGTTGTCTCCCGGTGGAGCCCTGGTGCTGGAGTTCTTCTATGCGCGCCGCCTTCTCGAGGACCGTCTCATCGACACCATCCGACACGGACACTTCCTCTACCTGAGCCTGACCGCGCTGCTACCCGCCCTCGAGCGTCACGGCCTGACGGCGACCCGCGCGGTGGAGGTCGACGTCTATGGGGGCAGCCTCCGCGTCACGGCGCGCGCCAGCCGGGATCATCCCCCGGTCGAGGCGTCGGTGGCCGCGGTCCTCGATGCGGAGCGCAGGGCGGGGTTTTCGGGAAGCCACGCGACGGTGGCCTTCGCTGCCGACGCGCGGACCGTGGCGGACGACTTCCGTCGGCGGCTCGAGGTCATGGCAAGCAGCGGTCTCAGCGTCGCAGGCTACGGGGCCCCGTCGAAGGCTACGGTCCTGCTCTCCCTCGCCGGCGTCGACGAGCGTCTCCTGCCGTTCACCGTGGATCTCTCACCGGCAAAGGCCGGGCGTCGGATTCCGGGCGCACGGGTACCGATCTACCCGGTCGACACACTTCTGGAGAAACGCGCCGAATTCGTCGTCATTCTCACTTGGGACATTGCGCACGAAGTGACAAGTTACCTCAAAAGGCTTGCCGGTGAAGGAAACTGGCATCCCAGGATCTATGTCCCGTTGCCACGCCCACGCGAATTCCAGCTCATTTGACGGCGCGTTCGGGATTTCCCTGACGGCACATCCACCAGCACCTATCGTGTCCGCATGACCGCCGCTGATGTGCAGGCTCGCGTGCGAAGCGAGTTCCATCGGGGGGACCGTGTGCGGCTGAAGAGTGTCGACGAGATCGTCGGCACGCTCGACGCCGACGGGACGCTGGACCGCCTTCCCTTCATGAGGGAGATGCTGCAGTTCGCGGGGCGCGACCTCACGGTCGCGGCACGGGCTGACAAGACGTGCGACACCATTGACATGACCGGCCCGAACCGCAGGATGACCGGGACGGTCCATATCGTCGGCGCCCGCTGCGACGGGTCGGCTCACGGAGGGTGTCAGGCGTACTGCAACCTCTTCTTCAAGGAGGCCTGGCTCGAGCCGGCGCCACCGGCTGAGGAGACCGGCCGTCCCGAGCTCGACGGTCCCGAGCTCGACGGTCCCGAGCTCGACGGTCCCGAGCTCGACGGTCCCGAGCTCGACGGTCCCGACGCGGGTCTTGCCGACCGACCGATCTCGGCTCCGTCCGTGGTCCAGCGCGACACCCTCCCGATGGAGGGCGTGGACGAGTTCGCGGTGACGGGCGCGGACACCTACCGCTGCCAGGCGACCGAGCTGATCAGGGCCTCGAGCCCGCTGACCGGGCGCTCGCACTACCTGCGCGACGTGTTGACCCGGAACGTGCCGATCTCGACCATCCTCAGAGCCATTCCGTATGCCGTGGTCAACCGCTATCAGCGCGCCTCGATGAAGCTGCCGGCGGCTTTGCGGCTCTTCGACGGCCACCGGCTGCCGCGAGTTCGCGGCGGTGTCGTCGACCGCCAGTGGCCACCGACCGAGCCCTTGGACCTTCAGCCGGGGGACCTCGTCGAGGTGCGCAGCCGGGAAGAGATCGAGGCAACGCTCGACAGCAACCAGAAGAACAGGGGTCTGTGGTTCGACGAGGAGATGCTCGCCTACTGCGGCCACCAGGGAAGGGTCCGGCACCGCGTCGAGCGGCTCATCGACGAGAAGACGGGCCGCATGCTTCGGATCACGCGTGACCTCGTCGTCATCGAGGGCATGTCCGGTTGTGCGGGCCTCTACCACAGCCTGTGTCCCCGGTCGGTCATCGCCATGTGGCGTGAGGCCTGGCTGCGCAAGATCGACTGACGCGACATGGCCGGTCGACTACGAGGCACGGCGCCGACGGACGGCATCGCCGTCGACACGACCACGATCGCGCGGGGGACGCGGCATACGGCCGTCGCCCAGGTGATCACCCAGGTCGTGCGTCTCGCGACGAACGTCGTCCTGGCCCGCCTCCTCACCCCGGAGGACTTCGGGGTCGTGGCCATCGCGCTCGTGGTGACGATGCTGCTCGACCAGCTCAAGGATCTGGGAACGGGATCGGCGATCATCCAGCGCCAGACCGTGGACGACCTCCTGGTCAACAGTGTCTTCTACCTCAACCTTGCACTGGGGATCGTCCTGGCAGGGGGCATGTTCCTGCTCGCCGGTCCGGTGGCTGCGGCCATGTCCAGCGTCGCGGCGACGCCTGTGCTCCAGGCGTTCTCGCTCGTGACGCTGATCACCGCACTCGGCCAGATCCACCATTCGCTGCTCCGCCGCGACCTGAGGTTCTTCGAGATCGCACTGGCCACCAGCGTCACGGCGGTCGTGACCGCGGGTGTGTCGATAGCAGGGGCCTTGGTCGGAATGACCTACTGGGCGCTCGTCGCGGGGAACATCGCAGGGGCACTGGTGGGCACAGCCATGGTGTGGGTCTTCGACCGGTGGCGTCCGTCCTGGCGCTTCAGCTGGGCGAGCCTGCGTTCCATCTGGAGCTACAGCTTCCACCTGTTCCTGTCGAACGTCCTGTTCGTCGTGTTCAACCAGGTCGACAAGGTCATCGTCAGCCGTTTCCTCGGCCCCGCCGCCCTGGGTGCCTACACCCTGGCGCAGCGCACCGTGGCCGCGCCGGTCGCCTCCGTTGCCTCCGTCGTGAACGAGGTCGTGTTTCCCGTCTTCTCGCGTCGCCAGGACGACCATGCAGCCCTGCGAAGCGGATTCATCCGTTCCTCATGCGCTACGGCCGTGGTGACGTTTCCGTTCGCGTTCGGGCTGAGTGCGCTCGCCGGACCCGCGGTCGACGTCGTCTTCGGTGAACGCTGGCAGGCGGTCGTGCCGGTGCTGTGGTTCATGGCCCCTGTGGTCGCGGTGCAGTCGGTGACGCTCAGCTCGAGCCAGCTGCTCCTTGCCAAGGGCCGTAGCGACTGGTCGTACCGCTGGGGAGTGGTCTACTGCGTCGTCCTCACTGCGCTCGAGCTGTACGGCGTCCGGTGGGGTCTGGTCGGAGTGACGGCAGCGTATGCCGGGGGCGTGCTCCTGCTCACACCCTTCAGCCTCATCATCGCGTTTCGGCCCGTCCAGCTTCGGCTGCGCACGTACTTCCGGGCACTGGCGCCGCACCTGGCCATCAGCGCCGTCATGGTGGCCAGCGTCCTTCTCGCCAGCCGCGTCACCAGCCAGGCCGGGGCAACGCCCCTGGTGCAGCTGGCGACCGGTGTGGCGGTTGGCGGGATCGTCTACATCGTCGCGCTCTTGGTGGTCCGACCGCCCGCACTGAACGACCTGCTCGCTGTGCTGAGGGCACGCAAGCGATGACCTCCGACGACCGCTCCTGCGCTGTCAGCGTGGTCATCCCTGTCTTCAACCCCGGCCCTGTCCTGCGGGACCAGCTGGAGGCGCTGGCCGGGCAGCGCGGCTTTGAGGAGCCCTGGGAGGTCGTGCTGGCGGACAACGGCTGCACGGACGGATCGCTCCAGACGGCGCTGGACCACCAGCCGCCAGGGCTCGACCTCATGGTCATCGACGCCACGGCACGCAGGGGGCCTGCGCATGCGCGCAATCGTGGGGCCGCCGAGGCACGCGGAGCCTGGATCGCCTTCTGCGACAGTGACGACGTCGTGGCGCCGAGCTGGCTGGCCGAGCTGTGGCAGGCTCGTCACGGCGGCGGGCTGGTCACCGGTCCGTGTGATGTCACGCTGCTGAACGAGCCCGCCCTGCAGCTGGCGCGGGGCGGCCCCGAGTACGGTGCGACGCTCCTCGACGGACCCTGTGAGTTCCTGCCCTTCGCCCCGTCGTGCAACCTCTTCGTCAGCCGAGAGACGTTCGAGAGGCTCGGCGGGTGGGACGAGGGCCTGGCCTACTGTGAGGACGTCGACTTCAGCTGGCGAGCCCAGCTCCGCGGAACGCACCTGCATTTCGCGGACGAGGCCGTCGTCCACTACCGATACCGGAAGTCCGTCTGGGGCGTGTTCACCCAGATGCGCCGGTACAAGGCAGCCGAGGTCCGGTTGTACCTTCGCTACCGGTCGTCCGGGGCTCGTCGGGCCGGCCCTGGCCAGGCGGTCGGCCAGTACTGGTGGATCGTCAGCCGCGGCCCTTACCTCGTCCTTGGACTCCGGCGCCGGATGCTCTGGTGGGCCGTCGCCGGCACGATCGTCGGTCGGGCGCAGGGCAGTCTCCGTCACCGGGTCCTCTACCTATGAATCGGCAAGGGGGTCACGTATGACTCGTGTATCTGTAGGACTGCCCGTCTACAACGCGGCCGCCTACTTGGACCAGGCCCTGGAGAGCCTTCTGGCGCAGACGCATGCGGACCTCGAAATCATCGTCAGTGACAACGGTTCGACCGACGCGACCCCCAGCATCTGCCGCCGCTTCGCCGCGGCCGATGACCGAGTCCGGTATGTCCGACACGACGCGAACCGCGGCGCCGCGTTCAACCACAACTTCGTCTTCCACGAGGCGAGCGCACCGTACTTCCGCTGGTTCGCCTATGACGACGTGCTCGAGCCGCGATGCATCGAGGCGTGCGCCGCGTTGCTCGACGCGGCACCCGAGGTCGTCCTGGCATGGCCACAGACGACGGTTATCGACGAGACGGGCGCGGTGAGGTGCGACTACCGCACGGACCTGCCCTTCGACAACGCGACCCCGGCCACCCGGCTGCGCAGCCTGTTGGGGCACCGCACGAGCGAGACGCTGCTGCACATGTGCTATCCCGTGTACGGCCTCATGCGGCGCGACGTGCTCGGGTCGACTCATCTGATGGCGGCGACGCCGAGCGCCGACACGATTCTGCTCGTCGAGCTCGCTCTTCGCGGTCCGTGGGCGCAGGTCCCTGAGCGGCTCTTCCTCCACCGGCGCCACGCGGCCTCGTCGATGGTCGGCACCACGCCGGAGCAGGTCGCCGCGTACTACGACCCGCGCGCCGGCGCAGTATTTCCCATGCCGCAGACAAGGCTGGCTCAAGGTTATGCACGTGCCGTGCTCTCGACCCCCCTTCCCGCACAGGACCGCGCCCGCTGTCTCGGAGTGGTCGCACAGTGGTTGCGACGGGACAAGCAGGGGCGAATCATTCTGGGAGAGTGGAAAATTCGGATGAAACAGGCAATTGCATCTTGAGACAGAAAGGGTGCATGCGGGCTCATTGGTGCATGAATTGCGACCCAAAAGAATCCGTCCGGCAAATGTCCCAGAACTGACTCTTGGGCGACGGTCGCGCAGTTACCCTTCAAACAACCGACAGCCGGGGGCCTGAAGGGAGTTGACCCGCGTGGATGCACTCGACGTCGTCATGGTGTGCGTCAAGAGGTGGTGGGTCATGCTGCCGGTCCTCCTCCTGACGGCTGCAGCCGGCGCCGGCCTCGTCCGCCAGCAGCACCCCGTCTACCACGCGTTCGGCAGCTATGCGCTGGTGTTCACGCATGGAGAGGCGATCTCCCCCACCAAGCCGGATCCACGCAACGCCAACCCGCTCGGCTCCAACAACGGAGTCCTGGTGGGCGAGGCGCTGATCGCCGACTTCATGTCGGCGGCGACTCAGGTAGCGCTGGGCGGCGTGGGCAACACGGGAGCCGCGCCGGACCAGCCCGAGAGCAAGAGCCTCTTCTCAGTTCTGCTGCCGCAGCAGGGAACCAGCGTGTATGCCGTTCAGACCTACGGCCCGAACGAGGCGGGGGTGCGCTCGGTTGTCGATGCCGTGCTGGCGGCCGCCCCAGGCAAGGCGGCCGGCATCCAGCAGAGGGCCGGAGCACCTGAGGTGTCGCAGTACACGACGTTCGTGACGTCACGGACGCAGGTGGAGCTGCTGCCCCCACCCTCGACGATGAAGCTGCTCGTCGCGGTCGGCGCTGTGGGTCTCACGGCCGGAGCAGCACTGTCGATCGTCGTCGACCGCTTGATCCAGCGTCGGAAGCGCAAGGTGACGCTGCGAGGTCCGCGACGGCGTCGCCTCCGTCTTCCGCGGCGCTGGGGCGGACGCCACTCGCAGGGTCTCGCTGCTCCGGCGCCTGTGGAGGTTGCTGTCAGCTCAGGGTCGAGCGCCGTTCCCGAGGCGCCGGGCGGCAGTCCGGTGGGACCGCCGGCAGAAGTCAGCAGCGACAACGGCGTTCGCCTCGAGGAGTGGTGGGCGAAGCTCGACAGGCCCGGCGCAGACCAGTCATCGGTGAGCGAGGCACCGCCGGCCGTCGACCAGCTCGCGAAGTTCGAGGAAGCACCCGTCGACCAGCCCTCGAAGCTCGAGGAAGCACCCGTCGACCAGCCCTCGAAGCTCGAGGAAGCACCCGTCGGCCAGCCCTCGAAGCTCGAGGCAGCACCCGTCGACGAGCCCGCGGACGAGCCCGATGACCTGGAGGAGGACTACTGGAACCCCGTTGCGTCCGAGGTCGGGCAGGCCACGGCCGAGGAGCCCGATCCTGAGTCCCCCGCGGCCGTCGGCGAGGCTGACGAGGCCGCCGAGGCCGACAAGACCCAACCGTCCGGGCCGCCCACGGCCGCGGAGGACGAGACTCAACAGCCAGCGAGGGCCGAGCAGCCCGCGACGGCCGAGCAGCCCGCGACGCCCGAGCAGCCCGAGGTCACGGTGCACGAGGCCGACGGGCAGGCCGCCGTCGCCAACGGACACCGCACCCGACCCGCTGCCCGGGTGCGCTCGAAGGCGGCAGGCCAGCTCAATGGCGATCACCAGGCCGCATCGGCCCCGGCTCAACCGCCGCTCAACGGTCACCGCGCGGAGGAGCCTGCGGAGCCACCGCAGGCCGTCCCCGCCGCGCCTGCCCCGGCGAAGCCGTCGCCACCCCGCCGACGCACTCGCACGCGCTCTGCTCCGAAGCCGCCGACCGCGGAGGTCGCCACGCCGGTCGCCACTCAGGTCGCCGAAGAGGCGACGGATGAAGGCGGGGCGGAGCAGGACCGCAGAGGCGACCCGGTCTCGTCCGCTCGCTAGCCATGAAGCTGGCCCGATTCCGGCACCACGCCGTGGTGGCGGTCCTGCTTGTCGTCATCGGCATTGCAGCCGTCGGGCTCATCGCCTCGCCGTTCGCACGCAATCCCTTGGTGCCCTTGGGTGCCGCCTTGGGCATCTCGTTCATTCTCGTGCTCAGTGCGATCTCCCTGTCACGGCGCGACCCGGTGTCCGTGCTGACGGTCATGCTCACGGCACTGTTCCTGATCCCGGGTGGATACGTCATCGTGGGCCCCCTCAAGTCGGTGGGAAACCCCGCGGAGCTGATCGGCCTGCTGGCGCTGGCGCTCTGGGGTGCCGGCCGGGTCCTCGGGCTGCTACCCGCCCGTTCGGGTCACCCGGTCCGGTGGCTGCTCCTGGCCTGGGCGATGACCACGGGCATGGCGTTTGCGGCCGGCATGCTCCGTGTCCTCGCGCCGGAGGAGAGCAACGGCGCGGTCCGCGCGCTCTTCCCGCTCGCGGCCGTCATGGGCATCGCCTTGTTCGCCGTGGACGGGCTGCGTTCGCGGGAGATGGTCGAACGCACCCTTTTCCGGCTCGTGGTGCTCGCGGGCTTGTCGGCCCTGATCGGGATCGTGGAGTTCGGCCTGGGCCTCGAGTACCGCACAGCGATGCAGCTGCCCGGGCTCACATCGGACACCGACGACTATGTCGACACGCGGGCCGGGTTCGTACGCGTTCAGGGCGGGGCGTCCCATCCCATCGAGTACGCCGTCGTGCTCGTGGCAGTGGCGCCGATCGCACTGCACTTCGCCCTCAACGCGACTGGTCGGTCGCGCCGGGCCGCAGCCTGGCTGGCGTTCGTCGCGATCCTCGCCGTCATCCCGATGACCGTGTCCCGGTCGGGGATCGTCGCCCTGTTGGTTGCGCTGGGCGTGTATGCCGTGCAGCTGAGCCCGCGTCAGAGGCTGAACGGCGTGCTTGCCGGCGTGGTCGGGCTCGTGCTGTTCCGAGCGGCGGTGCCCGGCATCCTCGGCACGCTCGAGTACTTCCTCTTCGCCGGCTCGTCGGACTCCAGCATCACGGCGCGCACTGACGACTACGACCGGATTCCCGCGCTGATCTCTGGCCACGAGCTGCTCGGGCGCGGCTTTGGCACCTTCGGTCCCACGCAGTACTTCTACGTGGACAACCAGTACATCCTGACCCTGCTTGAGGGCGGCTTCGTTTCCTTGGCGGTGCTGGTCGCCATCTTCGTGGTCGGCATGAGTCTGGCACGCGGCTACCGCAAGCGGTCGACCGAGGAAGCCGAACGGGGCCTCGGGCAGGCCTTGGCGGCGTCAATTGCGGCCGTGGCGATCTCGGCGGCAACGTTCGACGAGTTCTCCTTCCGGCAGACGTTCTTCACTTTCGCGCTCGTCCTGGGCTGCGCCGGCGCCCTGTGGGGCATCGCCAGGGCTCGCGAGGAGGCGAGCACAGTGGGACCAGCTCATCAAGGTGGGAGCTCGACCCCAGCCGTTGCACTCGCCTCGACAAGCGCAGCGGCCTTGACGGGCGACCGACCCCGATCCACCGTCGCGACGCACGACCGGGGTGACTTGTCGTCGACGATCGCCCGGCCCGACCATACCGCGCCGGCCGTGCCTTCTGTGGTGTTCGCGTTCGCGTACCACACGTGGGCCGATGCGGTGCGGCGCGACTTCTCGTGGTCTGCAGACCAGATGGCGCGGCACCTTCTGGCAGACGACCGCGTGCCATCTGTAGTGGTGTCAGACCCGTTGCGCAGCCGGCTCGCACGCATGCGGCGGCGGGACATCGAGCCGGACCGCGGTTTTCCCGACGACCCCTCGCGTACGCTCGTCCGGCCGCTGCGGTGGCGACGAGGCGACACCACAGGCATGTCCACGGCGACGGCATACAGTGCGTTCGACTGGTGGCTGGGCGGCCAGGTGACGGATCCTGCTTCCTCCGTGCTCGTCACGTGTCATCCGGTTCATGCTGCGGTCGCTGACCGCACCCGATGGCGCGACGTCGTGTACTACGCGTGGGATGACTGGCTCGAGTACCCGCCCTTCGAGCCGTCTCGGCGCCTGTATGCGTGGAGCTATGCGCAGATGGCGCGTCGTGACGTCCACGTCATCGGCGTCAGCAAGGCGGTGGTCGGGCACGTCGGATCTCACCGGACGACCGTGGTGCCCAACGGAATTGCCCCAGGCGACTTCCATGCACTCCCGCCAGTTCCGTCCTGGTTCAGCGAGCTCGACAGGCCCGTCGCGTTCTACGCGGGCGCGCTCGAGCGTCGGGTTGATGTCGACGTGCTGCGACGCGCGGCTCGCGACCTGCCTGACTGGACCCTGGTCCTGGTCGGGCCGATGCACGAGCCCGACCTGTTCCGGGCCTTGTCGGACGAGCCCAACGTGCAGATCAGACCCCCTGTGCCGCGGAGCCAGGCGCTCGCCATGGCCGCCGCGTCCGAGGTCTGCCTGATACCACACCGGGAGACTCCGATGTCGCGGGCGATGAGCCCCCTCAAGCTCTACGAATACCTCGGCGCAGGAAGACCGGTCGTTGCGAGCGACCTGCCGCCGCTGCGCGATGTGAGCGACCGGTGCCTCATCGTCTCCCCCGGTGATCCAATAGCGCCCGCCATCCTGCAGGCGGCCGACCTGCCGCGGCAGACCGAGGCGGAGCGGAGCGAGTTCTACGCCAGCCACTCCTGGGCCCAGAGGTATGCCGTGTGGAGGAGCGCCGTGCTGGGCGTGGACTTCCCAGCATTCACGGGCTGATCCGGGCGAGTGGCGGCCCTGTCCGCACGCGTCCCTCGCACGCGGTGCCCGGCGGATGGTTCAATGCCGCCGGCGCAGCACCTGCCGAGTGGCTCATCCCACGAGTTCACGTTCCCGGTTCTGACCGCCCGGCAAGCTGGCCCATGATGACCGGCGTGCAACGGCCGCGAGTGCTCGCCGGTCGCCTTGGCGCACCGATCGGAGAACATAGTGCAGCTCCACCGCCGCTCGGAAAGCCACAGATGCCGCGTGCCCATGGTGACGTTCGTAGTCGCGAACACGGTTGACGGCCATGAGGGCGCCCAGGTCCGACGGCCCGCCAGACCCCCCGCCGACGTGCTTCACTGATGCGCCTGGGACGAACTCGATGGCAAAGCCGGTGCTGCGGACGCGGCGCGCGTAGTCAACCTCCTCGGAGTAGAGGAAGAAGCTCTCGTCCCAGGATCCCACCTCACGGTCACAGTCGCTGGCAACCATCCAGCATGCCCCGCTGGCCCAGTCGACAGTGCCACCTGTCACGTACGCGGCATCCGACCGTACTGTATCGCTGAGCATGGCCGGCCTTGTCCTCCAATGGCTTCCGAAGGCGGCCTCGCCCACGGCTCGCATCACCGTCGGCTCACGGTGCAGGGACTGGTAGACGCTTCCATCCGGGTTGAAGATCGTCGGGACACACACCCCGACATCACGCTCGGAGAGCGCCTGTGCGAGTCGGGTCAGTGACCCCTGGCCGAGGACGAGATCCGGGTTGAGAATCGCCAGAGCGTCGATCCCATCGGGAAGCGAGCGCCTCGCCACATTGATGCCGCCGGCAAATCCAAGGTTGCCGCCGGTCTCGATCAGCGTTACGTCCGGTCGGGAGGCAAGGATTCGAGTGCCGTCGGTCGAGCCGTTGTCGACGACGACGGTGACCACGTCGAGCCCGGGCGCGGCGTGGGGCACCGAATCCAGAAGGCGGGCGATATCTCTCTCGTTGTTGTGGGTGACGACAACCACCGCGACCCGTTGCACGTCTCGTGGCGAGTGGTGCGGCTCGGGAAGGTGCGTCGACGGACGATGGGCAAGACGCAGGGCCGTTGGCGGGCCCTGGACCAGGTAGCGACGTGCGAGTCGTCGCGGTTCGCGTGCCAGCCGATAGGCCCACTCGAGCCCCCGCTCCTGCAGGGCCGCCGGCGCCCGATGGTCCACTCCCGCAACGAAGCCCGCCGCAGCACCGAATGCGAGGAGGACTCGTGCCTTCGTTCGCGCGGCATAGGCCTGGATCCACCGTTCCTGAAAGGGCTTGCCCAGCCCGACCACGAGGATCTGCACCTTGGCGCGCGCCACGTCGTCCGCGAGTCCGACGCTCCGCTGCGGATCGTCGATCTGAGATCGCGACGGAGCCCAGTAGCCACCAACCTTGAGACTCGGAAGCAGGGACTGGAGGCGTGCGGCGAGGGCGTCATGCATCTCGTTGGTGCCGCCGAGGAAGCCGACCGTGACTCCCATGGCGGCTGCGCTCGTGAGGATCGGAAGGAGCAGGTCAGCGCCGGCCAGTCGGGGCCATCGATGTCCTGTGACCCGCCGAGCCTTGGCGAGCAGTGGCACGCCATCGGCCAGGACCAGCCATCTGAGGTCGGGCCCGTCGTGCAGTACTCCGCTCAACTCGGAACGCGCCCGCGAGAAAGTGTAGATATGGTCCAGATTTGCCGAAGCGATGGCGAGTGCCGGTTTCTTTGACGATTGTACTGCTTCGGTCAGGATGTCGAATACATCCGTTTCCTCGCACAGGTCGACTGAAACCCCGCCAAGAGTGCGTCGTGACATCACCATGCCAGTTCTCCTCTCCCCGCCCCCCGGGGAAACTGCCCGTGCCGACAGTTTGACATCGCCGGTCGCAGTGCGCGGGAAATTCAAGAATTGAGAGACGCTTAGGCTCGGCCGACCTGAACCACCAGTCCAAGGTGGTCTGATCCCCGGACCTGCACGGTGCGAAGGCCGCTTACGTCCAGGCCTCGGGACACCAGGACGTGGTCTATCTGTACGAGCGGCGGCACCCCAATCCCCCACTGCCGCTTGGCTGCTCCCGCAGGCCACGTAGGCTGATAGCCCCCATTGACCTGGTCCACACCATCTTGGAAGCCTAGGTCGAGAATGCGCCGGAAGGGGGCGTTGTTCGGAGTTGCGTTGAAGTCTCCCGCCAGGACCACGGACGCTTTTGTGTCAGCTCCGTACGTCGCGCCCAAAAAAGACTCCATCACGGCATACTCCTGCGTCCATGAGTCTCCTTGGTAGGGGGGCGTCATATGGACTGCAACGAGGTCGAACCCGCCTAATTCATGCGCGTCCACGCGAACGAGCCGTGAATCGGCCCCATCGGATATTCGCGCCAATTCGATCAACGGGTACGTGCTGAGAATGACCGTCCCGTCCGGGCCATCCGGATGAATGCCGACCTGGTACGCGTAGCGGTCGAGAAGATCGGTACGGCGCAGGGCTGCGAGCTGGTTGGGCGGCAGGTCGCTCAGGACGACGACCTCGGCTCCGCTGGAGCGCGCTAGCTGGGCCAGCGCGCCCGCATCGCCATACTCGAAATTTTGCGCTAGCACCACAACCTGCGGTCCAGACGGACTGGCAGTGTCTCCAAGGAAGAGTGGTGCGAGCCACACAAGGTGCGCGACGAGCAGCGCTGACCCCGCCGCCGCGGCGCACGCCGCCGCCCGAGCCCCAGATCTGCGCTTGCCCTGGACGATCCACGCGGCACCGGACGCGGTGATCGTCACCAACGCGATGGGAATGCTCGCGGGCGCCAGGGCGGCCAGCTCGATGAGGCGCGGCTGGCTCGGGTCGGCGCAGCGCAGGACGGTCAGGGCAGCGGCGAGGACGAGGCTGGCCGCCGCGACAGCCCACAGCACCACCGACGCCCAGCGTCTCGTCGGGGGAATACGCGCGGCCTCAGGAGTCAAGACCGTCTCGCTCCTCTCGGTCGGTGTGGGTGCTGAGACGTGTGCCTCGGCCTGGCGTGATCCGGTGCGTCCGGCCCCGTGTTCAGTAGGCCCCGCGTGAAGCAACGACAGCGCGGATGGTCCTGAGGAGGATCGACAGGTCTTGCACGATCGACCAGTTGTCGACGTAGTCGAGATCCAGGCGCACTGCGTCGTCCCACGCCAGGTCGCTGCGACCAGAGACCTGCCACAGGCCGGTCATTCCGGGTCGGACGCGGAGGCGCCGCTTCATGTCCGGCGCGTACTGGCGAACCTCCGACGGCAGTGCAGGACGCGGTCCGACCAGGCTCATGTGGCCGGTGATGACGTTGACCAGCTGGGGCAGCTCGTCGATCGAGTAGCGCCGGATCACCCTGCCTACGGTGGTGATTCGCGGGTCCCCTTGCGCCTTGAAGAGGACGCCATCGGTGTGGTTGAGATGCGTGACAGCGCTGAGCCGAGCCTCGGCGTCGACCGTCATGCTCCGGAACTTCAGGCATTCGAAGAGCTCGCCGTCGCGCCCGACGCGGGTCTGGCGGAAGAGGACCGGTCCCCTGTCCTGCACCTTGATGGTGAGCGCCACGACGAGCAGGAACGGCGAGGACAGCACGAGCAGCAGGCAGCCTCCCAGCACGTCGAACATCCGCTTCAGGCCGCGGGAGGCGGCAAGGCCCTGCGGCTGCTCGACGTGCACGAGGGGCAGGCCCCCGACGGGCCGCATCGCGATTCGGCCGGAGGAGATGTCGCTGAGGCTCGGCACAACCGCCATCTGCACGTGGTGACCCTCGAGGTCCCACGCAATGCGGCGGAAGTCCACGGGCGACGGAAACGCTCCCTCCGTGAAGACGACGAGGTCAGCCGCCGCGGCGAGCACGGATGCAGCTGTCCGCGTTGTGTCGCCGAGGACGCGCACACCGAGTGGGGTGCTGCTGCCTGCCTGATCGGCGGGCGTCAGGGCGCCGATGATGCTGTAGCCGAGGCGCGACTCGCGCCTGAGCACCGTGACGACGTCGTCCACATGACCGGCCGACCCGCAGACCACCACGCGCGTCATCAGATGTCCTCGGGCGCGGACACGGTGCACGAGACCACGGGCGCACCACCGCCACAGCAACAACAGCGGCAACCCGATGCTGAAGAGAAGAACGAAGAACCCACGGGAAAGGTCGAACTTCGTCACGTAGCTCATGATCCCGATCGCACCAGCCGTGAGCGCAGCAGACGATCCGACCCGGGCATACTCGCGAGTGCCTACTCCGACATACATGCTCGCGTACGTCCCCATGAAGTAGTTGACCAGCATCCAGCCGGCAATGATCCAGACGCCGACCGACTGCGCCACCGCGTTGAGGTCGCTGGCGGCTGAGAAGATCTCGAGGCTCATGCGTCCGGCCGCGGCCAGCACCATCGACGTGGCGATGACAACGAGGTCGCCGGCGGCGATCCCCCACTGCAGCAGGCGAACACCCCGGGACCGCTCGCTCAGAGGCTGGGTCACCGGACGCGCGCTCAACCCTAGAAGTACAGCCCCCCGCTCGCGCACGGGCTGCGCCATATGTCCCCCACCCCTGCACCCAGCGAAGGGCGCACTCCCTCGTCGAGAACCACCCCCAGTAGCCTGTTGCGAGTATGCACGGGGTAGCCGGATCGCGTCGACGAAGGCAGAAAAGTGGTGGGGTTTGCGCGAATTAGTCTGCGGTGGTGCGTAATTCGGCTGTTATGTACTCCGCTTGTTGGCGTAACGACGGGATCTCAGTTCGTGATGTGAGGAGTGGAGGGGCACCACGCTGACCCCCTCTCCCGAGAGTGGTGCCTCTCCGCTTCACCGCTCGGCGAATCCGCGCGCTCGTGGAGCGCCACGCCCATGACCCACCTCGCTGGCGAGAGCCTGGACCGGCACACGAAGAAAACAGGCGTGCCCGGGACCAACGATGTGGTCCCGGGCACCTGTCGACCGGTCCGACTGGCGCAAGGCTGACATACCGGTCTCGGCTTTGCGGTTTGGTCGTCGCGCCTCGCGTCCCCACCCGACGCCCACATCGAGGTCGCAATCTCCTCCCGTTCCTCCCCGCCGCCGAAGTCACTGTGCCTCCAACCGGGCTGGAATGCTGAGTTTTCCAACAATTCACAGTGTTGAGCCGGTGAGGAATTGTGCTACCAATAACCGGATCACACCGATTCGAGCACGAACCACACGGTCATCCCGACTGCGTCCAGTTCCGAGCCCCACCTCGTCGAGAGCGCGTCCACGAGCTGAAGCCCACGACCGTGCACAGCGAGCGGGTCCTCGGTGAAGTTGCGTGGATCGACGACCACGGTCGAGCCGCCGTCGCGGACGGTTGTGGTGAGCACACCGCGGTCAAGCACGACACGGAGCTCGCAGCCGGCATCGGTGTGGATGATCGCGTTGGTCACCAGCTCGCTGAGGCACAGGATCGCGCTGTAGATCGTGGCCTCGCCGACACCCCACGACGCGAGGGTGCTCCGGACGAAATGGCGCGCGGGGGCGACTGCCCGAGGGTCCCCGGCAACGGAGTACGTGGCCGAGCGCGCGCCGAGCGGCATCGGCTCATCCTCGAGGGATCTGCTGGCATGGGCGGTCGCACGCTGCACGCGGCGCAGGGCGGCGCCCAGCCTCGCGCCGAGATCCTCGAGCTCGCTCAGCTGTGCGCTGTCGAAGCGCTGCGGTGCGTCGAAGAACAGCGCGAATCCGCCCTGGACGTGGCCGGCAGCGAAGATCGGCAGCGCCGCGAGCGCGCGGGTCTTCGGGGGCTGGCGGTCGGTGAAAGCACGATAGCGGTCGGCCAGGTCCTCCAATGAGCCCACCACCGCCTCGCCGGTGCGCACGGAGTGGTTCAGCGGGACATCCTCGTATGCGTCGACCTCGCACCAGTCGACGCTGCGTCGGTTGTCGCGGTCGCTCGCGCAGAAGAGCAGCCGGCGTCCACCACCTTCGGCCAAAGCCAGCCCTGCCCGATGGACGCCGGGCACCTGGCCGAGCCGCGCCAGCGCGGACCGTACCCACGTGTCCCCGTCGGGGACCGGTCTGCTCGCGACCGTGTGCGCCACCTCGCCAGGATAGGTCGGCGCCCGACTCACAGGACCTTCTGCGGGCCATTTGCGGACCGCGGACAGCCCGCCGTGACCAATCCGCCGGTCGGAGCGCAGGGGTCGCGAGCGTGCCGCTCGGATGTGCCGGGGCTGGAGGCTTGCGACCCGGTCGGTTCCGATGGTGATTTCTCTGCGCCCCTGTCATAAGCCAAGCCAGAGTGCTGAGTCTCTGGGCGAAGTTTCGTGCGCATTCCCCACTATTCAGGCAAGGCACTTTATTCACCGTCTTGGCTCTCGAGGCGGGCCGAGTGAGCCGGATGTGGCGAGGCACATCGCTTCTGGGTGGCGCGGACTCGGGCAGCCGGCCCTTCGGGTCGTGGCGAGCGGGATCCCGGTCCTGCAGCATCACGATCCTCGGCCCGAGGCAGTCGAGGGTCGGCTCGCGGGTGTGCGCTTGGTCCGGGCACCGTGGAGCTTTCGCGGCCAGGCGCTGAAGCTGCCCAAGAGCGTGAGGAGCGCGGGAACCAGGACGGTGCGCACGACCAGTGCGTCGATGAGGACCCCCAGGCCCATGACGAACGCCAGCTCGCGGAACTGCCGGAGCGGCACCAGTGCAAGCATCGCGAAGCTCGCCGCCAGCGTGATGCCGGCCGCGGTGATCGCGCCGGACGTCTCTGGGACGCGCTCCGCCATGGCCTTTCGCAAGGACGTGTGGTTGGCGCGAGTCCAGACGTGGCCGACGCCGTAGATGTTGTAGTCGGACCCGAGCGAGAGGAGCAGCACCGAGGCAGCGAACGGCACGTAGAACGCCACCCCGTCGTGGCCCAGCCGATCTTGGAAGACCAGCGTCAGACAACCCAGCGAGGCGGCGAGGGCAAGCACGCTGGAGGCCAGCAGCAACAGTGGTGCGACGACAGCACGCAGGAAGACCATCAGCAAGGCCAGGTTCACCAACAGCACCGCGATCGCGATGCGGAGTAGGTCGGCGTTGGTGGCTGCCACGAGCTCGCTGGCCACCGCTGTGTCGCCGGCCAAACCGTAGCGCGCCCCCTCCAGCCCGGCCCGCTGCAGCAGGACGGGCATGGCCTCCGACACATCGTTCAGGTCATGGATCGCTGTGGCGCCGAGGGGGTCCTTGTCGAGGATGACGAGGAAGCGAGCGGCGTCGCCCGCGCGGGTCACGAGGGCGCCCCGCACCAGGTTGTCGGGCAGCGCGCTGGGGCTCAGCACGCCGGCGACACCCGGCTGTTGCTGTAGCTCGCGGCCGAGTCGGGCGAGCTTCTGCTGGTCACTGCCGATCTCGGCGCCCTGCAGCAGCAGCTCGGTCGGCGCGACGATACCGGGCGCGAAACCCGAAGCCGCCGCCTGCGCTGCCGTGCGCGGTTCACTGTCGGCGGGGAGCGCGGCGATGAAGGACACTCCCAGACGGAGGCGGTCCACGCCGGCGCCCAGGACCACGAGGCCGACTACACAGGCGCCGCCGAGGACCAGTGCCACCACTCGGACGGTGAGCACTCGCGCCGCGGCCCGCGCCACGTGAGGAGCGCTTGCTCCCCCGGGCCGGGTGGGCCAGTACAGGACGCGGCCCAGGATCGCGAGCAGTGCCGGCAACAGGGTCACCGAGACGACCACCGCGGTCAGCACCGACAGCGCGAGCACGGGTCCGAAGGCGCGGAAGTAACCCGCCTGCGCGACGAGCATCGCCGCGCTGCCAGCCGCGACCGCGATCCCGGCGACCAGCACTATCCGACCGGTCTGCGCGGCGGAGGTCTTGGCCGCCGTCAGCTTGTCCAGGCCGGCGTCGAGACCGGTACGCATGCTGGACAGGAAGAAGATCGCGTAGTCCGTCACGATGCCCAGCACGAGCGCGAGCACCAGCGGTTTGAGCTGCTCAGGCACCCCGCCCTGCACGAACCCGCCCACATAGTCGGTGACCCGGACAGCCAGGAAGTACGACGCGGCCGCAGTCACCAGCGCCACCAGCGGAGCGACGACCGATCTGAACTTCACGGCGACGACCCCTATGACGACCACCAGCGTGGCGCACTCGAGCAACGGCAGGTGACCGTAGAGGATCTCGGACTGGGCGACCTGCGCCGGGACCGTCCCCGTGACCCCGACGAGATGGTCGTCTGGCTGGTTCACGTGCTGACGGCCGAACGTTTCCGCCGCGGCGACTTCGTCGGCCAGGCTCGTACCCGGCTTGGTGAGAACGTAGCTCAGAGCTGTGGTGCCCTGCTCTGAGGAAGACGGAAAGACCGCCTCCGAATTGGCGATCGGAAGGACCCCGGCTATGGGACCGACGTCGCCGACGGTTCCCTTGGCCACCGCCACCGCTCGCTCCACCACTCGCTGCTGCGCCGCGTGCGACAGACCGTGCTCGTCGCGTTGCACCAGCACGGTTCGGGACAGGATCGGGAACCCGAAGGCCTTGGCAGACGCGGTCTCCGTCGCGATGGCGTGGCTGTTCGGAGGCGCGAACGCGCCCAGGTCCGCGCCGGCCGTGGTGGCGGGTAGCCACAGGGCGGCTGCGATCGCGGCCGTGACCCAGCCCAGCACGACGCACCAGCGGAGCTTGATCACGAGCCAGGCGTACATCCTGGCAAGTGAGCCGACCTCGGACTTGCGCCACGACCTCATAGACCCGCCTTCTGCATGAAGAAGAAGTACCCCGGTTCCCGGTTTTGCTCACCCAAGGGGAAACCGGCCAGGTTCGGATGACTCCGGCAGCGTTGCGGCTGCGGCGCGGTCGATGCGGGCAGTCCCGTCGAGCCTTGGCGACCTTGGCGCTGCCTGCCAGTCTCCTGTGATCTTCCTGATGGGCGTATCGCGAAACGTGCTGCGCCCACAGTGGTTTGGGAGCCGTCGGCTCCGCTCCGGGGGGACTTCGCAAGACCTGCAGCAAGGAGAGTCACATGAGACTCGGCATCAGGGCCGTCTGCGCCACAGCTACGGCCACGTCGCTTCTGCTCCTCGGGGCCGTATCGGCAACCGCCGGCGGCAACGGGGCGACCACCTTCACCGACAACGAGCACGGAGTCGTGGACGTGTTCCACGACGCCAACCCGTGCACTGGTGACCTCGGCACCATCAGCGCAGTCGAGAACCAGATCTTCCACGGCACTATCAGCAAGACCGGCTCGTGGTTCACGGGGACGGTCGAGGGCCAGTTCACCTTCACACCGGACGACCCGTCGAAGACGTCGTACACCGGGCACTTCACCAACTGGTTCGGCGACGAGAACAACCTGCGTAACGGCGTCGAACACAGCACCTTCAACGTCAACGCGACCGGCAGCGACGGCTCGCACCTGCAGTTCCACGACAACGCCCAGGCCACGCTGAACGCCAACGGCACGGTGACCGTGTCGTTCGACCACATGTCCTGCGGCTGACCCGGACAACACAGCACCGCGACGTGCGGCATACGGCGAGCCCCCAACTCACCCGGGAGTGGGGGCTCGCTTTGTCCCCTCGCGGCTTACCGCAGCTTCACCTCGTCGAGCAGGCTGTGGTCAACAGGAACGTGGGGGCGCCGATGAGCACCGCCCCCAGGGTCGCTACGACGATCACCCGTCGGCTCTTCTTTGGGCCTGGGGCGCCGCCGGGGCCCGACAGCGGGCAGGCTGAAGCGCCAGCGACATAGTCGTCAGCTGTGGCGCCGTAGGGTTGAGGTGCGGCGCGCTCGGAGGGCTCGGGGACGCTTCCGGCGTAGCTCGCCCACGGATCACTCATAGTGCCAAGGGTGCACCGGCAGGCGGGCCGACGTGGCCAGGACGAGTCAATGACGGGCAGTGATCTCAGCGACAGGGGTATTCCCGCAGCGGCGGGCGCAGGCTGGCCCTTCGCGATGCTTACTCCCGCGGCGTCGAGATCGCGGCCAAGAGCCGGCTCACGGCCCTCGCCCGCTCGGGCTCGGGGAGCTCATGAAGCCAGAGAGCGACGGCCTCCACGACCAGCCGCACGTCAGACGGCAGATCGGGATCGGAAGGCACGTCAGTGTCGCCCAGGTCGAGTGCCCCTCGGACGATCAGGAGGGTCTCTGCCCTCACTGGCTTCGCCTTCTCGATTGAGTAGACCGTGCCCAGACCGACCCCAGCCTCTTTGGCGAGGCGGCCCTGAGACCAGCCCTTTTCCATCCGGGCACCGACGATGCGTCGAGCCTCAGAAACACGCCAATCGGTGCTCATCGGCCCATGATGCCCCGCTTTGGCCGGCAGCCGCATCTCCCCTCGGCGACGTACAAGACGCCCCGGACACCGGCCCAAGGGAAGCGCCTCGTCGGCCGTCAGCGCCCGACCATCTGATCCGGCCAGCTCGGCTACGACTTCAGGAAAAGGCGGTCCCGTGCCGTTGCCGGCACGGGACCACCTCGACCGTCAACGCAACGGTCTCTGGTCGATCGGGCCGCCTGTCATCGGAGCCCGATGTTGACGTAGTACGTCTGGCCGTCGTCCAGCTGGACGCCGATCCGCCAGTAGGACCCGCCTGCCGACCCGGTCTTCCAGTTGTACATGTACTGCTTCTCGGTCGAGTCGAACTTGTAGTCGCTGCCGCTGTCGGCGGCAGCGGTGTAGACCGACTCGTCCACCGGTGCGGACGTTCCGCTCCCCTTCACCGGGGTCAGCCAGCCCAGCGCCTCGACCGACTGGACGACCGTGCCATCGGCCTTCTTGAGCTGCAGCTTGGTCGGAACCGTGCTACCCGCCTTGAAGATGCTGGTGGACGTCCCCACTTGGTGAGCCGTGTCGTTGATCGGCTGGAGGAACCCGTCGAAGCGGTAGATCACCCGGTAGGTGCCCGTCATCGTCGAGAAGTTGCCCGCCTTGTCGGTGGCCGTGGCCGTGTAGCTGAAAGTTCCCACGCCGTTGGCCTTGCCGCCGGTGACGGTGACTGCACAAGAGGCGATCCCGGAGTAGCTGTCCGTGGCGTAGCACGTCGCCGGTGGAACGGCGCCGAGGGTGTAGGTCTTCCCGCCGACGTTGACGTCTCCGGGCAGCAGGGTCGGGTTCTCGGTGTCGATCTTGATCCCGTCCACGGTGGCGCTGGCGGTGTTGCCGGCTCGGTCGCTGACCGGACCCGTGGCCTGGTTCGTGCCGTTGGCGGTCAGCTGCACTGGGTCGGCACAGGTAGCAACGCCTGAGAGCGCGTCGGCGCACGTGAAGGTCACCGTGACCGGCCCGTTGTACCAACCGCTCGCCGTCAGGTGCCCGCTCGTGATCGCGCCCGTGATGGTCGGGACGGTCTTGTCGAGCCTGACGACGACCGAGTCGCTGCCGACGTTGCCGGCGGTGTCGGTGGCCGTGCCGGTGACGCTCTTCCCGCTTGTCTCCGTCGAGACGGTGACCGGCGCCGAGACTTTGGCGACACCTGAGCCCTGGTCATCGTCCTTCGCGCTGAAGGTCACCGTCACGTCGGACTTGTTCCACTCGTCGGCGTTGGGAGCTGGTGAGAGGTCGTGGCTCACCGTCGGGGCGATGTTGTCCCACTCGAGGGCGACGTTGTTCTTCGCCTCGGCGTTCCCGGCGTTGTCCACGGCCCAGTAGGCCAACGTGGCCGAGCCGCTCCCGTCAAGAGGTACGGTCACAGTCCTGGTGGCACCCGACGCGACCTGTTCGGCCCCATTGTCGACCTTGTAGTGGATCTCCTTGACGCCGGACAGGCCCGTCTGGTCGGTGGCTGTGAGCACCACATCGGCGGTCGAACCGGTGCACCAGCCGTTCACCATGGTGCACAGGTTGTTGCTCGACGTCGTGGGGGCGGTCCCGTCGATGTTGATTCCGCCGACGGTCTTCGCGGCGCTCGAGTTGCCCGCCATGTCCGTCGCCGTGTCGCTCGTCACGCTCTGGTTCGCGCCATTGCCCTTGAGCAGCCTGCTCGTCGGGCAGGTCGCCACTCCGGACAGGCTGTCGGTGCACTTGAAGTCGACGGTGACCTCGCCGCTGTACCAGCCGGCCGCGTTGGGCGTGGTCGTGGGAGCCCCGGTGATGACTGGAGGGGTCCGGTCGATCTTGATGCCGGTGAGCAAGGCTGGGTCACTGACGTTGCCCGCCTTGTCGGTGATCGTGACCGGACCGGCGCCGAGGTCGGCGCCTTCGCCGGTGATGCTGCTGGGTGCCGGCTGGCTGCCAGGGTCGATGCCAGAGAGTGCGTCGTTCCCGACCCAGGTCACCGGCACGTCGGCCTTGTACCACCCGGCGCCGTTGGGGGCGGGAGCGATGCCGACGAGCGTCGGCTTCGTCCTGTCGATGTTGATACCGGTGACGTCCGTGCCGGAGTGGTTACCCGCGACATCGACGGCGTCGCCGTGAACGCCCTGGGCCGCACCCTCGTTCTTGAGGGTCGTGTCTCCGGCGCAGCCGGCAACCCCCGTCTGCACACCCGACCCGCTGTCGGTGCACGCGAACTTGACGTCGACATCGGTGTTGTTCCAGCCGAAGGTGTTGGCCGCCGGCGTGGCCGTGCCCGTGATCGTGGGCGCGATCGTGTCGACGTTGATCGTGAACGTCTGCTTCTGCTCGCTGTTGCCGGCCGCGTCGATGCTCCAGACCTCGACGGAGTGGCTGCCGTTGGAGAGGTCCTGGCTGAACGGCTGACCGTAGGTCAGCGCATTGCCGCCGTCGATCGTGTAGTACGTTGCGGCGACGCCGGATCCGCCGTCGTGCGCGTCGAACGCGAACGGTATGCCGCTGACGACGAACCAGCCGCTTACGGGCGAGATCGGGTTGATCACCTTCGTGACCGGGGCAGTCGTGTCGATCTTGACCGTGATGGGCGCCCCGGCCGACTCGACGTTGCCGGCAACGTCCTTGCTCCAGAAGGCGATGTGGTGCACCCCGTCCACACCAACGGTGAACGGTGCGTGGTAGGTCTGCGTCGGACCCTCGTCAACCGTGTAGTAGGTCTCTGCGATCCCGGAGAGGTTGTCGTGGCCGGTGAGGGTGACGCTCACGGCGTGGCCGTACCATCCGCTGATCTCCGTGCCCGCGACCGCGGCCGTCGTCGTCGGCGTGGTGCGGTCGATCTTGATGCCGCCGACAGTCTTCGTCGTCTTGTTGCCGGCGACATCGGTGCAGCTGGCGCTCGACGACAAGCTGGCGCCTTCGCCCGTCACCGTGTCGTCGGCTGGCGGCGTGGCGACCTTCGACAGCGTGTCGGTGCACGACCAGTCAACCGCGACGTCACCCGTGTGCCAGCCGTCGGCGAACGATGCCGACAGCGCCGGAGGGGTCTTGTCGACGTTGATGCCCGTCACACCGTCCGAGGCCGAGTTGCCGGCCGCGTCGTGCACGGTGGCGCTGGCGCTCTGGTCTGCGCCTTCGCCCAGGACCTGGTTGGCGGGTGCGCCGACGACGCCGGAGAGCGCGTCGCCGACAGTGAACGTGACGGTGACGTCGTCCTTGTACCAGCCCGCGTCGTTCTTGTCGCCCACGGCGTTCGCCGTGATGGTCGGCGGAGTCTTGTCGATCCAGATGCTCGCGCTGTTGCTTGCGGAGTTGCCCGCTGCGTCCGCTGCGTTGCCGGGGACGACGAACTTGCCGTCGGCGTCCTTGGTCACGGGAGCGGTGCAGTCAGCGATCCCGGAACCGCCCTTGTCGTCACAGACGAAAGTGACGGTGATGCCCTTGTTGGTCCAGCTGCCATCGGTGTAGGACGAGGGGTCGAAAATGTGGCCGATGGTCGGCGCGGTCTTGTCGATCTTCACGTGCACCGTGGTGGGTGCCTCGACGTTGCCTGCGTTGTCGGTGCTGAAGAAGGTGACCGTGTGGTCGCCCTCGTCGGTGAGGCTGAAGGCTGTGCCCGTCTGGGTCGCGCCGCCGTCGACGCTGTAGGACGTCGACGCAACCTGCGAAAGGTTGTCGGTCGGGGTCAGGGTGAGGTTGACCTGGCCGTTGACCCACTGGTTGGAGTTTCCGCCGATCGATGTGCTCGGGGCGGTCCGGTCGATCTTGACCGGGGGCGAGCTGTTGGCCGTTGTAGTCAGGCCCGCGCCGTTCTGCACTGTGACCGTGCTGATGAGACCCTCGCCCGAACCGGTGATGGTCGTGTCTCCGGGCGGGTTCGGAATGCCGGACTGTGGGTCGGCCGCGGTCCAGTGCACCGTGACGTCGCCCTTGTACCAGCCCTGCGGATTCGGTTGAGTCGTCGGAGCGCCCGACAGGGTCGGCGGCGTCGTGTCACCTGCCGGAGCCGTGGACGACGCCGTGCCTGTGTTGCCCGCGGCGTCGGTGGCGGTGCCGGTCACGGTGACGCCCGGGTTCACGGTCTTCGAGTTCGTCGAGGTCCCGTCGGCCAGGCACGAGGTGACTCCGGATCCGCCTGCGTCGTTACAGGTGAAGGTCACCGTTGTCGTGCCGTTGGCGTTCTGAGTCTGCGTCGCGGTGATCGTCGGGGCCGACTTGTCGAGGTGCACCGTCACGGATCCGGGCGCGCTGGCGTTTCCGACCCGGTCGAGCTGCGCCTGCGTGGTCTTTGTGACGTCACCGTTGGTCGTGACCGAGTCAGTCTGGAACGGCTGCCCGGCCGCGACACCCGAGCCGGCGTCGGTGGCCGTCCACGTCACCGTGACGTCTGACCTGTTCCATCCGGCGGCATTGGGGGTCGGGGTGAGCTGGGCGCTCACCGTCGGGCCGGTGTTGTCGAGGGCATACGAGGCCTGACCCGTGCGGGTCATGCCCGTGCACTTGGGCTGACCGTTGAAGTCGGGAGAGGCTGCAACCACGACGGCCTGAGCCCCTTCACCCCCCGGGGCTGTCAGGGTGAACGTCCAGTTCGACGTCGCCGAGGACGAGGTCTGAATCAGCGGAGTCGCCGGACCCGTGACCTCGACGCACTTCGTGTCCGGGCTGGTGACGACGGTCAGGGCCAGCGTGGCGCCCTGCCTGGCGTAGAGCGTCTGCCCGACGAGCGCAGTGCCTGCACCTCCCGTCAAGGTGGCACTCGTGACGGTCGACGCGAGCGCCGGCACCAAGTTGATGCCACCCGCCACGACGGCCGCGACCGACGCTCCCCCGAGCAGTCGCCGAGCCACCCGCCTGTTCTTGTCTCGCTGGCTGCGAGACCGACGCGTCTCCATCGACGCCCCCCTCTGGAAGTTCATCCCAGGTCCCCTCGTGAATGCACCGTGCGTGATGCTGCTCCGTGCCGCCCTCCGCGACATCCCCGAACGGTACGGGCGCTTTGCGGACCGCGTGGGCGATTCACAATTTCCGGGGAGGAGGTCCTCCGCCGCCGCTCCGGGCGGTCACGTGGCGGGCCGCTCAGCAGCCGTATGCCGTCGCAGCGTGCGGCGCCTGCACACGGCCCAACGCCGTCCGGAGCAGGAACCACAGCGCGCAGGCTGAACGCCAGTGGCGTAGCACGGATCACGTGTTTCGACATTCCCGACTGGGGCCGAGGGCTATTCCCGGATCTCCAGGCGATCCCTTCTACGATATGAACGCACCACGGAACTCGGTTTCGATGAAGTCGCCGAACAGCGGCCTTGGGCCTGCTATGCCCGGCCTTCACGGATGTGGACGACTAGTAGCGAGCCCGACGGCGATCAACGTACGCCGTGTCCATCGTCACGCCGCGAAATGGCCGCCTCAACCGTCTGTGTCTGACTGAGCGCCACGATTCCCGCGGCCGCTGAACCCGAAACGCCTCCCGCGGGCCGCCACTGGCTCACCGTTCATCGACTCCGTCACGGGCATGCTGTCCGGGTCCGGCGTGCCTTTGTCGAGAACCGGCTCAGCTGCCGGAGCAGGCTGCGCCATGAACTCCACCAGCATCGCCATCACGTCCTGGGTGAGGCTGGGCGCTACGGCGTCGGCAACGATCTGGGCCAGATGCCTGCGGACGGGCGTCTCCTTGTGGCCACAGATACACGAGGTGGCCGTCCTCGAGGCCATGCCGTGCCCTTCGAGCGCATCGGCAGCTGTGCCAAGCATGTCGTCTGTGATGAGGTGCCGCATGACGTCCCCTTTCGCACACGGTGGTAACACCAGCGTAGGTCAGACGAGGTCGCGCCAGAAGGCGTGCCGGAGTCGCCTTCGGATTCGCGATGCTTTCGCGAGCGCAGTCATGCCCCGCGGACTTCGAGTCGTCTTCAACGCCGGGAGCGACAGCGCCCGCGCCCAGAGGGCCCGATGAGGCGGGCCTCGTACCCGCGCGGCCCGTCGCGCGACGGGCGGCCCTGCGCACTAAGGGATGCCGCGCGGCCTCTCCTCGAGGGGGTCCGCGGAGACGGCGAGCGGGGCTACGCCGGTGAGGTGCGTGAGGATGGCGTTCCATCCCGACATGTCTCGTGCAGCGTGGGCGAGACCTGCGACGGTGACCGGTATTGCGACGATGGTGCTTCCATCGTCTGGGTGGGTGATCACGGTGCCGGCGATCTTGTCGAGCACCCGCGCTTCGGCTTCTTCGGGGAGCAGTCCCTCGAAGGTGAACCGGATGGCGTACGCGGGCATGACGTTCATGGTGTCACGCCACTTCGTGCTCGACCGTGAGCTGACCGCCTCAGAGTCCATGCACCTCCCAAGGAGCCATGCGGCGCCCAGACGGCTGGACCGACCCGGGCGACGGCGTCGGGCCGGCCGAGCGCCGCCGAGGCGTCACTGGCGGGTGCACTTCCTCTTCGGCGACCAACCGGAACCAGCGTTGCCGGGATGCTGGCAACGCTGGTTCGGTGGTCGCCGGACTTGGGATCGCGACGGCGGCGTCCCCGGGCCGGGGTGCGGCCCGGGGACTGTCTGCTACTGGAAGCGGTACGCGCGGATGATCGTCTGCCGCACGTTGTTGCCAGCGGTGTCGGTCGCCGACGCCCGCAGGGAGACAAAGCCGCTGCCCGCTGGGTGCTGCACCGACGCCACCGCTGTCTCGCCGCGCCGGTCGACGACCAGTTGCTGCCAGGTCTGGCCGTCGTCGAAAGACGCCTCGACGGTCAGCTTCTGGGTCTTTGCGGGGGCCGCGCCGACCTGCCGGTCCAGCGAGATCGGCACTGTGAACGACTGGCCGGCGGGGGCTGTGTTGTCGATGTCGAGGTCCGGCGAGAAACGGACCGCAGTCATCGGCAGATGCACCAGCTCGCCGTCGGCCACGTGCGCCGACTCGAACGTCCACTGCGCGTCGACCAGCGTGGAAAGGGTAAAGGCCGGGTCGCTCCGGAACACCGCATGGACACGGTAGTTGCCGGACTCGGCCGGGACCTGGAAGGCGTCATTGAACCACGACGACTGCCCGACCAGTGTCCCGTTCCGATAGACCGTGAGGTCAACCTTGCCGCTCCTCGGGAAGCGGAAGCCCTCATGCCCACTGCCGTCCCCATGCAAGGGCCCCGGTCCACCCATCGTGTCGCCCCAGTAGCGCGTGGCGAACTGCTGGTCGAACTCCGGCTCCGGGAACACTGGCCCCTCGACACCGTTCGCCCATTTCACGTCGTACACCCGTCCGGGCTTGTACGACGTCCAGTCCGACTCGTAGCGCGTATATCCCGACTGGCTGCTGGAGATGAGCCACTCGGCTTTCTGGTCCTGGTTGTAGTACTCGACAACGGTGCGCGGAACGTCGTAACTGAGCGTCAACGGCCTGTTCCTGCCGTCATTGCTGTTCCACACCGGCGAATTGCCTGGCGCCCGGGCCACCGCGACCCGACCCACCCGGACGCCGGAGACGTCCGACCCGATCTGCGACCGCACCGTGGCGAAATCGTTGGCGCGGAGGGCTTTCGCCTTTCCAGCCATCATCTGGCCGCGCTCGTAGAAGTAGACCTGATAGACCGCCGGACTGTTGATCAGCGACTTGGCCCATGTTCCCGAGACGTACGAGACGAAGCCTGTCGCCTTCGTGCTGCCGCTCGCCGGACCGGTCCGGATGCGGGCGAGGTCCATATTCATCAGAACGTCGTACGGGTCATTGGAACCCCAGATCTGCGGCGCCTGCGTGCGGTACGTCCAACCGACCTCGGTGTGCCCTGGCACCACCGACGGGTCCGGCACCGTGATCGTCACCGGTTTGGCGGAGCGCGCGTCCATCGTGACCGTGCGATCCGCATCGAGCCTGACCGCCGGATCGACGAGCGAGGTGATCGCCACGTCATCGTCAGGGCCGGTGAGCAGGTACGACTGGGCGACGTACCGGCCCGCCCACAACCGCACCTTGGCGCTGTCGCCGGTGTGTGCGATCGCCCTGATCGTCTGCCGGTCGATGTCCGTCAGCACGGTGACCCACCGTGCGTCATCGCCGGTTGCGCCCGGTGTGCGCACGGTCAGCGTGTGCCGCGCCCTGTCCAACGCGATCGGCGTCTGGACACGCACTGTGTCCGAGGACGCCGTGATCTCCCCGCCGTAGGGCTGGTCCGGCAAGTCCGCCCCCGGCGCGACCGTCACGGTCACCGTTGCGTTCCCGCCGGCCGGCACCGTCACCGTCGAGGCACTCAACGTGAAGAGCCCGTCCGGCGCGTTCGAGCGCAGCGCCAGGTTCAGCGTCACGTCCGTCGCGCTGCCGTTGGCGTATGTAACGATGCGATCCTGACTTGTCGTCCCGCGGTCGAAGCCGAGGCTGACCGGATCGGACGTGACCTTCTGGTCGATTACGCGCGAGACATCGACCAGGCCGGCGCCCCGATCGTACGGCCCGCCGTTGTCGCTCGGCGCGGCCGCCGACATCAGAGTGGCCTTGAGCTGGCGAGCGCTCCACTGCGGATGTTCCTGTGCCAGCAGCGCGGCGGCACCGGCGACGTGCGGGGTGGCCATCGACGTGCCGCTCAGTTGGGTGTACGCCTCGTTGCCGGGCAGAGGCGGGAAGGCGCCCGCCGACGAGCGGGCCGCCACGATCGCGACACCTGGGGCGGAGATGTCCGGTTTGACGGCGGCGTCGGTCGTCGTCGGCCCGCGGCTGGAGAATTCTGCGAGCTCATTCGTCTTGGACACCGCGCCCACCGTGAGTGCGTCCTCGGCGCTACCGGGTGAGTTGATGGTGCCCTCGTCGGGCCCGCTGTTGCCCGCCGCGATGACGAAGAGGGTTCCGTACTGCGCAGTCAGGTCGTGGACAGCAGCCTCGAGCGGGTCGACGCCCGGGGTGTCCTCGCCGCCCAGGCTCATGTTGGCGACCTGCGCACCCTGCTCGGCCGCCCACTGCATGCCCGCCAAGATCGACGACTCGGGGCAACCCTCCATCCCGCACACCTTCGCGCTGAGCAGCGTCACGCCCGGGGCCACACCCTTGTACCGGCCGTCGGACGCGGCGCCTGTTCCGGCGATCGTGGAGGCGACATGCGTGCCATGGCCCACGTAGTCGGTGAGATCGCCGGAGTCGGTGAAGTCGACCGCCTTGGCGACCTTGCCCGCCAGGTCCGGATGCTGCTGGTCGACACCGGTGTCGATCACGGCGACCTTCACGCCCGTCCCGGTCAGTCCGGCCTGCCACGCCGCAGAGGCGCCGATCATGGGCACGCTCACGTCCAGCGTCGGCTTGCGCAGCCCGTCCAGCCAGACCTTGGTGACGCCGGAACGCAGCTCCCCCGCATTGGTGAGGCTCTTCCAGAGCTCCGCGGGCTTGTCCCGATCCTGCCGGTATGCCGTCACGCCGGCCAGCCGCTGCGTCAGCCGCGCGCCCGTGAGCTGAGCGCTGCCTTGGATCAGCAGGGGAAGCGTTCGGCGGGTGTCGTCGTATCCGAAGCTCAGCAGCGTGGACACGTCGAACAGACGCTCGTCGAGGCGGCCGCTGGCGAGGAGACCAGCAGCGTCGGCGGGGATCACCCGCACGTGGCCACCTGCGCTCGCGGTGACGAACGGGACCTTCTCGCGACCCGCGGCCGGCTCGACGTCCACCACGGACTGCCCGTGGCGGCTGCTCACCCGCACTGTGTCACCGGTGATCAGGGTGACCGCCCGTGTCTGCGTGTCGCCGGTCGGAGCAGTCCCCGCGGCGTTTGCGATCGGGGCAACGGCGGGCTGTTGGGTTTGCCCGGCGGCGGGGCCGCTGGGCAGCGCGGCCCACGCCACAACACCCGCCGCGGCCAGCACCGACTTGATTCGGATTAATCGCATGGTTCTCCTAGATGTCACTGCGCCGGTCGGCGCATTGCGGCAGGCTGAAGGGAAGATCGAACCTTGCGACCTGTGCTGCTCGGGTCGAGCAGGCCGAGGTCACTGCGCCCCAATCGACCGTCATTCCATAAGGGGCTACAAGGGTTCGTATGGACCATCCGACGTGAGACCCTCGTCCAGCTCAGATCCGAGATCTGAGCTCTCAGGGCTGAGATCTGAGATCGGAACCGACAGACCCGGCTCAGCCGGGGGCTGTTCAGATCGCAGCTCGCGAGTCACCCGTGACGTTCGCCGTTGCGGCGAAGCTCGCTGCTCGTCAACCATGTGGTCATGCTGTCGGCCCACCCATGACGGTCGCGAGTGTCCACATGGACCATTCTTTACAGGGCCGGGTGTGGCATTCCTGCTCAGCGCTCGGAGTCGGCCGCCAGCATGCCGGCCTCAGCGGCCGCCATCGCCAGCGCCGTGCGCGAGGAGACGTCCAGCTTCCGCATCGCCGACGACAGGTGGCGGTGCACCGTCCGCGGGCTGATGAACAGGGTCTCGGCGACTTGCTTGTTGGTCAGCCCGCGAGCAACGAGCGCAATCACCTCTACCTCACGAGGTGACGGCTGATCGCCATAGCCGCGTCGGCCACGACGCCACGTGCGCGCGACCTCGACGCCGTGTTGTCGCAGAACGTGAGCTACCCGATCGGCGTCCCATCGGGCGCCCAGCTCGTTGAGGCGCTGCTGGACATCGGACAGCACCGTCACACCCTTGTCCTGCTCATCAGTGGCCAGTAGGCACAGTCCGTGCCGCTCGAGGGCCAACAGCTCGTCGTACGGCCGCGGCAGCTCCGCCAATGAGACTGCCGCGTCCGCGAACAGTCCTGCCGCCGCGACCAGATCGCCGTTCGCCTCAGCGAGGATCGCCCGGCACCTAACTAGGGCGGCAGCAGCAGAAGGGGCATCCCGGCCTGCCACCCAGTACGCGAAGTCATCGACCAGCTCCGCGGCTTGGCTCAGATCACCGACACCGACAAGGGCATCGATGTGGACGGGTGCCACGTCGCTTGCTTGCAGCCAGATCCCTTTGCGCTTGATTGCTTCCATTGGCGCGGCAGTGACCCGTACCGCCTCACGCATGGCGCCATCGGCCAGACACAACCTGCCCAGCGCCACTGCTGACAAGGTCGTCGGATCGTCCAGGGTGCCGGTGGCGTGCTCCAACACCTGACGCGCACGCCGCTCTGCCGCGTCTCGGTTCCCGACAGCCACCTCCAGCATCGCCTGGACCGAACCGGCCGCCAGGCGAACGAGTGGATGAGTCTCCTCGTCGTCGCCTATTCCCGACAGGATCTCGTCCAGGCCGCTCCACGCCCCCGTGTACCAGTCCAGCAGCGCCAGATGGAATCTCGCAAACTCCGCCACCCGCTCGAATCCGGCCTCGCCTGCGGACCCAAGGACCTCCTCCAGCCGCTGGCGAGCCTCGGCGTACCGCCCCCAGTGGATGGCGCGGTGAGCGACATTGAACAGCCCCCGCAGCAGCTGCCGCCGTTCGCCCACGGTGCCCGCGGACCGTGGAAGCTCCCCAGCAGCCTGCCATCCGGCTTCCTCACCCAGGCTGAGCAAGCCTGTCACGCGGTCGATCGCCAGCGCTCGCCGCTCCGCAGGTGACTCAACTCGCGGAATCAGACGTGTTGCCTGCTCCAGCCACTCAAGATGCCGTTCCGCCGGCCAGGACCGTTTCGACTCGGGATCGGCAAGAAACAGCATTGCCTTGGCCGCGCGCTCTGGCCGGGACCCCAGCTCGCCCACCGCGGTCTCGAGGTGGGCGTGGGCCGCCTCGAACTCGCCCACCTGGAACAGCATCCAGCCCAGCAGCACCCGAACTTCACCCCGCTCAACGTCAGGAACGTCGTGATCGGCAAGGATTCCTGCGAGTGTGTCCCGGACCACGCCTTCCATACCGCCCAAGGGAGTGAGCCGATTTACCGCCACCTCGCCCAGCCGGCGAGCCAACCGCAGCCGCCGATCGGGTGGGTGCGCGACGCTGGTGAGCAGCTCATGCAGCAGTGCCACAGCCGTACGCTCATCACCGGAGTCGAGGGCCAGCTCTGCGGCGGCTTCCGCGTAGTGGCTCCATTGCTCGGTTTCGCCGGCCTCATGGAAGTGATGAGCCAGTCGTACGACGGGCTTCGGCTCGAGCCGCTGAAGGCTCTCGGCCGCTCGTCGGTGCAGTGCCCACCGCTCGGAGGCTGGGATCGCCTCTCCGATCGCCAGCGCATCCAAGACATGTCTAAACGCCAGCCGGCCGCTGCCGACCTCGCGCAGCAGCCCCGAGGCAAGCGCGGCAGCCACCCCGCGCCTGGCCGCGGGCTCATCTAGGTCGGCCACGCTGGTCAGCAGTGCCTCATCCGTGGGTTCGGCCAGGATCGCCGCTGCCTGCAAGACAGTCCTGCCCTCAGGAGGAAGCCTGCTGGCGCGCTCGAGGACGGAGTCGCGCAGCGTCGGCGGTACGTTCAGCTTGTCGAGGGCCTTTCGGGTCCACGAGTCGTGTTGGCGGACGATGTCGTGGCGGTCCCGAAGCATCCAGATCGTTTCCTCCACCGCCAGCGGGAGCCCGTCGGTACGTTCATGCAGGAAGACCGCGAACTGCTCCGAGACCGCGTCGGTGTCCAACATCGACCCCACCAGCTGACGCGTGTCAGCAACACTCAACGGCTTGAGCTCGATCCGGACCCGCGCAGCCCCCAGCGGCCGTGACGTCAGCCGCAACAGCAGCGACCCGTGTGGCACCTCGGCCGGTCTGTAGGTGACCACGACCGACATGTCGAAGTCCCCGGACGCGGTGAGGATGAGGAGCCACTCCAGCGTTGCGGCGTCCGCCCAATGAGCGTCTTCCACCGCCAACACGTCGACACCGAGCCGGTCGACCAGCTCGCACAGCGCGCCGAGCAGCCGGTGCCTAGTCTCGGCCGGATCATCCAACGGCTCCAACGCGGGCGGCAGCTGGTCGGCCCATTCCGGGAACAACGGTCGCAACGCCCCAGCCAACGGACTCACCTCGAGGTCACCAAGCCGGGGACGCAGCCGCCGCAGCCCATCAACCACCGGCCCCAACGGGAACGGCTCGATCGTCGGGGGACACGTCACCATGAGCACCGTCAGGTCGGCCAAGTCCGGCGACCGCAGACACTCCCGAAGGAGCCGGCTCTTCCCGATCCCCGCCTCCCCCTCCACGAAGGCCATCGCTGGTGGATCGGCCAGAGCGCCGACGAGAAGCTCGAGCTCGGCGGCCCGCCCCACCAGGGCGGGCGAGGCCGCCAGCCTCTCCGGTCGAGCCATCACTGTAACCGCCGTGTCCGTCATCATCGCCTGAGCCAGGCCGTCCCTCTCAGGTGCATGATCGTCTCACGGCAGGACTCTCCAGGATTTGTGACGCTGTGCCAACCCGACCGCTCCGGAAGGTCCAGCCCGGCCGTGCCGACCTCCTACGCATACGACAGATGGTTCCGCCGCAACGGCGCCCGCCACGCCGACGTCCTCCCCCAGCTGCCGCAGCACGCCGAGCATGTCTCCAGACAGCGGCTGCGCCGCCGGGACCTACGTGAGCGCGAACGCGTGATCCACGGCCACGCACGTCGCGAACGCGAGCCGCAGAAAGTTGAGCGCTCCGCCCCAACCAACCCCCGGGCTCGGTCGACGCCTCGCCCGTCGGCGCGTGCCGGCTCGACACGGCCACGGTCGACTCGATCAGCTCTCACCCGACGCCGCTGATGCAACCGGCGGACGCTGTCGTCTCGCTCGTCCCAGCGTGACTGGCCGCGACTCCAACACGGGTCGCTCGACCAGCACCCACGACAACGACGCGATCGCCAGTGACACCACAGTCACAACCACAAATGGCGCCGGCATGCCGTAGCGCAGCACGAGCGCCACCACGAGCGCGTGGAACAGGTAAACGCCATACGACACGCGCCCGACGTACCGCAGCGGCCCCAACTGCAGCGCCGCCACGGTGGGTCCCCTGCGGGACATCTCGAGACACCTGGCGACGAGCACCGCGGACGCGACCACGGTCATCGGCAGAAGTGCCAGTATGCCGTTGGACCATAGGAAGCAGGCGCCGAACACGGCCACCGCGGCGGCAGTCAGGCCGCGGCCGGCCCAGCCGTCCGGGAAGCGCCACCCCCGGGCAACCTCGAACGCCAGCGCGCACCCGACCAGCAGCCCGTCGGCGCGTGTGAACGGGCTGAACGACCCGAACGACCACGCCCCACTCAGACAAGCCGCCAGACGGAGCACCGCAACAGCCACGGCTACCCACGCCAACACGATCGCCGGGCGACGCAGTCGGACCACGAACGGCAGCAGCAGCGGCCACAGCAAGTAGAACTGCTCCTCCATTGCCAATGACCAGGTGTGCGTCAGCGACGATCCCTCGCCCATCGCAGCCTGGAAGTTCGTCACATAGCCGGCGGCCAGGAACACGGGGACCAGTGTCTGCCCGGACGCGACCCTCACGGCCGCGTCGAAGAACAGCAGCACGGCCAAGGCCGGCAGGAGCCGCCGAGCTCGGCGCACGTAGAACGTCTTGAGTCCGACCGGCCTGCCGTCGGCGACGTGGCCGCGCAGCAGGATCGACGTGATCAAGTACCCCGACAGCACGAAGAACAGGGTCACGCCCGCGGCACCAAGGGGCTGATTCTGCGGCTCGCCGGTGTGTGCAGCGATGACCAGCAGGATCGCGCAGGCGCGGAGCCCGTCGAGTGCCGGGATGCGCTGGGAACTAGGACATGCACGCCCGGCGTCGCTCCCGGCTCCCCCTGGCATGCGGTCGAGTGTGCCCGACCTGCCCGGACCTGTCCTGCGAACCGCCTAACCGCCGCGACCGACGGAGGGAGCCCGCCGTGCCAGCACACCACTCATCCCCGCTCGGAGCCACTGAAGCCCCCAGAGGTCTGGGTCGCGTTCATCGCCGCCCTCGACGCGCTCGCCATCGCGGCCGTCAACGCACCCCATCCCGAATGCTCCCCGACGTTTGCGCAGGTCAGCGCCCATTTCCCGCATGGCTAGGAACGGGTGGTGGATGAGTCGGCCGATACGCCGGGTTCTGTCCCGCACCGCCGTTGCCAGCGGTGCGGTGGCGGCCATCCATCTAGGCCGGTCATTGCTGACCGGCTCGAGCGTCCTACCCGCGCACTCGACCGGGCCGGTCTCGAACGTGCGCTGTCTGGACTTGCTCCGGGTGGGGTTTACCGAGCCGTCCCAGTCGCCTGGGACGCTGGTGGTCTCTTACACCACCGTTTCACCCTTACCGGCTGCCGAAGCAGCGGCGGTCTGTTCTCTGTGGCACTGTCCCGCGGGTCACCCCGGGTGGCTGTTGGCCACCACCCTGCCCTGTGGAGCCCGGACGTTCCTCGGCAGGGCCGAGGCCCTGACGCGACCGCCTGGCCGACTCATCCACGCGACAGCATAAGGCCCCGTATGCCGTCCGGCCGAGTCCGTCCACCAGCGTGAGCGCCCGAAGGCCAGGCCCACGTGACGCGGGTCACAGTTGCTCGACGACGTCAACGATCACGGGCGGTTGTTCGTCAGGCAGGCGAGAACTCGATCGCAACCGACGCTCAGGACTATGACGACCAACCAAACTGAAGACCAGACCGAAACCGAACCCGGAACCAGAGCGAAGCTGCTCGATCTCTCCCTGACCCAGCTGCTGGGTGGCTCGATGGCGGCTGCCACCGCCGCGGCGCTGGGCTCTCGCCTCGGTGTCATGGGCACGATCGTCGGCGCGGCCGTGGGCAGCGTCGTGACGGCCGTTGCCGCGAGCATCTATACGAGCTCGATGTCGCGGGCGCACCGGGCCGTCGTCGCGGCGCGCGCCTACAACCGGGGGCCCGGAGAGGCGCCACGCCTGCAACGGTGGCGGCGGCCCGACCAGGCCGCGACCCGGCGCATCCTCGTGACGACGGGGGCGATCTTCGCCATCGCGGCGGCGTTCCTCACCGGGCTCCAGCTCGCGACCGGTGCACCCGTCACCGGCACGAACCTCGGCAGCCGCTCGGTAGTCGCCGGCACCGTCGATCGATCGCCGAGTACCGACGACCAGACCGGTGGCCAGCCGGCGACAGACACGCCGACCTCCACCGGCACGCCCACGCCGGCGGCGCCAGGCGGCACGGCCACCACGGCACCGGTGGCACCCCCAGCCCCCGCTGAGACCGCATCGGGCAGTCCTCAGACCACAGCGCCCGCGCAGGGAGCGTCCGAGACGGCCACTCCCCCGGCCACCCCACTCGCGTCGACGCCGGCAAACGGCGCCGAGACCACCCCAGCCGGCCGCTGACCCGTCTGCCCGGCTGGCCGGGCACCCCACGTCGCAGGATGGCCCGACGGACCGCCACGAAGGGGTCGCAGGCCGGCGAGCTGAGCCCACCCGCGCCGTTCGTGGCGGTCCGTCGGGCACCCTGCCGGGCCCACGGCATACGGCAGAGTCGGCACACACGGTGACCAGGCGGGTGGACACTTCCACCATGGACGACCCGAGCATCGCCGAGCGACCGGTCGACCCGTCAGCGACGTCGCCCGGCCCCACACCACCCCCGCCGCCCGCCGTGCGCGCCCAGCTGCTCGCGACCGAGCACTGGGGGCTGCTCGCCTCGCGGAGCACCACGCAGGCAGAGGTCCTGACCAGGATCGCCATCTTCCTCACCATGGTCTCGGCCGGCCTGGTCAGCATCGGGCTGCTCGGTCAGGTGACCCGGTTCGCGGACTGGTTCCCGGTGGCAGCCCTGGCCGTGTTGGCCTTCCTCTCGCTCGTTGGGCTGATGACCCAGGTGCGGGTGCACAACGCGTCGGAGGAGGACCTCATGTACGTCGTCGCGATGAACCGGCTGCGCGGCGCGTATGCGGACCTCGACCCTGGCGTCGAACGGTACTTCCTCGCCTCCGTCGACGACGACGAGGGGGGCATGGCGCAGACGTACTCCTTCATGCGCAAGCGGACCGTCAGCCACGCGATCGGCAGCTCCGGCCTGCTCATCACCATCGTCACCGGGCTCATGCTCGGAATGCTGACGGGCGGCATCGTCGCGGTGGCCGGCGGCACGAACGGGCAAGCGATCGCAGTCGGCTGCGTCGTCGGCGTGGCCAACGTGGCAGGCATGACCGTCTACGGGATGTGGGCGTATGCCGTCGCGTGGCGGCACCATGTGCCGCTGCGGGGCGCTGCCCCTGCCGGGCGGGTGCGCCCCATCGCTCCGGACCGCACGCGGAGCCATCCCCAGGCCTGACACTCGGGGCCGGGGCCCCGATCATCGAGGGTGGCCGAGGGGTAACGGCTCCTAGCACTGGGGTCCCCGGTGCACGGGGAACTGCTGTGGCAGGGTCAGACGAGCGAGAGCGCGAGGGTGCCGGTGCTGATGTCGACCGTGTCGACGCGCACGCGCACGGCGGAGCCCGCAGACGCACGGCCCTGCGCCTTCGCGAGCACCGCGGCGTCCGTGAGCTGGACGACCACGCCGCCCTTGTCGTTCTCGTCCACGACCACGGCGTCAAGGGTCTGCCCGACGCGGTCGACCAGCTCGGCGGCCTCGACCGCATCCGTGCACGCCCGCTCCACACCGTTCGCCCGTCGGTCCGATGCGGACATGATGGTGGGGAGCGTCGTCAGCGCCTCGCGCGCCCAGGTGGGCACGTCCGTCCCGGCCGACAGGGCCTCGCAGATCGCGAGACCGAAGCGGTCGACGAGCCGTCGCAGCGGGGCGGTGACGTGCGCGTAGGGGTTCGCCACAGCGGCGTGCATGGGTTGCTCCGGCACGGTGCCGTCGAAGGGTGTGTAGCCCGCGCCGCGGAAGAGGGTGGTGGCCTCGTGGATCAGCGCGAGGTGCCTGGGGTTCTCGTGGTCGAGCGTGCGCAGGAACTCGCCGTACGCCATGCCGTCCTGCCACGGGACTCCCGCGGCCGCGGCCTGCCGCCGGAACCGCGCCAGGTCGCGCGGGTCGGGCGGGGGCATGGTGCGTAGGACGCCGACCCGACCCTTGAGCATGAGATCGGCTGCCCCCATGCCGGTGAGCAGCGAGATCTGTGCGTTCCAGTCCTCGGAGGGAAGGAGCGGCCGGAACAGGATGGTGAAGCCTCCCGAATGGTCCTCCTTGACCTCCTGCTCCGGCATCGGCAGCGTGGCTCCCCCGCGACGCCGCTCGAGCAGGACCCGCTTCTCGCCGACCTCCTTCAGCAGGCGCAGGCACTCCTCGGCGGACCCGTCGTCGACGACCCGCTGGACCTCGTCGTAGTCGTAGCGGCGGACGCTGCGGACCATCGCGCGGTAGACCTCGACGGCGGTGCCCTCGCCGTCGGCCGCGAGCGTCATGTCCCAGACGAAGGCGGGCCGTACCTGGCCCGGAAGCAGGCTCGCGGCTCCCTCGCTCAGCTCCGTGGGGTGCAGCTGGACACGCTCGTCGGGACAGTAGACGGTCTGCCCCCGACGACGAGCCTCGGCGTCCACGGCGCCGCCCACCCGGACGAACGCCGGGACGTCAGCGATGGCGTAACGGACGCGATAGCCGTCGCCCTGGCGCTCGATGTACATCGCCTGGTCGAGGTCCATCGACGACGCCGGGTCGATCGTGATGAAGGGAACCGCCGTCTCGTCCCGGTCGGGCAGCGCGGCTGCCGCGGCTGCCTGTCCGGCCTCCGCGAGCACGTCGGCCGGGAACTGCTCCGGGAGGTCGAACTCCCTACGGATCGCGTCGAACCGGGCCACCAGCTCCTGCGCGGTGTCGCCCGGCTGCGGTGCCGGGCGGAAGACGATGTGTCGCGAAGGCATGGCGCAACCCTACGCACCGAACCCGCCCGTTGCGTGGGCGTCAGGGCCGCTCCCTAGGCTGGGCGCGTGCTCATCCTGCTTCCGCCGTCCGAGGGCAAGTCGCAACGCCGCCTTGGCGCCTCGCTCGACCTCTCGGACCTGTCGTTTCCCGAGCTGACGCCGATGCGCGAGTCTGTCATCGGCGCGGCGACCCAGGTGAGCGCCCGCCCTGACGCGTTCGAGGTGCTTCGAGTCAGCCCCAACCTCATGGAGGACGTCGCCCGCAACACCAGGCTGCTCAGCGCCGCGACCGCTCCCGCCGGCCACGTCTACTCCGGCGTCCTCTACGACGCGTTCGGCTTCGACTCCCTCGACGCCCCCTCGCGGCGCCGCGCGCTGCGCCGCGTCGTCATCGTGTCGGCGCTGTTCGGCGCGGTCCGGCTGGGAGACCGCATCCCGGCATACCGCCTGCACCTGTGCGTGCACCTGCCCGGCATCGGGCCGCTCGCCGCCGCCTGGCGGACAGAGCTCGCGCCGGTCCTCGAGCGCGAGGCCGGCCGTCGCCTCATCGTCGACTGCCGCTCCTCGACGTATGCCGCCGCGTGGGCTCCCAGGGGCGCTCTCGCCGAGCGCCGGGTGCTGATCACCGTGCCCGGTGCGTCGCACATGGCCAAGCACACGCGTGGCCTGGTGACCCGTCGTCTCGTCCAGGCACCGGAACGGCCGAACCACCCTGAGGACCTCGCCGACCTGCTCGCCGACACCTTCGACGTAGCCCTCACCGAGCCGCCCCGGCCCGGTCATGCCTGGCAGCTCGCGACCACGGTCCGAGCCTGAGCGACCGGCTGATGCCTGACCTCGCCCTGCTCCTCGAGAGGGTCGGACCGATCCTCGTCTTCCTCGTGGCGATCACGGTCGTCGCCGAGGTCGCCGACCTCGCGGGCGTCTTCGACGAAGCAGCCCATTACGCGGCGCGTGTCGCGCGGGGGCACACCGTCGTGCTGTGGCTGCTCGTCGTGGCGCTGGCTGTCGCCTGCACCATCGTCCTGAGCTTGGACACCACCGCCGTGCTGCTCACCCCGGTCGCCATTACCGTGGCCCGGCAGGTCGGTGCGCCGCCGCTGCCGTTCGCCATGACGACGCTCTGGCTGGCCAACACTGCCTCCCTGCTCCTGCCCGTCTCCAACCTGACGAACCTCCTTGCGCTGCATCCGTTCTCACAGCTCGGGATCGGCACGCTGTCGTACGTCCGGCTCATGGCGGCTCCCGCAGCCGCGGCCATCGTCGGAACGGTTCTCGTGCTGTGGGCGATCCATGGCCGGCGCCTGAGGCTCCGCTACGACACACCACCACGCGCCGAGCCACATGACCGCGTCCTCATGCGGTTCGCCGCGGCGGTATGCATCCTGCTCGGGCCCCTTTTCGTGCTTGGGGTCCAGCCGGCGCTCGCGTCCGTCCCGGCCGCCCTGCTGCTGCTCGGGGCGACCGCCCGGCGGGCTCCGGAGCTCCTGCGCCGGGTGTCGGTGCCGTGGCTGGGGGTCCTCGGAATGTGCGTCTTGTTCGTCGTCGTCGACGTGGCCCTGCGGCACGGGCTCGAACCGCTCGTTCGAGCGCTGGTCGGCCACGGCACGAGCGCCCCGGACCTGCTGCGCGTCAGCACCGTCGGGACGGTCTCCGCCAACGCGCTCAACAACCTGCCGGCCTACCTCGCGCTCGAGCCGGCGGTGACTGACGCGCCGTCACGCCTGGCTGCCCTGCTCGTCGGCGTGAACGTCGGACCGCTGGTGACGCCCTGGGCCTCCGTGGCGACGCTACTGTGGGCGCATCGCTGCCGGTCGGCCGGGCTCGAGGTCAGGGCGGGCTACCTCGCTGCCACTGGGCTGCTCTGCTGCGCGGTCGCCGTCGCCGGTGCCACCCTTGCCCTTGCCGTGACGGCCTGACCCTCGGGCTCAGCCCAGGGCACGACGCAGGTCGTCGACGATGTCGCGGACGTCCTCGAGGCCCACGGACACGCGCAGCACCCCGTCGGTGATCCCGACCGCTGCGCGGGCCTCGGGAGTGAGCCGGCGGTGGGTCGTGGTGGCCGGGTGGGTGATCAGCGACTTCGAGTCACCGAGGTTGTTGGAGATGTCGATGACCTCCAGGGCGTTCATCACGGCGAAGGCCTGGTCCTTGCCGCCGTCGAGCTCGAACGTCACGACGGTGCCACCGGCGAGCATCTGCCGCTTGGCAAGGTCGTGCTGGGGATGCGACTCGAGGAAGGGGTGGACGACCCGAGTCACTCTCGGGTGCTGCTCGAGGAACCGCGCCACCTCGAGGGCGCTGTCGGCCATCCGTTCGACCCGCAGCGACATGGTCTCGAGGCCCTTGACGAGGACCCAGGCGTTGAACGGCGACATCGACGGGCCGGTGTGCCGCATGAGGTTCTGGACCGGGCCGTCGATGAACTCCTTCGGTCCGAGCACGGCACCGCCGAGGGTTCTCCCCTGGCCGTCGATGTGCTTGGTCGCGGAGTAGACGACGATGTCCGCACCGAAGTCGAGCGGCTTGCTGAAGACCGGCGTGCCGAAGACGTTGTCGACCACGACCTTGGCGCCCGCGGCGTGGGCGAGCTCGGTCACGGCGGCGATGTCGACGAGCTCCTGCATCGGGTTGCTCGGCGTCTCGAAGAAGACCGCGGTCGTCGGTGTGGCAAGGGCCTCGCGCCACTGCTCGAGGTCGGGACCGTCGACGAAGACCGTCTCGACACCCCAGCGGGGCAGGATCTCATCGAGGATGACGAAGCACGAGCCGAACAGCGCCCGAGACGACACGACCAGGTCGCCCTGGCCCAGCAGGGCGGCGAGCGCGACGAAGACCGCCGCCATGCCGGAGCCGGTGGCGAAGCACGCCTCGGCCCCCTCGATGCGGCGCAGCCGTTCCTCGAACATCGTCACGGTCGGATTGCCGTAGCGCGAGTAGACGAAGCGGTCGATGTCGCCCTTGAACGCCGCTTCGGCGTCCTCCGCGGTGTCGTAGACGAAGCCGGAGGTCAGGTAGAGGGCCTCGGCAGTCTCCTCGAACCCACTGCGCGCCAAGCCTCCTCGCACGGCGAGCGTGTCTGGGCGCCAGCCGGCGGTCCGATCGGCGGTCCCGTCGCTGGTCCGATCCCCGATGCGGTCGGTGGACTGCTCGGCGGGCGCGTCCGTGGCGGGGTCCCCCCCGGTCGGCGTGCTCATCCCTGCACCCACGGCAGACCCGCGACCTTCCAGCCGGAGACGGTCCGGTGCCGCTGAGCGTCGTGCGGACCCTCGAAACCCTCGAGCACGTTGCGCGAGTCGACCCATCCCGCTGCCGTGGCGAGCTCGGCCGCTGCCACGGAGCGAACGCCCGAGCGGCAGATGAAGTAGAGGTGCCGCTCCTTGCCGATGCCTGCCGCCTCGAGGTCGGACGCGAAGGACTCGTTGACGGCGCCGTCCGGGAAGCGCTGCCACTCCACACGGACGACGTCCTTGCCGATCGGGCCGAGGTCCGGCAGGCCGACGTAGGCCCATTCCGCGCTCGTGCGCACGTCGACGAGGACCGCGTCGGGCTCGTCGCGCAGGGCGTCCCAGGCCTGCTGGGGGGTTACATCACCGGCGTACGTCATTCTCCGAATATGGCACAGCGTCGTCAGGCGAGATGGTCCGTCCGGTTGGTGAAAGCGACCGAGGCGGACCCGTCCTCCCACACCTCGACCGCGGTGAGGCTGCCAGGTGCGGTTGCCACGGCCCAGAAGCGCTCGCGGGGCGTGCCGAGCACGTCGGTGAGCACCGTGAGGACCGCTCGCCGCGTCGTGACGACGATGACCGTGCCGCCCGTCTCCACCACCGCGTGGTATGCCGTCAGCACCCTCTCGTCGACACCCTCGCCGGGTGCCGTGCCGGCCCACTCGCGCGACCGCTCGACCTCGGACCCGAGCGCGGCGGCGAGCTCGGACGCAACCCGGTCGGCGATCTCGTCTTGAGTCGTGATGACTCGTGCCGAGCCGAGCGGCAGCCGCCTCGCGGCGGTCGTGATCCGGTCCGCGACGCCCGCGTGGTCCGGGACCTGGACCAGCAACAGCCGGAGTGGCCGCGCAGGTCGCGAACCCGCGTCGGAACTGGGCTCAGCCACAGCTGTGGTGGCGGAGTGGACGCGGCGGACCGTCTTGCCGTCCATGGCGTCGTTGCTCAGGGCGTCAGCGGCCTTGTTCTGGGCGCGCGGGATCCACTCGAAACCGACCGAGCCACCTGCCTCGACGAGGCCGGCGCACAGCTCATTCGCCTCCGAGGCGAGGCGTCGCATGTCCTCGTGCTTGATCTTCCACCGACCCGACATCTGCTCGACGACGAGCTTGGAGTCCATGCGCACCTGCACCTGCGCGCCCGGGTCGATCTCGGCGGCGGCCTGCAGCCCGGCGATCAGCCCGGAGTACTCGGCCACGTTGTTGCTCTGCTGGCCGAGCGGCTTGGCGAGCTCGACGAGCACCGCTCCGGTCTGGGCGTCGCGGACGACCGCTCCGTAGCCGGCCACACCCGGGTTGCCGCGCGACCCGCCGTCGGCCTCGACGACGAGCCGGCGGCCCGCCTTTCGAGACGTCCTGCTCACAGACCGGACTCGCCCGTGCGGATCATGATCCTGCGGCACTCCTCGCATCGCACGACCTCGTCCTCGGCCGAACGCCGAATACGGTCGATGTCGACGTTGTTCAGCTCGAGCCGGCAGCCGCCGCACCGGCGCTGCCGGATCTCTGCCGCCGCGATCCCGCCGCTCGTGGCCCTGATCTTCTCGTAGAGCGTGAACAGCTCTTCACCGACACCCGCCACGATGTCGGGTCGACCGGAGCCGACCTTCGCCTCTTCGGCCCCCAGCTCGGCCAGCGCCTGGTCGCGCTCCACCTCGAGCTGGCCGACCCGTTCGGACAGGTCGGTGCGCTTGGTGTCGAGCTCGGTGACCCGGGTGCTGAGCGACTCCGCCCGCTCCATGACCTCGATCTCGACGTCTTCGAGCTCGGCCTGTCTCCGCGCCAGCGAGGTCAGCTCGTGCTGGAGCGCCTGAAGGTCTTTCGCTGAGCCCTGTCCTGCGTCGAGGCGAGCCTGGTTGCGGGCCGCGCGGTCCCGCACCAGCTGGACGTCCTGCTCCGACTTCGCGAGCTCCCGCTGGACGTCGTCGGCCGCGGTCCGCGCGTTGACGATCTCGGTGTCCAGCGCGCTCAGCTCGCTCCTCGCAGCCTCGAGCGCCGGGCCCTGCGGGAGCCTCGCCCGTGCGTGGGCGATCTGGTCGAGGCGGGTGTCGATCGCCTGCAGGTCGAGCAGGCGCCACTGGCGGGACGGATCGGCTTTCAGGACACACCTCCGGGTTGGGTCGCCGGGCTGTCGGGCCCGGCGGCGTTCGCACCGACGACGAAGGTCCACGGCTCGGTGCGAATCTCAGACACTCTCGTGTCGACCCTAGTCGCTGCCGGGTGTCGCTCAGCGAGGACAGCGAGAAGGCGGTCGCGGGCGCTGGCGAGCCACAGCGACTCGGTCGCCCAGTGCCCGGCGTCGACGAGGTACGGCGGGCCGTCGCGGGTCTCCTCGCGCGCCTCCAGCACCGGGTGGTGGCGCAGGTCTGCCGTGACGTAGACATCGGCGCCGCAGGCCCGCGCCTCGGGGAACCGGTCGTCGCCCGAGCCACCGAGCACGGCCACGGTACGCACCGCACCCGCCGGGTCGCCGCTCACGCGGATCCCACCGGCCGTGGGCGGCAGCACGGCCGCGAGCAGGTCGGCGAACTCCCTCAGTGACATGGTCTCCGGCAGCTCGCCCACCCGACCCAGCGGCTGCCCGTCCTCGACGGACAGGGCCCGCTGTGCGGTGAGCCCGAGCGTGCTGGCGATGACCGAGGAGACTCCGGGCTCGGCGACGTCGGCGTTGGTGTGGGCCACGTAGAGGGCGACGCCGGATGCGATGAGGCCAGTCACCGAGGCACCCTTGGCGGTCGTCGTCGCGACCGAGCTCACGCCTCTGAGCAGGAGCGGGTGATGCGTCACGAGCAGGTCGGTCTGCGCGTGTGCAGCCTCGCGGATCACCGCCAGCGTCGGGTCCACGGCAAGAAGGATGCGGCGCACCGGCTGTTCCAGGTCGCCCGTGACGAGCCCCACCCGGTCCCAGCCGGCCGCGGTCTCGGGCGGGTAGAGCGACTCCAGGGCTGCGACCACGTCTCGCAGCAGCAGGTCATCCACGTGGGCCCGGCCGGGATCGAACCGACGACACCCGCGGTGTAAACGCGGTGCTCTACCAACTGAGCTACAGGCCCCGTCGCGCACGCGAACGGCGCGCGGCAGGCGGCGGTCAGCCTACGGCATACCCCTCGTGCTTGCGCAGCGTCGCGAGCGCCTCGCGGTACGGCGTGAAGTCGCGGCCCTGCCCGATCGCGCGCACGTCGGTCCACACGACGCGTCCCTGCTTGTCCAGCAGGAACGTCCCGCGGCGGGCGAAGCCCTCGCCCTCGTCGAACACGCCATAGCTGCGCGCCACATCGCCGTGGGGCCAGAAGTCGGACAACAGCGGGAAGAAGTGGCCCTCCGCGTCGGCCCATGCGCGCAGCGTGTACATCGAGTCGCACGAGATCGCGAAGACCTGGACGTCGTCGGTCTGAAAGTCCTCGAGGGTGTCGCGGATCTCGCGCAGCTCGCCGCGGCAGATGCCGGAGAAGGCAGCCGGGTAGAACACGACGACGGCCATCTTGGCGTCACGCACCGAGGACAGGCTCACGTCCGCGCCGTACTGGTCGACGAGGGTGAAGTCGGGAGCGGTCTCACCAACGGCCAGCGGGGCGGACGCGTGGACCGAGTGCGCGTTCGTCATGCCGCCAGTGTGACACCTGGCGTGCGAGCCCGCCGTCGCCGTCCACAGGGGCGGGAACCGACCCGGAGCGAGGCGAAGGGGCGACCCAGCCAGGAACTCCCGTCAGCGGCGAGGTCCCTTCGGGGGCATGAGCCGGGTAGCAGCCCACTCTGGCGCGACGTTCACCTGGCCGCCGGTGACGAGCCCGGCGGTCGACGCGGCATCCTCGACATCGCTGGCCTGGACGTGCCCGGGCCGGCCGGACTTCGGCGTGAGCAGCACGATGAAGCCTGAGTCGAAGAGCTTGGTCAGGCCGTCCACCATGAGGTCGACGAGGTCCTCGTCGCCGTCGCGGTACCAGATGACCACGCCGTCGGCGCCGTCGTTGAACTCCTCGTCCTCGAGCTCGCTGCCGATGACGTCCTCGAGCGCGAACCGCAGGTCGTCGTCGACGTCGTCGTCATAGCCGAACTCCTGGATGACCTGCCCCTTGGCAAATCCGAGCTTGCTGAAGGACGCCGCTCCCGCGGTCGTACTCACTGTCACCGGTCCTTTCTGTCGTGGCCCTGCGGCCCCACGCTACGTACCCACCTGCACCGCGTGGCCGCGGTGCCACGCCTTGATATGTGCTGGCTCCGACGGTACCGCGAGAGCCCCTCCGACGTGGTGCATCCAGGCGTCGCCGCTCCGTACCAGGTCGGCACCTGGCCCGTGCTGGACCCGAGTGTGACGGCCACCACGGATTGGTAGAGGATGGGTGGGAGCAGCGCCGTCGCCCATCGGCTGCGAGCGCCGCGACCCACGAGAAAGGACGCACGACGTGGCTTCCGAGGCCGGCCCGATCCTCAACGGCATCCCCAGTCAGCTCCCGGACATCGACCCGGACGAGACGCAGGAGTGGCTCGACTCGCTCGACGCGGTGCTCGATGCCCAGGGCCGCACCCGGGCCCGCTACATCATGCTCAAGCTGATCGAGCGTGCCCGGCAGCAGCAGGTCGGCGTCCCGTCGCTGACGGCGACCGACTACATCAACACGATCCCGCCGGAGCGGGAGCCGTGGTTCCCCGGCGACGAGGACGTGGAGCGCGAGTTCCGCCGCTACATCCGGTGGAACGCCGCGATCATGGTGCACCGCGCCCAGCGGCCGGGCATCGGCGTCGGCGGCCACATCTCGACCTATGCCAGCGCCGCGACGCTCTACGAGGTGGGCATGAACCACTTCTTCCGCGGCAAGGACCACCCGGGCGGTGGCGACCAGGTCTACTTCCAGGGCCACGCCTCTCCCGGGATGTACGCCCGTTCGTTCCTCGAGGGCCACCTGACCGAGGCCGACCTCGACGGGTTCCGCCAGGAGAAGAGCCACATCGTCGACGGGCGCATCGCCGCGGTCCCGTCGTACCCGCACCCCCGCCTGCTGCCGGACTACTGGGAGTTCCCGACGGTCTCGATGGGCATCGGGCCGATGAACGCCATCTACCAGGCCCAGTTCAACAAGTACCTCCACAACCGCGGCATCAAGGACACGAGCGAGCAGCACGTGTGGGCGTTCCTCGGTGACGGCGAGATGGACGAGCCCGAGTCGCGCGGCCTGCTCCAGCTCGCGGCCAACGAGGAGCTGGACAACCTCACGTTCGTCATCAACTGCAACCTGCAGCGGCTCGACGGGCCGGTCCGCGGCAACGGCAAGATCATCCAGGAGCTCGAGGCGTTCTTCCGCGGCGCCGGCTGGAACGTCATCAAGGTCGTCTGGGGTCGTGGGTGGGACCCGCTCCTGGCCGCCGACCGCGACGGCGCGCTCGTGCACATCATGAACCAGACGAGCGACGGCGACTACCAGACCTTCCGCGCCAACGACGGCAAGTACGTCCGCGACCACTTCTTCGGGCGCGACCCGCGCACCGCCAAGATGGTGGAGAGCTGGACCGACGACCAGATCTGGTGGGACCTCAAGCGCGGCGGCCATGACTACCGCAAGGTCTTCGCGGCATACAAGGCGGCGATGGAGCACACCGGCCAGCCGACCGTGATCCTGGCCAAGACGATCAAGGGCTACGGCCTCGGATCCCACTTCGCGGGGCGCAACGCGACCCACCAGATGAAGAAGATGACGCTGGAGGACCTCAAGGCCTTCCGCGACGGGCTGCGCATCCCGATCTCTGACGAGCAGCTCGAGGCCGACCCGTACCGTCCGCCCTACTACCACCCGGGCCCGGACAACGAGGTCATCAGGTACTCCGTCGACCGGCGCAGCAAGCTCGGCGGCACGCTGCCGCAGCGCCGCGTCCGGTTCGAGCCGGTCAAGCTGCCTGGCGACGACGCGTACGCCCAGGTGAAGAAGGGCTCGGGCAAGCAGGAGGTCGCCACCACGATGGCGTTCGTCCGCCTGCTCAAGGACCTCCTGCGTGACAAGGAGTTCGGCAAGCGGATCGTGCCGATCATCCCGGACGAGGCGCGCACGTTCGGCATGGACGCGTTCTTCCCGACGATCAAGATCTACAACCCGAACGGCCAGAACTACACGCCGGTTGACGCCGAGCTCATGCTCGCCTACCGCGAGAACGAGCAGGGCCAGATCCTGCACCTGGGCATCAACGAGGCAGGCTCGCTGGCGGCATTCACCGCGGCGGGCACGTCGTACGCCACGCACGGCCAGCCGATGATCCCGATCTACGTCTTCTACTCGATGTTCGGGTTCCAGCGCACGGGTGACTCGATCTGGGCGGCGGCGGACCAGATGAGCCGCGGCTTCCTGATCGGCGCGACGGCAGGGCGCACGACGCTCACCGGCGAGGGCCTGCAGCACGCCGACGGCCACAGCCCGCTGCTGGCCTCGAGCAACCCGGCTGTCGTGCACTACGACCCGGCTTACGCCTACGAGATCGCCCACATCATGCAGGACGGTCTGCGCCGGATGTACGGCGAAGGGATGACTCCCGAGGAGTCCAACCTCATCTACTACCTGACGGTCTACAACGAGCCGATCGTGCAGCCGGCCGAGCCGGAGAACGTCGACGTCGAGGGCCTGCTCAAGGGCATGTACAAGCTCAAGGCTGCCGACACCGAAGGCTGGCAGCACACGCCTGCTCGGGCACAGATCCTCGCTTCGGGTGTCGGGGTGCCATGGGCCCTGGAAGCCCAACAGCTGCTCGCGGACGACTGGGGCGTCGCCGCCGACGTATGGTCGGTGACGTCGTGGAACGAGCTGCGGCGTGACGGCCTCGCGGCCGACGAGCGCGAGTTCCTGGCACCGGACGGGCCGCCGATCGTCCCGTGGGTCACCCAGTGCCTCAAGGACACCGAGGGCCCGGTCGTCGCCGTGTCGGACTACATGCGCGCGGTCCAGGACCAGATCGAGCCCTGGGTTCCGGGGACCTTCGCCTCGCTGGGCGCCGACGGCTTCGGCTTCTCCGACACCCGCCCGGCGGCGCGCCGCTTCTTCCACATCGACGGCCCGTCGGTCGCGGTGCGGACGCTGCAGCTGCTCGCCAAGGACGGCAAGGTCGACGCCGACGTCCCCGCCAAGGCGGCCGACAAGTACCGCCTCGACGACGTCACGGCCGGCACGTCCGGCAACGCCGGCGGCGAGAGCTGACCTCAGGCCCTCAGAGCCGCCCTGGACCACTCACCGCCTCGGCAGCTGGTCAGTGACGTCGCAGCACTGCGACGTCACTGACCATCCCGGGCGCTGCCAAGAGAGATGCACCGCGATGTAGGCGAGACAGCGGGTGGATAGGTATGCGTGACTGTGCATATACTTGCAGCCGTGTCCAAGGTACTGACCTCCATCCCTGTCGGTGAACGAGTCGGGATCGCCTTCTCCGGCGGCCTCGACACCTCCGTGGCTGTCGCCTGGATGCGCGAGAAGGGCGCGGTGCCGTGCACCTACACCGCGGACCTCGGCCAGTACGACGAGCCCGACATCGACTCGGTCCCCGACCGCGCCGGGCAGTACGGCGCGGAGCTCTCGCGCCTCGTGGACTGCAAGACGGCGCTCGTGGAGGAAGGCCTGTCGGCGATCGCGTGCGGCGCGTTCCACATCCGCAGCGGCGGCAAGACCTACTTCAACACCACCCCCCTGGGCCGCGTCGTCACGGGCACTCTGCTCGTGCGCGCCATGCAGCAGGACGGGGTCTCGATCTGGGGCGACGGCTCGACCTTCAAGGGCAACGACATCGAGCGGTTCTACCGCTACGGCCTCATGGCCAACCCGGAGCTGCGGATCTACAAGCCGTGGCTCGACGCTGACTTCGTCTCCGAGCTCGGTGGGCGTCACGAGATGTCCGAGTGGCTGACGGCGCGCAGCCTTCCGTACCGCGCCTCGGCCGAGAAGGCGTACTCCACCGATGCCAACATCTGGGGCGCCACGCACGAAGCAAAGACGCTGGAGTTCCTCGACGAGTCGATGGAGGTCGTCGAGCCGATCATGGGCATCCGATTCTGGGACCCGGCCGTCACGGTCGAGGCCGAGGACGTCACGGTGCGGTGGGAGCGGGGCCGCCCGGTCGCGATCAACGGCCGCGAGTTCCCCGATGCCGTCTCGCTCGTCATGGAGGCCAATGCCATCGGTGGACGCCACGGCCTCGGCATGAGCGACCAGATCGAGAACCGCATCATCGAGGCGAAGTCGCGCGGCATCTACGAGGCGCCGGCCATGGCTCTGCTGCACCTCACCTACGAGCGGCTCCTCAACGCGATCCACAACGAAGACACCATCGCCAACTACCACGCCGAAGGCCGTCGGCTGGGCCGCCTTCTCTACGAAGGCCGCTGGCTTGACCCGCAGTCGCTCATGCTTCGCGAGTCGCTCCAGCGGTGGGTCGCCTCCGCCGTCACCGGAGAGGTCACGTTGCGGCTGCGACGTGGCGACGACTGGTCCGTCGTCAACACGACCGGGCCGGCCTTCAGCTACCACCCCGAGAAGCTCTCGATGGAGCGCACCGAGGACGCGGCGTTCGGCCCCGTCGACCGGATCGGCCAGCTGACGATGCGCAACCTCGACATCGCCGACTCGCGCGCCAAGCTGGAGCTGTATGCCGGTCAGGGCCTGCTCGGCTCCCGCGCGGCCGAGCTCGTGGGCGAGCTCGCCCCAGGCGGCGCCACCGCCATCGCGGCCAACCCCGCCGCCGCCGACGTCGACAGCACCGACGACGCTCTCGACCGCGCCGCGATGGAGTTCGGCACCGACTGATCCAACTGTTCACCCTCCCAAGGGTGCGGACACGTGCCGCAAATGGTACAAACGAACCCGCACACGAACTGGGGAGGTTCCGCATGCGGCGTCGCTCGCTGCCCGCTGTCATCATGCTCGTCTCGACCTGCGTCGCCCTACCGGCCGGTCCGGCCGGTGCCAAGCAGGTGGATGACTGGCGGCTCGACTCCAGGCCGGCCGTCGGCTCGTCGACAGTCCAGTCACCGTCGGCCACCCAGTCGACCGCGCAACAGGCGTCGGGAGGACTGGCCCGCGTCAAGCCGACTCCGGTCAGGCCGACCACGGTCACGGTCGGCATCCCGGTCGCCAAGTCGGGCTCGACCAGCGCAGGCGCGAGCAGCTCTGGCCCGAAGCCGTCTACGAGCGCTCGTCCGGGCTCGGTCGTCGCAGCCGAGCTGACCCGCGAGGGCACCGGCTTCGACGTGGCAGGGGTGACCTTCTCGGGCCCGGCCCCCAAGGGCCTCACGGTCGAGGCGCGCACACGCTCGTCCCGCGGATGGAGCAGCTGGACGGAGCTCGACGTCGAGCCGGACGAGGGGCCGGACGCCAGGTCCGCCGAAGGCCGTCGAGCGGTCCACGGGACGTCGCCGCTCGTCGCAGCGCAGTCGAACGGCATCCAGGTGCGAGTCCTCACCACCAGCGGTGACGCCCCGCGCGACCTGAATGCGGCTCTCGTGGACGGGGGGTCGTCCGCTGCAGATGCGACCATGGCCGGCATCGCGACGGCCAACCCGTCGAGCGCCCGCACCGCCCTCTCTGCGACGTCTGCAACGTCAGGCACGTCAGGCACCGCAAGCGGTTCGGTGCTTCGACCCGCCATCATCACCCGGGCCCAGTGGGGCGCCGACGAGTCGATGCGTCCGTGCACTCCCGAAGCGTTGACCGGCTATCAGGCCGCCGTCGTGCACCACACGGTCGACTCCAACACCTACACCGCCGAGCAGGCCGCCAGCGTCATCCGCGGCATCTACGCGTACCACACTCAGAAGCTGCTCTGGTGCGACATCGGGTACCAGTTCCTCGTCGACCGGTTCGGCCGTGTCTACGAGGGCCGTGTCGGAGGCCTCGACGGCTTCGTGCTCGGCGCCCAGGCCGGCGGCTTCAACAGCACCACCTTCGGCGTGTCCGTCATGGGCGACTTCACCACGATCGCCTTCCCCCCGGCTGTCCTCACCGCGGTCTCGGACGTCATCGCCTGGCAGGCGGACCGGGCCGGCTTCGACCCGTCGATGCCCGTCGTGCTGACGAGCGGCGGCAGCACTCGCTACCCCGTGGGCACTGTCATCACGGTGCCTCGCGTGATGGGTCATCGTGACCTGTCGGCGACCGAGTGCCCGGGCGACCGGGCCTACCCGCAGGTTCCCGCGATCCGATCGCAGGCGGCCGCCTCGTGGCTGGCCGGCCAGGGGCCGAGGTATGTCGCGGCCACGGCCCAGCGCATCGCCGGGACGCTGCAGGTCCAGGGCCCGACGGGGACCCCGTCGACGCCTCCGCGCCAGCCCACCCGGACCACGCGCTGACCCCCTCCGAGGGTCCTCGGTGACCTCGTCACCGAGGACCCTCGGAAGCGCCGGCGACCCGTCGGACCCAGCTCGCTCCGGGCCGGTTGTCGACGGCATACAAACCGTTTGCCGCTGGCGCCCCTAGGCTGGCGCCGTGAGCCCCCGACGCCAGCGGCCCAGCGAGGCGACGACGCGTGCGGTCGAACGCAGCTCGGGTGAGCTGGCGACGCTCGCTTCGCGCCGCATGGAGGAGAACCTTCGCTGGTATCGCGGCCTCTCCGCCGAGGACCGCTCCCAGGTCGGCCTCGTCGCGCAAGCGGGCATCTCGCAGTTCATCGCATGGTTCCGCCAGGAGGAGGGACACGCCCCCTCGGCGATCTCGATCTTCGCCAACGCACCACAGGAGCTGACCCGCACGGTGAGCCTCCGGCAGACCCTTGACCTGGTCCGGACGGTCGTCGAGGTCGTCGAGTCGAGAGTGGAGAGCCTCGCCGGGCCGGGTGACGAGCAGCTGCTGCGTGAGTCGGTGCTCCGCTTCTCTCGCGAGATCGCGTTCGCCGCCGCCGAGGTGTATGCCGGTGCGGCCGAGGCGCGAGGAGCCTGGGATGCCCGCCTCGAAGCGCTCGTGGTCGACGCGGTCCTCAGGGGCGAGGCGGACGACTCGATGCAGTCGCGGGCCAGCGCACTCGGCTGGGGCGATGTGTCTCACGTGACCTTCGTCGTGGGCAGCACTCCCCCGGGACGTGGCAGCGCGGTGCCGGCCGTCGACGAGCTGCGCCGTTCGGTGCGGCAGCACGATGTCGAGGCCCTGGCGATCGTGCAGCGGTCCCGACTCATCGCCATCCTGGGCGGCACCCGCGCGGTGCTGCCGATCGTCGATGCCGTCGCCGACTGCTTCGGTCCCGGCCCGATCGTGGTGGGGCCGACCGTGCCCCACCTGTTCGCGGCCGGGAGGTCCGCCCGCTCGGCCCTGTCCGGACTCTCCGCAGCGGCCGCGTGGCCCGGCGCGCCACGGATCGTGGAGTCGGACTCACTCCTGCCCGAGCGCGCTCTCGCGGGCGACCCGCCGGCGCGGAGAATCCTCGTCGAGCGGATCCATCGCCCCCTGGCCGCACCCTCCCAGGCTCCCCTGCTGGCCACCGCGACGGCATACCTCGACAGTGGCGGCTCGCTGGAGGCCACGGCTCGTGCCCTGTTCGTGCACCCGAACACGGTGCGCTACCGGCTCGGGCGGATCGCCGACGTGACGGGCTACGACCTCACCGCTCCGAGAGAGGCCTGGGCGGCCCGGATTGCACTGGCCGTCGGCCGGCTCGGCTCGAGCTCGCCGTGACGGGGACCACACCCGGCGCGTGACCTCCGCCACACGAATGCCGACCTGCCGCTAGGATTTGGAGGATTTCTCCAAACTATCGACCCGGACTTCGTGCCAATCGGTGGCGGGGTCCCCGACAGTAACCGGGAAAGGTTGGACACGTGCTAGCGATCGTCTGCCCTGGACAGGGCTCACAGACACCCGGCTTCCTCACCCCGTGGCTTGAGCTCGACGGGGTGCGTGACCACCTCGGCGCGTACGGCGAAGCCGCCGGCCTCGACCTCGTGGCCCACGGCACCGAGTCCGACGCGGACACGATCAAGGACACCGCGGTGGCCCAGCCGCTCATCGTCGCGGCCGGCCTCGTCACTGCCGGGGTCCTGTTCCCCGATGCCTCTGCGCTCGCCGGCACCAAGGCGGCGCTCGCCGGGCACTCGGTCGGCGAGCTCACGGCGGCTGCCCTCGCGGGCGTCGTCACAGCCGACCAGGCGATGTCCCTGGTGGCCACCCGTGGCCGCGCTATGGCCGAGGCCAGCGCGGTGACCCCGACGGGCATGGCAGCGGTGCTCGGCGGCGACCCCGACGAGGTCGTCGCCAGCCTCGACCGTCGCGGCCTCACGCCCGCCAACATGAACGGCGCAGGGCAGATCGTTGCCGCGGGCACGATGGACCAGATCGCCGAGCTGCGCGCCGAGCCGCCGGCCAAGGCCCGCGTCATCCCGCTGCAGGTCGCCGGTGCGTTCCACACCCGCCACATGGCCCCAGCAGTCGAGGCGCTCGGCTCCGCCGCTGCGGACATCACCCCCGGCGACCCCACGCTGACGCTGCTGTCCAACGCCGACGGCCAGGCCGTCTCGTCCGGCGCCGACGCCGTCGCCCGGCTCGTCCGGCAGGTCAGCAACCCGGTGCGCTGGGACCTGTGCATGCAGACCCTCCAGCAGCTCGGCGTGACCGCCGTGCTCGAGCTCGCGCCCGCCGGCACCCTCGTCGGACTGGCCAAGCGCGCGATGACCGGCGTGGAGACGCTGGCCGTGAAGAAACCCGACGACCTCGAGTCGGCCCACTCCCTCATCGCAGCCCACACCGGCGGATGACTGGCGCCAGGACACCAACTGGCGGCACGCTCGTGTCATGGCCCCCGACGGACGGCCACCCCGCCCGCTCCCCCGGCCTGAACCATCTGCCCCGACTCCGACCCACTGACCCCCACCAGCGAGAAGGCCCCACGTGACAACCTCCAGTGGCATCGCACCTGTTCCCAAGGGCACCGGCACCCTCGTCGACTACGGCGCGTCGCGGCACTCGCGCATCATGGGCGTCGGCGCCTACCGCCCGGCCCGCGTCGTCATGAACGCCGAGATCGTCGACCAGATCGACTCGAGCGACGAGTGGATCCGCGAGCGCTCCGGCATCGTCAGCCGCCATTTCGCCGCGGAGGACGAGTCGGTCATCGACATGGCCGAGCACGCCGCCAGGCAGGCGCTCGAGCATGCCGGCATCGCACCCGACCAGGTCGGCTTCATCCTCATGGCGACCGTGACGCACCCCTACCAGACCCCGGCGGCTGCGCCGGAGCTGGCCTCGCGTCTCGGCTCCACGGCGCCGGCGATGGACATCTCCGCGGCCTGCGCGGGCTACTGCTACGGCGTGGCCGTGGCGAGCGACATGGTCAAGGGCGGCTCCGCCGACTATGTCCTGGTCATCGGAGTCGAGAAGCTCAGCGACTTCACCGACCCCTACGACCGCGGCACCGCGTTCATCTTCGGTGACGGCGCCGGCGCGTGCGTGATCGGCCCGAGCGACACCCCGGGCATCGGCCCGACCGTGTGGGGCTCCGACGGCACGCAGCGCGACGCGATCACGCAGAAGCAGGCCTGGACGGAGGTCCGCGAGTCGTGGAAGGCCGCGCAGGCGGACAAGAGCGTCTGGCCCGCGATCGGTATGGCCGGCCAGACCGTCTTCCGCTGGGCTGTCTGGGGCATGGCTCCCGTTGCGCAGCAGGCCATCGACAAGGCCGGCATCAAGGCCGACGACCTCGACGCCTTCATCCCGCACCAGGCGAACATCCGGATCATCGACGCCATGGTCAAGCAGCTCAAGCTGCCGGCCGACATCCCCGTGGCGCGCGACATCGTGACGACCGCCAACACCTCGGCGGCCTCGATCCCGATCGCGACCACCCGCATGCTCGCCGAGAAGGAGATCCCGAGCGGCGGCCTCGCGCTGCAGATCGGGTTCGGCGCCGGGCTGGTGTATGCCGCCCAGGTCGTCGTGCTCCCCTGACCCTCCCAGCTCCCGCCGCCCCGACGGGTCAATCGGGGCATCGGAAACGAACATCCGCCACGGATGCCACCCACAACAAGGAGTAGACAGATGGCTCAGTCCGAGCAGGAGATCCTCGAGGGTCTCGCCGACATCGTCAACGAGGAGACCGGACTCGACACCGCGTCCGTCGAGATGGACAAGTCCTTCACCGAGGACCTCGACATCGACTCTCTCTCGATGATGACGATCGTCGTCAACGCCGAGGAGAAGTTCGGCGTGCGGATCCCCGACAGCGAGGTCAAGAACCTCAAGACCGTTCGCGACGCCGTCAGCTACATCGCCGGCGCGCAGGCCTGACCCCCTGCGACCCTCGGGCCAACGCCCGGACCCGGCGCCCGCCACGATCGGGCGCCGGGCAGGGCGGCCGACCGGACGGCATACCCCGTCGGACGGCCGACCAGCATCACCAGCACCACCACAACCAACTCGACTCAAGGAGCACGTCACCATGACGAGCAAGCGCGACCAACGCGTCGTGGTCACCGGTCTCGGCGCCACCACGCCCATCGGGGGCACCGCCACGGAGACGTGGGAGGCCCTGCTCGCCGGGCGTTCCGGCGCCCGCACGATGGACTTCGACTGGGTCTCCAAGTACGAGCTCCCCGTCACCTTCGCGGCGATGATCGCCACGAGGCCCGAGGAGGTGCTGACCAGGGTCGAGACCCGGCGCCTCGACCCGTCGAGCCAGTACGCCCTCATCGCCGCACGTGAGGCGTGGGCCGACGCCGGCGCCCCCGAGGTCGACCCCGAGCGCCTCGGCGCCGCGGTGGGCTCAGGCATCGGTGGCGTCTGGACGCTCCTCGACCAGTGGGACGTCCTCAAGGAGAAGGGGCCCCGCCGGGTGTACCCGCTTGCGGTGCCGATGCTGATGCCCAACGGTCCCGTGGCCGCGGTCTCCCTCGACCTGGGCGCCCGCGCTGGCGCCCACACGACCGTGAGCGCGTGTGCGTCCGGCGCTGAGAGCATGGGCTACGCCATCGACATGATCCGCACTGGTCGTGCGGACGTCGTCGTCGCAGGAGGCACCGAGGCGGCCGTGCACCCGCTGCCGATCTCCGGCTTCGCCGCGATGCAGGCGCTGTCCACTCGCAACGACGACCCCGAGAAGGCGTCACGGCCCTACGACACCGAGCGCGACGGGTTCGTCCTCGGCGAGGGCGCGGCCATCATCGTGCTCGAGTCCGAGGAGCACGCCAGGGCGCGCGGCGCGCGGATCTATGCCGAGCTCGCGAGCGTGGGCATGTCGGCCGACGCGCACCACATCACGGCTCCCGAGCCCAATGGCTCTGGCGCTGCGCGCGCGATGAAGTATGCCGTCGAGCTGGCGGACCTGTCGCTCGAGGACATCGTGCACATCAACGCGCACGCAACCTCCACGCCGGTCGGCGACGTCGCCGAGTACAACGCGATCAGGCGTGCGTTCGGCGACCACACCGAGAACATGTCGGTGACGGCGACCAAGTCGATGACGGGCCACCTGCTCGGCGCGGCCGGGGCTCTCGAGTGCGTCATCACGATCCAGTCGATCCACAACCGGCTCGTCCCGGCCACGATCAACCTGGACAGCCAGGACCCCGAGATCCCGCTCAACGTCGTGTCCGGCGAGCCGCTGAAGCTGCCCGCCGGCGACATCGCGGCGCTCAACAACTCGTTCGGCTTCGGTGGCCACAACGTCGCCCTCGCCGTCCGCAGCTACTGACGCTACAGACGCAGCACCGCACAGCGAGGCGTGCTCGCTCGACCGGGAGGCTCCCGGCCGAGCGGGCACGCTGTCGTCTCAGCCCTTGACGCACATGAGGGTCGTGAGCCGGTTGACGACCTCGACCAGCGGGCTCGGCCCGCTCGCCTGGGCCTCGATCACCGACTCGAGGTCCTTGTATGCCGCGGGGATCTCGTCGATGACCCCGGCGTCCTTTCGGCACTCGACACCGGCGGTCTGGGCACGCAGGTCGTCGACGGTGAACTGCCGCTTCGCCGCGTTCCGCGACATCCGGCGACCGGCTCCGTGGCTCGCCGAGCAGAACGAGTCCTCGTTGCCGAGGCCACGCACGACGTAGGACCCGGTCCCCATCGACCCCGGGATCAGGCCGAGGTCGCCCAGGCCCGCGCGAATGGCGCCCTTGCGGGTGACCACCACGTCGACGCCCTCGTAGGACTCCTGCGCGACGTAGTTGTGGTGGCACCGCACCGGCTCGTCGAAGACCACGTGCGGGAAGACGGAGCTCACGACCTCGCGGATCGTCGCCATCATGACCTCACGGTTGAGCAGCGCGTACTCCTGGGCCCAGTAGAGGTCGTGCAGGTATGCCGCCATCTCGTCCGTGCCGGCGAGGAAGACCGCGAGGTCACGGTCAGGCAGCCCGAGGTTGTGCTCGAGCGACTTCGCCGTCGCGATATGCCGCTCCGCGAGCTCCTTGCCGATGTTGCGCGACCCGGAGTGCAGCATGAGCCAGATGCGGCCGGTCTCGTCCGAGCACACCTCCGCGAAGTGGTTGCCGGATCCCAGCGAACCGCACTGCGCTGCAGCGCGCCCCTCCCGGTCGGCCACCTGAGGTGCACGCAGCTGGCCGAACCGGTCCATGAGCGTCGCGAAGCGCTTGGCGAGTCCCACCTCGCGCCGGAGGACGGGGGCTGTCCCGTCGTGCGCGTTCCAGCCCACCGGCAGGACGGCCTCGACAGCCGACCGCAGCGCGGCCAGGTCGTCGGGCAGGTCCTCGACCGTGAGGCTCGTGCGCACGCCGGTCATGCCGCAGCCGATGTCGACGCCGACGGCGGCCGGCGACACGGCGTCGCGCATGGCGATGACCGAGCCGACGGTGGCGCCCTTCCCGAGGTGGACGTCGGGCATCACCCGCAGGCCGTGGACCCACGGCAGGCGGCTGATGTTCCGGAGCTGCTCGAGGGCCGCGGGCTCGACCGAGGCCGGGTCGGCCCACATCAGGGTCGATGCCTGCGCGCCGGGGAGCGCGACAGGGAAGGTGGTCATGGTCCTGATCCTTTCGTGTGTGGTCGGTGATGGGGTCCTAGGCGGTTCGGGCGTGCTCGTGAGGGGACGGGCGGACGTTGCCTGGCAGGTCCGTGGTCGGCCGGCCCTTGGCGAGGAGCTGGCCTCCCCAGACGCCCCACTCCCGCCGCTCCCGTGCCACCGCGAGGCAGGCCGCGGTGAGCGGACACGCACGGCAGATGGCCTTGGCGGCCTCCTCGTCGGCCACCGTCGCCGGCCAGAAGAGCTCTGCGTCCTCGTCCGCGCACCGCGGGACCTGTCCCGCGGGCACGAACGGATGCGACGTAGCCGCGGAGTACGCGAAGCCGTCGATGCCGACGCTGCCGACGCTCCCGCCGGGTCCCGGGCTCGGCCGCATGGACAGCTGGCCCAGGGATCGGCTGTGGAGGTTGGTTCGGATGCGCGTCATGCAGCAAGCTCCTCTCGGATAGCGGTCGAGATCGTGGGGCGACATCGGTCGGTGGGTGGCGGACAGTGGCGGGCGGGCGGCCTCCTTCCCGGTCTGACCGGCGCGCAGTACCCATGAGAAACCGCCCCTACCGAACGTCCGGTGGGGCGGCTGCGCGACGTGCGAGCGAAGCTCGCGGGCTCAGGTCAGCGCAGGTCTCCCCGCCGGGACTCGTCCGATGTTGCCTTCTGGCCGCAGGAGGCCGAAGCCCTCCTGCTTGCTGGGATAGGCGACATCGGCGAGGCGACCACATCGCTTCGCTTTCAAGTCGAGTCCCGTTGCCATGACAGGCCTTTCGGTGAGATCTGGGTGGTGGGCGCGGCGTGGACACCGACCCACAGGCCATCGTGTCAGGTGGGACCCATTGGTGCCCAATAGTTTTCCGCCTCCGTATGCCGTCGCCCTCACGGCCCTGTGGACGTGGCCTCACTCGACGGTCGAGTGAGCGCGTCGTCCCACCGGTCGCATGGGCGACGAGCGGGCTCAGCCCGGGTCGGAGCCGGTCGGCACGGGTGCGACGAGGGCCCGGGCGCACGAACCGCCCGGGCCCTCGTCGTCCCGTCCGCCACGCTGGAGGTCGCAGCCGACGAGACGCTGAGAGTCAGCCCACCTTGTGCAGCCAGCGCACGGAGGCCCCGTCGCCGGCATACCGGAAGACCTCGAGCTCCTCGTCCCAGGGGACGCCGAGAAGCAGGTCGAGCTCGTCCTGGAGAGCCTCGACGTCGCCCCGTGTGCGCAGCACCGCCTCACGGAGCCGGTCCTCCTGGACCACCGCGTCCCCGGAGGCGGAGGTCATCGTGTGGTGGATGCCAAGACGCGGTGTGTACGACCAGCGCGCGCCGTCACAGCCCGGCGAGGGCTCCTCGGTCACCTCGTACCGAAGGCCGTCCCAGCCGCGCAGGGCGCTGGCGAGATCGGCACCGGTGCCCGGCGCACCTGTCCAGGCCAGCTCGCTGCGCAGCATCCGCGGAGCCACGGGCTGCGGGATCCAGTCCAGCGCGACGCGTTGGTCGAGGACGGCCTCTATCGCCCACGTGATGTGCGGGCACAGCGCCGCTGGGGCCCCGTGTATGAACACAACCCCACGTGTGGTGGTGCGCGACATCGCGACAGACATCCGGGACCTCCTGAAGTTGCAGGGACGTCTTCCCCAACGCCTGCGATTTCGTGGGTCCGTGTGCTGTCGGTGCCGTGATGCAGTTGTGCTCACCGAGGTGAGCGCTCGTCCATTGTGCACCACCGGTCACACCGGCACCAGCATTTCGGGGGCAATCGTCCGAGCACGCCGGCGCTCCACCCGGCACGGGGCGCGGTGCGTGTGGCATCGTTCGAGTGGTGCCGGAGAGCCTGGTCAGCCTTCGGGTGTGACCCCCGGGAAGAGGTAGACCTCGCCGTCGCGCACCTCGATCTTGTGCGCTGCGACCGGCTGCGTCGCGGGCAGACACATCGGCTGGCCGTTGCGCAGGCAGAACCGCGTCGCGTGCAACGGGCACTCGACCTCACCTGCCTCGACCCAGCCCTCGGCGAGCGACGCATCCTCATGCGAGCAGGTGTCGTCCAGCGCGTAGTACGTGCCGTCGTCGTCGCGGAAGAGCGAGATGGGCTCGTCCGTGCCGGTCAGGGTGGTCTCCAGTGCAAGCGCCTCGCCGGGCTCGACGTCGTCGACCGCGGCAACGCGGATGCCGTCACTCATGCATGCGTCCTTCGGCTCACAGGGTTGTTGCTCCGTTGCGAGCCTAGAGGGGTCGACAGCGGCGGCACGCACCGGTCGATAGACTCCGAGCCGTCCTCGCGGCCGACCTCGGTCGCGCGAGGTCCCGGGGCAGTAGCTCAGCCGGTCAGAGCAGCGGACTCATAATCCGTCGGTCCAGGGTTCAAGCCCCTGCTGCCCCACCAGAGTTTGTGTATGACTCCGCCTGATGCTTGACGTTTGGGCTTCGGTTGATGCCTGACAGTGTTTCGGCTGATGCTTGACAGTTGCTTCGG
>NZ_BAAGRF010000002.1:0-139356 GCF_054783095.1 Intrasporangium mesophilum | reverse complement strand
GCCTCAAGCGCTACATCGCCAGAGACCTATACCGCCAACTCGAACACGCACCCACCACGCCTTGACGAACCATAGGAGCGTCCGGATGCAGACGGTCGCGAACCGGGTCGGGAGAAATGTGGACCGCGCGCTTCCCCGGTGGACGGGTGCGGCATACCTACGATGGCTTCGTCCGAGTTCACCTCACCGATCACCTACCGACCGATCACTCATCGAGGGGAGCACCATGTCAGACCCCAACCCGCCCGAGCAGCCGTCGTTCAACCAGCCCGCCCCGGGCGACCCGACGGCTCCGATGCCCACCGGCGGGCCAGCGACACCACCGCCCGGATCGCCAGAAGACGTGCCGATGCCGGCCGTGGCCAGCACTCCGCCCGTGGGAGGCAGCACCCAGCCGCCTCCGCCGCCGCCGCCCGCACCCCCGACGGGTGGCCCGTCGGGCATCTCGAGCATCCCCGACCCGGCCAAGGAGGGCGCCGGGTTCTTCAACGCGCTCTTCGACTTCAGCTTCACGAACTTCGTCACCCCGATCCTCGTGCGCATCGTCTACGTCCTCGCGACGGCGGCGCTCGTGGCGTCGTGGCTGGTGTTCCTCTTCGCGGCCTTCGCCCAGAACGCGGGCAGCGGCATCACGGTGCTCATCCTCGGCCCGGTCTTCCTCATCATCTACCTGGCCGTCATCCGCATGACCCTCGAGTTCTACCTGTCGGTCGTGCGCATGAGCATGGACATCCACCAGCGTCTCCCCCAGGCGTGAGCTCGTCTGATCTCGTCTGAGCTCGCCCAGCTCGCCTGGGTCGCCTGAGCTCGACCGAGTCGAGTGGCCGCTTCCATACGCATTCGAGCGGTATGGAAGGGGCCACTCGATGTCAGAGGGTGGGCTGCTGCTGGGTGATGCAGTGGATCCCGCCGCCGCGGTCGAACAGCGGGCGGGCGTCGACCCCCACCACCCGCCGGCCCGGGTAGGCCTCGGCGAGGACCCCCAGCGAGGCGTCGTCCTGCTCGTCGCCGAAGGTACACGCGATGACGCCGCCGTTGACGACGAGGTGGTTGAGGTAGGACCAGTCCACCGGGCCGCCGTCGTCGGCGAGCGTGCGCGGCGCCGGCACCCCGACGACCTCGAAGCGCTCCCCGCGGGCGTCGCGTGCGTCCTCGAGCAGCTCCCGGAGCTCGCGGCTGACCGCATGGTCGGGGTGGGCCGCCTCCCGCTGGTCGTGCAGCAGGATGACGCCCGGGCTCGGGATCGTCGCCACGATGTCGACGTGGCCACGGGTGCCGAACTCGTCGTAGTCGCGGGTGAGGCCCCGCGGCAGCCAGATGCACGTCGTGGCACCGATCGTCCGGGCCAGCTCGGCCTCGACATCGGCCCGGGTCAGGCCGGGATTGCGCCCCGGGTCGAGCTGGACCGTCTCCGTCAGCAGCACCGTGCCGAGTCCGTCGACATGGATGCCGCCGCCCTCGTTGACCAGCTCCGAGCCGATCCGCTGGGCGCCGGCGAGCTCGGCGACGAACGACCCGATGCGCGCGTCGTGCTCCCAGGTGGCCCACTCCTGGGCGCCCCACCCGTTGAAGACCCAGTCGACGGCGCCGAGGCGCGTCCCATCGGCGGAGTGGACGAAGCTCGGGCCGATGTCGCGCATCCAGGCGTCATCAAGGGCGGCCGGCACCAGCTCGACCTGCGGGTGCAGCAGCGTCTCCGCGACGGCGAGGTCTCCGGGCACGACGACCATCCGCACCGGCTCGAACTCGATGACGGCGTTGGCGACCGCGGCCCACGTGCGCCGGGCCAGGTCGACCTCGTCAGGGGTGTCGCCGAGCGTGTAGCCCTGGCTCGGCCACGCCATCCAGGTGCAGTCGTGCGGCGCCGTCTCCGACGGCATCCGCCAGGCCGGCGCTGCTGCCGCGCCCTCCCCCGCCACCGTAGGGCCTCAGCCGGCCTCGCGACGGTGCTCGTCGCGGATCGGGGCGGTCAGGGCGGCATACGAGTCGGGGCGCCGGGTGGCCAGGAACGGGTACAGCTCCAGCCAGTCCTGCCGCTGGGCGAGGTCGAGGTCCGCGACGAGGACGGCGGCTTCGTCGCGCGGTGCCTGGGCGAGGATCCGGCCGTACGGGTCGGAGATGAACGACGACCCGTAGAAGGGGAAGACGATGGTGGCGCCCGCCTCGGCGGCGGTCCTGATGCCGTCGCGGAGGGTCTCGACGAGCGCAGCGGGGTCGTCGACCCACGCGTGCTGCAGGAGCGCGACCCGCACCGGGGCCGCGTCGGGCTGGTCGACGCGGGCGAAGGACTCGCGGACGCCATTGGCCTGGATGAGCTTCACACGCCGCAGTATGCCGCAGCGCCGAGCGGGTGGTGGGCGCGCTCGGCGCTGCGAGCTTGGGTCGGCCCCCTCAGAACGCGGAGAGGTCGCTGACGAGCCAGCGGTCGCCCACCTTCCGCATGGTCGCCAGGACGCGGTTCTGGTCGATCGCCGGGGCCTTCTGGGCGGCCGTCGTCGTCGCCTGGTTGACGAAGGCGAGCACGCGGACCGTCGACCCGCCGTCTCCGTCGCCGGTCGAGTCCATGACCCCGGCCTCGTAGACCTTGGCCTGCACCGTGGCCGCGTTCTTCACGGCCATCGGCTTGATGTCGGAGGTCGCGACCGTGGCGAACTGCTCGCGGAACGGCGAGGTGAGCTGCGGCGTGACCTGCGCGACGTGCGCGTCGAAGTCGGCGCCACGGTAGCTGAGCAGGCTCTCGAGCGTCGTACGCGCGGAGGCGACGGCCGCCGCCCGGTCGGCGTCGGTCAGGCGCCCAGGAAGGGCAAAGGCGAGCAGCGCGGCGAGAGCGGCGACCGCGAGCGAGGTGGCGGTCAGTGCCGGCCAGAGCCGCGGGCGCTGCGGGTGACCGGCGCCCTGGAGCGTCTCGCCGAGAGCGGGCGGGCGCCGGGCAGGGTGGCGACCCGGGGCGCGCCGCCTGAGTAGCGGCCCCTTCCGGGCGGGCAGCTCCGCGGCGGGCAGCTCCGCGACGGGCCGCTCGAGGACGGGCCGCTCCACGACGGGCTGGGGCGCGACGGGCTGCAGCGCGCTGGGCCGCGGGCGGCGTGCGCCCGCAACGCGCCTGCGGCGCGGGTCAGCTGACGAAGTCAAGGGCGCTCACCTTCCATGCGTCGCCGACCTTCACCAGGTCGAGGCGGAGCCGGTACGTCTTCTTCTCCGGCGTCGTGGTCGCCGAGTTCGTGGTGGGCGCGACGATGCCCACGATGACCTTGGCCGAGTGGTCATCGGCCGAGACGAGGGCCGCCTCAGCGCGTTCGACGCGGGAGTCGGTGTGGTTCGCTGTGACGACCGGCTTCAGCTGCGCGAGGGTCGCCTCGTACTCCTTCTTGAAGCTCCCGGTGGCGTCGTCGAGCACCCGCCTGGTGTCCGTGTCGAACGCCGCCGCGCTCACCGTCACGAAGTTGACGGCGATCTGGCGCCCGGCAGCGAGCGCCGCAGCCCGGTCGTCCGCCGCCCGCTGGTCCGTCCAGGTCGCCCGCCCGAGCGTCAGCGCCACGCCCACGACGGCGAGGACGAGCACCGCGGTCGTCGCCCAGAGGACGCGCGCGGAGGGACGCCGACCGCGCAGGGACGGGACGGCATACCTCGCGGTATGCCGGTGGGCCGGCTGGGTGGCGGGGCCCGGGGCCTCCGCGGCCGGCCCAGTGGCCTCCGCGGCGGGGTCGCGAACAGGGCGCACGTGCCCCTTGGGGCGGCTGGTGACCATCGTCATCGAGGGGTCGTCCTTCCGTGCCCGGACCCGGTCCGCGTGGCCCGGCCCGTCGGTGCCCTATCGCAGGGCCTCCCGCATCAGCCAGAGCCAGCTCGTCCCGTCGCCGGTCGAGTCGTTCCCACCGGCCGGGACGACCGGTGACTGCACTGACAACGAGGCAGGGTCCGCCGAGGTCACGCCCGGGTTCGCCAGGGGCACCGGCGTGGAGCCGAGCGCGAGCGGGTAGCTCGAGCCCTGCTGCCCTGAAGGAGTCGGCCTGGGCGCGTTCTGGGCTCCGCGGACGTTCACCCCGGAGGAGCGGGATGCGGCGCAGTGCGCGTCGGAGTTGACCGGAGGCAGGCCGGTGGTGCGGTGCGGGTCCACCTTGTGGGTGCCTTCGTAGCCGACCTCGCACGCCTTGGGGTCATCGGCGTTGAGGACCAGCCCGAAGTGGGCGGTCCCGTCGCCGGGGACGACGGTGAAGCCGCCCGTGACGACGTCCGGGTACGTGACGAGGATCTGCTCGATGCCGTCGATGCGCGCCGTCGTGACGTTGCCGATGGTGATGAGGTTCGCGAGCAGCGCGGCGAGGCCCTGCTTGTTCTCCGAGATGAGAGCGTCGAGCTCCCGCACAGCCGCGGATCCGCGGTCGAGGACGAGTCGCAGGTCGGGGTCGGCCTCACGGAGCGTGTCGGCGACGTCCGCCAGGCCGGCCAGGCTCGTCCGCAGGTCGTCCTGGCTGTCGACCTGGGTGCCGAGCACGGTCCGGCCGTCGTGGATGAGCCGGGTCGTCTCCGGCAGCGCAGCGGTGGCTGCCGCGGTGAGCGCATCGCCACTGTCGACCAGGCGCTGGAGGTCCGCTCCGCCGCCCCGGAAAGCGCGGCCCAGCTCGTCGACCGTCGTGACGAGCGCATCCTTGGGCACCGATGCGACCGTGTCGCTGACGTGACGCAGCAGCAGGTCGATCCGCAGCGGGTATGCCGTCCGGTCGCGTGGGATGACGTCGCCTGCCCTCAGGAACGGGCCGGAGGGTGTGCGGGGCTGGAGGTCGAGGTACTGCTCCCCCACTGCCGAACGGTTCTCGACGACTGCGGCGGTGTCCTTGGGGACCTGGGTGCCACGGTCGAGCCGGGCCTGGACCGCGACGCCGTCGCCCGAGAGGCGCAGCGCCTCCACGCGGCCGACGGTCACCCCCCTGTAGGTGACCTCGGCCCCGACGAAGATGCCGCCCGACTGCGCCAGGTCCGCCGAGACGACGTAGCTGCCGCCGAGGACCTTGTCGGCCAGGCCGACGTACCCGGCGGAAAGGACGGCGACGAGTGTCACCGTGATCAGGGCGAAGGCGGCGAGCTGCAGCCGCACCGTGCGCGTGATCACCGGCCACCTCCGGCGACCCCGAGGTTCTTCGCGATGGTGCCGACGTTCGTGTCGAGGGTGGCCCAGAGGTTGGTGAAGTCGCCGTGGCTGGCGCTCTGTGCCTGGTTCGGGAACGGGTAGGTCAGCAGCAGCTCGTAGCTCTTCGGCAGGTCGTCGCCGGCGGCGTTGAGCTGGCGCAGGATCGGGCCGACGGCCCGGAGGTTCGCCTCGAGGTCGTCCCGCGACCCGCGGATGACGCGGGTGCCGACCTCGCCGAGGTCGCGCAGCGAGGTGAGCATCGCGGTGAGCTGGGACCTCTGGTCGGCCAGGATGCCCAGGCCCTTCGGCAGCTCCTCGAGGGCGTGCCCGATCGTGCCGCGCTGCTTGGCAAGCGTCGAGGAGAGCCGGTCGATGCTGTCGATGGCCCTGACGATCTCGGACCGCTGGGCGTCGAGCCCGCCGACGAACGTGTTGAGCTGGCCGACCAGGTCCTTGACGGCGCCGCTGCGACCACGGAGTGCGTCGCCGAGCTCGACCTCGATCGTCTTGAGCTGCGCGACGCCACCGCCGTTGAGGAGCAGCGACATCGCCCCGAGGACCTCCTCGACCTCCGGGTTGCGGTTCGTCCTGGCGAGCGGGATCCGGTCTCCCTCGCCGAGGCGACCGACCGGCGCGGCGTCCGTCGGCGCGGCGAGGGCGACGTACTTCTCGCCCAGCAGCGAGGTCTGCTCGAGCTCGGCGGTGGCATTGTCGGGGAGGACCACCGACCGCGGGATCCGCATGCGCACCAGGGCGGTCCACCCGTTGACCGTGATGTCCTCGACCGTGCCGACGGTGACCTGGTTGACCTTCACGGAGGACTGGGGCACGAGGTCGAGCACGTCGGCGAACTCCGCCGTGACGGTGTACGAGTCGCCGCCCGAGGCGGCGCCACCGGGTAGTGGCAGGTCGTAGGCGCTGCAGCCGCCGAGCGCGACCATCGCCAGCCCGAGCGAGAGCAAAGCGCGACCGGGGCGCGATCGGACGGCATACATCAGCGCCCACCTCCGAGCAGGCCACCCAGGGTGGGGTCGGCGCCGCGCAGGGCCACGGGCCCTCCGCTCAGCGGACTTCCTTGCGGGGCAGGGAGACCCGTGCCCGACGGCAGCGTCGGCAGCGTCGGTGGCGTCGGCAGTCCGGGACCCGCAGGCATCGCGGCGACCTTCGGCAGGAGGGCGGCCCTGAGCGCGTCGCACAGCCGGGTGTTGCCGGTCCGTGTCGGGCCGGTGAGGATCGAGCAGACCAGCAGCAGCGGGTCGTCAAGACCCTTGGCGTTGTTGCGGGTGTCGAGGGTGCCCGTCTGGGGGTGGTAGGCGTTCTGAAGGTTCGACAGGGCCACGGGTGCGTTCTCCAGGGTCTCGGCCAGCGCCTGCCGGTTCTTCACGAGCGTGCTCGTCACTGCTACCGCGCGCGACAGGTCGCGGTGCAGCAGGGCTCGGTTGTCGTGGACGAACGACGACACCTCGTCCACCGCCGTGCCGACGTGCGCGAGGGTGGCCTTCAGGTCCTCCCGCTCTCCGCGCAGCTGCACGGCGACGGTGGCCAGGTCGGAGTTGAGCCGCCGCACCTGCGCGTTGTTCGCGGCCAGCATCGACGTGAACGACTGGAGGTTCCGCACGGTGCCGAACAGGTCCTCCTTGCTGCCCGACAAGGTGGCGAGGGCGGTCGAGAGGTCGTGCACGGTGGAGCCCAGCCGGTCGCCGTTGCCGTCGAGGTTCGCTGCCGAGGTGCGCAGCAGGTCGGACAGCGCGCCGTCCTTGTTGGCGCCGTCCGGCCCCAGAGCGACCATGAGGTCATCGAGGCTCTGCGACACGCGGTCGAGCTCGACGGGGACTGCGGTGCGCCCCAACGGGATTCGTGCGCCTGCTGCGAGGGTCGGGCCTGACTCGTAGACCGGGAGCAACTGGACGTAACGGTCGGAGACGAGCGACGGAGCCACGATCGCGGCCTTCGCTGTGGCGGGCACGCGATAGCGGTCGTCGTAGCTGAACGTGACGTGTACGTGGTCCCCGGCCGGCTCGACGGCGTCGACCTGACCGACCCGGACCCCGAGGATGCGCACGTCCGACCCCGGGTAGAGGCCGACTGCGCGCGTGAAGTCCGCACTGACACTGACCTGGCCGCCGCGGGGCCAGAAGGCGACCGCAGCCGCCACGAGTCCCACCGCGACGAGCGCCGCCAAGGTCTTGGTGATGCGGGTCATCGGCGAGCGCCTCCCGTCGTCCCCGGCAGCTCGAGCCCCGGGGTGCCGACCGGCACGACGAGGTTCGAGACCCAGGTGTCGAACCAGCGGCCGGTGCCCAGCGTGTTGGCGTAGACCCGCGTGAACGGGGCCATCGCCTGGATCGTCCGCTGCAGGTCGGCATCGTGCTTCTGCAGCAGGGCGAGGGCCTGGTCGAGCTCGTCGAGGGCGGGCCGCAGCTGGGCGCGGTTGTCCCGGGCCAGTCCCGTGAGCTGCTGTGCGAGTGCCGACGTGTTGGTGAAGAGGGTCCGGATCTCGTTGCGGCGCCTGGCCAGCTCGACCATGAGCAGGTCCGCGTCGTTGACGAGCCGAGCGACCTGGTCGTTGCGGCTCCTGAGCAGGCCGGTCACGCGGTTGGCCCGCGCAAGGAGCGTGGACAGCTGCTCGTCGCGGCCGGCGACGGTCCGCGACAGCCGGCTGAGCCCGTCGAGGGCCGCTCGCACGTGCGCAGGGCTGTCCTTGAACTCCGTGGCGATCACCGACAGGGACCGCGCGAGCTGGTCGGTGTCGATGCGCTCGGTGGTCGTGGTGAGGTCCGAGAACGCGTCGATGACGTCGTACGAGCTCACCGTCCGCGACGTGGGGATCTGGGTGTCGGGGTCCAGCGAGCCAGAGCCGGACGGGTCGAGCGCGACGTACTTCTCACCGAGGAGCGTCTTCATCCGGATCGAGGCGCCGGTGCGGCTGCCGAGCGGGGTGTCGGCGGTGACGAGGAAGTCGACCCGGACGTGGTCGCCTTCGAGGTCGACGCCGGTGACCTTGCCGACCTTGACGCCCGCGACGCGCACGTCGTCGTCGGGCCGGATGCCGCCGGCCTCCGTGAACGCGGCGCTGTATGCCGTTCCCCCACCGATCAGCGGAAGGCTCGAGGCGTTGAAGGCGAGCAGCACGATCAGGGCGATGACGAGCAGCCCGATCGCGCCGATCGGGACCGGGTTGCGGTCGCGGAAGGGCACCCCCGCGTGCCGTCGAAGACGTCGGGTCAACACGCTCATCGGTCGCACCTCGCGGACGCCACGTCATAGGCCGGAGAGAGGCCGGGCAGGATCGGGCTCTTCGTGTCGAAGCGGCACAGGTAGAAGTTGAACCACGAGCCGTACGTGGCTGTGCGGGTCAGTGTCGTGATCCGGTCCGGGGCATGGGTGATGAAGTCCTCGAACGCCCTGGCGTTGGCCGGCTTCGTGAGCGTCGTTGCGAGAGTGCGAAGCTGGGCGATGTCGTCCTTGATGAGAGGCCGCGTGGAGACGAGCAGGTCGGCCGTCTCGGCGGACAGGCTGTTGATGCCCGCGAGAGAGCGCCCGATCGTCTCGCGGTCGGCCGCCAGACCGCTGGTGAACCGCTGCAGCTGGTCGATGAGGTCGAGCAGCTGCTGGTCGTGGGCGTCGACCGTGCCGAGCACCGCGTTGAGGTTGTCGACCGTGCGCCCGATCACCGCGTCCCGGTCGGCGATCGCCGAGGTGAGGCTCGCCGTCCGCGAGAGCAGTGCGTCGATGTCGCCCCCCTCCCCTTGCAGCGTCGTGATGAGCAGCCCCGAGAGCTCGTTGACGTCCTTCGGGGAGAGCGCCGCGAACAGCGGCTTGAACCCGTTGAACAGCACGGTGAGGTCGAGCGCCGGGTGCGTGCGCGACAGCGGGATGGTCGAGCCGTCCGCGAGCGCTGTGGCCGCTCCGGTGCCCTGGCTCAGGGCGAGGTAGCGCTCGCCCACGAGGTTGCGGTACCGCACGGTGACCTCGGTCCCCTGGGTGAGCACGGACGACTTGAGCACCTGGAAGTCGATCTCCGCTGTCGCCGGCCCTGAGCCCTGCTGGTCCCTCCTGGCGACCCTCACGTCCTTGACCTCGCCGACCCGGACTCCTGCGATCCGCACGTCCTGTCCGGGGCTGACCCCCGTCGCGTCGCTGACGACGGCGGTGTACGTCGCCTTCGGGCCGAGCTGGATGTTCGCGATGGTCATCGCGAGGACGGTCGTCGCGACGAGCGTGACCGCGGCGAAGACGAGGAGCTTGACGAGCGAGCCGGTGACCTTCATCGCGTGCTCACCATCGTCCCGCGCAGCATGGGGCCCGCGAGCAGCGTCTGTATGCCGCTGGGCTGAGCCGGCGCCGAGCCTCCGTCCGCATCCCTGCCGTCGCTGGTGCCGCTCGCATCGGTGCCGCTCGCGTCGGTGCCGTCGCGTGCGAGCAGGGCTGATACCACCTGCTGCTCCTCGATGGTGCCCGCGGTGCCCGAGTCCGCTGCGGCGTTGCCCAGGAGCGCAGCCGGAAGGGCCGACAGCATCGAGCCGTCGCCGGCCGGCTTGGTGCCGTCGTCGAAGTGATGACCGGGGAACGGGTTCGACTGCGAGCCGGGTGGGTTCGGGAGCCCGAAGCAGTTCGGCCCACGCTTCTCACCCCATCGCGGCTCCTCGCCGGGCCGGTACGCCGCCCTCGGCGGGACGACCTCCAGGGTGATGTGGAAGACACCACCGGAGAAGGCGGCGTTGATTCGTGGCAGCCACGTGACCAGTCCCCGTGCGAGGCAGGGGTAGACCGGTGAGTACTCCGCCAGCAGCTGCAGGGTCGGGCGGCCGACCTCGCCCACCTGGATGATGCGTGCCTCGTTGTCGCGCAGGAAGCCGGCGGTCGTGTTGGCGAAACCGGCCGTGCCGACCAGGAACGCGGCCAGCTGCTGGTCCTTCTCGACGACGGTCCGGTTCGTCACCCGCAACGACTCCATGAGCCGGAACGCGTCGGGGGCCAGGTCGGCGTAGACGTCGAGCGTGTCGGCGAGCAGCGAGATGTCCTGCTGGAGCACGGGCATCGACGGGTTGAGCGCCCGCAGGTACCGGTCGACGAGAACGAGGTTCCGGCCCAGCTGGTCGCCCCGCCCCTCGAGGGTGGTCGAGAGTGCGTTGAGGGTCGTCGCAAGCTGGCCCGGCTGGACGGTGCGCAGCAGCGGGTAGAGGTTGTCCAGGACGGTCTCGAGCTCGATCGCGACGGCGCTGCGGTCCTGGCCGATGACATCGCCGTCGGCGAGCCGGGTCCGGCTCGGCTGGGCGACCGTCTCCAGGTCGACGTAGCGCTCGCCGAAGAGGGTCTTCGGGAGCAGGCGCGCGCGCACGTCGGCCGGGATCTGGCTCAGCTGGTCCGGCTGGATCGCGAGGGTCAGCCGGGCTCCCTCCGGGGTCGCCTCGATCCGGCGGACCTCGCCCACGACGAGGCCGCGGAGCTTGACGTCGGCACCGTCCTGGAGCTGGCTACCGGCGCGCGTGGTCTCGAGCGTGACGAGGGCGACGGGAGTGAATGCCTTCTGGTACACGGCGACCGCGAGCGCGAGCAGCAGCCCGACGACGACCAGGAAGACGAGGCCGTAGAGGCGGACGCCGATCCGGAACCGGGTCAGCTGGGTGAGGGGGCCGGCCGCCGCGTCGCCCGTGTCGCCGGTGTCCCTCATGTCGCTCGCGTCGCTCGCGTCGCTCGCGTCGCTCACGTCGCTCATCCGGCGATCCGCACGCTCGAGCTGGCGCCCCAGATGGCCAGCGACAGGAAGAAGTCGACGACGTTGATCGCGACGATCGAGGTGCGGACCGCCTTGCCCACGGCCACGCCCACCCCGGCCGGGCCGCCGGACGCGGTGTAGCCGTAGTAGCAGTGGATGAGGATGATGACGACCGCGAAGACCATCACCTTGGCGAACGACCAGAAGACGTCACCCGGGGGCAGGAACAGGTGGAAGTAGTGGTCGTAGGTCCCCTCGGACTGCCCGAAGTACGCCGTCGAGATGAACCGGGTCGCGGCATACGAGCTGAGCAGGCCAAGCACGTAGAGCGGGACGACGGCGACGAAGCCCGCGATCATTCGTGTCGTCACGAGGAACGGCAGGGACGGGATGCCCATGACCTCGAGGGCGTCGACCTCCTCCGAGATCCGCATCGCGCCGAGCTGTGCGGTGAAGCCGCAGCCGACCGTCGCCGCAAGGGCGAGGCCCGCGACGAGTGGAGCGATCTCCCGGGTGTTGAGGTAGGCCGAGAGGAAGCCGGTGAACGCCCCGGTGCCGAGCTGGTCGAGGGACGAGTAGCCCTGCAGCCCGACCTCGGTCCCGGTGAAGAAGGCGAGGAATGCGATGACGCCGACGGTGCCGCCGATCACCGAGAGGGCCCCGGTCCCGAGCGAGACCTCGGCGAGGAGCCGCACCACCTCCCGCTTGTAGCGGCGGATGGTGCGCCCGCTCCATGCGAGCGAGCGGACATAGAACCGCATCTGCTCACCGAGCGAGTCGATGGCGCGGGCCGGCCGGCCGGCGATGGCGAGCAGGCGTTCTGGAGTCAGGTTCGTCGACACGGTCGGCCTAGATCTTCTGAGGGACGACCTGGAAGTACACGGCCGTGATGACGAAGTTGACGACGAACAGCAGCATGAACGTGATGACGACGCTCTGGTTGACCGCATCGCCGACGCCCTTGGGTCCGCCGCCGGCGTTGAGTCCCTTGTGCGAGGCGACGATCGCCGCGATGGCGCCGAAGATCAGCGCCTTGACCTCCGCGGTCCAGAGGTCAGGCAGCTGGGCGAGCGCCGTGAACGACGCGACATACGCGCCCGGGGTGCCGCCCTGGAGGATGACGTTGAAGAAGTAGCCGCCGACGACCCCGACGACCGATACGAGCCCGTTGAGCAGCACCGCCACGAGCATCGAGGCCAGCACCCGGGGCACGACGAGCCGCTGGACGGGGCTGATGCCGAGCACCTCCATCGCGTCGATCTCCTCACGGATCTTGCGCGATCCGAGGTCGGCGCAGATCGCCGAGCCGCCCGCCCCGGCGATGAGCAGGGCCGTGACGATCGGGCTGGCCTCGCGCAGCACGGCGAGCACGGACGCCGCACCGGTGTAGGACTGCGCGCCGAGCTGGCGCGTCAGGGTGCCGAGCTGCAGGGCGATGACCGCGCCGAACGGGATCGAGACGAGCGCAGTGGGCAGGATGGTGACGCTCGCGATGAACCACGCCTGCGAGACCAGCTCTTTGACCTGGAACGGCCGCCGCGGCACGGCCCGGAGCACGTCGAGCGCGAGGGCGAACAGTGACCCCGACTGGCGCAGCGCGCCGGTGACCACGGCGGGCACTCAGCCCACCTCCCCGGTGAGAGCCAGCTCAGCGGCAGACGCATCGGGTGGTGATGAAGGCCGGGCTGCCCCGTTGCGCGCCTCCGCGAAGGACCCCGGCGGCGGCGTGACCCCGTGCTCGCGGCACCACTGCCCTGGTGGCCGGGACGTATGCCGGACCGTACCGTCGGACGGCATGAGCTGGGGGGCGATCGGCGGCAGCGGTGGGAGCTCCTGGCCGGACTCGGCCGCCAGCTCGTCGGCGTCCTTCTCCTCCGACATCCCGATCGGGCCGACCCGCTGCGCGTTGAGGAACTGGCGCACCACCGGCTCCTCGGAGCTGAGCAGCATCTCGCGGGGGCCGAACATCGCCAGGTGCCGGTGGTAGAGCAGCCCGATGTTGTCGGGCACCGTGCGGGCCGTGTTGATGTCGTGGGTGACGATGAGGAAGGTCGCCTCGATCTGCGCGTTGAGGTCCACGATGAGCTGGTTGAGGTATGCCGTGCGGACCGGGTCGAGGCCGGAGTCCGGCTCGTCGAAGAGGATCACCTCCGGGTCGAGCACCAGGGCGCGCGCCAGCCCGGCGCGCTTGCGCATGCCGCCCGAGATCTCACCCGGGAGCTTGCCCTGCGCACCCTGAAGGCCGACGAGGTCGATCTTGTCCCCCACGATCCGCCTGATCTCAGCCTCCGACTTGCGCGTGTGCTCGCGCAGCGGGAAGGCGATGTTGTCGTAGAGGCTCATCGACCCGAAGAGCGCACCGTCCTGGAAGAGCACCCCGAACCGCCGGCGCACGGCGTAGAGGTCACGCTCGCGCAGGCGGGTCAGGTCGACGCCGTCGACGACGACCGACCCGTGGTCCGGCTTGAGGAGCCCGACGAGCGTCTTGAGGAAGACGGACTTGCCGGTGCCCGAGGGCCCGAGCATGACCGAGATCTCCCCGGCCGGAAGGGTCAGCGAGACGTCCTTCCAGATCGTCTGGGACCCGAAGGCCTTGGTCAGGCTCCGGACCTCGATCTCCACGCCCATGTGGCTCCTACGCTCTCGACCGGCAGTGCGTTATGCCGGGGAGAACGAGCCGGGGGCGCGGAGGTTACGCGCCGGTTCGGCGCGCTCGGCGGACCAGTCCGTCAGTGGGCTGCGGTCACCTCGTGCGAGATGACGCCGTCGATGACGTGGATGGTGACGGCTGCCACCCGGCCCTGCTCACCGAGGTCCTCGAGCCTGGCCAGCGTGTCGTTGAGCTCGATGAACGTCTCCTCGGTCGGCACCGGAGCGTGCCCGTCGGCGTTGCCGCTGAGCCCGGTCAGCCGGTGGTCGGCGCTCACCGTGAGGGCGGCGGTGAGCTTCTGCACCGGCGCGCTGCGCTTGGCCACGATTCCTGCGTGCAGCTCTCGCGCGAGCTCGTCGAGGACGTCCTCGAGGCTGTCGTCCAGCGCGTCCCCGGTATGCCGGTCGGCTTCGCTGTGCGCGTGCGGGTCGGGTCGCGGGGTGTGGCCCTCCGTGAGGAAGCCGACGGCCGCGAACTCGATCTTGCCGAAGTCGACCTCCGGGTCCCGGGCGAGCGAGTTGTCGATGACGTAGGCGAGGTTGACGGCCAGGTCGACCATGCCGGGGTGCAGCTGCTGGCCGACGAACCGCGCGCAGAGCAGCATCGCGTGGACGCGCACCATCGGGCGGCCCTTGCGGTCCTCGACCCGCATCTCCGGCTCGACCCGCGAGACGTCGAAGTCCTTCTTCGGGTAGAAGTGCAGCGGCCGGTCCAGCACGAGCAGGGAGTAGTCGGGCCGGTCCGAGCCGCGCATGAGCCGGTAGAGCTCACCGTTGAGCGGCAGCTGCCACTCGAGCTCGGCGGGGGCCGTGTCGAACCGGGTGACACTCACCAGCGGGCCGTAGGTCCCCATCGGACGCGGTGCCCGCGGTGCCGGCGCCGCCTCTGGGACCTGAGCGGTTGGCGGTGCCTGAACGTGGGGTGCGGCGGGAGGGGGCGCAGGGGTCGGATGGGACGCAGGGGCGGGCGCAGCCTGCGGGATCTGGGCGGCTGCAGGGGCCTGCGCAGGAGGCGCGGCTGCGGGGGCCTGCGCAGGAGGCGCGGCTGCGGGGGCCTGCGCAGGAGGCGCGGCTGCGGGGGCCTGCGCAGGAGGCGCGCCTGCAGGGGCCTGCGGGTCGGGCGCCGCAGCCTGCGGAATCTGGGCGGGCGCAGCGTCCGGGATCTGGGCGGGCGCGGCCTCCGGGACCTGGCTGGCCGGAGGGGCCTGCGCAGGCGGAACGGCCGGCGGGGTCTGCGGCTCCGGCGCGGCACTTTCGGGCTGCGCCGGAGCCGGCGGCACGGCATACGGCTGCGGGGTGGACGGGACGGGCGCGGCTGGCGTCGGCGCGTCCGCGGTGGTCGACGCGTCGGAGGGCGCGGAGGCGTCTGATGGCCCGGGCGTGTCGGCCGGGGCGGCCGGCGACTCCGCCGTCTCGGCACCGCTGGTCTCGGCGGGCCTCTTGTTGCGCGATAGCCATCCCATGGCGGCAAACCTACCTGGGGCGGGCGCCCGAGCGGGTGCGGTGCCGCCCCAGCGCAACGGGACGCTCAGTGCGTCCAGGTGTTGTGGCGCCGTCCAGCGCCGGTGACGCCCTGACCCGACCTGCCGGCCACCTGGCCGCTGCATGGCAGCCGACGTGACTACGGTGGAGACGTGTCGACGACCAGCAGTGACGCTGCCGACCTCAACGACCTCAACGAACTGACCGGGCTCGCCCAGACGCTGACGCCCGGCGCGCTGCTCACCGGACGCGACAGCGTCGCGGCCTACCGCTTCGACTTCACGGCCGACGAGGACGCCGGTATGCCGCTGGCTGTCGTCCGCGCGTCGTCCGCGGCCGACGTGCAGGCGACGGTGCGCTGGGCCGGAGCACACGGCATACCCGTGGTGCCGCGTGGTGCGGGCAGCGGACTGTCCGGCGGCTCCAACGCCATCGACGGGTGCGTCGTGCTCTGCCTCGAGCGGATGCGGTCGATCGAGATCGACCCCACCACACGCACGGCCGTCGTCGAGCCGGGCGCGCTCAACGTCGAGGTCAAGCGCGCGGCGGCCGAGCACGGGCTCTGGTACCCGCCCGACCCCTCCTCGTTCGAGATCTGCTCGATCGGCGGCAACGTCGCCACCAACGCCGGTGGCCTCTGCTGCGTGAAGTACGGCGTGACGACCGACTACGTGCTCGGACTCGACGTCGTGCTCGCGGACGGCACCCTGGTCCAGCTCGGGGGAAAGCGGATCAAGGACTCTGCCGGGCTCTCGCTCGTGAAGCTCTTCGTCGGCAGCGAGGGCACCCTGGGCATCGTGACGCGGGCGACCCTTCGGCTCGTGCCCGCCCAGGCGCCGGCGGCCACGCTCGTCGCGACCTTCGCCGACGTGTCCGACGCGGCGCGAGCCGTTGTCGCGGTCGGCGCGACGATCCGCGCCTCGATGATGGAGCTCATGGACCAGGCGTCGATCAACGCCGTCGAGGACTACCGGTCCATGGGGCTCGACCGGACCGCCGGCGCCCTGCTCATCGCCCAGTCGGACGCACCCGGCGCAGCCCGCGGCGAGGAGATCGCCGAGATGGAGCGGCTGTGCGCGGCGAACGGCGCGGTCGAGACCTTCACGACGACCGACCCCGCGGAGGGCGAGCTGTTCGTCGCGGCGCGACGCCTTGCCATCGTCGCCATCGAGAAGCGCGGAATGCTCATGCTCGAGGACGTGGGCGTGCCCGTACCGCGCCTGGCGGAGCTGCTCACCGGCATCGCCGCGATCGCGGCTCACCGCGAGGTCGAGATCCCCGTGGTCGCGCACGCCGGCGACGGCAACACCCACCCGATCGTCGTTCACCCGCCCGGCGACCCGGGCGCGAAGGCCCGTGCGGCCCTGGCGTTCGCCGAGGTCATGTCACTTGCCATCAGCCTCGGTGGCACCATCACCGGTGAGCACGGCGTCGGCCGGCTCAAGCGGTCCGCACTGCCCGAACAGCTCGGACCCGACGTCATGGCCCTGACGCACCGCATCAAGAACGCCCTCGACCCGCAGGGCATCCTCAACCCGGGAGCAGGCTTCTAGTAGCCCACGCCCCGCGACCCCCGACAGCCTCAGCCCCTCCCCCTCCTAGCGCCTCAGCCGGTTCGAGGTATTCGGGTCGAGGTGTTGAGTCGTGGCATAGGGCGACGCAATACCTCCACCCCAATACATCGACCCGGGAGAGGGCGGCGGTGGCCGGGGACGGCGAAGGCGGGCCCGACCTGGTGGTCGGACCCGCCTTCGCGGTGATGCTGGAGGCCCGGACTAGCCGGGACGGCTCACTTGAGCTCGACGGTGGCGCCGGCGCCCTCGAGCTGCTCCTTGGCCTTCTCGGCCGCAGCCTTGTCGACGTTCTCGAGAACGGGCTTCGGGGCGCCGTCCACGAGGTCCTTGGCCTCCTTGAGGCCGAGGCTCGTGAGCGCGCGGACCTCCTTGATGACCTGGATCTTCTTCTCGCCGGCAGCGGCGAGGATGACGTCGAAGGAGTCCTTCTCCTCCTCGGCCTCGGCGGCGCCGCCGCCAGCGGCCGCAGCGCCGGCGGGCGCAACGGCGACCGGGGCGGCAGCGGTGACCTCGAAGGTCTCCTCGAACTGCTTCACGAACTCGGAGAGCTCGATGAGGGTCATCTCCTTGAAGGCGTCAAGGAGCTCTTCGGTGCTGAGCTTCGCCATGATGGCTTCCTTCCTGTTACTTGCCGTGAGTGGCGGTTTGTTGTCACGAGCTGGAGCGCGGGGGCGCTCAGCTCTCGTCGCCACCCTCGGCGACGTCGGTGGTCACCTCGGCGGCAGCAGCCTCCGTGGCGGGAGCCTCGTCGGCGGCAGCCGGCGCGGCGGTCTGCCCACCCTGCGCCTCGACCTTCTGACGCAGAGCGTCGACCACGCGGGCCGTCTGCGACAGAGGAGCGACGAAGAGGTAGGCGGCCTTGTTGAGGGAGCCCTTCATGGCGCCCGCAAGCTTGGCCAGGAGAACCTCGCGCGACTCGAGGTCGGCGAGCTTCGTGATCTCCTCGGGGGTCAGCGGCTTGCCGTCGAGGACGCCAGCCTTGATCACGAGGAGGGGGTTGGCCTTGGCGAAGTCACGCAGGCCCTTGGCCGCCTCGACCGGGTCACCGGTCACGAAGGCGATGGCGCTGGGGCCCTGGAGCTGGCCGTCGAAGGCCGTGATCCCGGCCTCCTTGGCGGCGATCTCCGTGAGCGTGTTCTTGACCACGGCGTAGGTGGCGTGCTCTCGGATCGAGCTGCGCAGCTGCGAGAGCTGCTTCACGGTCAGGCCGCGGTACTCGGTGAGAACGGCCGCGCCGGACTCACGGAACCGGTCCGCGATCTCGGCGATGGCTGCCGTCTTGTCGGTATGCGCCATCGGGGCCTCCTTCCCTTGCGTGTTGCCACCGGCATGGAAGGGAGCCCCAAGGGCCGACACGAAAAGAGCCCCGGCGCAGGTCGCTCGGGGCTCGAATGCACACACAGAGGTATGCCGTCTTGCTGAGTGTCCTGCGCTGGCTGCCCACATCGTGCGGGACCTTCGGGAGATCGTGGTTGCCCACGCCCTCCAACCGGCGGTCATCGGTCGCGGACCAGAGTACGGGGTGCGGCGGCTTCGGACCAAATCGGCGGCATACGGCTGGCGGGTGCCCGCCGGGAAGGTCAGCGACGTTCGCGGTGGTCAGCGACGTTCGCGATGGTCAGCGACGCCGCAGCGCTGCGCCGTCGCTGGCCCTTTCGCCGCGCTGGTGGGCCTTCGCCGCGCTGGTGGGCTTTCGCCGCGCTGGTGGGCCTTCGCCGCGCCGCTGGGCCTTCGCCGCGCCGCTGGCCCGAGGGACGCGCGGCGCGCGGTGCGGTCCCGCAGCGGCGCGCGGTTCTGCCCTAGCGTGGCATCCATGGGCTCCGAGCACGGCCACGGGCGTCCGACCCGCGCGCAGCAGCGGCAGGCGCTGCGCCGGCGCCGCACGCTCGCGGGTGCGGCCGTCCTGGTCTGCATTGCAGCGGACGTCTGGTCGGTGACCACGGCCGGCGCACGTGAGCCGACAGCGGCGAGCCGGCTCGTCGCGGCCAGCCGGGCGGCGGTGGCTGCCGGGACCGGCCCGGCGATCCTGCTCGACCCGGTCGAGTCCGTCCCCGGCCCGGGGACGGACTCCCAGGTCTCCGAGCGCCTCGCCACCGCGTCGACGCCGAGCAGCGCCCGAGCACCGAGCGCGGGCAAGGGCGTCACGAAGGCGCCCACGGTGGTCGAGTCCGGGACCGGCACATTCGCCGTGGTGGCGGTGCCGGCGCCGAGCCAGAAGGTGGTCCGCGCCACGGGCCGGCTCGTCCGTTACACGGTCGAGCTCGAAGGGGGGCTGGGAGTGCCCGCGGCCGAGGTCGCCGCGAAGGTCTCCTCCGTGCTGCTCGACCCGCGCGGATGGCAGACCCGCGACCACGTCCGGTTCGTCGACGTCTCGCCTGCCCAGGCAGCCGCCGGCGCCCACGTCGACCTGCGGATCACGCTCGCCAGCCCGGACACGACGGATCAGCTCTGCGCGCCGCTCGACACCCGGGGCGAGGTCAGCTGTCACAACGAGGGCCGCGTCGTCCTCAACCTGAGGCGCTGGCTGCTCGGTGCGACGGCCTACGGCTCCGACCTCGACGCCTACCGCACCTACCTCGTCAACCACGAGGTGGGCCACGGCATCGGTCACGCACACGCCTACTGCAGCGGCCAGGGCAAGCCGGCGCCGGTCATGATGCAGCAGACCTACGGCCTCAAGGGCTGCACGGCGTGGCCGTGGCCCACGGACCCGAAGTCCGCCTGAGGGCGTTCGGCGCCGGCCCCCAGCCGGGTGGGGCCGAGCGGCCACTCGAGTGGACAGACCCCGTCGAGTGGCCCCGCCATCACACGCCGGCCCCCAACCGGGTGGGGCCCAGCGGCCACTCGAGTGGACAGACCCCGTCGAGTGGCCCCGCCATCACACGCCGCCCGCCAGCCTGGTGGGGCCCAGCGGCCACTCGAGTGGACAGACCCTGTCGAGTGGCCCCGCCATCACACGCCACCCGCCAGCCGGGTGGGGCCTAGCGGCCACTCGAGTGGACAGACCCCGTCGAGTGGCCCCGCCATCACACGCCGCCCGCCAGCCGGGTGGGGCCGAGCGGCTACTCGAGTGGACAGACCCCGTCGAGTGGCCCCGCCATCACACGCCACCCCCCAGCCGGGTGGGGCCCAGCGGCCACTCGAGTGGACAGACCCCGTCGAGTGGCCCCGCCATCACACGCCACCCGCCAGCCGGGTGGGGCCCAGCGGCCACTCGAGTGGACAGACCCCGTCGAGTGGCCCCGCCATCACACGCCACCACCCAGCCGGGTGGGGCCCAGCGGCCACTCGAGTGGACAGACCCCGTCGAGTGGCCCCGCCATCACACGCCGGCCCCCAGCCGGGTGGGGCCCAGCGGCCACTCGAGTGGACAGACCCCGTCGAGTGGCCCCGCCATCACACGCCGGCCCCCAGCCGGGTGGGGCCCAGCGGCCACTCGACCGGACACACCCGTCGAGTGGCCCCGCCATCACACGCCGGCCCCCAACCGGGTGGGGCCCAGCGGCCACTCGAGTGGACAGACCCCGTCGAGTGGCCCCGCCATCACACGCCGGCCCCCAACCGGGTGGGGCCCAGCGGCCACTCGAGTGGACAGACCCCGTCGAGTGGCCCCGCCATCACACGCCGCCCGCCAGCCGGGTGGGGCCGAGCGGCCACTCGAGTGGACAGACCCCGTCGAGTGGCCCCGCCATCACACGCCCCCCCCAGCCGGGTGGGGCCCAGCGGCCACTCGAGCGCGTATGGAAACGACCACACGACTTGGGATTGGGACACCACTCGCCTGGGGGTGGAGGTGGCCCCTCAGGGCGTCGGTGACGGCGACACGACCATCGCCGACCCACCTCCCCGCCGGACCGTCTCGGCCGCCGCCTCGAAGCGGTTGTCGCCGAACGTCCGGATGGCGGTCACGGCGCCGATCTCGTTGGGCGTACCACCCGAGACGAGCGTGTGGCCCATTGCCGTAAGCGCTGCGCCGTCGGGCCCGCTCAGGATCTGCGGCTCCGCACCTTCGGCGCCGTTGCGCGAGCTGAGCCGTGGGGCGGCGATCGCGTCGACGAGCGGAAGCCCCCGGTCGAGGTAGCCGAGGATCGTCTGCGAGACCGAGGTGATGATCGTCGCGCCACCGGGCGAGCCGACCGCGAGGAACGGCTGGCCGTCCTTGAGGATGACGGTCGGGCTCATCGACGAGCGCGGCCGCTTGCCAGGCCCGGGCAGGTTCGGGTCGGGCACGCCGGCCGACAGCGGCGTGAAGTTGAAGTCGGTCAGCTCGTTGTTGAGCAGGAACCCGTAACCCGGGACGGTGATACCGGACCCTCCGGTCTGCTCGATCGTCAGCGTGTACGACGCGACGTTGCCCCAGCGGTCGGCGACCGTCAGGTGGCTGGTCGACTGGCCCTCGTAGGGCTGGCCCTGCGCGACCAGGCCGGGTGCGCAGGACGAGTAGCTGCCGTCAGGCGACCCGAACGGGATCGGTCGCGAGTGCGCGACGGCCGGGTTGAACAGGCAGGCCCGCTCGGCGGCGAAGCCGGGGCTCACGAGCTCGCTCACCGGGACACCCGGCACGTCACCGACCCAGCGGTTGCGGTCCGCGAAAGCGGTCGCGGACGCCTCCGAGAACCGGTGGAGGTAGTCGACCTGGGACAGCGCACTCGTCTTGACGCCGGTGCGGTCCTCGTAGGCCTTCATCAGGTTGAGGATCTCGGCGACCGCGATCCCGCCCGAGCTCGGCACCGGCATCCCGTAGACATCGAGGCCCTGATACTCGGAGTGGATCGGGGCCCGCGTCAGCGCCCGGTACGCGCGCAGGTCCGCAGCCGTCAGCTTCCCGCCCATGACCGAGGTGCCTGGGGCCGTGTGCGGCGCATTGGACTCAGCGACGATCGCCTGACCGAGCGGGCCGGCATACAGTGCCTCGACGCCCTGGGTCCGCAGTGTGCGGTACGCCTTGGCCATGTCCGGGTTGGTGAAGACGGAGCCGACGGCCGGAGCCTGGCCGTCGCGCAGGAAGACGCGTGCCGTCTCGGGGAAGACCGAGAAGCGGGCGGCGTTGGCGGCGGTCTGGTCTGCGAACGTCTTGTCGACGACGAAGCCGTCGGCCGCCAGCCGCTCGGCGGGCTTGAGCGCGTCGTTGAGCGAGAGCGTGCCGAAGTCGCGAAGTGCCTTGTCCCACAAGGCAGGCGTGCCCGGCACCCCGACCGACAGGCCTGAGTTCACCGCGGTGCTGAAGGCGTACGGCTTGCCCGTCGCGGGGTCGATGAACGCCTGGTCGGTGAACGCCGCAGGCGCGGTCTCGCGGCCGTCGATCGTGGTCACCCGCTTCGACTTCGCGTCGTAGTAGACGAGGAACCCGCCGCCACCGATGCCGGTGCTATAGGGCTCGGTCACGCCGAGGGCGGCCGCCGTCGCCACTGCTGCGTCGGCTGCGTTGCCGCCCCGGGTGAGCACGTCGATGCCGACCTGGGACGCGTCGCGGTCCACGGAGCTCACCGCGCCTCCGCCACCCGTCATCAACGGGGCCTTGGGCAGGTCGGTGTGAGGTCCGTGCCAGCCGCGGTCGACGGCGGGGGCGCCCGCTGCCTGAGCCCCGTTCGGAGCGGTGAGCAGGGCCAGTGGGAGACCGGCGGCGACCACGCCGACGACCCACCGGGTGCGGGAGGCGCGCGATCTCGTTGTGCCTGGGCTGTGTGTCATTTTTCGACCGTACCGACCCAGACCCGGCACATCGGGCCAGAGCGCCCCGCCAAAATGGCGGAGCCCGTCACCCCACGCGGGGTGACAGGCTCCGGAGCTGCGGTGACGACCTCAGGCGGTCGCCTCCTCCTCAGCGGTGAGGTTGCGGGTCTTGGTGTAGTCGAGCGGGATGCCCGGGCCCATCGTCGTGCTGAGCGTGGCCTTCTCGATGTAACGGCCCTTGGAGCTGGCCGGCTTCAGACGCAGGATCTCCTCCAGCGCGGCGGAGTAGTTCTCGACGAGCGACTTCTCGTCGAAGGACACCTTGCCGATGATGAAGTGGAGGTTCGCGTGCTTGTCGACGCGGAACTCGATCTTGCCGCCCTTGATGTCGGCGACGGCCTTGGCGACGTCCATGGTCACCGTGCCGGTCTTCGGGTTCGGCATGAGGCCGCGGGGCCCCAGGACCTTGCCCAGACGACCGACCTTGCCCATCATGTCGGGCGTCGCGACGACGGCGTCGAAGTCGAGCCACCCGCCGGCGACCTTCTCGAGCAGGTCGTCGGAGCCGACGTGGTCGGCGCCGGCCTCACGGGCGGCCTCGGCCTTGTCGGCGTTGGCGAACACGAGGACGCGGGCCGTCTTGCCGGTGCCGTGCGGGAGGTTGACCGTGCCGCGGACAGCCTGGTCGGCCTTGCGCGGGTCGACACCGAGGCGGAAGGCCACCTCGACGGTCTCGTCGTACTTGGCCTTCGCGGTCTCCTTGGCGAGACGAACCGCCTCGAGGGGCGCGTAGACCTTGCCGGGCGCGATCAGCTCGGCGGCTGCGCGGTAGTTCTTGCTGCGCTTCATTGGTGCTCCTTGAGTGTGCGTGGAGTCGTGGTGCGACCGTGCGCTGGTCTCCCACGCGGGCCGACGTGGAGCCGGCCCGTTGTCGAGCCGGTATGCCGTCCGGCCCGGTTTCCGGTTACCCGCCCCCAACGCGGGGGCGGGCGCCCGAAGCGGTGCGTGACCCGGCTCGTCAGAGCTCGGTGTCGATGCCCATCGAGCGAGCGGTGCCGGCGATGATGCGGGCAGCCATCTCCTCGTCGTGGGCGTTGAGGTCTTCCATCTTCTGGCGGGCGATCTCCAGGACCTGCTCACGCGAGAGCTTGGCGACCTTCGTCTTGTGCGGCTCGCCGGAGCCCTTCGGCACACCGGCGGCCTTCTTGATCAGCTCTGCGGCCGGCGGGGTCTTGGTGACGAACGTGAACGAGCGGTCCTCGTAGACCGTGATCTCGACCGGGATGACGTTGCCACGCTGGGCCTCCGTCGCGGCGTTGTACGCCTTGACGAACTCCATGATGTTGACACCGTGCTGACCGAGCGCCGGGCCGACGGGCGGCGCCGGGGTGGCCTGGCCGGCCTGGATCTGCAGCTTGATGAAGCCGGAGACCTTCTTCTTGGGGGGCATGGTTGCCTACCTTCTTCGTGTTGGGCCTACGCCAGTCCTGCTGGTATGGGCGATGACCCGGTTGCATGAGCCCGTCCAGGGTGCTGGCGGGCGGTCTCGCTCAGATCTTGGCGACCTGGGCGAAGGAGAGCTCGACCGGGGTCTCCCGGCCGAAGATCGAGACGAGCACCTTGAGCTTCTGCGTGTCGGTGTTGATCTCGGAGATCGTGGCGGGAAGGGTCTCGAACGGCCCCTCCATGACGGTGACGGACTCGCCGACCTCGAAGTCGATGACGCGCACGTCCTTGGGAGCGGCGGTCTTCGTGGCGGTGGCGCCCGAGGCGGCCGCGGCCGCCTCGAAGGTCGGGGCCAGCATCGTGAAGACCTCGTCGACGGACAGCGGCACCGGCTGGTGCGCGTTGCCGACGAAGCCGGTGACCCCAGGCGTATGCCGCACGGCGCCCCAGCTCTCGTCGGTCAGGTCCATGCGGACGAGGACGTATCCAGGCATCCGGACCCGGCGGACCTGCTTCTTCTGGCCGTTCTTGATCTCGGTCACCTCTTCCATGGGGACCTCGATCTCGAAGATGAAGTCCTCCATGTTGAGGGTCTGGATGCGGGTCTCGAGGTTCGCCTTCACGCGGTTCTCGTAGCCGGCGTAGGAGTGGATCACGAACCAGTCACCGATCCGCGAGCGCAGCTCGGCCTTGAAGTCGGCGACCGGGTCGCCGCTGCCGTCGGCGTCGTCGGCGGCGTCGTCGACGGCCACCTCCGCTGCCTCGTCGGTCGCCGCGGCGTCGGACACGTCGTCCGCGACGTCGTCGGCCGAGTCGTCCTCGAGGTCGCCGGACACGTCTGAGAGGTCGCCGGAGAGGTCCTCGGAGTGGTCGGCAGCGTCGTGCGCCGACGCCGCATCCACGTCGGCGTCGCCCAGCACGTCGGACGCCGAGACGTCGCCGGACTCGACCGTGGGGTCGAGGACCTCGCTCTCGGTGCTCTCGCCGTTCGGAGCGCCCTCGTGGGCGAACTGCTCGGACACGCTGTGACCTACTTCCTTGCTCTTGCTCGCGGCAGCCGGGACGGCTGCCGCGGTCATCCAGTGACGCGGTGGCGCGCTCGGCGACCTATGACACGGTGCCGGTGAAGACCCACGAGATCAGCTTGGTCAGCCCGAAGTCGAGCGCCGACACGAGTGCCATCATCACCACGACGAACACGACCACGACAGTGGTGTAGCGGACGAGCTCAGGGCCCGTCGGCCGCACGACCTTGCGCAGCTCGTCGAGGATCTGGCGCACGAAGAGGCTGATCGCGCCGAAGAGACGCGAGACCGCGTTGCCGCCGCGAGCCTTGTCGGCCCGGTCGGACCCGCGCTTGGCGCTTGTCTCCGTCACGATTCCTACTTTCTGCCTGGGTAATGAGGCCCGCGACAGCACCCGGGCCGTGGCGAACCACTTCAGGGCAGAAGCCGCGTGCCGCCTTGCACGACGACCACATCTATCGATGATGCGCAGGGCAAGAGGGACTCGAACCCCCAACCGCTGGTTTTGGAGACCAGTGCTCTACCAATTGAGCTATTGCCCTTCACCGGAGCCGTTGGGTGGCGCCCGATGGGACGGCATGCGTGAGCAAGGCCAGCGCGGACCGTCCGAGGGTCGATCATACGGGACGGATGCGCGACAAAGCGAACCGGACCGGCCCGCGTGGTGACGGGCGCACCTACCCTACCCACCGGCATACGGACCGGGCTGCCCGGGCGCCCGTTCGCAGTGGCAGGATCGACCCGTGACGAACCCGCGCACCGCCCTCGCGTCCCTGTCCGACGACGACCTGGCCGGCTTCCTCGCCGAGCAGCAGGAGGCCTACGCGGCCCTCAAGGGCCGCGGCCTGAAGCTGGACCTCACGCGGGGCAAGCCGTCGGCGCAGCAGCTGGACCTCTCGGACGACCTGCTGCGGCTGCCGACGACGACCAGGGACCGTGCGGGCGTCGACGTGCGCAACTACGGCGGCCTCGAGGGCCTGGCCGAGCTGCGCGAGATCTTCGCCGAGCTGCTCTGGGTGGAGCCCTCGCAGGTGGTCGTCGGGGGCAACTCGAGCCTGACGATGATGCACACGACGATCGTGGACTTCCTGCTCCATGGCGGGGTCGACTCACCCCGGCCGTGGGCGCAGGAGGAGAAGGTCACCTTCATCTGCCCGGTCCCGGGCTACGACCGGCACTTCTCTATGCTCGCGGCGCTCGGCATCGAGATGGTCACCGTGGACATGCACGACGACGGCCCCGACATGGCCGCGGTCGAGGCGCTCGCCAAGGACGACCCGAGCGTCAAGGGCATCTGGATCGTGCCGACCTACGCCAACCCCACCGGCGCGGTCGTCTCCCGGGAGATCGCCGCCCGGCTGGCCGCGATGCCCGCGGCCGCGCCCGACTTCACGATCTTCTGGGACAACGCCTACGCCTTCCACCATCTGACCGAGGAAGAGGCCAAGAGCGCCGACATCCTGACGCTCGCCACGGCCTCCGGCCATCCGAACCGCCCGATCATGTTCGCCTCGACCTCGAAGATCACCTTCGCGGGCGCCGGCGTCGCCGTCCTCGCGGCGAGCGAGGCCAACGTGGCGTGGTATCTCAAGCACCTCTCGATGGCCTCCATCGGCCCGGACAAGGTCAACCACCTGCGACACGTCGAGTTCTTCGGCAGCGCCCAGGGCGTGCGCGAGCACATGCGGCGACACCGCGAGATCATCGCGCCGAAGTTCGCGGCGGTCGACGAGGCCCTGACGACCGGGCTCGACGGCCTGGGGATCGCCGAGTGGAGCCACCCGAGCGGTGGGTACTTCGTGAACCTCGACGTCCTCGACGGGACCGCATCGCGCGTCGTGCAGCTCGCCAAGGAGGCGGGCATCGCCCTCACTCCTGCCGGCGCGTCCTTCCCGCACGGCCAGGACCCGCGCGACCACAACATCCGCCTCGCGCCGACCTTCCCGGTGCTCGACGAGGTCCGCACCGCGATGGCCGGGGTGGCCACCTGCGTGTCGCTCGCGGCGGCGGAGAAGCTGTCCGCCGACCGGGCGAGCGGGGTACGCCCCATTTCTCAGACGACCGATGCCCCCGCGCCGGAAGGAGCCACCCGATGAGCGACCTCGATCCCAACGAGAACATCGACGACGACCTCACCAGCTACAGCGTCGACGACGAGGACCAGCTGCAGCCCGAGGACACCCTCGAGGACGGCGACCTCGAGGACGTGCTCGACCGGGGCTACTCCCCCGCCGACTCCCCGCGCGGGTCCCGCTCGTTCGGCACGACGGCATACGAGCAGTCGCTCGGCGAGACGATCGACCAGCGGATCGAGCAGGAGGAGGCCGACCCCGACTCCGCGTACGGCCGGCCCGACAACGAGAGCGGCCTCGACGACGAGCGGATCGGCGGCGACGACCCCGACTCCATCGACGCCGAGGACGACTGGCTCGGCGACAACGAGGTCGGTGACCTTCGCGCCGGGCGTCTGGTGGCCGACGACGAGGGCGCCCACGACGACGACGAGAAGCAGGCATGGGCCAGCGACGTCGGCGTCGACGGCGCCGGCGCGTCCGCTGAGGAGGCGGCGATGCACCTCGTCGACGAGATCCGGGACGAGCCCGACGAGGACTGACCGGTCGAGCGACAGGACGTCGCGCGATCTCGTGGGGTCCGGCCGCCATGGTGGCCGTGGAGCGTCCTGCCACCCGACCCCGGCCGGCCTGTCACACTGGCCCGCATGACGCGCGAGGTGCGGGACCTGCCCAAGGCCCACCTGCACCTGCACTTCACCGGCTCGATGCGGATCGGCACGGTCCGCGACCTCGCCCGGCAGCACGGCATACGGCTGCCGGAGGCCCTCGTCAGCGCGTGGCCGCCACGGCTTGCGCGCGCCACCGACGAGCGCGGGTGGTTCCGCTTCCAGCGGCTCTACGACGCGGCGCGATCGTGTGTGCGCGGTGAGGCCGACATGCGGCGGATCGTGCGCGAGGCCGCCGAGGACGATGCCGAGGAGGGCTCGCACTGGCTCGAGCTGCAGGTGGACCCGACCTCCTATGCGCCGTTCGTCGGCGGCATCACCCCCGCGCTCGAGATCGTGCTGGACGAGGCGCGGACGGTGTCCCGTGCAGGGCCCGTCGGGGTGGGCGTCATCGTCGCCGCCAGCCGGATGCGGCATCCGCTCGAGGCCCGCACCCTGGCCCGCCTGGCCGCTCGGTATGCCGGTGACGACGCGGGCGACGTCGTGGGCTTCGGGCTGTCCAACGACGAGCGACGCGGTCTCGTGGCCGACTTCGCACCCGCGTTCGCGATCGCCAGGCGGGCGGGGCTGCTGCTCGTGCCGCACGGCGGCGAGCTGCTCGGCGCGCAGTCGGTGATGGAGACCCTCGAGCACCTCGACCCCGACCGGATCGGCCACGGGGTCCGCTCCGTGGAGGATCCGCAGGTGCTCGACGCGGTCGCCGAGGCCGGGGTCACGCTCGAGGTGTGCCCCGGAAGCAACGTCGCCCTGGGCGTCTACACGGACCCGGACGACGTGCCGTTGCGGCGCATCCTCGAGGCCGGGATCCCCGTCGCGCTGGGCGCGGACGACCCGCTGCTGTTCGGCTCGCGGCTGGCCGAGCAGTATGCCGCCGCCCGTGACCTCGGGCTCGACGACGCCGGCCTCGCCCGGCTCGCGCGGATGTCGCTGGAGAGCAGCCGGGCCCCGGTGCGCGTGCGCAAGGCGGCCCTCGACGAGGTGGACCGCTGGCTGGCTGCGCCGGCTGTGAGTCACGCCACACCGCATAACCCCCGTAAGGGGTCATAACCGGCAGCCGCCAGGGTCCATGGTCACGCTCGCCCGCCGAGGCGAGTTTGCTCGACGTCGGCCCGCCCGGTCATGCTGTCCGGGACATGAAGACTTCGACGACCGCCCCTCCACGCCCTCGCACCACCCTCCGGCTCCGTCTGCGCCACCTCACCGCGGTCGCCGTGGTTGCCCCCGCCATCGCCCTGGCAGCGTGCAGCGGCGAGCCGGCCGTGACCGCCGACCCCACCGCCCCCGCGGGCGCAACGACGCCGGCGGCGACCGCGACGACGTCCACGGACGCAGCGACGACGAGCGACGTGCCGACCACCGCCGCGTCCACGACGCTGGCGCCGGTGAAGTACTCCAGCACGACGATCAACGCGGTCATCAAGGACCCGGTGCTCGGCCACACGATCACGGCTCTCAAGCTGGTCCGTGGGCTGCCCTTCCCGGCCAACCAGCCCGTCGGGGCCGAGGCCTTCGAGATCGTCGGCGTCAAGGTGCAGCTGCAGGCGGGGTCACGCTACTCCGCGGACATCGAGCCGGCGATGCTGTCCCTCATCGCCGCCGACCCGCAGCAGAACATCCAGCCGACGGCCGAGTTCGGCAAGGCGTTCAAGGCTGCGCCGCTCGCGGCCGCCAAGCGGGACAGCTCCTCGAAGGGCTGGATCTACTTCAAGGTCAACCGTGGCACCACCACGGCCCTGCGCCTGGCGTTCAACCGCCCGTCCTACCAGGTCAGCACGACCGACAAGAACATCCCGTCCAAGACCTTCTCGGTCGTCCTGTCGAAGTAAGGCGCGCGCTCGGGCTCGCGCGCCAGCGCACAGAGCGTCTCAGAGCGTCCCAGAGCGCCTCAGAGCGTCTCGCCGACGAGCACCGGCTCGTTGACGAGCGCGACCCCGAACGTGTCGCGCACGCCGTCGCGCACCTGCCGGGCCAGGGCCAGCACGTCCGAGGCCGTGGCGCCGCCGCGGTTGGTCACCGCGAGCGTGTGCTTGGTCGACAGAGCCGCCGGGGCCGGAAGCCCGAAGCCCTTGGCGAAACCGGCGTGGTCGATGAGCCAGGCCGCGCTCGTCTTGACCCGGCCGTCGGCATCGGGAAAGCGCGGCGGCATCGGCCCGTCATAGCCGAACCGGTCGCCGACCCGCTCGACGAGGTCGTCGAACTGCTGTCGGCTCAGGATCGGGTTGGTGAAGAACGAGCCACACGACCACGTGTCATGGTCGTCGGGGTCGAGCACCATGCCCCGCTGGCGCCGCTGCTCGAGAACGGCCGCCCTGGCGTCCTCGATGGGCACCCGGGTGCCGAGCTCCACGTCGAGCGCACCGGCGACGGCGGCATACGCGAGCGGGCGGCTGAGGTCGGCGATCTCGAACTGGAAGAGCACGTCGAGCACGACGTACCGGTCGGACGCCTTGAACCGCGAGTGTCGATAGGTGAACTGGCAGTCGTCGTTCATGAAGGTGCGCACGGCCTGCTGCTGCCGGTCCCACGTGCGCACCTGCGCGACCGTCTGAGACACCTCCTGGCCGTAGGCGCCGACGTTCTGGATCGGCGTCGCTCCCGCGAGCCCCGGTATGCCGCTCAGCGCCTCGATCCCGGCCCACCGCTCCGCGACGGCGCGGGCCACGACGTCGTCCCACACCTCGCCGGCCGCGACGCGGACCATGGCGCCCCCGCAGTAGTCGGCCGACTCGGGCGTGATGCCCGACGTCGCCACCCGCACCACGGTGCCGTCGAAGCCGTCGTCGGACACGACGAGGTTGGACCCGCCCGAGATGACGAGCAGCGGCTCGTCCGCGTCGTCGACCTCGCGGACGGCGTCGACCAGCTCGTCGGGGGTCGTCACCGTGACCAGCCGCGCCGCGGGGCCGCCCACCCGCATGGTCGTCAACGTCGACAGCGCGACGCCGTGCTCCTCCTTCACGACTGCCGCACCCCGGTCAGTCGAGCTGAGCGACCGCGAGCGCCCGGCCGAGGACCTTCTCGCCGTTGCACGTCGCCGTCAGCTCGACCGTGGCGCGACGGGTCTCCGCGTCCACGGCCTTGACGACCCCGGAGACCTCGACGTCGGCACCGGTGTCGTACGGCACGACGACCATGTTCGTGAAGCGCACGCCGTACTCCACGATCCGGCCGGCGTCACCGACCCAGTCCGAGACCAGCGTGACTGCCGAGCCCATCGTCAGCATGCCGTGGGCGATGACGTCGGGGAGGCCGACCTGCTTGGCGAACCGCTCGTCCCAGTGGATCCGGTTGCGGTCCAAGGACGCCCCGGCATACTCGACCAGGCGGGCGCGGTCGAGGTGCACCGTGATCGCAGGGAGCGCGTCACCGACGCTCACGGTGTCGGCGGAGCGCACGGGGGCCAAGGTGGTCTCGCTCGCGGGCTGGGTGCTCATCACTCGGCTCCTCGGATGACGATCGTGGACGTCGCGGTGCAGACGGGCTCGCCCGCCTCGGTGGTCAGCTCCGACCGGGTCGTCACCATCGCGTGGCCGCCGGCCTCGCGGACCGTGTCGACGTGCAGCGTTCCGAGGATCGCGTCGCCGGCCGTGAGCGGCCGGTGGTGGCGGAACCGCTGCTCGCCGTGCACCACGCGAGAGAAGTCGATGCCCGCCTCGGGGTCGCGGATCAGCTGGGAGTCGCACTTCTGCGCGATGAGCACCGCGAACGTCGGCGGCGCGATGACGTCGGCGTAGCCACGGGCACGCGCGGCCTCGGCATCGACGTGAACGGGGTCGGACGAGCCGACCGCCTCAGCGAACTCGCGGATCTTGGCCGCACTCACGCGGTAGGTCTCGGTCGGGGGGTAGACCCGCCCCTGGAAGTCAGCGTTCACCGGCATACGGGGCAGCCTATCGACCGGGCGCCATGCTCACGTCGAGTGGCCGCGTCGTCCCACACAGCCCAGGCCAGCCTCAGCTCACGAAGGTGACCAGGGGGACGACGCGGCCACTCGACGAACGAAACCGCTCCCCCGGCCGGTGGCCGAGGGAGCGGTGAAGAGCGAAACGCTGGGGTCAGCGGGTCTCGCGGTGCTCCGTGTGCTTGCCGCACTTCGGGCAGAACTTGTTCATCGAGAGACGGTCGGGGTTGTTCCGACGGTTCTTCTTGGTGATGTAGTTGCGGTCCTTGCAGTCCACGCACGCCATCGTGATCTTGGGACGGACGTCAGTGCTCTTGCTGGCCACGGCAACCTGCTCTTTCGGGAACGTGCTACTTGAAACGATGTTGGGTCAGTGAGCGCACGGCATCTCACAGCGACGCGCACACGCAACACACAAGGTTACGCGACGCCGGGCTGATCGAGAAATCGTCTCGAGGCCACGACGTCGCGCCGACCGGACGTGGTAGCGGGAGCGGGGCTCGATCCCGCGACCTCACGATTATGAGTCGTGCGCTCTAACCAGCTGAGCTACCCCGCCATGGGCTGCCGGCCCCCAGCCCGTCGCGAAGCGACCGGGCCGAAGATCGACCGACCAGAGCCCCAATAGGGAATCGAACCCTAGACCTTTTCCTTACCATGGAAACGCTCTGCCGACTGAGCTATTGGGGCACGGCCAGCATCCGAGAACCGCCGCTGGCGACGGGTCCTGCTGACCTGTTGTGCGACGGTGAGACTACACGGTCGGACGCGCAGATACGAAATCGAGCAGATCCTCTGCAGGAGGCCCCCGGACTGAGAGGATCGGGCCATGAGCGGTCCCCTGGATGGCCGTCCGCAGCCGGCCACGAACGGCACGGACGGCGCGGCCGAGCCCTCCGCCGAGCCCACCGCCGAGCCCAGCGCCGAGCCCACCGCCGAGCCCGCCGCCGAGCCCAGCGCCGGGACGCCTACGGTCGCCGCCGAGGCCTCGGCCGGGCCGGCGGCCGGAGCGCAGGCGTTGGACGTCGAGGTGCGCTTCAACCGCGACAGCATCTGGCGCGCCGGCTGGCTCCTCGTCGCCATCGCTGCGTGCGCCGCCTTCATCAAGTTCGTCATCGACGACGGCGGATCGGTGATCTTCACGCTCCTCATGGCGCTGATCGCCTCGATCGCCATGGAGCCTGCGGTCGCCAAGCTCTCGAACCGGATGCGGCGCGGCGTCGCGACGATGGTCGTGATGCTCGGCGTGCTCGTGTTCTGCGTCGTCTTCCTGCTCGCCTTCGGCAACCTGCTGGCCGACCAGCTCGGGACCTTCGTCACGTCGATCCCGTCGCTCATCCAGACCGCGACGACCTGGGCCAACGAGACCTTCGGGGTCGACCTGAGCTACCAGAACCTCGTGGCCCAGTTCACGGACGGCAGCAGCGGCCTGAGCACCCTGGCGGCCGACCTCGCAGGCGGGCTCATCGGCGTCATCGGCGCAGTGCTCGGCGCGTTCTTCTCCTCGATCACCTTCTTCTTCTTCACCTTCTACTTCTCGGCCGACAGCCCGAGGCTGCGCCGCTGGATCGCCCGGCTGTTCCCGCCCCGCCAGCAGGAGATCTTCGACGTGGCGTCGGGGCTCGCCGTCAAGAAGACCGGCGGGTACGTGTCGGCACGGCTCGTCCTCGCGGCGATCTGCGGCAGCCTCTCGAGCCTGTTCATGCTCATCATCGGAATGGACTACTGGCTGGCCCTCGGCATCTGGACCGGCCTGGTCGCGCAGTTCGTGCCCACCATCGGCACGTACATCGCCATCGCGCTGCCGGTCTTCGTCGGCCTCGTCGGCCCCGAGCCGTGGCAGGGGCTGGCCCTGCTCGCCTTCGCCCTCGTCTACCAGCAGATCGAGAACGTCACGATCGAGCCGAAGATCTCGGCGGACGCCGTCGACGTGCACCCCGCGGTGTCCTTCGCCGCGGTGATGTTCGGCGCCGCACTCTTCGGCGTCGCGGGCGCGTTCGTGGCGGTGCCGATCGCCGCGCTCGTCCTCGCCCTGTTCGAGATCTACTCGCGCAAGTACGAGCTGCTGCCCGAGCTCGCCGTGAAGCAGCCGGGCGAGCGCGAGCACCAGCACGAGGGGCGTGACGCCCGGATCATCGCCCGCCTGCAGGGGGCCGGGACCGTGGCCGAGCCGCGAGCGGAGCCGGTCGCGGAACCCGTCGCGGAACCGGTCGCAGAGCCGGTCGCCGAGCCGAACCCCGCAACACACCCGGAAACCGCAGGCTCGGGATAGTTGCAACCGTACGGAGTTCGCGGTTTCCGGGTGTGTTGCAGCGCTTCGGAGGTCGGCGAGCGGGGACGCGGCGGTATGCCGTGGGTCAGTCCGAGTCGTCGTGGTCGTCGAGCGCCTGCTGGGCGGCGCTCTCCTCACGCTCCCGCGTGTCCCGTATGCCGGTCGCCTCGTCGAGCTCGGCCGTGACCTTGGCGAGCCGTTCCTGTGCCGTGGCCAGGCGCCGCTCGAGGTCCGCGATGCCTTCGGTGACCTCCTCGTGACGGGCCGTCAGCACCGCCACCTGACGGTCGGCCGTGCGCATCGCGGTGCGTGCGGACTCCAGGGTCGCCTGGAGCTTGGCCCGCTCCGCGGTGCGGCGGGCGCGACGGCGCTCCTCGAGGTCGACCGGGTCGCCCCCACCCCCCGGCAGCACCGACAGCGCCGGCCGACCCTCGGAGTCGGGCTCACCGAGGTCGTCGATGGCCACGACGTCCCCGATCTCGACGGAGCCGAACCCGGAGTAGCTGAGGGCGCGCACCAGCGACCCGGTGAGGACTGAGGTCTCTGCGTCCTCGTCGGCGATGAGGGCCGTCAGCGTCTCCCGGACCTCCAGCGCGACCGACGCGCCGACGGACTGGCCCTGCTCTTGCGACGCCACGGCGATCTGGTCGGCCAGGGCATCGACCCGCTTGGCCCGCTCGCGGCCCAGGACGCGCAGCTGCTCGGCATCGAGCGTGCGCTGGGCCTCTCGCAACAGCTCGGCGAAGGCGCGGAACTCGGCCAGGTCCTCGGGGTGGTCGCGGACGAAGTGGTTGACCGCCCACGCGGCCACGGTCGGCTTGCGCAGGGCGCCGATCGCCTTGGCCAGGTCGGCGTCGCCGGCGGCCTTCGCCTGCCCGGCCAGCTCGGAACGCAGCGGGGTGAACCGGGCCGGCGGAACAGCATACAGCTGCTCGACGGCGGCGCGCAGGTGCAGGATCACTCGTGCATCCTCCCGCAAACCTGGTGGTGTCGTGGGGCCCGACGGGGCAGGGTGGTGACGTGATCTGGATCTGTGCGACGTGTGCCGGAGAGACCGCCGACCTGCCCGAGCCGCCCGGCGCCTGCGCCGTGTGCGAGGACGAGCGCCAGTGGGTGCCCGCCGACGGCCAGCAGTGGACGACCCTGGAGAAGCTGCGCGCGGACGGCACGCGCATCGTGATGAGCGAGGTCGAGCCGGAGCTGTGGGGACTGCGCGCCGAGCCTCAGGTCGGCATCGGCCAGCAGACCATGGTCGTGCAGACGCCCGAGGGCACGCTGCTGTTCGACTGCATCGGGTACATCGACGACGAGGCGGTCGAGCAGGTCCGCTCCCTGGGGCCGACCCTCGCCGTCGCCGCGAGCCATCCCCACATGTACGGCGTCCAGACCGAATGGGCGAAGGCGCTCGGCGACGTGCCCGTGCTCATCGCCGAGCGGGACCGCGAGTGGGTGCGCCGCGCCGACCCCCTCGTCGAGCTGTATGACGAGAGGCGCGAGGTCGCCCCGGGCCTGACGCTGCACCGCGTGGGTGGACACTTCCGCGGCCAGGCCGTCGTCGAGTGGGCGACCGGCAACGACGGCCTGGGTGTGCTGCTCGCCGCCGACGCGGTCTTCCCCAACCCCGACCGCAGGACGGTCAGCTTCCTGCGCAGCTACCCGAACCGGCTCCCCTTGTCCGGCAACGTCGTTCAGCGGATCGCGACCCAGCTGGAGGGTCTGCACTTCGACCGGCTCTATAACAACTTCGGTGCCCTCGTCCCGGTCGACGCCAAGCGGGTCCTGCGCGACTCCGCTGACCGCCACGCCGCCTGGACGCGCGGCGACTACGACCACCTGACCTGACCGGTAGGTGCCCGCAGGGCGAGGAGTGCGTGGCGGGCGAGATGGGGGTAGGAAGAGGGTGGCGGCGCCGTCCCGGTGCCGTGTCACGGACAGGCCAGGAGGAACGATGAGCGAGACCCCGATGGACCCCATGAGTGACGACGCCGAAGGCCCTGCTGACGGCGGCGCGGACACCGGAGCCCACGACGGCGGCGCTGACGGCGGAGCCGGCGAAGGACCCGCTGACGGCGGCGCGGACACCGGAGCCCACGACGGCGGCGCTGACGGCGGAGCCGGTGAAGGACCCGCTGACGGCGGCGCGGACACGGGGTCCCACGACGGCGGCGCTGACGGCGGAGCCTGATGACCGCTGGCACGACGAGCCGGGCGTCCACGGCGGAGCGTGGACGCCCGGCGCTCTCACGCCTCGTGCCGCTGTCGCCGGAGCGGTTCGCCGCGGAGCACTGGGGCCGGGCGCCGCTCGTCACGATGGCTGCAGACCTGCCCAAGCCCATCGATGACCTCTTCAGCGAGAGCGCCGTCGACGAGCTGGTCAGCCGGCGCGGTCTACGAGCGCCGTTCCTGCGCGTCGCGCAGGACGGCCGGACCCTCGGGGACCGCGAGTTCACGCAGTCCGGCGGGGTGGGGGCGGCGATCGGCGACCAGGTCAGCGACGACAAGCTGCTCAGGCTCTTCGCGGGCGGGGCGACGATCGTGCTGCAGGGCCTGCACCGCACGTGGGCTCCGCTCATCGACTTCACCCAGACCCTCGCGGCCGAGCTGGGTCACCCGGTGCAGGCCAACGCCTATGTGACGCCGAGCCAGAACACGGGGTTCAGCGACCACTACGACGTCCATGACGTCTTCGTCCTGCAGGTCGCCGGCGAGAAGAGGTGGCGCCTGCGCCCGCCGGTGCGCGAGGCGCCCTTGCGCGACGACCCGTGGACCGGCCACCGGGACCTGGTCGAGGCCGCCGCCGCGCGGGCCCCGGCCCAGGAGCTCACCCTCCGGGCGGGCGACGTGCTCTACCTCCCCCGTGGCTGGCTGCACTCGGCCACGGCCCTCGGGGTCGTCAGTACCCACCTGACGCTGGGCGTCCACGTGTGGACTCGGCGACACGTCGCCGACGAGCTCCTCGCCTTGGCCCAGGCCCGGATCAGCGAGGACCAGCGGATCCGGGCCTCGCTGCCACCGCGGGCTGACCTCACGACGGTCGACGCCCTTGGCGCGGACATCGAGGCGGTCCGCGAGGCCCTCGCGCAGGCCGTCCGGTCGGTGCCCGCGAACGACATCGCTCGCGCCCTCGACCGGCGCGCCCGCTCGACCCAGCGCGCCGCCCCGATCGGGCCGCTCCAGCAGGTGGCGGCGGCGCACGGCCTCGCACCCGCGACGGTCGTCCAGCTGCGACCGCACGTCGCCGCCCGCCTCGTGCCGGCCGCCGACGGGTCGGCGTCGCTCGAGAGCCGTGCCGGTGCGACGCCGATCGGTGCGGCGGAGGTCGGCGCCGTCGTGGCGCTGCTCGACGGCGGGTTGATGCGCGCCGACATGGTCGGGCTCGACCTCGCGCGCCGGCTCATCCTCGCCGGCCTGGTCGTCCTCGCCGACTGAGCCTCCTATCCGAGACCGACCGCGGCGTCCACAGCCGCGGTCAGGGCGGCCTTGGCGCCGACGAGAGAGGGGCCGTACCAGGTGAGGAGCCGTCCGCTGACCAGGGCGGTGCGGGTGCGGCCGAACGCCTCCGGGCCGTCGTCGGCCGTGAAGACGTAGGGCTCGTCCGGCAGCAGCACGACGTCGACGTCGTCGCGGTCCAGGTCTGCAAGCGCGACGTGCGGGTACCGCTCAGGGTGGTCGGCGAAGAGGTTCCGCCAGCCGAGCCGCGCTACGACGTCCCCGGTGAACGTGTCGCGCCCGACGACCATCCAGGGGTCGCGCCAGATCGCCACGGCCACATCTGCCGTCGGTGCCGGGACCGGACCCTCCCATTCGCGCCGCGCGACGGAGAGCCAGTCCGGAGCAGGCACGTCCATCGCCTCGGTGAAGAGCCGCTCCAGGGAGTCGAGCGCCCCCGGCACCGTCTCGATGTCGGTCACCCACACGGGTATGCCGTCCGCCCGGAGACGACGCACGTCGAGCTCGCGGTTCTCCTCCTTGTTCGCGATGACAAGGTCTGGCTGCAGGGCCGCGACCGCCGCACGGTCTGGGTTCTTGGTGCCCCGAACCCGTTGCACCGCAAGGTCTTTCGGGTAGGTGCACCAGTCCGTGGCGCCGACCAGGACGTCAGGAACGGTGGCCGCCAGAGCCTCGGTGATCGACGGCACCAGCGACACGACGCGCCGTGGCGCGGCACCCAGCGGGACGGCATACGACAGGTCGTCGACGAGCGTCATCGCACCCGGCTCCGGACCCCCCGACGACACGCGAGCGGCATACTCGCCTCTCTCCGTCAGACGTTGCGGCGGTACTGGCCGCCGACCTCGAAGAACGCCTCGGTCACCTGCTGGAGCGAGCAGACCCGGGCCGCCCGCATGAGCACGTCGAAGACGTTGCCACCCTCGATGGCGACCTTCCGCAGCTCCTCCAGAGCGGCCTTGGCCTCCACCTCGTGGTCAGCGCGGAAGGCACGAACCCGCGAGAGCTGGCTCTGCTTCTCCTCCTCCGTGCCGCGCGCGAGCACCACCGTGCGGGGCACGTCACCCTCGTGCGGGTTGCGGAACGTGTTGACGCCGACGATCGGCAGGCTGCCGTCGTGCTTGCGGTGCTCGTACAGCATCGACTCGTCCTGGATCCGGCCCCGCTGGTACCCGGTCTCCATGGCACCGAGGACGCCGCCGCGCTCGGTGATCTTGTCGAACTCCTTGAGCACCGCGGCCTCGACGAGGTCGGTGAGCTCGTCGATGATGAACGCGCCCTGGAGCGGGTTCTCGTTCATCGCCAGGCCCCACTCGCGGTTGATGATGAGCTGGATCGCGAGGGCGCGACGCACCGACTCCTCCGACGGCGTCGTGACGGCCTCGTCGAAGGCGTTCGTGTGCAGCGAGTTGGCGTTGTCGTAGATCGCGATGAGCGCCTGAAGCGTGGTGCGGATGTCGTTGAAGTCCATCTCCTGCGCGTGCAGCGAGCGACCCGAGGTCTGGACGTGGTACTTCAGCTTCTGCGACCGGTCGTTCGCGCCGTACTTCTCCTTCATCGCCACAGCCCAGATGCGCCGGGCGACACGGCCCAGCACCGAGTACTCCGGGTCCATGCCGTTGCTGAAGAAGAAGGACAGGTTCGGGGCGAAGTCATCGACCTTCATGCCGCGCGCGAGGTAGCTCTCGACGTAGGTGAAGCCGTTGGCGAGGGTGAACGCGAGCTGGCTGATCGGGTTCGCCCCGGCTTCGGCGATGTGGTAGCCGCTGATGCTGACCGAGTAGAAGTTGCGGACCTTGTGCTCGATGAACCACTGCTGGATGTCCGCCATCATCTTCAGGCTGAACTCGGTGCTGAAGATGCAGGTGTTCTGGCCCTGGTCCTCCTTGAGGATGTCGGCCTGGACCGTGCCACGGACGTTCCCGAGGGCGTATGCCGTGAGCTCTGCACGCTCGCCCTCGCCGGGCTCCCGTCCCTCCCGGGCCACGAAGGCGTCGACCTGCTGGTCGATCGCGGTGTTGAGGAAGAAGGCGAGGATCGTGGGCGCCGGGCCGTTGATCGTCATCGACACCGACGTCGTCGGCGACACGAGGTCGAAGCCGTCGTACAGGGCCTTCATGTCGTCGAGCGTGGCGATCGAGACGCCCGAGGTGCCGACCTTGCCGTAGACGTCAGGTCGTGGGTCGGGGTCGCGGCCGTAGAGCGTCACCGAGTCGAAGGCGGTGGACAGCCGGGTCGCGGGCTGGTCCTTGGACAGCAGCTTGAACCGGCGGTTGGTGCGGAATGGGTCACCCTCGCCGGCGAACATGCGGGCCGGGTCCTCGCCCTCGCGCTTGAAGGGGAACACGCCGGCGGTGTAGGGGAAGTAGCCGGGGAGACTCTCGCGGCGCAGGAACGAGACGAGCTCGCCGTGGTCGGTGTAGCGCGGAAGTGCGACGCGCGGAATCTTGTTGCCCGACAGGGACTCTCGGGTCAGGTGGTTGACGATCTGCTTGTCCCGGATCGTCACGATCTGCTCGTCGCCGGAGTAGGACTCGACGATGGTCGGCCACTCGGCGACAAGGTCGCCGACCTCCTTCGGGAGGGACTCGCGCGCGTCGTCCAAGAGCGCGTCGACCCCGGAGGCGTCGGAGCCGGCACCGGAGAGCTCGTCACGCACGGACTCGAGCCGCTGCACCCGGCTGGCCTGGGCGGCATACTCCCGCGTCTTGCCGTGGTAGCCGCGGACGGTCTCGCTGATCTCGGCGAGGTAGCGCACGCGCGACGAGGGCACGACGGTCGCGATCTTGGTCGACTGCTTCGTCGCGACTGCGGGAAGCACGCCGTCCTCGACCTGCATCCCCTTCTCGGACAGCAGCTTTCGCAGCTCCTGGTAGAGGGCGGTGACGCCGTCGTCGTTGAAGGTCGCGGCGCTGGTCCCGAAGACGGGCATATCGCCCGGGCCCTTGCCGAAGGCCTCGCGGTTGCGGACCATCTGGCGTCCGACGTCACGGAGTGCGTCCTCCGCCCCCCGCCGCTCGAACTTGTTGATCGCGACCACGTCGGCCTGGTCGAGCATGTCGATCTTCTCGAGCTGGCTGCTCGCACCGAACTCGGGGGTCATGACGTAGAGCGAGACGTCGGCGTACTCGACGATGGCGGCGTCGCCCTGGCCGATGCCCGGTGTCTCGAGGATGACGAGGTCGAAGCCGGCGGCCTTGACGATGGCCAGCACGTCCTCGAGGTTGGCCGGCACCTGGCTGTGGCCTCGAGTGGCGAGGCTGCGGAAGAAGACGCGGTCGCCGTCGAGCGAGCTCATGCGGATGCGGTCGCCGAGCAGCGCGCCGCCGCCGCGGCTGCGCGTCGGATCGACGGCGAGGACCGCGACCCGCAGCTTGTCCTGCTGGTCGAGGCGCAGCCGACGGATCAGCTCGTCGGTGAGGCTCGACTTGCCCGAGCCACCGGTGCCGGTGATGCCGAGGACGGGCACCTGGCGACGGGCCGCCGCCTCGCGGATGCCGGCGAGGGTCGCGTCGTCGAGGTCGGCCTCCTGGGCGCCGGTGATCGCCCGCGCCACAGCAGCACGCTCGCCCGCGAGCACGGCCTCGAGGCCGGCAGGGCGCACGTCCCACGGGTCGAAGTCGCACGCCTCGACGACGGTGTTGATCATGCCGGCAAGACCGAGGCGCTGGCCGTCCTCCGGGCTGAAGATCGTCACGCCGGAGTCGCGCAACCGGGAGATCTCCTCGGGGACGATGACGCCACCGCCGCCGCCGACGACCTGGATGTGGCCGGCGCCGTTCTCCTTGAGCAGCTGGACGAGGTACTCGAAGTACTCGACGTGGCCGCCCTGGTACGAGCTGACGGCGACGCCCTGGACGTCCTCCTCGATCGCCGCGTCGACGACCTCCTGGACGGAACGGTTGTGGCCGAGGTGGATCACCTCGGCGCCCTGGGTCTGCATGATGCGCCGCATGATGTTGATCGACGCGTCATGGCCGTCGAACAGGCTCGAGGCGGTGACGATGCGGACGTGGTGCTCCGGGTGGTGGAGGGCGGGCTTCGCTGCGTCGGGCATGCCGAAATACTAGGACTTCCTAATAATGGACGTCAACGCGTCGCCGCTCTAGGATGTGCGCATGGCAACGGGCGAGCACGCAGGGCTGGGGTTCGACCCGATCACTCAGGCCCGCCAGCAGTGGGTCGAGCAAGGCTGGGCGGAGGCCGCCGACGGCATGGCCGCGATCACCTCCCTCATGCGCGCACACCAGATCGTCCTGGCCCGCGTGGAGGCGACGCTGCGCCCGCTCGGCGTCACGTTCGCCCGCTACGAGGTGCTCATGCTGCTGTGGTTCAGCAAGCGTGGCTCCCTGCCGATGAAGATCATCGGCAGCCGCCTGCAAGTCCACCCGACGAGCGTGACGAATGCCGTCGACCGCCTCGAGGACGCCGGCCTGGTCACGCGCAGCACCCACCCGGACGACCGGCGTGCGGTGCTCGTCGCCCTGACGCCCGCCGGGCGGGAGCTCGCCGAGCGCGCCACGAAGGCGCTCAACGCCGAGGTCTTCGAACAGCCCGACCTGTCGGGCCGAGACGTGCGCTCACTCGTCGACGTGCTGACGCGGCTGCGCCGCACCGCCGGCGACTTCTGAGCCCCCGCTCTCTCCCCGTCGAGCTAGCGCGTCGTCACAGGCGTCCCACGGATCCGCACCCACGGATCCGTGTGGCCCGTGGGACGAAGCGCTCGCTCGACCCGGGGCGGGGTGGTATACCGCGGCGCACGCTCCGTGGGGCCCGTGGGACGGAGCGCCCACTCGACCAGAGCGGTGGGTGCAGGTGGGGCTGGGCGGGTCAGCCGAGGACGCGGTCGAGGAAGGTGTTGCCGAAGGTGCGCTCCGGGTCGACGCGGTCGCGCAGCGCCCGGAAGTCCGCGAACCTCGGATAGAGCGGGGCGAGCTCTGCCGCCCCGGCCACGAAGCACTTGCCCCAGTGCGGTCGCGCTCCGAGCGGCAGGAGGGCCTCCTCCATCGCCGGCAGGACGGCATACAGGGCCGGTTCGTCCTGAAGCCACGTGAAATGGATGCCGACGACGTCGCGCCCGTAGGCGCTGCTCAGCCACTGGTCGTCGGCCGCGACGGTGCGCAGCTCGCAGGTCTGGAGCAGCGGGGCCATCCGCTCCCGGAGGCCGCGCAGGGCGTCGACCGCCTCGAGCGCGCGGCCACGGGGCACGAGGTACTCGCTCTGCAGCTCCTCGCCCCGGCTCGGCGTGAACTCCATCCGGAAGTGCGGCAGCCGGTCGAGCCAGCGCCCCACCACGCCACCCTGCTGCGTCACCGACTCGGCCGGCCCACCTTCGAGCATGTGCAGCGTCGAGGTCGCCGGTGGCGCACCGAAGAAGTCGGCCGGCGCCTCGCTCCCCCGCGACTTGCGCCAGACCTGGTAGATCCCGTCGTCCTCGAACCGGGTGAAGAGGCTGACGCTGTAGGCGTCCGAGACGACCGCGTCGAAGCTGTCGGCCAGGGTCGCCCACGGCAGCCCGGTGTAGAGGTCCTGCCGGACGGCATACGTCGGCTCGATGTCGAGGGTCAGCGCGGTGACGACACCGAGCGCACCGAGCGCGACGACGCTGCCGTCGAAGTCCGCGTCTGCGCGGGCGAGCGTGCGCAGCTCGCCGTCCGGACCGACGATGTCGAGCGCGGCGACGGCCGTTGCGAGAGAGCCGTTCCCGACGCCGGAACCGTGCGTGGCCGTAGCCACCGCGCCCGCCACGGAGATGTGCGGGAGCGAGGCGAGGTTGCCCAGGGCCCACCCCGTCGCCTCCAGCTGGGTCGCGACCTCGCCGTATGCCGCCCGGCCCGTCACCCGGGCGGTGTGGTTCCGCTCGTCGACGTCCACCGCGGTCGGGAGGCCGGCGAGGGAGACGAGGACGCCGGAGGTGTCGGTGATGTCCGTGAACGAGTGGCGCGAGCCCAGGGCCCGGACCTTGGGCTCGCGGGCGACGAGCTCCTGGAGCTCCTCCACGGATCGGGGTCGCTCGACCGTCGCCTGGTAGGTGTGGTTCCCGGCCCAGTTCTTCTCCACGGTCTGCATGGGCCCAGTCTGCCGAAGTGTCGTCGCGGGCGGGCCGGTCAGGCGGTCGCGCTCGTGCTGCGGCCCGGCGGCGAGGTGCTCGCCCGCACGACGAGCTCGGGGTCGATGAGGCTCGGGACCTGGTCGGTCTCGCCCGCGATGGCGGCGGTCAGCATGTCGATCGCCGCGCGACCGATCTCGGAGAAGTTCTGGCGGACGGTCGTCAGCGGTGGGATGAGGTATGCCGCTTCGGGCACGTCGTCGAAGCCGACGACGCTCACGTCCCCCGGCACCGAGCGGCCTGCCTCGTGCAGCGCGCGGAGCACGCCGACCGCCATCTGGTCGTTCGCGGAGAAGACAGCGGTCACTCCGGTCGACTCGGCCAGGCGCAGCCCTGCCTCGTAGCCGCTCTGGGATCGCCAGTCCCCCGCGACCGGCTCCATCGGGTGCAACCCGGCCCCGACCAGCTCGGCCCGCCAGCCCTCGGCACGGGCCCGGGCCTCGGCCCAGTCGAGCGGCCCGGTCACGTGGGCGATCTCGGTGTGCCCGAGCTCGAGCAGGTGCCGCGTGGCCAACCGCGCGCCGGCCACGTTGTCGACGCCGACGGTGCGCCGGGCCCGGGTGAGGTCACCCTCGACGATGACGAACGGAATCCTGCCGCCGCGCGAGCGAGCCCCTTCGAGCGCCTCGTCGTGACCGGCGATGACCACGATCCCCTCTACCGCCAGCCGGTCGAGGTGGTCCACCGCGGCATCGAAACCCTCGCGCGTCATCTCTGCAAGCGACACCGAGCTGGCGAAGAAGCCGGCCTCACGGGCTGCCCCGTTGACGGTTGCGTGGATGCTCGTCGGACCGAACAGGGTCGTGGACGTGGTGATGATCCCGATCGTTCCCGACCGCCCCCGGACCAGCGTGCGGGCCGCGGTGTTCGGCCGGTAGCCGAGCTGCTCGATGGCCTGGAGCACCCGCTCACGCGTCTCGGGCCGGATGCTCGCGGCACCGTTGATGACGCGCGACACGGTCTGGTGCGAGACGCCGGCCAACCGCGCGACGTCCTGCATCACGGGTGGGCGGGACGTTACGGACACGGTGTCGGTCACGTGGTCCCCCGGACCGGGCGCGGACCCACGATGAGCGGAAGCAGCGGCGGCCGGATCGCGATCTTTGTCGACCATGAACTCAGCGTGCCCTGGAAGGAGATCGGTGTCTGGACGACGCCCAGAACAGCCATTCCAGCCGCGAGCCGGGCGCACAGCGGCCTGCCGGGGGGAGGGGCGCCTCGCGGTCAGACTCGCGTCCACGGACAGAACTGCACCGGCTGGCGGCCGACCTGCATGCTGTGCCCACCGACACTGCGAGGAGCACCATCAATGGACCGTCCGCCCACCACTCCGGATGCCCTCGAGGCTGCCCCCGACGCCGCGGGCGGAGTGGTCCTCGAGGCCGACGGCCTCCTGCTCGAAGTGGTCCCCGCGGGAGCGTCGGTGCGCCGGCTCGTCGTCACCGGCCCTGACGGCGACCGGACGAATGTCGTCCTCGGACATGCGGACCCGACGACGTATGCCGTCGACGGCGGGTATCTCGGCGCCACGATCGGCCGCTTCGGCAACCGTCTGTCTCGAGGTCGTTTCGAGCTCGACGGCACCATCCGCGAGGTGGTGACCAACGAGGGACCGAACACGTTGCACGGCGGGCTGGTCGGCTTCGACAAGCACGAGTGGAGCGTGGCGCGCGTCGAACCCGATCTGGTCGAGCTCACTCTGCACAGTCCGGACGGCGACCAGGGTTTCCCCGGCGCCGTCGACGTGACGGTCACCTACTCGGTCGCACCCGGTGCGGTGCGCATCGACTACCACGCGACGACGGACCGGGCCACGGTCGTCAACCTGACGAACCACGCCTACTTCAACCTCGAAGGCGAGGGCAGCGGCCCGGTCGACGACCACGTGCTCGCTGTCGAAGCCGACGCGTTCACCCCCACCGACGCCGAGCTGATCCCGACCGGTGAGATCCGTGACGTCGCGGGGACGGCCTTCGACTGGCGCTCGCCCCGGCCGATCGGACCGGGTCTGCTCGCCGCGGACGCGCAGCTCGCCTTCGGTCAGGGCCTCGACCACAACTTCGTCGTGCGTGGCGCCGGCCTGCGCCGGGTCGCCACCCTGCGCGCGCCGGGCGGGCTCACCCTCACGGTGGCCAGCGACCAGCCCGGCGTGCAGGTCTACACGGGCGCCCACTTCGACGGCACTGTCGTCGGGACCTCCGGGACGGCATACGGCCCGCGGGCGGGGATCGCCCTGGAGACACAGGGTTTCCCGGACGCACCCAACCACCCGGGCTTCCCGAGCACTGTGCTGCGGGCGGGCGAGGTCCTCAGGTCGACGACGACGTGGACGTTCTCCTTCGGCTGACCGGATGGAGTGACGGGTCCGACTGACGCGTGCGGAGAGCGCAACTGATGGCGCGTGCGGAGAGCGCAACGGATGGCGCGTCCGATGACGCGCTGGAGCAACGCGTGGCGTGCGGTAGCGGCTGTGCGTCAGTGACGCCGGCGGTGCCGGTCGCTGTCGTGCAGGTCCGGGTGCACGTCCTCGGGAAGGTCTTCCATCATCGCGCCCTCACCGGGCATGGCGACTCCCCAGCCTTCGGGGGTGATGGTGTCGATGGGTGGGTTGCCGACGAGGTGCGACCGCTCGGCGCCCTCAGGGTGGTCCTCGCGCTTGTGGACCGTGTCGTCCTGGTGGCTGTTCAGCGAGTCGCTGTCGTCCCCGCCTCGCCTGGAGCGGCGCGGCTCGACCATGATGAAGCCGATCACGAGGATGACGATGACTGCGAACAGGACGATGAGTCCGACTTGATCACCCATGGCACCTCCCGGGGCTGGACCGTCATTCTCGACGGTACGCCGGTTGCGGGCCGGGCGGTGCGAAGCGCGCGATGAATGCCGCGCGCTACGACGTCGCCGCGATGACCCGGCTCAGGGCGTGGTGCAGCGCCTCGAGCTCCTCGATCCTCATGCCGAGGCGCTCGATGATCTGGGGCGGCACGCCAAGTGCCTTCTCCCGCAGGCGGATTCCCTTGTCGGTCAGGGTGATCGCGAGCGCCCTGTCGTCTCGGGGATGCCGCTCCCGGGTGACCAGTCCGGCAGACTCGAGCCGCTTGAGCAGCGGCGACAGAGTGGCGGGCTCGAGGCGCAGGAGCAAGCCGATCTCGCGCACGGTCCGGGGCGAACGCTCCCAGAGGGCGAGCATGACGAGGTACTGCGGATGGGTGAGACCGAGTGGCTCCAGGACCGGCCGGTAGAGACCGATGACATTGCGAGCGGCCACGGCGAGGGCGAAGCAGACCTGCTGGTCGAGACGGAGCAGGTCGTCCGGCGCGAGCGTGAGGCCCAGGCCGTCGGTCAGGTCGCCGGTGGCGGTGGAGACGGCGTTGGTGCTGGCGTTGGCGATGTCGCTGCTGACGTGGGCGACGTCGGTGGCATCGCGGCGGGCGGTGACATCGGAGGTCATGGCGGGCTCACTCTCGGCGGGTCGTGTGGCCGTGCGCTGGTGCAGTCGTGCACACGTTGATGTGTACACTAACAGTTAGTCCACTAACTATCTGGGAGCTGTCATCGTGTCGCGATCGTCCAACGAGGGTCTGTCCATCCCCTACCGCATCGGCTACCAGCTGCGCATGCTCGGCCTGAGCCTCTTCGGCCCGGCTCAGCTCAGCGAGCAGAACGACCCGAAGACGAGGCTGTTCAAGGAGCGCGAGGCCAAGGTCGCGGCGGCACGTGCCCGGCGCGAGGCGCGCGAAGGCACCGCCGGCTCCACCTCGAGGTGACGCGCCACCGCGTGCTGCAGTGCGACCCGGCCCCAGCCGAGGGGTCATTTCGGCACGCTCGACCTCGGTCGAGTGGTCACTTCGACGCGCAATGTCCCCTATGGAACACGCCGCTCAACCGGCCGGCTCAGGCGGTCGACCGATAGGGAGCCGGGTCCGGCCCGGCACGCCTAGGATCACCGCAATGTCCCACGAGCCGATGCTGGTCGACCTGAGCCGGCGCCCCGAGCGCCGCGATGCCGCACGCAACCGCGAGCTGCTCCTCGAGGCCGCGCAGCGGCTCGTCGAGTCCTGCGGCGTCGACGGGGTCACCATGGACGCGGTCGCCGCCGAGGCTGGGGTCGGAAAGGGCACGGTCTTTCGGCGGTTCGGCAGCCGTGCCGGGCTGATGACCGCACTGCTCGACCACAGCGAGGCGCGCTGGCAGGGCCAGGTCATCTCCGGCCCGGCGCCACTCGGCCCCGGCGCGCCGCCGCTGGACCGCCTGCTCGCGTTCGGCGAGTCGCGCCTCGACCGCAACCTGCTCAATGCGGACCTCATGGTCGCCGCGGTCGGCCGGTACGGGCGGTCCCTGCCAGCGGTGGCGTTCTGGACCGCGCACGTGCGGCTCCTGCTGGGCCAGCTCGGGGTCACGGGCGACCTGCCGATGCTCGCCGTGTCGCTGCTCGCGCCGCTCGAGGTCACCATCCTGCGCCAGCACCAGGCGGCCGGCGCCGACCGCGAACGCATTCTCGCTGCGTGGGTCGACCTCGCGCATCGGGTCGTTCGACCCTGACGCGGCGGCCGCACTGTCGCGGTTGGGGTATCCGGTCGCCCGATGCGCCGCCCGATTCCGCGACCAGATACCTCGAACGGGAGGAGCGTCCGGTCCTAGGCTCGGGGAGTGCCGACCGTGACGATCCTGGACGACTACCAGCGCGTGGCCCTCTCCAGCGCGGACTGGTCTGCTGTGCTCGCCAGCCACGACATCGCCGTGATCGACCATCACCTGGCGACCGACGACGACGTTGCGCGCGCCCTCGCGGCGTCAGAGGTCGTCGTCGCGATGCGGGAGCGAACTCCCTTGCAGGCCAGTCTGATCGAGCGCCTCCCCGGGCTGCGGCTCATCGTGACGACCGGCATGCGCAACGCGGCGATCGATGTCGACGCCGCCCGGGACCACGGCATCACGGTGTGCGGCACGCAGGGCAGCGCGAGCTCGGTGCCCGAGCTGACGATCGGCATGATGATCGCGCTCATGCGCGGCTTCGTCGTCGAGGACGCCGCCATGCGGTCCGGCGGCTGGCAGCACACGATCGGCCCCGGGCTCGCCGGTAACACTCTCGGGGTGATCGGGCTGGGCCGCCTCGGCGGGCCCGTGGCCACTCTGGCCCAGGCGTTCGGCATGAAGGTCGTCGCGTGGTCGCCGAACCTCACACCGGAGCGAGCCGAGCCGTATGCCGTCACGGCGGTCAGCAAGGAGCACCTCCTCAGCGAGTCCGACGTCATCACCATCCACATGCCGCTGTCCGAGCGGAGCCGCGGGCTGCTGGGAGCGGGCGACCTTGCGCTCATGAAGCACACGGCATACCTCGTGAACACCTCTCGAGGCCCGATCGTCGACGAGGACGCGCTCGTCGACGCGCTCCGAGAGGGACGGATCGCCGGGGCCGCACTCGATGTCTACGACGTCGAGCCGCTGCCTGCCGACCACCCGCTCCGGTCGCTGCCGAACACGCTGCTCCTGCCGCACATCGGCTACGTCACGACGGAGAACTACCGCCAGTGGTTCGCCCAGGTCGTCGAGGACATCGTCGCCTGGCGCGACGGTGCACCGGTGCGCGTGCTCGGCTGACGCCCACCGCCTCGGCGACGCCGGCGAAGCACCCGAGGATCCGGACGCGCAGTGTCCGGATTGCGGCCTACAGTCGAGCCGAGCGCCGACGACGACAGGCCGGCGCGCACCGTCACACGACAGGAGCACCCATGGCAGACGTCCTTCTTCTCCACCACGTCCAAGGCCTCACCGACGGGGTCCTGGCCTTCGCGGACGAGCTGAGGTCCAACGGCCACACCGTGCACACGCCCGACCTCTTCGACGGCACGAAGGCCGCGACGATCGAGGAGGGCATCGCCTTCGCGCAGTCCATCCCGGACGACGTCGTCGACCAACGGCTCGGCGCGGTCCTGTCCGAGCTGCCGGTGGACCTCGTCTACGCCGGGTTCTCATGGGGAGGCGCGCACGCACAACAGCTCGCCCAGACGCGGGAGGGGGCGCGTGGCGCGCTGCTCTACGAGTCGTGCCTGCCGGTCACGGGTGAGTGGGCCGTCGGGCCGTGGCCTGTCGGCGTGCCGGTGCAGATCCACGGGATGGACCGCGACCCGTTCTTCGGGCTCGAAGGGGACATCGACTCCGCGCGAGACCTGGTCGCCAGCGTCGGGCCAGAGGTGGGCCAGTTGTTCGTCTACCCCGGCGACCAGCACCTGTTCACCGACCGGTCGCTGCCTTCGTACGACGCCGATGCGGCCGCTCTCGTGGTCAAGCGGTCCCTGGAGCTGCTCGACCGGGTGTCGTGATCAGCGGTCGAGGTTCTCGCGCAGCATGAGGAACCAGTGCCGCGAGAAGCACCGCACCTTCACGTGCTCCACCGAGCCGGACGTGCTCTGGGCGACATCGGCCCACTCCACCCACGCGGGCATGCCGCACTCGGGGCAGTAGACCCAGTCCGTCGCCGGCTGGAGGCCTGAGCCAGCCGGCGCCGGCGCCGGGGTCCGCGCCGCTGCACCAGTCGTTGCACCACTATTTGCGCCGGTCGGTGCGCTCGTCCGTCGCTGCTCCGTGCACGCGGCCGTCTCGACGTGCGGTTCTCGCCACATGGTGCCTCCCCTGTCCCCCATCGCCGTCCGCGGTCGGGACACCAGACAGAGAGGCCCGGCGGCGGACTGATACGGCCTCAGGCGGAGCAGAGCATGAGGAACAGCCCGCCATGGCCCGGCACCTCGACCTCGACGGCTCGCAGGTCGTCGACGACTCCCGCCTTCGTGTCGGTGAGCAGGTCGGTCGCGACGGCGCCGGGCTCGAAGTGGCCGCTCGACACGCGGGCCGTGACCGCGTCCGCCGTGAAGTTGAGGACCGTCGCCTGGACGTCGCAGCCCTTCACGCCCTCGTGCACCATGACGAGGATGCCGGGGTGGGACGGCTGCGGCACGTCGACCTGCGTGGCCGTGGCGATCCCCGAGCGCTCTCGCACGTCGAGCATCCGCCCGAGCCTGCGGGCGAACGACGTGTCGTCGGCGAGCTGGGACTTCAGCGAGCCGTACAGCGACCGGCCACGCGGCATACCCGACGAGGAGTGCTGCGTCTCCGGCTGGTGGTCGAGCAGGTCGTAGGCGCCGCGGTGGACCCAGCGGGTGTCGCCGGTCGCGAGGAGGTGACCGATCAGCTCGCGGTCGAGCGTGAGCATGCCGGTCAGATCCCACCCGGAGAGCGCGAAGACCCCCGGCTGGAGGGCGTTGAACATCGCGAGAAGCAGGTGCGCGTCCTTGATCGACTCGACGTCGTCGTCGGTGAGCGACTCGAGATCGCTGTGTCCGAGGGCGGCGGCGATGATCGTGGCCGTCGTCGACGCGATGCCGTTGGTGGTGAAGATCGCGTTGTACGGCCCTGCCTCGCCGGTGAGCTTGCTGATCAGCTCGCCGCGCACGTGCTCGGCAAGCGCTCCCCCGGTCACCTCGACGCCGTGGTACTCGAACAGGTCGTCGCGGTGGACCATCTCGAAGTGGACCAGCTCGTAGGTCAGCTCGTCGTGGTTCTGGAGCGCGTGGACGAGGCTCGTCGGCGAGACGCCCGACTGGAGCGAGATGTTGAGGGTGAGCCGCAGGAAGTCGGTCGTCCCGGTAGCGAGGGCGTGGTGGTAGGCCGGCCGGTTGACGAAGTCGTACGACAGGTCGGCGCCCGCCTCCGAGGTCACGCGGATGTCGTCGACGCTGAGGTTGAGCTCCTGGAAGGTGAAGCCTCCGACCTTGCGCACCATGCTTCCGATGAGCTGGTTCGCGGCCTCCGACAGGGGGTGCCCCTCGGACCAGGCAGGCAGCCCGTCGGCGCTCTTCTCGACGCCGAGGAAGCCGTTCGCGTCGAGCCGGAGGCCACCGGAGCCGAGGTCGCCCAGAGAGTGCAGCGCGTCACCGATGACGAGGCGCATGCCGGCGAAGGTCGGGTCCAGCCAGTTGATCGAGGGCTGGCCCTCCTTGAAGTAGTGCAAGTAGACCCAGCGGCGCTTGACCCCGTCGACGCCCACGACCTCGTCGGTCGCGCTCCAGTTGGTCTCCTTGATGCCAGGCGCGTGGAAGATGACCCGCTGGAGCTTGCCGATGATGTAGCCCGCACTCGCGAGCGCGTCCTCGGCGGCGACGTCGAGGTTGGCCGAGTCGCGCCCCGTCTTCACCTCCGGAAGCAGGTGCCAGTCCTCGGGCCGGATCTCGACCATGTGGTAGACGCCGGGGTAGTCGTCGACGTTCAGCTCGGCCAGCCGGAAGTCGGGGCCCTTGCCGGTGTGGCCCGGCACGATGTCGTCGATGATCGTGCCGTCGTGCTCCGCGGCGATCTCGCACATCCGGCGGTACTCGTCCTCCGTGCCGAACGCCGAGTCGATCTGGGTGCTGATGCGGTCGAAGTGACCGTCGACGCTCGGCGTCGGGTCCCAGCCGAGCACGCCGCCGGCGCGCTTGACGGGGCCCGTGTGGACCGCGCGGATCCCGATGTCCGCGAACGCGTTCCACAGGTCCGGGTCAGCGAGCGTGCCCAGGAACGACTGGCCGGGCTTCGTGATCATCGAGATGGGATATGCCGTGAACCACACGGGTGCCGCCGTGACCGCTGAGACGGCGTCGGGCCGGGCGAACGGGTTCTGCCACATGCTGCCCTGCCCCATGAACTGCGCGGCGATCACCTTGGCGTCCTGCAGCATCGACTCCTTGCGCAGCCAGGCAACGTAGGCCGCGTTGGTCCCGACCGGGTCACCCGTGCGCTCGTCGGTGGCTGGCGCGCCCTGGTGGCGCAGCCTGGCACGAGGGCGCAGCGACCTGGGCCGAGCGGCATAGAACTGCTCGGAATAGGTGATCTCGCTGGGCTGGTGCTCGGTCGGCTGCTCCGCGGGGACCTCCTGGTCCGCCGTTGCGGTCTCGCTCGACGTCATGACGGGGGCTGCTGCATCGATCGACTCCACCGGACCATCCAAGCAGTGCAGGCCAGTGGCGCGTCAACGCCTTCCACAGGATCCACTCCGCGTGTCCAACCTTTCCACAGCACGTCCCCAGCATGCGGCCCCCGTGCGCCCAGCATGCGCGGCGGTCAACGCTCGCCCGGCGGAGGCAGCCGTCATGAGCTGGCGACCTCCTCGTGCATGGTGGGGTCCTCGAGCGAGGGGTCAGCGGGCGCGGCGAGGTGGGCGCGGTGGCCGAGGCGCTCGAGCCAACGGACCAGCTGGCGGTGCACCTGGTCCGCGCCGTGGAGTCGGCCGTCGTCGGCGAGGAGGTCGTCGTCGACGGGCCAGTCGGCAGGATGCACGAGTAATGGACGCGTCTGCCAGCCACCGAGGCCGCCGTGGCAGCCGACGAGCTCCTCGAAGGCCGCGACCTCGTCGAGCACCGGGTCGTAGAACGAGTTGACGTAGATGTCCGGGGCGTCCTCGAAGCGGGCCGCCCGGTCGAAGTCGGCCCGGGCGTTCGGGCCGAACCCGGCCAGCGGGTCGCTCCCCTCGACGCTGCCCGTAGCGAGGTCGATGCTGCCGTCGCGGCCGATGGCGACCGGACCGGCCGGTCCCATGACGACGACGAACCCGATGCCGGGATGCGCCGCGAGGGTCGCCAGCAGGCCCGGGTGGCGATCCTCGATCTCATCGACCTGGAGGCGCTGGGGCTCGCGGGCGAACCAGATGCCGCCGAGGTTGCCCGAGCCCACGACCACGAGGTCCGGCCGCTCGGCCGACGCCTCTTCCGGGCCCGACTGCGGCACAGCGGGTTTCGCTGGCGGCGCGGCGTCCACCTCGGGCTCGGCCGGGCCGAGGGGGTTCTCCGGGTCGCGCGACCCCAGCGCGCGCTTGGTCAGCCGCCCGGTGACGCTGGCCTGCGCCGACAGCTGGCCCAGAAGGACGTTGACCGGGCCGTACGCCTCCACCTCGTCGGTGGCCGCCGCGACCTGCGTGCCGCCCCCGAGATGCTCGCGGACCAGCTCCTCCAGGGACTTGCCGTAGCGCTGCCGGAACGTCGAGCCCTGGCTCTGGCCGTGGTCCGAGACGAGCACGAAGTGGTACGTCCGTGGAGTGGCCCCCGAGGTCGCGACGGTCTCCAGCGCGCGCAGCACCTCGTCCAGGCCGTAGAGGGAGGCCAGCGACTCGGGGCGTGAGACGCCGGCGTGGTGGGCGATCTCGTCATAGTCGACGAAGTCGACGTAGATCGACTTCGCGCCGCTCATCATCGCCTCGACCACGAGGGCGACGTTGAGGTCACGCAGCAGCACGTTCGTCACCGCCCGCAGGGCCACGTACGATCCCTCGCGGTGGATCCTCGGCTGCACGTCACGCAGCACCTGCCGCCGGCGCTGGAAGACCTCCTTGACCATCTCGCCGACGCTCATCACGACGCCGCGGACGAGGCCGGCCGGGTGCGTGAAGAACGCGGCATACGACGCCGAGGGGCCCAGGCCCGTGGACTTCTGCTTGAGCCCACTCATGGTCAGCAGCGACGTCTGCGCGTCGCCGGAGAAGAGGTTGGAGATGCTGACGCCGTCGTCGGCCAGCAGGCCATGGCCGTCGGACAGGCGCGCCTCGATGACAGTCGCGTCCTCGGGCCGGTTGGCCACGAGCAGCCGCCCGAGGTCCCGGTCGAACCACCTGAACGCGGGTATGCCCTCGTTCGTGCCGTGCAGCAGGCCCGCCTGGCTCACCGGCGTGGTCGACGGCACCCGTGCCACCCACTCGGACCACGTGTGGCTGCCCGAGCGCACCCAACGGCTGATGGTCGGCAGGTTGCCGGCGCGGATCTCGTTCTGCAGCAACGGGGCCGGCACGCCGTCGAGCTGGACGAACACGACACCGGGCATCGGGTCGTCGGCGTCGTCGGCCGTGAGCTGCGTGCCGCGGCTCATCCGCACCGCGTGCACCGCGAGATAGTCCTGGCTGTTGATCGCGAAGAGCCACGTCATCGCCGCCATGACCGCGCCGTAGGTCCATGACGCGAGCAGCGCGGACCCCACACCGCTCACCTCCACACCCGGGGTCACGTAGAACGCCAGGCCCAGCACGATCGCGTTGGCGAACAGTGCCAGGAAGATGGCACCGGCCCAGCCGAAGTAGCCGGCGATCCGCACGAAGACCGGACGGAGCAGCCAGCCGGCGAGAGCGACCGCGACGACGGCGATGGCGAGCCCCAGGCCACTCGTGGCCGACACACCGGGCGTGAGCACCACCGTGAGACCGAGCACCGTCACGCGGATGACGAAGTCGAGGATTCCGGCCCCGACCCGGCTCCGCTCACCCGGCTCCGACCGGCCCAGAGCCTGGCCCATCGCGTGCTCGTCGCGCCGCTCGAAGAACGCCGTCGCGGCAGGGCTCCACAGCAGGTAGAGGATGACCGCAGCGATCACCAGGGCGACGACGCCTTCGCCGGCCCCGCCGTCGAACTCGCCCACGAGCACCCACGCGTACGCGACCCGGGCGGCGAGGACCGCGGTGACCACCAGGCGGGCCCAGTTCGCCCCACGAGCCAGGTACAGCGCCAGCACGACCTGAGCCACGGTCAGCGCGATGAACGTCCAGCCGACGACCGGCAGGGAGGTGTCCTCCTCAACGGTCGCGCCGAGACCGATGATCCGACCGCCGAAGGAGCCGACGGCATACAGCACGTCGGCGACTGCCGCGAGGACGACGAGCGCTACGACGATCGTGACGCTGAGGGGCCGCTTCCGAGCCTCGGTGGGTGCTGACATGCACCCATCCTCGGGCTTGAGGCATGCGCCGCGGTGCCGAATCACAGACGTCACCCCGCACGGGGCCGTCCCCCTCGCGAAAGGGCCGCCCGGCCTGCCCGAAGGAGGACCCGGGAATGGTGAAGAGCCCCATCTGCGTCCGGGCCCGTAGTCGGTCCGGACATCGCGCAGGTGGAGCCCTTCGATGGTGGAGTCTAGGAGACAAAGGCCGCCGCCGCGCGCTGAAATCGCCCAGCGTGGTGCCTGGCCGGGCGCGGCGAGGCCCGCCCACCACACGAGGGGGTATGCCGTCACGACCTTCTCGAGCGGCATACCCGCGACGGCGCCGACGGGTACGGACACCCCGACCGGGCTGCGCCGAACGACCGGAAGGGACCTCGCCGATGAGGATGAGCGATACAGCTGATCTGTGGTGGAAGAACGCCGTCATCTACTGCGCCGACGTCGAGACGTTCTACGACGCGGACGGCGACGGCGTCGGCGACCTGCTCGGCATGACCGACCGCATCGAGTACCTCGCCGACCTCGGCATCACCTGTCTGTGGCTGATGCCCTTCTATCCGACGTCACGCATGGACGACGGCTACGACATCACCGACTTCTTCGGCGTGGACCCCACCCTCGGGTCCCTGGGCGACTTCGTCGAGCTGGTGCGAACGGCCCGAGCGCACGGCATCCGGGTGATCGTGGACTTCGTCATGAACCACACGTCCGACCAGCACCCCTGGTTCCAGTCGGCCCGACGCAGCCGCGACGACCCGTTCCGCGACTATTACGTCTGGAGCCGGACCAAGCCGCGGTCGCGGCGCTCGGACGTGGTGTTCCCCGACCAGGAGGACAGCATCTGGCAGCGTGACGAGATCACCGGCGACTACTACCTGCACCATTTCTACAAGCACCAACCAGACCTCAATGTCGCGAACCCTGCTGTCCAGCAAGAGATCTCGCGGACGCTGGGCTTCTGGCTCGCACTCGGCGTGTCGGGCTTCAGGGTGGACGCCGTCCCGTTCCTCTTCGCGCGTGACGGGGTCCCTGGAGTCGAGGAGGACACGTTCGACCCGGACCGCTATCTCGGCGACGTGCGCAACTTCGTGACCCGCCGCGCCGGCGACGCGGTCCTGCTCGGCGAGGTCAACCTGCCCTATCCGGACCAGGTTGGCTTCTTCGGAGGCCCCGACGGAGACGGCCTCAACATGCAGTTCGACTTCAACGGCATGCAACGGCTCTACCTGTCCCTCGCTCGGGGAGACGCCGGCCCGATCGCACAGGCGCTCAGCGACCGGCCGGCTCTCGACGTGACGAGCCAGTGGGCCAACTTCGTGCGCAACCACGACGAGCTCACGCTCGACAAGCTCTCCACCGCCGAACGGCGCGAGGTCTTCGCGGCGTTCGGCCCCGACGAGGACATGCAGCTCTACGGTCGCGGTCTGCGCCGCCGTCTCCCACCGATGCTGGGCGGGGACGAGCGGCGCATGCGGCTCGTCTACTCGCTGATGTTCTCCCTGCCGGGCACGCCGGTCCTCTTCTACGGGGAGGAGATCGGGATGGGTGAGAATCTCGACATCCCAGGGCGCCTCGCGGTGCGCACCCCGATGCAGTGGACCTCCGGCCCGGGCGGCGGCTTCACCGCCGGGACGCCCGAACGGCTCATCCGGCCCCTGCCGGACGGCCTCTTCTCACCCGACCGGGTCAATGTCACCGACCAGAGGCACGACCACAGGTCGTTCTGGTGGTTCGTCCGGGGCCTCATGCGCCGGTACCGTCAGCTGCGCGAGATCGGGTGGTCGACCGCGACGGTGCTCAAGCACGACATCCCCTCCGTGCTCGCGCACCGATGCGACACCGACGGCTGGACGATGGTCGCGCTGCACAACTTCTCCCCCGACGGGACGATCGTCCGCCTACGCCTCGATGAGACGCCGCCGGGCACGCGCCTCGTCGACCTGCTCCCCCACGAGGGCTCAGAGGCCGTCGTCGGCGAGTCGGGCGCGGTCGAGCTGGAGGTGCAGGGCTACGAGTACCGCTGGCTGCTCCCCCTCGCCCCCGGCGCGGCTCCGCCCGTGTGACGGGACGCCTCGTTCAGGCTGGGGGTCGCGACGAATCGGGCTGGGTCGGCACGAATCGGGCGGGGTCGGGACGAAGTCTGGTGCGGTCGCGGCCGTGACCGCACGACCGGCAGGAAACACATCTGGCTTTGAGGAACCGCACGTACACTGCCGCCGCAGTCACAGCCACGTCAGCTCGGCCCGGCATACGGGCCGCGCGTCCAAGGAGTCACCTATGCTGCGCAACCTCAGCCCCGCGCACATCATGATCATCGCCATCGCCCTCGTCGTCCTCTTCGGGTGGAAGCGACTTCCGGACATGGCGCGCAGCCTGGGCCGCTCTGCCCGAGTCTTCAAGTCCGAGGTCGACGAGATGCGGAACGACGGCCGCAGCACGACAGCAGCTGCCCCCACGACCCCCGACGCCGAGTCGATGGACCAGGCGCAGCGAGACGCCGAGGCGAAGCTCGCCGAGGCCGAGGCCAGGCTGGCCCAGGCCCGCTCCGACGCGGAGCGGCTCCGAGGTGACTCGCGCCTCTGAGCCTGCCGGACCGCCGCTTATGACATCCCATGCTGCTGCTTCGCAGGCGCAACCCCGAAGGCCGGATGTCGCTGGCCGACCATCTCCGGGAGCTGCGCAACCGGACGATCATCGCGGTCTGTGCTGTGGTCGCGGGCGCGGTGGTCGGATGGGTGAACTACGGGCGAATCTTCGCGCGGCTGACCCAGCCCCTGCACGACCTCGCTGAGCGTCACCAGGGCGTCGTCAACGTCAACTTCACCGGGATGACGGACCCGTTCAGCACGCAGCTCAACATCTCCCTGTTCGTCGGCATCGTCATCGCGTCCCCTGTCTGGCTCTCCCAGATCTGGGGCTTCATCGTTCCCGGCCTGACCAGCAAGGAGAAGCGGATCGCGCGGCTGTTCGTTGCGACCGCCGTCCCGCTCTTCGTGGCCGGATGCGCGCTCGCCTACCTGTTCATCCCGCGGGCCGTCGACGTCCTGCTCGGCTTCACCCCGCCGGGTGCCTACAACCTTCAGAAGGCGACCGACTACTTCGACTTCGTGCTACGGTTCATGCTCGCCTTCGGATGCGCCTTCCTGTTCCCGGTCTTCCTCGTGGCGCTCGATCTCGCGCATGTCATATCTGGGCGCACGATGCTCAAAGGCTGGCGGCCGACCGTGATGCTCATCTTCGTCTTCTGCGCAGTCATGACGCCCACGCCCGACCCGTGGTCGATGTTGCTGCTCGCCATGCCGATGATCGCCCTCTACTTCGGCGCGATCGGCGTCGCCATCGCGCTCGACCGGCGGCGCGTGGTCGCGCGGCCCGACTGGCTCGCCGTCGAGGACGACCAAGCCTCGCCCTTGTAGCGGGACTTCCCGGGCCGTAACCAGGGGCGATGCCGTGGGCCATGACCCAGCCCACCACGTCGGCGGGTCTGCGGCGGGCAGGCCGTGATGCACGGCGTCCGGCTCAGCGTTGCGACCTGAGCCCTGTGGATGGCGGGATTGGGCTGTCGGTGGTCGAACGTATGTTCTACTCATGACGACGACGACCCGTGAGCCGGTGGCCGGTGTGGAGGCTGGTCTGGGCCTGGCGCTGGACCCGGTGGCGGTGTTGGCGTCGCTGGCTTGCTCGGAGCCGGATCCGGGGGCCGAGCTGGAGGGGTTCCGGGGGTTGCCGGGGCTGGCGGCGCGGTTGGCGCGGATCGCGGCCGAGCTGCGGCTGGTGACCCGCTCGTTCCCGACGTGGTGCATGCCCGAGGCCGGGGTGGGTGATGCCATCGAGCAGGCGCAGGCGGTGCGGGAGCTGGCGCACAGCCTGTGCGCGGTGCTGGCCGGTGAGGTGACCTCGCGGGGGCTGGGGGCTCGGGAGGGTCTGTCGCGCAATGACTGGGTGGCGGCGCGGGCGCCGGTGCTGGAGGGGGCCGGGGCGGGCGAGCTGACCGCGGTCGGGGCGATCATGACCGAGCCGCGGTGGCGGGTGCTGGCGGGCAAGGTGCGCTGCGGGGCGGCCACGGTCGCGCAGGCGGCGGTGCTGGTGCGGTTCCACGACGAGGTGGCCGGGGTCGCCGACCGGGAGCAGCTGGACGCGGTGGTCGATGCGATGGTGGAGCAGGTCGAGGTGTTGGGGGTGCGTCAGCTGCGTCGGCTGGTGCGTCAGGCGCGGGTGTCGTTGCGCCCGCCGGAGCAGGTCCAGGATGAGGAGGCGCGGCTGCGTGCCGGGCGGGCGTTGTCTCGAGTGGGCCGCTCGGCGGGTCTGATCGAGTACCGGCTGCGGCTGGACCCGGAGGGCGCCGCGGTGCTCGACGCGGCGATCGACCCGCTGGCCCGGCCCCGGCCGGACCTGGACTGGGACGCTTTCCCGGCCCCGTACCGGCACCCGGTCTGCGGACACCTGACCCGCCCGCCACACACCGCCGGCTCGGCCGGCACGGACGACACCGACGGCACGGACGACACGGACGACACGGACGACACGGACGACACGGCCGACACGGACGGCACGGACGGCACCGACGGCACGGCCGGCCCGGGCGGCACGCACGCCGCGACCCGCCCGCCACGCACGGCCGGCACGGCCGCCGCGGACGGCACGGACGGCACGGACGGCACGGCCGACATGGCCGACACGGACGACACGGACGACACGGACGACACGGACGACACGGCCGACACGGCTGGCGCGGCCGACATGGACCAGGCGGGCGCGGCCGGTGATGCGGCGCGNGCGGACGCGTTGCTGGAGCTGGTCGCTCGGGCGGTCGCGGCCCCGCAGGGGGTCACCCGCACGCCGCGGACCAGGCTGGTGGTGACGATGTCGCTGCAGGCGCTGCTCGGGCAGGTCCGCGGCGCCGGGCTGGCCGACAACGACGAGGTCCTGTCCGCGGCCGCGGTCCGGCGCCTGGCGTGTGAGGCCGAGATCATCCCGGTCGTGCTCGGCACGCCCTCACGGGTGCTGGACCTGGGCCGCACGCAGCGGTTCTTCACCCCCGCGCAGCGCCTGGCGCTGGCGGTGCGGGACCGGGGCTGTTCCTACCCGGGGTGCACGGTCCCGCCGCAGTGGTGCGAGGCGCACCACGTCCAGCCCTGGTCCACCGGCGGGCCCACCGACCTGGGCAACGGGGCGCTGCTGTGCGGGCGGCACCACACCCGGGTGCACGAGCTGGGCCTGGACGCCGAGGTCACCCCCTGGGAAGTCACCTGGCACCGACCCCCACCACCAGCACCGCAATCACCACCGCCGCAACCGGCACCGGCGCAAACGGCGCACCCGGCACCGGCAGCACGGGATCGCCCGCCGCCCGCCGCCACCGCAATCGCGACAGGGACCCGGACCGACTCCGGCACCAGGGTCAGTGCCACGGTCAGTGCCACGGTCGGTGCCAGCGGCCGGGTTGGTCGCGAACCACCCTGACCCACCTGACTGATCGGTGGGCTCAGTGGTGGTCTGCATCCCTGCACGTCGGGCTGCACGTCGGGCTGCACGGCCATCAGCGCACGACAAAGGCGGCCGGCCCGCCCGTGAGCACGGGACGGGCCGGCCGCCTCAGCACCGGAAGGCGGCTCGCGTCAGGCGAGCGCCTTGGCCTTGAGCTGGTCGTACTCGGCCTGCGAGATCGCACCCGAGTCCAGCAGCGACTTCGCCGCCGCGATCTGGTCAGCGGGCGTCTTTGACTCCTGGGCGACCGACTTGATGTACGACTCGGTCGACTGGCGGGCAGCCTCGTAGTCCTTCATCTGCCGCTCCGCCATGCCGCGGCCGCGGACGATGAGGTAGATCAGCGCAACGAGGAACGGGAAGATGATCAAGCCGATGACCCACAGGGCCTTGACCCAGCCGTTCACGTCCTTGTCGCGGAAGAGGTCCGTCAGGATCTGGAACAGGACCATCAGGTACATCACGAAGACGAAGGTCCAGACCAGCAGCCAGAACCAATCCCAGAAACTATTCATAGGTGCTCCCGTGGTAGTGAGGGGAAACGCGGCAACGCGAGAGGTCGAGCACGCTGATTCTCGTACAAACTCACCTCCGCGCGACCGCTTTTCGCGTATGCCGTCAGCATGTGTCGTGCGCCCGCCCGCCACATCACCCACGATGGGCGACACGGCTGCTCGCGACCGGTCCTACCGTCGATCCATGACGACTCGCCGTGCCTTCGCCGTCGCATTCCTCGCGCCGCTGCTCGGGGTGGGGATCGCTGCGTGTGAGCGACCGAGCCCTGCGACCGTCCAGCAGTCCCGGATCACGAACCCGATCCGGGAGAACAGCATCAACGCCCAGGTCGGGAACATCCGCCTGCTCGGCACCCGGATCGACACTGCCGCGGAGCGAAAGTCCATCGCGGGCTCGAATGTCGGCCTCTTCACGACGATCGCCAACGACGGCGACACCCCTGACAAGCTCGTCAGTGTCTCGAGCGTCTACGCAACCAGCGTGGTGCAGCGGCAGGGCACGAGCGGGCCGGAGCAACCCGTTGCGGTCGACATCCCCGGAGAGATCGCCGTGTCGCTGCAGTATGCCGGCGGCCTGCACCTCGAGATGGTCGAGCTGAGGATCACCGCACAGGCCGGACGGCTGCTGCCGGTGACGTTCACCTTCGAGAAGGCCGGGTCGGTCACCGTCAACGTGTTCATCGACGGCTTCGGCCTGCCCACTGTCTCGCCGCCGTCCCCGACCACCTCCTGAGCTGCCGACGACGCCACCCCGGCGCCATCGGGACGCGGCACCACCTGACGCGCCACACGGCATACCCAGCGGCAAGACGGGCCGCCCACCCAGCGGCATACCCGACGAACGAAAGGACCGGCCATGGCTGCGATCGCCATCGGATCACTCACCACAGGGCAGGCCGACCTCGTCCGCGAGACCGAGCCAGACCGGATGGCCCCGCTGTCGGAGGACGACCTGCTCGACCTGCACGCCCGCATCCGGCGCGCGCGTAACAAGCACGTCGGGCTCTATCGGCGCCAGGGGGCCGCGCTGGTGGCGGCCAAGGGCGCGCGGGGGTTCGCCCGGCCGGCCAACCGCACCAACGCCGAGCGCGCCGAGGTGTTCGAGCTCGCCCTGGCACGAGTCAGCGCGCGGATCGGCGTCGTCGCCAAGGCGGCGGCGAGCGACCTCAAGCAGGAGCGGCTCGCCGCGGCGGCAGCTGCCAAGGCGGGCACGGGGCCGGACACCGCGCCGGCCGCGGCCACCAAGGCGTCGGTGCCCTCGACGCGACGGCGGGCCACGAAAACCACCGGCGGGACGAAGCGCGACGCGTCGTCGCAGGCCGCCGGGGCTCGGCGCCAGGCCAAGCGCGACAGCCGCTGACTCCGGGCCCGACCGGGCGCCGGCTCACTCGATCCCCCGAGCTCGGGTGAGCCGGCTGTCCGTGTCAGCCCAGATGGACGGGGGCATCTGGGCCCCAAGGGATTCCGAGCACATACCAGAGGACGTAGAAGAGCAGCCAGGTCACGAGGACGATTCCGGTGTACGGGATCATCATCGACACCACCGTGCCCATGCCTGCCTTGCGGCGGTAGCGCTGGCAGACGAGAACGATGAACGGCAGGTACACCATGAGCGGTGTGATGACGTTCATCGGGCCGTCGCCGACGCGGTATGCCGCGATGACCGTCTGGGGGGCGATGCCGAGCTGGTAGAAGAGCGGGATGAAGATCGGCGCGAGGATCGCCCATTTCGGGATGACGCCGGGCATGATCAGGTCGATCACCGCGACGAGGATCACGAACCCGATGAGCAGCGGCAACGCCCCGACGTTGGCCCGCTCCAGGAGGTCGGCCAGCCAGGTCGCGGCGAGCCGGCTCATGTTGGAGTAGTTGAAGTACGCGATGAACTGGGCGATGAGGAGCATGAGGAAGATCAGCCCGCCCAGGCCGCTGAACGTCTTGACGATCGCGTTGATGACGTTCGTGCTGCCGAGCATGGTCTTCGCGCCGCGCCCGTAGCCAAGGCCCGCGGCGAGGAAAAGGATCGAGATGATGAACAGCAGGCTGCTCATGAACGGAGACGTCCCGAAGATCTCGCCGGTGTCCGGGTTGCGAAGCGGCGCGTCCGGCAGGACGGTCAGCAGGGCGATGACGAGCGCGGCACCGAGCAGCCAGTAGAGCGACATCCGCAGCCCGCGGGACTCGAGGCTCATCTCCTCGTCGCTCGGGACGTGCTCGACCTGGGCGTCGTCGGGTGCCTCGCCCGGGTCCCACTTGCCCAGGCGCGGCTCGATCAGGCGCTCGGTGATCCACGTGATGACGACGGCGCAGAAGATCGTCGACCCGATCGAGAAGAACAGGTTGTGCGTGACGTTGAGGCTCACGTGGGGCGCCACGAGCCCGAGGGTCTCGTTGGTGACCTCGGTGATGATGCCGTCGGCCGGAGTGATGAGGATGTTGACGAAGAAGGCAGCGCTGACGCCGGCATACGCCGCGGCGATGCCGGCGAGCGGATGCCGCCCGAGCGAGACGAACGCCGCCGCGCCGAGCGGGATGAGGACGAGATAGCCGGCGTCGGAGGCGACGCTCGACAGGCCACCGAGCAGCACGATGATGAACGTGATGAGGCCCGCCGGAGCCACCTTGACCATCTTGCGGATCATGGCGCCCATGAGCCCGGCCTCTTCGGCGACGCCGACACCGATCATCGCGACGAGGATGACGGCGACGACGCCGAAGTCGTTGAAGTTCTGCACGGCTGTCGTGAAGATGAACCGGATGCCGTCGCCCGTGAGCAGGCTGTTGGCGGTGATGGTCTCGCGCTGAAGCTCGTAGTCCGGGATCGGCCCGACGGGCGGGTGCGGGTAGCCCGGGTTGACCGTGCCGCCCTCGTAGTCGGGCACCGCCGGCAGGCTGCCCGGCTGGGCGACGTCGGCCGTCACGCTCGCCCCGGTCAGGTACAGGATGTGCGAGAGCACGATCACGCCGACGATGAGCCCGAGGAAGATCAGTGCCGGATGCGGGACCCGGTTGCCGAGCCGCTCGATCGCGTCGAGGAAGCGCTGTGCCCCGCCCGGCTTCTCTTCAGTCTCCTGGCTGCCGTTCGACGGCGACCCGGCGACGGTGCTCATGGCTGCGGCTCCGGGGCCGCCGCGCCAGGCTCGTCACCGGCACCGGCCTCGTCACCGGCACCGGCCTCGTCACCGGCACCGGCCTCGTCATCGGCACGGGGATCGTCACCGGCACCGGCCTCGTCATCGGCGTCCACCTCATCCGCGCTCTCCAGCGGCGGAGGCGGCATGAAGCCGAGCGCGAGCGCGATGAGCAGCCGGGTGCCGAACCCGGTGGCGCCCTTGTTGCGCCAGGCGCGTGGGGCCGGCAGCTGCGCCGTCCCCGCGATGTCGAGGTGCGCCCACGGCCGGTCGCCGACGAACTCGGCGAGGAACAGCGCGGCCGTGATCTGACCGGCGTTGGGTCCGCCCATGTTGGTGAAGTCGGCTACCACCGAGTCGAGCTGGGACCGGTAGGGCCGATGCAGCGGGAACTCCCAGACCGGCTCGTCGGTCACGGCGCCCGCCCGCCTGACCTGCTCGACGATCTCGACGCTGTTGCCCATGACGCCCGCCATGTCGACGCCGAGCGCGCGCAGGCACGCGCCGGTCAGCGTCGAGATGTCGACGATCGCGTCGACGCCCTGCTCGACCGCGAGCGCCAGAGCGTCGGCCATGACGAGGCGGCCCTCGGCGTCGGTGTTGAGCACCTCGACGGTCTTGCCGTTGCGCATGGTGAGGACGTCCCCGAGCTTCATCGCCGAGCCGGAGGGCATGTTGTCGGTGCACATGAGATAGCCCGTCACCTCAGTGGTGCAGCCGAGGGCCTTGAGCGCGGTCATCGAGGCCAGCACGGTGGCCGCGCCCGTCATGTCGTTCTTCATCTGGGCGTGGGACTCGTCGCTCGGTTTGAGGCTGATGCCGCCGGAGTCGTACATGATGCCCTTGCCGACGAGCGCGAGGTGCCCGGTCGGAGCGTCCGGCACGTAGCGGAGCCGGACCATGCGCGGCTCCTCGACGCTGCCGAGGTTGACCCCGAGCAGGCCACCGCAGCCCATCTCGATGAGCTGCTGTATGTCGAATACCTCGACCTCGAGACCGGACTGCGGCCCGACCTCCTGGGCGACCTCGGCCATTCTCGTCGCAGTGAGGATCGCGGCGGGGCAGTTTGCGAGGTCGCGGCCCAGGCTGGCCGCCGCGGCCAGGACGCGGCCCCGCTCGAGGCCCTCCTGCACCTGCTGCGCGAGCTCGGCCGGAGCGACGATGACGAGCGAGTCGAGTGTCGACTCGTCAGCGCCCTTGCCGATGAGGAAGCGCCAGCGCGCAAGCACGACACCTTCGGTCATGGCCTCTGCGAACTCCGCTGGGCTCAGGGCGGTTCCGGTCGCGGGAAGGCTCACGGCGAGGCGCTTCTGGTGCGGCACGGCGCGAGCGAACTCGCCTGCGAGGTCGCGCACCATCGCCGTGTCGACCTTCTCGCCGGCGCCGATCCCGACCGCGACGAACACGTGCCCGTCCGACGACGGCACGACAAGGGTCTGACCCCGCTTGCCGTCGAACCCCGCGGCGCGCAACGCTGCACCGCTGAGGCCGAGCTCCGCGGGCGGCTCACCGCCCTTCGCGAGCGGGATGGCCACCGCCCCGGCGTGCTCGGCCGGCGGCAGCTGGGCCGCAGTCGAGATCGAGGCGGTGCCGCGGGCGGACGGGATCGGGTCGATGGCGCGTGCCGCTGGAGTGCTCACGGGAGCCCCCCTCCTTCCAAGAGTGACGCTCACGAGCATGCCGACCTCTCCGAGCACGGCGACTCACCCAGGCGGGGTGAGCGCACCGGTTCGAGCTCGTGAGCCCTGAACGACCTCAAACCTCGGACGCTGGGCGCAGACCGTCACTCATCCAGCGCACCGCCTGACGCAGCTCAGGCTCCGGGTCGAGGAACCCGGTTCGAGGAACCCGGTTCGAGGTATCCGAGTCGAGGTATGGAGTCGCGGCATGGCACGACGAAATACCTCGAACCCGGAATACCTCGAACCAGGAAATACCTCAGGCGGCCATCATGCGCTCGAGGACGAAGACGGCGTCGCGGCGCAGGCGATGCGGGGCTGTGGTGTCACCGGCCAGATGCCGGTGGAGGGCATTCTCGAAAACCCCGTCGAACACGGCATACGACCCGGCGGGCGTCATCGCGACCTCGCTGCCGGCGAGCTCGGCGTGACGTGACACGACCCGCCAGATCATCTCCTCGAGCTGGCGGTCCAGGTCGATGACCGTCGAGAGCAGGCCCTCCTCGAACATCGCCTGGACGCGCAGGTCGTACCAGAGCCGGTGCATCGCGGTGTCCTCGAGCATGGTTCCGACGAGAGCGTCGGCGAAGGCCTGCGCGAGAGCCGGCGCGTCGCGCGACTCGGCGACGATCTCGTCGTAGCGCGTGACGCAGTGCTCCTTGTAGCGGCGCACGCAGAAGGTGATCAGCTCGATCTTGTCGCGGAAGTAGTAGTGCAGGACGCCGTGGGAGAAGTCGGTCTTCTGCGCGATCTCCCGCAGGCTGGTCCGGGCGAAGCCGAGCTCGCCCAGCGTGGCCAGGGTGGCGTCGGCGAGCTCGGCCCGGCGCGCCTCGAACTTGTCGACCCGGGCCCTCTCGAAGCGGTCGGCCGCGGGCACGACGACCTGGCTGGCTGGCGTCATGTCGGGCTCACCGCCTTCGTCTCGGGTGCTCACGTCGGCCCGCTCGTCCGGCATATCTCGGTCGGCGGGGTGCCTTGCACTCTATCCGGGGTTGTGTCTTGACGAGTGTCATAGAGAGTTTGGTCAAGTGTCAAGGAAACTCTTGACAAGTGTCCAGGACCGGGAGGAGCCTGCTGCCAACCGCGACCCGACGGGGGTTCGCGGCCCAAGCCTCAAACCAGTGCCGGCAAAGGAGCCCGCCATGACCTCGATCGACCTCACCGGACGAGTGGCCCTCGTCACCGGAGCCGCCCAAGGGCTCGGGGAGGGCATGGCATCGGCCCTCGCCGCGGCCGGGGCGCGCGTCATGCTCGCCGACGTCCAGGACTCCGGCGAGCAGGTCGCGAAGGAGCTCGGCGAGGAGCACGGGTTCGTCAAGCTCGATGTCACGGCCGAGGACGACTGGGAGCGGGCGGTCACCGAGACGGTCGAGAAGCTCGGCGGCCTCGACGTCCTGGTCAACAACGCCGGCATCGAGATCACCAGCCTCATCTCCGAGGTTGACCCGGCCGACATCCGGCGCATGCTGGACGTCAACATCCTCGGCACGACCCTCGGCATCAAGCACGGCCTGCGCGCGATGCGGCCGGGCGGCGCGGGCGGCAAGGGCGGAGCCATCGTCAACGTCGCGTCGGTCGCCGCGACGATCGCCTTCCCCGGCATCGCGGTCTACTCGGCGACGAAGTCGGCCGTCGACCGCCTCACCCGGGTCGCCGCGATGGAGTCGGGCAAGCTCGGGTACGGCGTCCGCGTCAACTGCATCTACCCCGGGCTCGTTCCCACCGCAATGGGCGCCGGCCTGGCCAACGACTGCGCCGAGCTCGGGCTCTTCCCCTCGCCCGAGGCGGCCGTCGAGGCGGTCGTCGGGCTGACCCCGGCCGGACGTCTCGGCCAGGTCGACGACATGGCCGATGCCGTGGTGTTCCTCGCCTCCGACGCGGCGAAGTTCATCACCGGCGTCGGGCTCCCCGTCGACGGCGGCATGGGGATGTGATGACGATGACCGACAAGCCCGTCATCGTCTACGGCGCCTCCGGCTACACCGGCCGTCTCATCTGCGAGTACCTCCGCGAGTTCAACGTCCCGTTCGTCGCGGCCGGCCGGGACAAGGACAAGCTCAACGAGGCGATGGCGCAGAACGTCGCCGGCATCGAGACGGCGAACTTCGAGATCCAGACCGTCGAGCACTCGGTCGAGGCGCTGACCGAGCTGTTCCGCGGCGCTTCGGTTGTCTGCAACACGGTCGGCCCGTTCGCACGGTTCGGGCCTGAGGTCGTCGAGGCCAGCCTCGCGGCCGGCGTGCACTACCTCGACACCACCGGCGAGCAGGACTGGCTGATCCGGTGCGACGAGAAGTACGGCGCCGACTTCGCCGCAGCCGGACTGCTGCTCGCCCCGGGCGTTGCGCAGATGTACACCACCGGCGAGATCGCCGCGCAGCTGTGCCTCGAGACACCTGGCCTCGACACGCTCGACATCGCTGTGTTCTGGAGCGGATCCCCGACGATCGCCTCGACGCAGTCCATCCTCGTCAACGCCGCGATGTCCAAGGCGTACTACCTGGAGCAGAACGCCTACCAGGAGTGGGACCCCGACGCCGGCCTCTACCAGCTGGCCATCCCTGGCCAGCACGAGCTCGCCCTCGCGCTCCCGTGGGGTGGCACCTCGCACCCGGTGTGGTTCCGCCGCGACCCGCGCGTGGCGAACGTCCGCGTCCTCGGCGGTGTCCTCAACAAGCCGCTGATGCTCGGCGTCCCACAGATCGTCGCCGCGGCGCTCGAGGCCACCAAGGACCTCGACCCGGACGCGAAGTACGCCGCCCTCAAGGCGACCGCGGAGCAGGTCATGAACCAGATGCCGCCCCGCGAGAACCCTCGCCTCAACAAGTCCCTCGACTCGGTTCACGCCTCGGGCCCGCTCGGCCGCGCGCACTGCGTCATCCACGGCAACCAGAACTACAAGCAGACCGGCGCCCTCCAGGCGTATGCCGCATACTCCCTTCTCCAGCAGCCGCCCCACCGCGCCGGCTTCGCCTCCGCCTGCCAGGCCTTCGGGCACCGCGAGCTGCTCGGTGTGCTCCGCTCGTTCGGGCTCGTCATGGAGCCGGTCCTCACCATCGAGCGCTGAGCCGTGCGGATCGTCGACTACCTCGACAAGGGTGCCTCGCTCGGCGCCGATGCGCCGTGCCTGACCACCGACGGGCAGTCGATGACGTATGCCGCCGTGCAGGCCCTGTCGTTCCGCGTGGCCGCTGCGCTCGCCGGGCGTGGGGTGCGGCCCGGCGACAAGGTGGCGATCCTGTCCGCGAACGACCCCGTCGCGTTCTCGTGCGTCTTCGGGATCAGCCGCGCGGGCGCCGTGTGGTGCCCGATCAACCCGCGCAACGAGGCGATGGAGAACCGCGAGCTGCTCGACCTGTCGGACTGCTCGGTGCTCGTCTTCCAGAAGTCTTTCGCAGGTCTCGTCGCGCGCATCCGCGACGAGCTGCCGAAGGTGCACACCTGGGTGTGCCTCGACGGCGACGTCTCCACCGACGTCGCCGGCGCGGTCACCTGGACAGAGTTCCTGGCCGGCGGGGGTGGTGCTCTCACCCCGATCCCCCCGGCTCCCGCTGGCCAGGACGAGACGCGCGGCGGGGCAGGTCCGGTCATCGTGGAGGGACCGGACCTCCCCGCCGTTGCGGATCTGGCGATGATCGTCGGGACCGGCGGGACAACCGGCCGGCCCAAGGGCGTCATGCTCACGGGCACCAACCTCGAGACGATGACGGCGCTGACGCTGATGGGCTACCCGTTCGTGGGACGACCGGTGTACCTCGCGCTGGCGCCGCTGACCCACGCGGCCGGGGTGCTGTGCTTCCCGATCCTGTGCCACGGTGGCGAGATCGTCATCATGCGCGCGCCGGACGTCGGCGGCTTCCTGCGCCTGGTCGAGCAGCACCGGGTGACGCACACGTTCCTGCCCCCGACCCTCATCTACATGGCGCTGGGCCACGAGGCGCTCGACACGACGGACCTTTCGTCGCTCCAGTGCTTCTGGTACGGCGCGGCGCCGATGTCGGTGAGCCGGCTCGAGGAGGCTCTACGCCGGATCGGCCCGGTCATGGCCCAGCTCTTCGGCCAGACCGAGGCGCCGATGATGGTCTCGATGATGCCGCCCAAGGACCACTTCCGGGCGGACGGCTCGATCGCGGTCGAGCGCCTGTCGTCCGCAGGCCGTCCGGGACCACTCGTCACGGTTGCCGTGATGGACCCGTTCGGCGGGCTGGTGGCGGCTGGCGAGCGCGGTGAGATCGTCGTGCGCTCCTCGCTCGTCATGCCTGGCTACTACAAGAACCCGGACGCGACGGCCGAGGCGTCCCGGTTCGGATGGCACCACACCGGTGACATCGGCTTCCTCGACGACGAAGGCTTCCTGCACATCGTCGACCGGGCCAAGGACATGATCATCACGGGCGGCTTCAACGTGTACTCCACCGAGGTCGAGCAGGCTCTGATGCAGCACCCCGACGTCCAGGAGTGCGCCGTGGTCGGGCTGCCCGACGACAAGTGGGGCGAGCGCGTCGAGGCCGTCGTCCAGGTGCTGCCGGGCCGCTCGGTGCAGGAGCCGGAGCTAATCGCGTTCGTCAAGGACCGGATCGGCTCGGTCAAGGCACCCAAGGCGGTCCACGTGTGGTCCGACCTGCCTCGCTCCAAGGTGGGCAAGGTCCTGAAGACCGAGATCAAGTCCACCCTCAGCAGCACCCTCTGACGCCCGGTCCTGACGCCCGGTCCTGACGCCCGGCCCTGACGGCCCGGCCCTGACGCCCGGCCCTGACGCCCGCCCTGGCGGTCGCCGTGCCGCCGGCATGGCCGTCCCCGGGTCGAGTCTTGTCGGGTCCCGCTGCGTCGAGAACGCTCAGATCCAGGCTGGATGCGGTGGGATCACCACGGCACGGACCGAGCCGAGGTCGACCACCCACCGGTGTGCCTCGTCCGGTGACTCGCTGGGAGCCGTGACGCCCGGTCGGGGGGCGACGCGTGCGATCTGGCTGCACTCGGCCGGCTTGCACCATCGCGGCACATGCCCGCCGAGCTGTTGCCGCAGCATCATCTGCATCGTGCCCGCCATGATCCCGCCGGCGTTGGACGCCTTCTCCTTGGGCGACTGGTACAGGATCACCTGGGGGACGGTGCCGTCGGAACGCGGCTGGGTCGCAAGGGCGACAACGGCGTCATACTGCCTCCGCGTCTGGAGGTGGCCGCCGAGGTCGGCGCGCCAGATGGCGACCCCGGTGACCGCGAGCGCGGCAAGGCCGACGATGCCGGCGATCCGTGACCTCCGAGACCCGATGAGGAGCAGGGCCGTCGGCAGCAGGACGGCGAGCCAGGCCCAGAGCTCGCCCCGGGTGTCGGTGACAACGCCGGTGACGAGGGTCTGGGCGACGTCGAGGCTGATGACGACGGCGATTCCAAAGAGCACTCGAACGAGGCGAGGCCGCACGGCCTCGTCCAGCCAGCCGAGGACGACGGTGGCGACGCCGACCACCACCGCCGGCCACACCCCGCTGACGAGGCGGATGAACTCGTGCGCATAGCGGGTGACGTTGACCCTCAGGGCCGACAGGCTGCGCAACGGGTTCGGTCGCCGCCACGCGGCGATCTCGATGCCGAAGTGCCCGAAGACGATCCCGTTCAGAAGGTCGATCACGAGGACGCCGAGGGCGAAACCGACGAGATAGCCGACCGCGAGCAGGATCAGGTCGCGCCAGCGTCGTACCCCCAGCTGCACGACCGCGGCGAGGAAAAGGACTACCCCGACAGGCGGGTAGGTCAGCATCGCCGCGACGGTGCCGACGACCAGCCAGAGCCCCAGCCGAACCCGGGTCCCGGCCAGGAGCGGGAGCGTCCAGACCCCGACGGCCGCGACGATCACGGAGGGCGTGAGCGTGCCTGGCCAGTAGAACAGCTGCACCCACAGCGCGGACACGAAGATCGTGAACCCGAGCAGCGCGTCGACCGCCCAGTGCAGCCGCGGCATGGCCAGGCGCAGGATCCGCCAGAACCCGACGACGAAACCGAGGTATGCCGCGACGTACGTCAACGACGCCGAGAGCGGAGTGCTGTGCTGGCCGATGACCTTCCACCACAGGGTGTTGAGCCACCGCCCCTCGTGCAGGTCCTTGGACAGGACACTGCCGGCGCCCGGGGTGTGCGACGGGAGCAGATATGGCCAGTCGTCGCGCCGGATGAACGGTGCGACCGCCTGCTCCCAGACGCCGGTGACGATCAGGGCGATGACGAGCACTGCGACGACGACGACCCAGCGCGGCGGGCCCGTGCGTGGCAGGCCACCACCCCGCAGCCGAACGTGCCACGGGGATGTCTGGACGAGGCTCTCGGCCGTCAAGCGAGCGGTCTCCATCTGGGTCGACGATCGGACCATCCGACGCTACGCGCCGAAGCCGGACATTCGTCCTGCCACGGGTGTTTGCCCAGCGACTTCGGATGGAACTCGCGGCCACGGCGCTGCAGACCGCAACACACCGAGCAGTCGGCAGGTCCGACGGAAATATCCGTCACACCTGGCCGGTGCTCGGTGTGTTGCACGGAAGGCTCGCGCCGTGCCGACCCCGCGCCATGACCGGCCCGCTCGTGCGTCTACGAGGTAGTGGCCCTTGGGTGTCCGACCCCGCTGGGCCACCCAAGCGTCTCCCCCGACCCGCAGGTGCGCTCACGAAGGACCCCCGTATGCCGCTGATCGTCGAGACCCCGCCCGGCGCGGGTGCCCGGGTCTGCGCATGACGCGGCGGCCCGGGCGCGGCTCGAGGCGACCGACGCCGGAGGTTCGCGGCCCTGACCCCCAGGCGCGGCAGCGGCAGCCCGACCAACGGCATACCGACACCCAGGCGCGGCACCGCGAGCCCGACCAACGGCATACCGAACCCGGGGTGCCGTCGACGGAAGCGAAAGCGCCGCACCCGCGACCCGAGGTGCCACCTCCGGAGGGGGCGCGGCATACGCCGGCCGACGCGCACGCGTCCCGAGACCGGCTGCTGACCCCGCAGGAGGCTGCGGACCTCATCCACGTGAGCCGCTCGACGCTGCTCCGGTGGGCGCGCGAGGGCAGGCTTGCGTCGGTCACGATCCCGAGCGGCCGCCGCAGGTTCCGGCTTGGCGACCTGCCCGGGTTCGGCGACAACCACGTGCCGTGACCAGGGTCGGTCGGCCCTGTGAGGTCACCTCGCCCGATGCGGTGGTCCTGAGGCAGGTGCCGGTGCCAGCTGGTAGATCACACAGGTCGCGGGACAGTGGCAGCCGCCTCTACCGCCATCGGCTCGGCGCCCTCGCGCCGCGCGCTGCCCGCGACGCGCACCTCGCCGTCCGCGCCCTCGCCGAGCGCGACGACGCACGCCTCGCCGGGCAGCAGCCGGTGCGAGGGAGTGTCGAGGACTACGGGCTCGCCCGACCTCGGCGCGTGCGTGACGACCAGGTCGGTGACCTCGCTGCCGCCGTCGTTGCGGATCCAGACCCTGGGGGCGGGGCTGTTGAACCCGGGCACCACGGTCACGACGATGGCGCTCTCGGCCGGCCGGTCACCGCCCGCGGCGCCGTCTGCTGCGTCTCCGGCGGCGACTTCGGGAGTGTCTCCCGTGGGGACTTCAGGGCCGAGCTCAGTGGCGCCCTGGGCTGTGGCGCGGGCAACCTCCCGGTCGAGCCCGGCGGCGTTCCTGCCCCGGGACGAGATGTGCCAAAGGCGCGTCATGACCGCACCGCCCCGGTCGCAGCCGACCGGCGCTCGGCGTCATTCACGTTCATCGCACACCTCCGAGTCGTGACCTTGCTTGCTTCCCCTGTTAGACGTGCGGGGCGCCAGTTCATGACGACCTGACGAGCGTGGTTTCGTCCGTTCCGCTCGCCTCGACAAGACAGCCACCTAGCCAGGGATGTCTCCGCCCCTGGCCCGCAGCTCGACACAGCACTCGCCACGGCGCGGGACGAGCTCGGCGCTGACCCGCGTCGCCTCGAGCCCGGAGAGCACACCCGAGACGAACGCATGGTTGATGCCGCAGACGAACTCGGGCGCCCGGCTCGCCAGCGGGTGGAAGGGGCAGTTGCGCAGCCGGATACACGCCGGCTCCTCCCGCTCCGGCTCGAACCCCTCGCTCGCAAGGATCCGCTCGGCCATGGTCAGGGCGCGCTCCGCGCCGATCCGGCCGGGCCGGGTCCGCGCACGTTCCTGCGCGCCGAGGTCGTGGCCACGTTCACCGGCCACCCGGGAGGCAGCGTCGCGGGCGTCCTGCGTGTCGTCCTCGGCGAGCACTGCCTCGAGCAGGATCTCGGCGAGCAGGCCGTGACGTCGCTCCGGGATGCTGACCCGGATGTCGGCGTCGGTGGCCTCGTAGACCTTGGGCGCTCGCCCGACCCGGCGGCGGCCCTCGGCGGGGGCGAAGTCGGCGCGCAGCAGGCCGATGTCGACCAGCTTGTCGAGGTGGAAGGCAGCGAGCTTGCGGGAGATGCCGACGACGGCCGCGGCCTCGTCGCGAGTCACCGGGCGGCGTGCGGTCCGGATGAACTCGTACATGCCGCGGCGGTGATCGTCGTCCAGGGCTGCGACCGCGCTGATCGTCGGTTCGATCGCCACGAGGTCCACGATATCGCCAGCGAGCATGGCCTCAAAGCTGCCGCTGTCGGTAGTCGAGCCTAGGCTTGACCGGAGCGGGTGATTATGACCAAGATTGTTTGGTTAAATTCGAGCGTGGATGTCACAGAGTCCCGGATTTCCGGCCGGGACCCAGAGGTCGTGGAGGTCGTGATGACGATGAGCACGAACGCAAGCAGCAGGACGCGCGGAGGCGGGTCTGCCACTGCGTCGGCGATGGCGCCGGCACCCGCAGCGCCGACGCCCGCCAGGGCGCCGGCCCTTCGTGTGGTCCACGATGCCGAGGGGGTGGATGTCCCGGCTGCCACCGCGGCGGCCGCCGACTTCCTCACCGCGCTCGGGGTGCCTCTCGACTCCGAGAGTCTGCGGGAGACCCCGGCCCGGATGGCGCGGGCGTACGCAGAGCTGTTCTCTCCGCGTCCGTTCGACCTGACGACCTTCCCGAACGACGAGGGGTACGACGAGCTCGTCATGGCGCGAGACATCCCGCTGCGTTCGGTGTGCGAGCACCACCTGCTGCCCTTCGTCGGGGTCGCGCACGTCGGATACCTTCCGGGCGAGCGCATCCTCGGGCTCTCCAAGCTCGCTCGCATCGTGGAGCACTTCGCCTCACGGCCACAGGTGCAGGAGCGGCTGACCAAGCAGGTCGCCGACTGGCTCGAACAACAGCTTCTCCCGCAGGGCGTCGGAGTCGTCATCGAGGCCGAGCACACGTGCATGACCCTGCGCGGCGTCCAGGCGCGCGGCTCCAACACGGTGACATCAACGATGCTGGGCGTCCTTCGCGACGACCCGCGCTCGCGGCAGGAGTTCTTCGCCCTGACCGGCATGGGCGCCTGACCGCGCCGGTTCAGCACGCGGCCCCGGGGACCCCCACTCCGTCAAGTGAGCGCCCCCGAGGCTCCCCCCACCCCGTCGAGTGAGCGCCTCGTCACGTGCGTCACACGGCTCCGCACACGCCTTCCGAATGTGGCTGGTGTGACTCAGCGCTCACTCGACCTGATGGGTCGGCAAGCCCTCTGCCGGGGACGGACACGCACGCGCGCCCGGCCCGGCTCAGCGGCAGCGCGGGCTCAGCGGCAGCGCGGGCTCAGCGGCAGCGCGGGCTCAGCGGCAGCGCGGGCGCAGCGGCAGCGCGGGCTCAGCGGCAAGGCGGGCTCAGCCGACCGGCGCGGCGACCGGGAGGACGTGCGGCTCGCCGTCGACCGTGACGGACACCCTCGTGCCGACACCCGGGACCGTCCCGCCGAACGTTCGCGCCCACAGCGTCATCGGCGCCACCGCGCCGGTCTCGATGCGCAGCTCGACGAGCGCGTCGTGGCCATAGAAGGAGGCCTTGGTGACCTCGCCGACACAGGCGCCACCCATCGACGACGGGTCTGCGAGCCGGAGCTGCTCCGGTCGGACCATCACCTCGCAGGCGCCGGAGAAGCCGTCCAGGCCGGCTGCCGGCAGTGCGCCGAGAGCACACCGCACCACGCCGTCCCGCACCTGTCCGGGCAGGAAGCAGGCCTCGCCGAGCGACGCCGCCGAGCGCCGGTCCGTCGGCGCCCGGTAGACATCGGCCGGCGCGCCGACCTGGGTGAACCGGCCCTCGTGCATGATCGCGACCTGGTCGGCGAAGGACAGTGCCTCGGCCTGGTCGTGCGTGACGAGCACGACGGTGGCCCGCTCGTGCGCCAGGGCGGCGGCGACCGCCTCGCGCGTGGCGACGCGCAGCTCGGGGTCGAGCGCCGAGAACGGCTCGTCGAGCAGCACGATCCGGGGGCGGCGGGCGAGTGCACGCGCGAGCGCGACCCGCTGCTGCTGCCCGCCGGAGAGCTGGTCGGGCCGGCGGGCGCCGAGGTCGCCGGAGAGCCCGACGAGCTCGAGAAGCTCGCCGATGCGCTCGCGGGCTCGACGCTCCCGGCGCGGCAGGCCGTACGTGATGTTGGCGGCGACATCGAGGTGCGGGAAGAGGTTGCCCTCCTGCGCGACGTAGCCGAGGCCGCGCTTCTCCGGCGCCACCCAGACGCCGGGCGCGGCGACGGGGTCGTCGCCGAGGCGGACCTCGCCGCCGTCGGGAGCAAGGAAGCCGGCAACGACCCGAAGGAGGGTCGTCTTGCCACAGCCGGAGGGCCCGAGGACGGCGGTCGTGGTCCCCGCGGGCACCTCGAGGTCGATCCCGTGCAGGACCCGGTTGCCATGGTGCGACGCGGTGACCCCGCGCAGGTGCAGCGTCTTCACGTCAGTGGTTCCTCGTTCTTGCTGTGGAGCAACAGGTAGGTGAGGGGCGCCGACAGCAGCACGAGCGCGGCGGCATACGGTGCCGCGGCCGCGTAGTCGAGCGTCGCGCTCGCGTCCCAGAAGGCGGTGGCGAGCGTCTCGGTGCCGGTGGGCGCGAGCAGCAGCGTGGCGGTCAGCTCGGTCGTCACCGCGATGAACACGAGCGCGAACCCGGCCAGCGTGCCGCGCAGCGTGAGCGGCAGCTGGACACGCAGGAACGCCCGGATCGGACGGTCGCCGAGCGCGCGGGCGGCATCAGCCAGCTCCGGCGGGGTCTGCGCGACCGCCGCTCGGGTCGACACCATGGCGCGCGGGATGAAGAGGATGACGTATGCCGTCACGAGCACGGCCGTGGTCTGGTACAGCGGGCGTGCGAACCCGATGGTCAGCGTGATCAGCGCGAGCGCGACCACCACACCCGGCAGGGACGCCGCGACGTAGGTGACGCGCTCGACGAGCACGGCGAACCACGAGCGGCTGCGGGCCAGCAGCCACGCGGCGGGGAACGTCGCGACCGTCGTGACGAGCGCCGCGAGCAGGGCGAGGCGGACCGTGCCCCAGAGCGTCGGCAGCAGGTTGGTCGGCTCCATGGCCTGGTCCGCCTTGAGCAGCCAGCGGCCGATGCTCCAGGCGGGCACGCCGAGGGCCAGGACCGTGAGGCCACCGACGCCCAGGAGCGCGAGCGGCGTCGCGCGGCCGAGGCGCGCCGGGGTGGGCCGCCGGCCCGCGCCTGCGCCGACCCGGGCGTGCCGTGTGCGTCCTCGGGCCAGGAACTCGAGGGTGAGCAGGGTGACGGCGAGGCCGATGAGCATCACCGCCAGGACACTGCCCGAGCGGTTGTCGAAGGCCACCTCGAACTGGTCGAGGATCGCCGTCGTGAAGGTCGGGAAGCGGAGCATCTCCAGCGCGCCGTACTCCGCGAGCAGGTGCAGGCCGACGAGGAGCATGCCGCCGAGCAGGGCGGGGCGCACCTGCGCGAGGCTCACCCGCGCGAAGGTGCGCCACGGCCCGAGGCCAAGGGCCCGGGCGGCCTCCTCGAGCCCCTGGTCGAGGGAGCGCAGCACCGCCGCGACGGGAAGGAAGACGAACGGGAAGTACGACAGCGACGTCACGAGGACCGCGCCCGTGAGCCCTTCGAGACCCGGCACCAGATCGGCCCACACGAAGCTGTTGACGAACGCCGGCACGGCCAAGGGCGCGACGAGCGCGATCCTCCAGAAGCCGGCCCAAGGCAGGGTGGTCCGTTCGACGAGCCAGGCCGCGCCGACCCCGAGCACCGTGGTGACGACGACGGTGAGCACGACGAGCGAGACGGTGTTGCCGAGCAGCTCGGCCACGCGTGGGCGCCAGATGAGCGCGAGGGCCTGCGACGGGCCGGACTCGAGCGCCTTGAGCACCACGACGACGACCGGCATCGCGGTCAGCAGGGCGACCGCGAGCGCCGCGAGCCTCAGCGCGAGGGGCGTCGAGCGGCGCCGCCGCGGACGGTCCGCGTATGCCGTCGCCACCGGGGCCGGCTGTGGCTCCGATGTCGGGGCGGGGCGGGTGCCCGACGGCGCGATGGTCACCTAGAGGATCCCTGAGTCCGTCATGAGCTCGATGACCTTGGGCCCGTTGAGGGTGAACGGGTCGATCTTTGGCGCCTGGAGCGAGTCCAGCGGCGGCAGGGCCGGGTCGGACGCGACCCCCGTGCCCACGGCATACTCCATCGCATCGCTGGAGGCGAGCAGCTGCTGGCCGTCCTTGCCGGTCACGAAGGCGAGGAACTTCTGGGCGTCGGCCGCGTGCTTGCTCGACTTGAGGACGCCGCCCCCTGAGAGGCTGACGAAGGCGCCGGGGTCCTCGTTCTTGAAGTAGTGCAGCTTGGTGTTGCCGCTGCTCTCCTTGTCGAGGGCCTGGTCGCGGTACCAGTAGTAGTGGTAGATGACGGCCATCGGCGACTGGCCGGCGTTGACGGCCTTCATCGCCGCGATGTTGTTCTGGTAGATCTTCGCGCCCGACTTGAGGGCGTCGAGCCAGGCCGTCGTCTCCTGCTCGCCCTTGGTCGCGAGCACGGCCGAGACGATGGCCTGGAAGTCCGCGCCACCGGCGGCGGCACCCCACTTGCCGGCATACTCCGGCTTGGCGAGGTCCATGAGCGACTTCGGCAGCTGGGCCTCGGAGATCTTGCTCGGGTTGTAGACGAGCACGGTCGATCGGGCGGCGATGCCGGCCCACGCGTGCGATGACGGGACGTACTGCTCCCCCACCTGCGCGATCGTGGCCGGGTCGACCGGGGCGAGCAGGCCGGCGTTCTGCACGGTCGTCATCGCCGGGGAGTTCTCAGTGAGGACCACGTCGGCGGGCGAGCCGGCGCCCTCCTGCACCAGCTGGGCGCCCATCGAGGAGTCATTGCCGTAGCGGATCTGCACCTGGACGCCGGTCTTGTCCTGGAACGCCTTGGCCCAGTCCTCGGTGAGGTTCTTGTGTTGCGCGCTGTAGATCGTCAGCTTGGACGCGTCGAGGTCGCCGGTGGCCTCGAGGCTACTGCCGCACCCGGCGAGCGCGAGGCCGGCGGCGGCTACCGCGGCCACGGCGGCAAGGACGGAGGGGCGGCGCGGCACGGGGTACTCCTGCGGCTCGAGGTCGGCGACACCTCTGGCCGAGGTGCATTAGGTATGCCTTACCTTAGGCAGCCCGCGGCCCAACGCGAAATCGCGTTCCGACATGCGCAACGGTCCGTGCGCGCGAGGCCCTCACTCGGGCAGCGACCGGGGCAGGCCGAACCATGGCAGCACACTGTTCTCGAACCTCGTCATCGCACAGATCCGGTCGCCCGACCCGGTGAGGACGAGCATTCCCGTCCCGTGACGCATTCCGTCCGGGGTGCGCAGGTACATCCCGAACGCCGGCTGGCCGTTCGCCCGTGTCGGCACGAGGTCGAACCTCCGTCCCGGGCGCAGGATCGCGGCGACGAAGCGCCGGACGGCCTCGCGACCGGTGTACTCCAGCGGGATGGGCGGCATCGACACGTGCACGTCCTCACTGAGCAGAGCGACCAGCGCGTCGAGGTCGGCGGACTCGAAGGCGCGCACGAACCGCTCCACGAGCGCCCGCTCCGCCGGCGAGTCAGGGGCGGGCGGCGGCTCTCGGTCGTCCGGGGACGGCATACGTCGCTGCAGCGTGGCTCGCGCCCGCTTCAGGGCGCTGGTGACCGACTCGACGGTCGTGTCGAGCATGGCAGCCACCTCGTCGGCGTGGTAGCCGAGCACCTCACGGAGGACGAGCACCGCCCGCTGCCGGGCGGGAAGCACCTGCAGTGCTGTCACGAAGGCGAGCGAGATGGCCTCGGCCTGCTCGTACCGCGCCTCCGGGCCGGCCATGCCCTGCTCGAGCGCGACCCCCTCGAGCAGGGTGTCGGGATACGGCTCGAGCCAGAGGATCTCACCGAGCCCCGTGGGCTCAGGTGGTTCGACATCGGGAATGTTCCACTCCTTCGGGGGTCGCCGACCGGCCGACCGTCGCGCGTTGAGGCAGCGGTTGGTGGCGATCCGGTAGAGCCAGGTGCGGACGGAGGACCGGCCCTCGAACGCGGGCAGACCGCGCCACGCGGCGAGCATGGCGTCCTGGAGGGCGTCTTCGGCGTCCTGGAGCGAGCCGAGCATGCGGTAGCAGTGCACCAGCAGCTCCCGGCGGTGCGGCTCGGTCAGCTCCTGGAAGGCTCCCGCGTCGCCTGACTGCGCCCTGGCGATGAGGTCGGTCGTCGTCCCCACGCTCACCTCACGTCCCTTCGTCGAACCGGTCGTCCACCCAGTATCGACACCGCGCGGGCCCCGAACTGGGCGGTCCCGTGGCGCCCAGTTCGCCCGTGCGTGGCTGTCTGCACTGACGACGAGCACCAACCCAACACGTTCTAGGAGGACGACATGCTGCTCGAGAACAAGACTGCCGTGGTGTATGCCGCGACAGGTGCCATCGGCGGTGCCGTGGCCCGGGCCTTCGCCCGTGAGGGCGCGCAGGTGTTCCTGACCGGGCGCGACCTGGCCCGGGTCGACGCTCTGGCCAAGGAGATCCGCGACACGGGAGGCCTCGCCGAGACGGCGCACGTCGATGCGCTCGACCCGGAGGCCGTCGAGCGGCACCTGGACACCGTGGTCGAGCGCGCGGGAGGGCTCGACATCTCGTTCAACGCGATCGGCCCGGGGCCTGCCCCCGAAAGGACGGCGTTCGTCGACCTGACCGTCGAGGAGTACCTGCGGCCGATCACCTTCTACACGCGCGCCAACTTCATCACCGCGACGGCCGCCGCCCGGCGCATGAGTGCCCGTGGCTCCGGAGTGGTCGTGACGCTGACGGCTCTGCCCGGCCGGCTGCCGGTCGCCCGGATCGGTGCGTCGGCGTCGGGCTGGGCGGCGGTGGAGGCCTTCACGCGATCGCTCGCCCTCGAGGTGGGGCCGTCCGGCGTTCGGGTGGTCTGCCTTCGGTCGAACGCGATCCCCGAGACCCCGGTCATCGAGGCGAACTTCGCGACGGCCGGACCGGCGGCGGGCATGACTCCCGCCGAGTTCCGGGGGCGCCTCGAGCAGGGCACGCTGCTGCGCCGCCTGCCGACCCTCGCGGAGCTGGCCGACACCGCGGCATTCGTCGCCTCCGACGGGGCGGGCGCCATGACCGGCACGGTGGTCAACCTCAGCGCCGGCGCCTACACGGACTGACCACGGCTCTGGGCGCCGGCGTCGTCCTCGCGGGGTGGGACGGGGCGCTCACTCGACCACGAGAGAGCCCCGTCCCAGGGGCGCCTGCAAGGATTGCCGTCGTGAGCGACAGTCATGGCAGGACCGCCGCGGGCTGGGCCCCGCTGGCCCTCGGCGCACTGGGCGTCGTCTTCGGCGACATCGGCACCAGCCCCCTCTATGCCCTGCAGACCGTCTTCTCCATCGACCACAACATGGTCGCGACGACGCCGGGTGACGTGTACGGCGTCATCTCGCTGGTGTTCTGGTCGATCACCCTGGTCGTGTCGGTGAAGTACGTCGTGTTCATCCTGCGGGCCGACAACGACGGCGAGGGCGGCGTCATGGCGCTCGCGGCGCTGGCCCGCACCGCGGTCCGCCCGGGCGGCAAGCGGTTCGGGCTGGTCATGCTGCTCGGCGTCCTCGGCGCATCGCTCTTCTACGGCGACAGCGTCATCACGCCCGCGATCTCTGTGATGTCCGCGATCGAGGGCCTGTCGGTCTCGACGCCGTCGCTGGCGCACCTGGCCGTGCCGGTCGGTGCCGCGATCATCACGCTGCTGTTCGCCGGGCAGCGCTTCGGCACGCAGCTGGTCGGCAAGTTCTTCGGGCCGGTCATGGCTGTGTGGTTCGTCGTGCTGGCGGTCCTGGGTGGCGCCGAGGTCGTGCGCGACCCGGCGATCCTCGGAGGGCTGTCGCCGCACTATGCCGTGCTGTTCGTCGGCGAGCACCCGGTCATCGCGTTCGTCGCGATGGGTGCGGTCGTCCTGTCGATCACCGGCGCCGAGGCGCTGTATGCCGACATGGGCCACTTCGGAAGGGCTCCGATCCGGCGCGCCTGGTTCATCGTCGTGTTCCCCGCGCTCACCCTGAACTACCTCGGCCAGGGCGCCCTCATCCTCAAGGACCCCAAGGCCGCCGAGAGCCCCTTCTTCCACCTGGCGCCCGACGCGCTCGGCTTCCCGCTCGTGATCCTGTCCACCATCGCGACCGTCATCGCGTCCCAGGCCGTGATCTCGGGGGCGTACTCGGTCTCGCGCCAGGCCGAGCGCCTGGGCTACCTGCCCCGGCTCACGGTGCGGCATACCTCCACCGAGGAACGCGGACAGATCTACGTCCCGGCCGTCAACTGGACGCTCTATGTCGGTGTCATGGTGCTGCTCGTCGTGTTCCGGTCGTCCGAACGGCTCGCCACCGCCTACGGGCTGGCGGTGACGGGGACGTTCCTCATCACGACGACGCTGTTCCTCATCTACGCACAGTCGGCGTGGCACTGGAACCGCGGTCGCCTGCTGCTGCTCGGCGTGCCGCTCGCAGCGCTCGAGCTGACCTACTTCGCCGCGAATCTCACCAAGGTGTTCACCGGGGGCTGGCTGCCTCTGCTCATCGCGGTCATCGTCGCCACCATCATGCTCACCTGGCAGCGGGGCCGCGTGCTCGTGACCGAGCGTCGGGCTGCGATGGAGGGCTCGCTCGATGCGTTCGTCGACTGGCTGCACGGCGACCCCGTCGGCAAGGTGCCGGGCACCGCCGTCTTCCTCCACCCGGACAAGCAGTCGACGCCGCTCGCGCTGCGCGAGAACGCGACGTTCAACCACGTCATCCACGAGACGGTGCTCGTCGTGAGCACGACGTCGGAGAACGTGCCGTTCGTCGCCGACGACGAACGGGTCGTGCTCGACCATCTCGGCGACCCGTACGACGCGATCACCCACCTCACCCTGCGGTACGGCTTCCAGGAGGACCAGGACATCCCGCGCGCGCTGGCGGTGGCGCGCGACCTCGAGATCTTCGCCGTCGACCCCGACACGGCGTACTACTTCCTGTCGCGGATCACCTTGCAGCGCGGGCCTGGTCGCGAGATGCCCGCCTGGCGTAAGCGGCTCTTCCTCGGCCTCGCGCACAACGCCGCATCGCCGACGGAGTACTTCAGGCTGCCCGAGGGACGCACGGTCGCCATGGGCGCGACCGTCATCATCTAGCCCTCCACCACATCCACCTCGTCCAGGTCTCTTGACCGGACGTCGGCGCCGCGCTATTTTCCCCAATAGTTAAGGTCTCTTACTATTGGTGGAAGGCCGGCAATGACGCCAGCTGACGGACAACCGGACGGGCGACCGGACGGACGACCCGCGCACGGGGCGCCGGCGACGTCGCGCACGATCCGCGCGCTCAACGACCACGCCGCGCTCACCCTCCTGGCTGCTGAGGGCCAGCAGTCCCGCAGCGAGATCGCAAGACGCACCGGGATCTCGAAACCAACTGCTTCACAGGTGCTTTCACGCCTCGAGGCCGCCCAGCTCGTCGAGGCGACCGGGCAGGAGCACGGCCGCCGGGGCCGCAGCCCGGTGATGTACCGCATCAACCCCGCGGCGGGTCACGCCGCGGGCCTCGACGTCACCGCCGCCCGCGTCAGTGCAGCGATCGTCGACCTGAGCGGCTCCGTCGTCGCCCGCCACGAGCTGCCGACGGGCCGGCGCACCAAGGGCGCGGTCCTGTCCGTCATGGATGCGCTGACAAGTGCGGCCTCCTCGATGGGCCTGACCATCGCCGACCTCGACGCCGTCGTCATCGGCACCCCCGGCTCGTTCGACCCGGCGACCGGGCGCCTCAGCTACGCCAAGCACCTCACCGGCTGGCACTCCCCCGGGCTCCTCGACGAGCTCTCGGAGGCCGTCGGCTCACCCGTCCACGTCGAGAACGACGTGAACCTCGCCGCCCTCGCCGAACGGCATACCGGCGTGGCGGTCGACTGCTCCGACTTCTTCCTCTTCTGGGTCGGCGACGGCCTCGGCGGAGCCCTCATGGTCGACGACCGCCTCTACCGTGGGGCGACCGGTGGTGCCGGCGAGGTCGGCTTCATGCAGGGCACCGGGGCGGCGCTGGTGCGCCGGGTCCGGCGGGAGAACAGCGGCGGCTTCCAGACGTATGCCGGCCCGGAGCAGACCGTGCCCCTCGCCCGCACCTACGGGCTCCGGGGGCGCACCGCATCCGACGTGGTCGCACGAGCCGCCGGCCTTGTCACACAAGACGGCTCGCGTTCCACGACGACCTCGGACACCGAACGCGCGTCCGCGTTCCTCACCGATCTGTCTGTGAGGTATGCCGCCGGGCTCGCATCCATCATCGCCATCGTCGACCCGGCGATGGTCGTCCTCGGGGGCTCGGTCATGCAGGCCGGCGGCGAGCCGCTGCGCTCGCGAGTGGCCGCGCAGCTGGCCGAGCTCGCCATGGCCCGCCCGACCGTCGTCGTCAGCACGGTCGCCGACAACCCCGTCCTCACCGGCGCCCTCGGCGCCGCCCTCGAACGAGCGCGCGAGGCCGTCTTCGCCGCCGGTTGACCCACCCACCGCCACCACCCGCGCGGAGCCGGCCGGACCGGCCACGCGAGCCAACGAGGAGTCACGATCATGCGCAGAACCACATCGGGCCGCATCCTCACCGTCGTCGTGATGGCGAGCGCGGCCGCAGCCACGGCGGCGTGCACGGGATCGACGCCGTCCACGACCCCGACCGCCGCCGTCTCCGCACCGGACGAGAAGGTGACCATCACCTTCTGGCACGGCTGGAGCCAGGACAGCGAGAAGAAGGCGATCGCCGACAACATCGCCGCCTTCAACAAGCTGCACCCGAACATCACCGTCAAGACCGTCCCCAACGTGCCGGACGACAAGATCCTGCAAGGCATCCGGGGTGGCAACGGGCCGGACGTGGTCTCGTCCTTCACCACCGACAACGTCGGGCTCTTCTGCAACGGCGCCATGATCGACCTCGACCCCCTGCTCAAGGCCTCGGGCGTCGACAAGGCCACCACGTTCCTGGCGCCGATGGTCGACTACACGCAGTACAAGGGCAAGCAGTGCACGCTGCCGCTGCTCGGCGACGCGTACGGGCTCTACTACAACAAGGACATGTTCGCCGCCGCCGGCATCAGCCAGCCGCCGAAGACGTGGTCCGAGTTCGTCGCGGACTCGGTCAAGCTCACCAAGCCCTCCGCCAACGGCTACGACCAGCTCGGCTTCATGCCCAACTTCCACGGCTACGAGACCGCCTTCGCACACTGGGCGTCGCAGTGGAGCCCGCAGTACCTCACGCCGGACGGCAAGTCCAACCTGGCAGCCGACCCCAAGTTCACCGACTTCTTCAGCAAGCAGCGGGACCTCGTCGTCCAGCTCGGCGGCTACCCGAAGCTCGAGAAGTACCGGAGCACCTTCGGTGACGAGTTCTCGGCGGAGAATGCCTTCGAGGCCAAGAAGGTCGCGATGCAGCTCGACGGCGAGTGGCGCACGGTCAACCTCAAGGACGACGGCGTGACGTTCAGCTGGGGCACGGCGCCGTTCCCGGTCCCCGACGACCAGGCCGACCAGTACGGCAAGGGCTACACCGCCGGGACCGTCATCGGCATACCGACGACCTCCCAGCACCAGGCGGCCGCGTGGCAGCTGGTCAAGTTCCTCACGACCGACACCGACGCGCTCGTCACCTTCGCCAACACGATCCACAACGTGCCCTCGACGCATGCGGCGTTCGACTCGCCGAAGCTCGACAAGGACCCGGCCTTCGCCACGTTCCTCGACATCGCCAAGCACCCGGACACGAACACCACGCCCGCGAGCCCCAACGGCGGCCAGTACCAGCAGATCATCCAGGACTTCTCGTACAAGACGGAGGCCGGCCTCGTCGCGGACATCACCGCCGGCCTCAAGGACGTCGACGCCAAGATAGACCGGGCCAACCAGCAGGCAGGCGGCTGACCCACCCGATGACGAGCCCAACCGTCCAGCGCCACCCGGCCGCGCGGCACCGTACGGACCGCGCGGAGCCGACCGACACCGGCCGACCCTCACGGGGCGGTTCCCTGCGGCGCCGCGAAACGCGCGCTGCCGCATTGCTGCTCGCCCCGTGGGCTATCGGCTTCGGGCTGTTCTTCGTCTATCCGCTGATCTCGACGGGGTGGTTCTCCCTCACCCACTACGACCAGATCAACCCGCCGACCTGGGTCGGGCTGCGCAACTGGGAGTACGTCTTCCAGCTCGACGACTTCTGGATGTCGCTGCGCAACACCCTGTGGCTGGTCATCGTCATGGTCACGCTCCGAGTCCTCAGCGGCCTCGGGCTCGGCGTGCTCGTGACGAAGATCCGCCGCGGCGCGGGTCCGCTGCGCACGGTGCTCTACCTGCCCTACCTGGCGCCGCCGGTCGCCGCGACCATCGCCTTCGCGTTCCTGCTCAACCCGGGCACGGGGCCGGTCAACCAGGTCCTGGCCCGCCTCGGGCTGCCTACCCCGGACTGGTTCAACGACCCGGCGTGGTCCAAGCCCGCTCTGACGCTGCTGGCCCTCTGGGGTGTCGGCGACCTCATGGTCATCTTCATGGCTGCTCTGCTCGACGTGCCGACGGAGCAGTACGAGGCGGCACAGCTCGACGGGTGCGGCCGGTGGCAGTCCTTCCGGTACGTCACCATCCCGCACCTGCGTCCCGTCATCATCTTCTCCGCGATCACCGGCGTCATCGCCACGTTGCAGTACTACACGCAGGCGGTCGTGGTGGCGCAGGTCGCGAGTGGCCGGGCGGACCAGCCGGGCGCGCCGTTCGACGCCGGCTACCCACAGGGGTCGACCCTCACGCTGCCGCAGCTGGTCTACTCGCTCGGCTTCCAGCACTTCGACACGGGTTCGGCCTGCGTGGTGTCCCTCGTCCTGTTCGGGCTCGCCATGGCTGTGACCAGCCTGCTGCTGCGCCGGGGATCGGGCTTCGTCGGAGAGGACGACTGATGCGCACCAGGACGCCGAGCCGCTTCCTCGAGTGGGTGGCCGTGCACTCGCTGGGCCTCGGCCTGGGGATCCTGTTCCTGCTTCCCTTCGTCTTCGTGCTGCTGACCTCGGTGATGTCGGACCGACAGGCGCTCACCTCCGAGCTGTGGCCGCGCGAGTGGCACTGGGACAACTACCTCGACGTGTTCCAGACGCCGGGTTTCCTTGTCTGGTGGCGTAACTCGCTGATGTATGCCGTGCTGGGCACGATCCTGACCGTGATCTCCAGCGTGCCCATCGCCTACGCGCTGGCAAAGCTGCGCTTCCGCGGCCGGAACCTCGTCTTCGTCCTCGTCGTGTCGGCGATGATGCTGCCCCCGCAGGTGGTCATCGTGCCGATGTACCTCGTGTGGGCCAAGCAGTTCCATCTCACCGGCACGCTGTGGCCGATCATCATCCCGCTCGCCTTCGGCGATGCATACTCGATCTTCCTGCTGCGCCAGTTCATGCTCACGCTGCCACGTGACTACCTCGACGCGGCCCGGGTCGACGGGTGCGGCGAGCTGCGCACCCTGGCGCTCGTCGTGGTGCCGATGATCCGGCCGGCGATCGCCGCCGTGGCGCTGTTCCAGTTCTTCTACTGCTGGAACGACTACTTCGGCCCACAGATCTATGCCAGCGAGAACCCCGACGCCTGGACCCTGTCCTACGGCCTGCAGACCTTCAAGGGAGCCCATCACGTGAACTGGAACCTGACCATGGCGGCCACCCTGCTCGTCATGGCACCCGTGGTCCTCATCTTCCTGTTCGCCCAGCGAGCCTTCATCCAGGGCGTCACCCTCTCGGGGGTGAAGGGATGAAGATCGCGGTCGTCGGTGGCGGATCCACCTACACCCCGGAGCTCGTCGACGGGCTCGCCCGCCTTCGTGAACAGCTCCCGGTCGACGAGCTCGCGCTGATGGACCCCGACGCGACCCGGCTGGAGGCGGTGGGCGGTGTCTCGCGCAGGATCCTCACGGCATACGGACACCCCGCGGCGCTCACGACGACGACCGATCTCGTCGCGGCGGTCGACGGCGCGGACGCCGTGCTGCTGCAGCTGCGCGTCGGCGGCCAGGCGGCCCGCGAGCGGGACGAGACGTGGCCGCTCGACTGCGGGTGCGTGGGCCAGGAGACGACCGGGGCCGGCGGCCTGGCCAAGGCCATGCGCACCGTGCCGGTGGTGCTTGCCATCGCGGACCTGGTCCGCTCGCGCAACCCGGACGCATGGATCGTGGACTTCACCAACCCCGTCGGCATCGTCACGAGAGCCCTTCTGCAGCAAGGACATCGGGCCATCGGGTTGTGCAACGTGGCGATCGGGCTGCAGCGACACATCGCCTCGCTGACGGGTGCGACCCCGGCGGAGGTCGTGCTCGACCATGTGGGCCTGAACCACCTCACGTGGGTGCGCGGTGTCCGTGTGGGCGGCGCTGGCGAGGACGTCCTGCCGCGGATCATCGAGGACCACGCGGCCGACCTGGCCGAGCACCTCGAGCTGCCCGAGCGTCTGCTGCGCGACACGGGGCTGTTGCCGTCGTACTACCTGCGCTACTACTACGCGCATGACGAGGTCGTCGAGGAGCAGCGGCACAGCCCGAGCCGGGCGCGGGTCGTCGCCGACCTGGAGGCGACCCTGCTCGACCTGTACCGGGACCCGGCGGTCACGACCAAGCCGGCGCTGCTCGAGCAGCGGGGAGGTGCGTACTACTCGGAGGCCGCCGTCGACCTCCTCGGCGCGCTGCTCGGGACGGGTGCCACGGCGACTCCGGGCCGGCAGGTCGTCAACGTCCGCAACGGCAGCACCCTGCCGCTGCTGCCGGAGGATGCCGTCATCGAGGTGCCGGCCATCGTGACGGCGCGCGGGGCCGAGCCGGTGCCGCAGGCACCATTGCCGCCGCTCGTCGCCGGTCTCGTCGCACACGTGCACGCCTACGAGCGGCTCGCGCTCGACGCGGCCCTCCATGGGGGCCGTGCGCGAGTCGTCGAGGCCCTGCTCGCGCACCCGCTCGTGGGGCAGCTCTCCGTCGCCGACTGCCTCGCCGACCGCCTCATCGCCAACAACCGCGCGCATCTGCCCTGGGCGACGTGATGGACCTCGTGCTCGCTATCGACGGCGGCAACTCCAAGACCGACCTGCTGCTCGTCGACGCGTCGTCCGGTGCAGTGCTGGGCACCGAGCGGGGGCCCGGCTTCCAGCCGCACGTGGTGGGCGCCGACGATGCTCTGTCGTCCCTTGACCCCGTGGTGCGACGGCTGCTCGGATCCACGGGTCGCGACCTCGCCGGCCTGCTCGTGGCCGCGCTCGCGAACGCCGACCTGCCGAGCCATGTCGAGGCGTTCACCCAGGCCATCGAGCGCCGCGGCTGGGCCGGCCGCAGTGTCGTCGTCAACGACACGCTCGCCGCGCTCCATGCCGGAAGCCCCTCTGGCACAGGCGTCGTCGTCATCTGTGGTGCCGGGATCAACGCCGCTGGCGTCGCCGGCGACGGGCACGAGGTCCGTTTCCCCGCGATGGGACCGTTCACGGGCGACTGGGGCGGCGGGATGGGGCTGGCCCAGGAGGCGCTCTGGTATGCCGTCCGTGCCGAGGACGGTCGGGGCGAACCCACGCGTCTGGCCGGGATGATCGCCACGCACTTTGGAATGCCCGACGCGACGTCTGTCGGAATCGCCCTGAGTGAGAATGTGATTCGAGAGGAGCGGCTGCACGAGCTGGTGCCTGGGCTGATCCGGGCGGCGACCGAGGGCGACGGGGTGGCGCTGCGGGTCGTGCAGCGGCAGGCCGACGAGATCTGCGCCCTCGCGCGGGTCTGCCTGGAGGGGCTCGACCCCGCGCCGGACTCCGCGACCACGGTGGTCCTCGCCGGCGGGGTCCTGGCCGCCCGCGAACCGGTGTTGCTCGATCCCGTGACGCGCGGGCTGGCGGCCCTGGAGCGGCCCACCCGGCCCGTGGTGCTGCTGGCGCCGCCGGTCCTCGGCGCGGCGGTCATCGGGCTTCGTGAGCATGCGGCAGGGGCCAACGGGGGCCGACCGGCCAGCGAGCTCGCCGAGGAGCGGCTTCGTGCCGGGTTCGCGCCGGTCGCGAGCCCCTGAGCGCTCACTCGAGTGCGGGACCGAACGCGGTGAGGGCCTCGGTGGACGGGATCACGTAGTAGGCACCGGTGAGTGGGCGCGTGTACAGCGTCAGCGCGTCGCGCGTCCCCGTGACGCCGGCCATGCTCTCGAGCATCGCGACCAGGGGGCGCTGCTCGCGACAGAAGCCGACGAACATCGTCCCGTGCAGAGCCGATGACCCGTAGGCGACGTTGCGCCGCAGGATGTGCCCGAACTCGTCCTGGTCCGTGCGCGCTGCGTGCGACGACGGCGGTCGCGGGTCGAGCTCGATGCTGTCCGGCTTGGTGCGCCCGATGACGCGCTCCTGCTCGGCAACGGGCAGCGAGGTCCACAGGGCGCTGTCGTGCTCCCACCGCTGCAGCAGCAGGATCGACGAGCCGGCACCTGGCTCGCCGTCGGGGACGACGGCGACGGGCGCCGCTCCGAAGACGGGCGGGTTCTCGGTGCCGTCGATGAACCCGGTCAGGTCGAAGTGGCCGTGGTAGGACCACCCGATGGTCTCCTCGGCGAGGGTGGCCACCGGTGCAAGCATCGAGCGGGCAGCCACCGTCGCGTCGTACACCGAGTCCTGGCCTGCCCCGGCAATCCACAGCACGATGTCGTGCTGGGTCGCCGGCATCGTGAAGCCGTCCGGGCCGACGATGGCGTCCGTGAAGCCGGTCGCCTCGGGAGCGGTGTCGTCCGGTGCGATCGACGCCCACAGCTCGGGTCGGAGCCCGGCGACGACGTCGACGCCGCGCAGTGTCGTGAACGCCGCGCACACCTCGGCCAGCGTGACGACCAGCGTGTGCGCGTCGGTGTCGGTGGCGGCGTCGAGCTCGATGTAGGCGTGCGATGCGGTTCCGAGGGCGAAGATTCCGGGCTGAGGGGTTCCCATCATGGAGTCATGATGGCCGATGCGCTCGGAACGGGACGACCAACCACAGCACAACGTAGAAGACGAAGGCCACGAGCGAGGCCACGACCCCGGCCGTCCTGCCGAGGGCGAGGTCGAAGATGAGGAAGACCACGCCACAGGTCGTCAGGGCCGCGAGCACCAGCCCGGCTCGGGCGACGCGGTTGGCCGTCTCGACCAGCCAGGGACGCTGCCCGCGCCGGAAGAGGATGCGGTGGTAGGCGATCGGTGACATCGTCGCCGCAGTCGCGGCGACGGCTCCGCACAGGACGAGCAGGTATGCCGTCCGCTGCACGCTGTCGAGCGTGGCGAACTTGTCGCTGAAGGGAACCGCGAGCAGGAAGCCGGTCAGGACCTGCACACCGGTCTGGGTCGACCGGAGCTCCTGGACGAGCTCGGTCCAGTTGCGGTTGATCTGCTCGGCCGGGATCGGCTCGTCGCGTTCGTAGCGTTCATCCGGTTCATCGGAGCCACCGGCCCCGCGGCGATCGTCGGGCCCGTCGGTGGGTGGTTGCGGCTCCGAGGTCTCCACAGGAGTGAACCTACTCGCGCCTCAGCGCGTCAGGGCGGCATTCTCGGCGAGGACCCAGCGGTACTCAGCCGCAACGGCTTCCGCGACGGCGCGGAAGAGGGCAGCCGCCAGCCGCGGATGCTCCTGCTGGAGCCCGTCGAGCGCCTCGTCGCTGAGCGCCACGACTGAGACGTCGGTCTCGGCGACGAACCGTGTGGACGCGGTCGAGACGCCAAGCGCCGAGAGCGCACCGACCGCGGAACCCGCAGAGCGCGAGGTGACGCGGCTGTCGAGGTCGTAGGCCGTGACGGCGCCCGGGCCGGAGTGGTGCTCGATCGCGACCTGCCCCTTGGTGATGAACTCGATCGGGTACGCCACCGACCCGTCGCCGGTGAGGTCGTCACCGGGCGCGAAGTCCAGCTGTGCGCCGACGCGCAGCAGCTCGGCCACATCATCGTCCGTCAGCGCGCGGCAGAGGTCGTTGTCCCCCAGGGGAACTCCTGCCTCGGGCCCGGGCAACCCCGCCTCAGCGACGAGAATGTCCTCGCACGACTCGACGGCCTCGGTGACCGTGGTGAACGACCGGTCGATGGGGACGTCCAGGAGCTCCCGCGGCCCGGCGACGAGGACCGTCACGCCTGCGGTCGCCAGGCGCGTGGCCATCGCGTCGAGCAGCTGAGCCGCGACCGGGTCGACCTGGTCGACGCGGGCCGTGTCGAGGATGAGCCAGCGCGGCGTCTCCACGGCAACCTGCCGTGAGACGTCCTCGGCTTCCGCGAATGTGAGATCGCCCTGCAGCTCGTAGACGACCATCGCCTCGGCATGCTCTGCGATGACCGCGCGTTCGGTGCTGTGGCGACCACGACGGGAGCGGACCTGGCTGCCCGAGAGGCGGCGACGCACCGAGGGCGCGACGGGCGGGCGGGGGCGCATGAGGTGGAGTGCGAAGTGTCGTGCCAGCTCCTCGCAGGCGGCGACGCCTCGGACGCTGTTGCCCCGCGCGTCGAGCCGAGGGCTGTAGGTCCCGATGCCGAACGCACCGGGCAGGACGACCGCGATCCCACCGCCGACCCCGCTCTTGGCCGGCATGCCGGTGTGGAACATCCACTCGCCCGAGAAGTCGTACATGCCGCAGGTCACCATCACCGACAGCACGTTGGTGACGACGTCGGGGCTGACGACGAGCTCGCCGGTCAGCGGGTTCCGGCCGCCCGACGCGAGGGTGCCCGCCATGACGGCCAGGTCGTGAGCGGTCACGAGGACGGAGCACTGCCGGAAGTACACCTCGAGGGTGCGCTCGACGTCGGCCTCGAAGGAGCCCATCCCCCGCATGAGGAAGGCGATCGCCCGGTTGCGGTCGCCCGTCGCGATCTCGGAGGCGAGGACCCGCTCGTCGACCCCGAGCGGCCGCCCGGCGAAGGCCGAAAGACCATCGACGACACGCTGCGACTGTGCTGAGACGTCTTCTCCCGCAACGAGACTCGTCGTGAGGATGGCTCCCGCATTGACCATCGGGTTGAGCGGACGCCCGGTGCCCTCCTCGAGCGTCACGGCGTTGAACGGGTCGCCGGTCGGCTCGACCCCGACGTGAGCCAGGAACGTGTCGAGGCCGCGGTCCTGGATCGCGAGCGCCATGACGAAGGGCTTCGACACGGACTGGATGGTGAACGGCCGCTCGGCGTCGCCGGCCTCGTAGAGCGCGCCGTCCAGAGTCGACAGGGCGAGGCCGAAGGCGTCGGGGTCGGCCTGGGCGAGCTCTGGGATGTACGTCGCGACAGCGCCCCCGTCGAGGTCGAGCGCTTCGCGGTGGATGTGGTCGAGGATGTCCTGGACCGGGCTGTCGACCACCGGCACCTCCCCCGGGAAGCGGATACGCCACGGCATACGGCGTGAGGGCTGACCGTGACCCTGGAAGGGATGCTATCGGAGGCCCCGGCCCGCACCTGGTCGAGTGAGCGCGCGGCCTCACTGGTCACTCCCGTCCCGAGCAACACCCACCCGGCGGTGGGGCTGGTCAGGTGGGGCGCTCACTCGACGTGAGGACGTGGCGAGCGAGCGGGCGCGGGGACTCTGCCGAGCGCCTAGCGATCAGCGAGGTCAGGGACGGTGACGAAGGCGAAGCCACGTTCGCGCAGGCCGTCGATGATGCCCGGGACTGCGTCGACCGTCGTCTCCTGCGTGTCGTGCATGAGAACCACCGCCCCGTCTCGCGCGCCCTCGAGGGCGGTCCGGGTCGTCGTCCGGGCGTCCTGGCCCTTCCAGTCCTCGGTATCGAGGTCCCAGAGCACCTGGGCGAGGCCCCGGTCGGCCAGCAGCCCGGCGACGGTCGGGTTCGTCGCGCCGAAGGGCGGTCGTGCCAGAGTCGGCCGGCTGCCGGTCGCCGCGGCAATCGCGTCGGACGTGCGGTCGATCTCGTCGGCGAGCTCCCCCGGGCCGAGCGCCGTCAGGTCGGGATGCGTGAAGCTGTGGTTGCCGATCACGTGCCCGGCGGCGACCTGTGCGCGCGCGAGGTCGGGGCGCGCCGCGACCTCGCGCCCGACCAGGAAGAAGGTCACGCGGACCTCGCGGGCCGCGAGCACGTCAAGCAGCCGCGCCGTATGCCGCCCGGGCCCGTCGTCGAACGTGAGGGCAACCCTGGGGCGCGTCCGGTCGCTCACCGGTCGGTCATCGGTCGGTCAGGTCCCGTGGTGCGCCCGCAGGGCTCAGTCGACGACGATGACATGGAGGTGGCGCGGGCCGTGCACGCCCTCGACGCGGTTGAGCTCGATGTCGCTCGTCGCGCTCGGCCCGCTGATCCAGGTCTGGGGCCGAACGGGGTCGAGCACCGCGACCGCCTCAGGCACGTCGGCGACCACCTGCTCGGCCCGCACGACACACACGTGCCGGTCCGGGACCAGCGACAGCGCACGCCGGCCCTGCCCCGGTCCGTGGTCGAGGACGATGGTGCCGGTCTCCGCGACCGCCACGGCCGCGGTGGTCACGACAGCGTCGATCCGGTCGAGCTCGCTCGCAGAGAGGTCGGTGTCGGCGACCTGACCCGGCACCGTCCACGGGAACCCCTCGGGCACGACGACGTATGCCGTGTCGCCCAGAGCCGTGGCCAGGGTGGCCTCCACGTCGGAGGAGGGGCAGCGGGTCACCTCGGCGCGATAGTCCTCCACCCGCTCCACGAAGAGCCCGACGATGTCGGCGACCCCGGACCCTCCGGGCACCGCCCCCGGTGCCGGTGGTGCAGCCGGCGCCCCGGCGACCGCGGACCGGACCGCCGCGAGCACCGCCTCACGGGCCGACTGTCCTTCGGGGCTGCTCATCGGCCCTGCCTCTCGTCGTCTCGGCCACCGGAGGTGCGCACCCACCAGGCCCGGAACGACTCTTTGGCCGGAGCGGGCAGGTCGCGAGTGGCCGTCCACCGCCGTCCCGGTCCGGGGAGCCGCGTGACGACGCCGGAGCCGCGGGCGTTCGTGGTCTTGCGCGAGGTGACGAGCGTCGAGCCCAACCCGGACAGCCGCTCCAGCGGGCGCAGCCGGTTGGAGCTCGCGAGGACCCAGGCCGCGCCCTTCATCGCCAACGCCTCGGCCTTCGGAAGCCGACGGCGATGAGAGGAGCGGCCGGGACGGTGGGCGTCGACGACCTGCGCGCGAAGGTCGACGAGCACGGACGGGATGTCGATGCGGACCGGGCAGGCCTCGAAGCAGGCGCCGCAGAGGGTGGAGGCGTAGGGGAGCGAGTCGACCTGCTCGTCCGAGCCGACACCGCGCAGCAGCGGGTTGAGGATCGCGCCGATCGGCCCGGGGTAGACGGAGCCGTAGGCGTGGCCGCCGGTCCGCTCGTAGACCGGACACACGTTGAGGCACGCCGAGCAGCGGATGCAGCGCAGCGCCTGCCGGCCCAGCTCGTCGGCGAGCGCGCGGGTCCGCCCGTTGTCCAGGAGCACGACGTGGACCTCCTGCGGGCCGTCGCCTGGAGTGACACCGGACCAGGTGCTCGTGTAGGGGTTCATCCGCTCGCCCGTCGACGACCTGGGCAGCAGCCGCAGGAAGACGTCGAGGTCGCTCCACGTCGGCACGAGCTTCTCGATGCCGACGACCGAGACGAGCACCTCGGGAAGGGTCAGGCACATCCGCCCGTTGCCCTCGGACTCGACGACGACGAGAGTGCCGGAGTCCACGACGGCGAAGTTCGCCCCGGAGACGGCCATCCTGGCGCTGAGGAACTTCTCCCGCAGATGCAGCCGGGCAGCCTCCGCGAGGCGCGCAGGGTCGTCGGTCAGGTCCGCGGGGGCAGGACGTCCGACCGCGCCCATCTCCCGCTGGAAGATCTCGCGGATCTCCTTGCGGTTGCGGTGGATCGCCGGGACGAGAATGTGGGACGGAAGGTCGTGGCCGAGCTGCACGATGAGCTCGGCGAGGTCGGTCTCCCAGGCCGCGATGCCTTCGGCCTCCAGCGCCTCGTTGAGCCCGATCTCCTGGGTGGCCATCGACTTGACCTTGACGACCTCGCGGACCTCGTGCTGCCTGGCCACCGAGGCGACGATCGCGCAGGCCTCGGCCGCGTCCCGCGCCCAGTGCACGACCGCGCCCCTGCTCGTCAGCGACTCCTCGAGCCGCACCAGGTGCTCGTCGAGGTTGCGCAGCGTCCGGTCCTTGATCGCGGCGGCGGCGAGCCGGAGGTCCTCCCACTCCTCCACCTCGGCGACGACTGCGGCGCGCTTGCGGCGGATCGTCCCGGTCGCCATGGCCAGGTTGTCACGAAGCTGCTTGTCTCCCAGGGCCGCTCGGGCCGCCTCCGGGAAGGCGGGCATCCCCACGAACGTGGCCGTCATGCGGTCACCCCGTCCGTCGCGCCGCCCGCCGCGCCGTCCGTCGCACCGTCCGTCGCGCCATCCGCCGCGCCATCGTCCATCGCCAGCACCTCGGCCAGGTGCATCACCCGTACCGGCGATCCCTGGCGCGACAGCAGGCCGCCGATGTGCATCAGGCACGACGAGTCGCTCGCCACGAGGATCGCGGCCCCGGACTCCTCCACGTGCCGCGTCTTGTCGCGGCCCATGGCCACGGAGACGTCGGCGTTCTTCACAGCGAAGGTGCCGCCGAAACCGCAGCACGACTCGGCATCAGGGAGCTCAACCAGCTCGAGGCCACGGACCGCACGGAGCAGCCGCGTCGGCCGGTCGCCGACGCCCAGCATGCGCAGGCTGTGGCACGTCGGGTGGTAGGTGATCCGCCCCGGAAAGGTTGCGCCGACATCGGTGACCCCGAGCACGTCGACGAGGAACTCGCTCAGCTCGAGAACCCGAGGCGCCGATCGGGCCACGGCCGCCTGCAAGCCGGCGTCGCCGGACCGGCGGGCGACGATCGCGTGCTGATGGCGAGCCGACCCCGCGCACGAGCCTGACGGGGTCACGACGTAGTCATAGCCCTCGAAGGCCGACACGAACGCGCGCACGACGGGGACAGCCTCGTCGAGATAGCCGGTGTTGACCATCGGCTGGCCGCAGCAGGTCTGGGCCTGCGGGAACTCGGCATCCACGCCGAGTCGGCGCAGCAGCCGGAACACCGCCTTGCCGACATCGGGGAAGAGGGCGTCGTTGATGCAGGTGACCAGGACAGCGACCTTCACGCGAACTCTCCTTGCGGCCCGGTGGGCATCATCATCGAGGCTGGTGCCGGCGCAGCTGGTGCGTGCGGGCGACGAGCTCGCGCAGGGCACCGAGGTCGGGACCGACGACACCGGCCGCGCGTGCCTGCACCAGGACGTTGCCCAGCGCGGTCGCCTCGACCGGACCCGCCACCACCGTACAGCCGGAACGGTCGGCGAGCGCCTGGCACAGCAGTGCGTTCTGCGAGCCCCCACCGACGACATGGATCGTGTCTACACGTCGCCCGGTCAGCCCCGCGGCCGTGTCCACGGCTCGCGCGTAGGCCTCGGCGAGGCTCTCCAGGATGGTCCGCACCACGGCCGGGCGCGACGTAGGCGCGGGGACGTCGTGGTCGATGCACCACTTCGCGATCCGCTCCCCCATGTCGCCCGGCGGCAGGAACCGCGGGTCCTGCACGTCGACCACAGGCACCGAGGAGGCAGCGACGCTCGCGGCCGCTGCCAGCAGCCCGGTGAGGTCGTTCCCGCCCGCGGGCAGCCCGTCCTCGCGGTCCCACGCCCGCAGGGTCTCGCTGAGGATCCACGTGCCCATGACATTCGTGAGGAAACGGGTCCGCCCGTCGACCCCTCCTTCGTTGGTGAAGTTGGCCGCACGCGCCGCGTCGGTGATGACCGGCCGGTCCGTCTCCACGCCGACCAGACCCCAGGTCCCCAGCGAGAGGTATGCCGACCCGTCGCCTTCCAGGGGGACGCCGACGACCGCGGAGGCCGTGTCGTGCGACCCCACGGCGACCACGGTGACTCCAGGCAGACCCGTCTCGCCCGCCACGCCGTCGGTGAGGACGCCGATCGTCGTCCCGGGGTCGACGACGTCGGGCAGCAGCCGTCCCGGCAGGCCGACCCGGTCCGCAAGCTCGCGGTCCCAGGCTCCGGTCCATGGGTCGAGCAGGCCGGTCGTCGACGCGTTGGTGCGCTCCGCCGCCATCCGGCCGGTGAGCCACCATGCGACCAGGTCCGGGACGAGCAGCATGCGGTCGGCGAGGGCGACCCAAGGGTCGGCGGCGAGCTGGTAGACCGTGTTGAACGGCAGGAACTGCAGGCCGTTTCGGGCGTAGAGCTCCTCCGGCCCGACCCGGGCGTGCACCGCGGACGGGCCCGCGTCGCCGCGCTGTTCGTCGCGATAGTGGAACGGCAGCCCGAGCAGACGGTCACCGCGGACGAGCCCGTAGTCGACGGCCCATGAGTCGATCCCGATACTCGCCAGGCCGCCCGAGCCGACCGCCTCGAGACCGGCGGCCCGCAGACCACCCAGCGCGCCGGCATACAGCGAGGGGAGGTTCCAGTGGAGGCCGGACGGCAGCCGCAGCGGGCCGTTGGCGAAGCGCGCCGTCTCCCGCAGCTCGAGACGGTCCGGGCCGACCTCGGCGAGGACGACCCGGCCGCTCGTGGCGCCGAGGTCGATCGCTGCGACACGCGCCGCCATCGACGTCACGTCGTCACCGGAGGAACGCTGCGGCGACGCCGGAGTCGACGGGGATGTGCAGGCCGGTGGTCTGTGACAGGTCGGGTCCGACGAGCGCGAAGACGGCCGCCGCGCAGTGCTCCGGCAGGACCTCCTTCTTGAGCAGAGTGCGCTGCGCATAGAAGGCGCCGAGGTCCTTCTCGTCGACCCCGTAGACGGCGGCGCGGTTGGCGCCCCAGCCGCTGGAGAAGATGCCGGAGCCCTGGACGACGCCGTCGGGGTTGATGCCGTTGACCTTGATGCCGTGCTGGCCGAGCTCGGCCGCGAGCAGCCTCACCTGGTGGGCCTGGTCGGCCTTGACGGCGCTGTAGGCGATGTTGTTCGGGCCGGCGAAGATCGAGTTCTTGCTCGAGATGTAGACGATGTCTCCGCCGAGCCCCTGGTCGATGAGCACCTTGGCCGCCGCGCGGGAGACGAGGAACGAGCCCTTGGCCATGACGTTGTGCTGCAGGTCCCAGTCGGCGACCGTCGTGTCGAGCAGCGATCTGGACAGCGACAGCCCGGCGTTGTTGACGACGAGGTCGAGGCCACCGAAGGCCAGGACCGCCGCGTCGACAGCGGCCTGCACAGCCGACTCGTCCGAGACGTCCGCCTGCACGCCGACCGCGATGTCGCTGTTGCCGATCTCGGCCGCGGCAGCCTGTGCCCGGTCCAGGTCGAGGTCGGCAACCACGACGCAGGCCCCCTCTGCCGCAAGGCGGTTCGCGATCGCCTTGCCGATGCCGGAGGCGGCACCCGTGACCAGCGCGATGCGGGTCGCCAGCGGCTTCGGCTTGGGCATCCGCTGCAGCTTGGCCTCCTCGAGCGCCCAGTACTCGATGCGGAACTTCTCCGACTCGTCGATCGGGGCGTAGGTCGACAGGCCCTCCGCGCCGCGCATCACGTTGATCGCGTTGACGTAGAACTCGCCCGCGACCCGCGCGGTCTGCTTGTCCTTGCCGAAGGAGAACATGCCCACGCCCGGCACGAGCACGATGAGCGGGTCCGCGCCGCGGATCGCCGGGCTGTCCGCCGTGGCGTGACGGTCGTAGTAGCCGCGGTAGTCCTCGCGGTAGGGCTCGTGCAGCTCCTTGAGCCGGGCGACCATCTCCTCCGCCGTCGCCGTCGCCGGCAGGTCGAGGACCAGCGGCTTGACCTTGGTGCGCAGGAAGTGGTCCGGGCAGGACGTACCCAGCGCCGCGAGCCGCGGGTGCTCTGCGTGGGCCAGGAAGTCGAGCACGACGTCGGAGTCGGTGTAGTGGCCCACCATCGGCCGGTCGGTGCTCGCGATCCCGCGGATCGTCGGCGCGATCGCCGCCGCCTTCGCGTGCCGCTCGCTCTCCGGCAGGGCGGCATACCCGGGCAGCTCCGGGCCGAACGGCTCCGGCCGGCTGTGGTCGTCGATGTATGCCGCCGCGGTCTGGATGATCCACAGCGAGCTCTGCTCGCACTCCTCGCTGGTCGCGCCCCACGCGGTCACCCCGTGACCGCCGAGGATGCAGCCGACGGCCTGCGGGTTGTCCGCCTTGATGGCGGCGATGTCGAGACCGAGCTGGAAGCCCGGACGGCGCCACGGCACCCACACGACTCGGTCACCGAAGATCCGCTTGGTCAGCTCCTCGCCGTCGGCGGCTGTGGCGATCGCGATCCCCGAGTCGGGGTGGAGGTGGTCGACGTGCGCTGCGTCCACGAGCCCGTGCATCGCCGTGTCGATGGACGGGGCCGCGCCACCCTTGCCGTGCAGGCAGTAGTCGAACGCGGCGACCATCTCGTCCTCGCGCTCCACCCCTGGGTAGACGTCCACCAGGGCGCGCATCCGGTCGAGCCGCAGGACCGCGAGGCCCTCCGGCTTCAGGGTGCCCAGGTCGCCGCCCGAGCCCTTGACCCAGACCAGCTCGACGTCCCGGCCGGTCACCGGGTCGGTCTCGACGCCCTTGGCGGACGTGTTGCCGCCCGCATAGTTCGTGTTCTTCGGGTCGCTGCCCAGTCGGTTCGACCGCGAGATGAGCTCTGCGACAACGCTGTTCGGGGACATGCTCTCAGTTCCATCCTGCCTGCGCGCCGCCGACGCGGTCACGCTCGATCTGCTCTTGGTATCCGCTCGCCAGGTAGGCGCGCATCGGGTCGGCCGGCAGGCCGCGGCCCTCACGCCACTGCGCCAGCGCGGGCCGCACGTCTGTGTAGAAGGCATCCATGAAGATCTCGTTCGCGAGCAGCACGTCTCCCGACTCCCGCGCCGCGTCGAGCGCGACGGTGTCGAGCAGCAGCGCCCGCGCCACCATCTCCTGGACGTTGAGGACCGAGCGGATCTGTCCCGGCACCTTGTTCTCGATGTTGTGGCACTGGTCGAGCATCAGCGCCACGTCCGAGCCTGCGCCGAAACCGCCCCCACGGACCACCTCGACGAGGATCCTGTACAGCTGGAAGGGGTCGGCCGCCCCGACCATGAGGTCGTCGTCGGCATAGAACCGGCTGTTGAAGTCGAACGAGCCGAGCCGGCCGAGCCGCAGCAGCTGGGAGACGATGAACTCGATGTTCGTGCCCGGCGCGTGGTGGCCCGTGTCGAGGCAGACCATCGCGCGCTCGCCGAGCGCGACCACGTGGGCGTACGACGTGCCCCAGTCCGGGACGTCCGTGTGGTAGAACGCCGGCTCGAAGAACTTGTACTCCAGCACCAGCCGCTGGTCTTCAGACAGACGCGAGTAGATCTCCGCGAGCCCTTCCGCGAGCCAGTCCTGCCGCTGGCGCATGTCGCCCTGGCCCGGGTAGTTCGTGCCGTCGGCGAGCCAGATCTTCAGGTCACGAGAGCCGGTCTCGTTCATGATCTCGATGCACTCGACGTTGTGCTCCACCGCCCGCCGGCGGACCGCGGGGTCGGCGTTGGTCAGGCTGCCGAGCTTGTACTCGTCGTCCTGGAACGTGTTGCTGTTGACCGTCCCGAGCTGGACGCCGTGCTCGGCCGCGAAGAGGCCGAGCTTGCGGTAGTCGTCGACCTTGTCCCACGGGATGTGGATGGCCACCGTCGGGGCCAGGCCGGTGAACCGGTGCACGGCGGCGGCGTCTGCGATCTTCTCCTCGACGTTGCGGGGCGTGCCCGGTGAGCCGAAGACCTTGAACCGCGTGCCGGAGTTGCCGTAGGCCCAGGAGGGCACCTCGATGGCGAGCTCTCCGAGCCGGTCGGAGATCGATTCGAATGTCGTCATGTCGTCACTTCACATCTGGTCGTGGATGGTTGGCTGGTCGAGCTGGTCGAGCCGGTCGAGCCGGTCGAGCTGGTCTTCGAGGTGGAAGATCTCCTCGAGCTGGACGAAGCCCTGGTCCGGCGTCGTGTCGTCGAGGTCCACGAAGAACTCGGCCATCTCGGCCTGCCATCGGGCGTTGACATCGGTCTCTGCCATCCCGGCGCGGGCGGCCTCCAGCGACGGCGTCTCGACGTAGCCGATGAGCAGGCCGTCGGGGCGCAGGAACAGGGAGTAGTTGTGCCAGCCGGTCCGGTGCAGCGCCTCGAGCATCTCGGGCCACACGGCACGGTGCCGGGCCTGGTACTCGTCGAGGCGGTCGGGGCGGACCTGGAGCTGGAAGCAGACGCGGTGCATGAAGGGTTCTCGGGTCGGGCAGCAGCCGGGGCCACGCGGGCGCGTGTGGGGATGCCATGTCATGGCCCCGGCTGGTGCGTCAGGTGTCGGTCAGAAGTTGAACTTGTCGATGTTGCCGGAGTTGAACCCGGTCGGGTCACCGAGCAGGACCTCGCCGTTGGCGCCGACCTTGTAGTCACCGAGACGGCCGGCCTTGAAGGAGTCGCCTTCCTTGCCGGTGATCGTGCCGGCGACGAGCGCGGCCGCCGCCTGCCCGGCCAGGTAGCCCAGGTCGGTCGGGTTCCACAGGTAGAACTCCTTGACCGTGCCGTTCTTGACGTACTCGCGCATCTGGTTCGGCGTGCCCAGCCCGGTCAGCGCGACCTTGCCCTTCTTGTCCGAGGTCGACAGGTAGCGCGCCGCGGCCGCGATGCCGACCGTGGTCGGGCTGATGATGCCCTTGAGGTTCGGGTGGGTCTGCAGCAGCGCCGCGGTCTTGTCGAACGAGGTCTGGTCGTCGTCGTTGCCGTAGACGGTGTCGACCAGCTTGATGTTGGGGTGCTTGGTCAGCTCCTTCTTCATCAGGTCGATCCAGGTGTTCTGGTTGGTCGCGTTGGCGGACGCGGACAGGATCGCGATCTCACCGGAGTCGCCGATCTCCTTGGCGATGCCGTCCACCTGGGCCTTGGCGATGCCGTCGGGCGAGGCCTGGTTGACGTACAGGTCGCGGTACTGCGGGTCGGTGTCCGAGTCGAACGTGACGACCTTGGTGCCGGCCTGCTTCGCCTGGGTCAGCGCGTCGCCGATCGCCTTGGGGTCGTTGGCCGAGATGACGATCGCGCTGACGTGCTGCTGGGCAGCCGTGTTGATGTACTGCACCTGCGCGTCGGGGCTCGCGGTCTGCGGGCCGACCTGGGAGTAGGTGCCACCGAGAGACTCGATCGCCTCCTTGCCGCCCGCGTCGCTGGCGTCGAAGTAGGGGTTGCCGAGGTTCTTCGGGATGAAGACGACGTTCAGGGCCTTGCCGCCGCCCGTGCTGCCGGACGTGCCGGCCGAGCTGGCGGGCGTCTCTGCCTTGCCGCAGGCCGTCAGGGCCAGAGCCATCGACAGGGCGGCGGCGCCGAGCACGGCGCTGCGGCGTGTAACGGTGTGCATCTTCAGCGATGTCCTTTCACTGTGAACCGACGCGTTGCAGCGTCTGTCGAGGGCCTTTTGCCCGGTTGCGCCTGGCCGCGACGTCGGAGACCCACGCCAGGACGGTTGTGGAGATGACGGACAGCACGAGAAGCAGTCCGATGATGATGTTGATGACGTTGACCGTGACCCCCTGCAGGCGAAGGGCGCTCGAGATGACCCCGATGAGCAGCACGCCGGCGACGACGCCGGGGAGCTTGCCGCGGCCACCGAAGATCGACACTCCGCCGAGGAGGACCGCGGCGATGACCTGCAGCTCGAGGCCGGTCGCGTTGTCGCCCCGGGCACTTCCGAACCGCAGGGTGAAGTAGATCCCGGCGAGGGCGGACACCACGCCGGTGAGACAGAAGAGGAGGAACTTCGTCCGCTTGACGTTGACACCTGCGAACACGGCGGCCTCGCTGCTGAGGCCGGTGTCGTAGATGCCCCGCCCGAATGGGGTGAAGTGGAGCAGCAGTGCGAAGACGATGAGCAGCACCAGGAAGACGAGCATCACGCTGGGTATGCCGCTGCCGCCGAGCACCTGTGATGCGCGCTTGGTCCAGTCCTGCGCGAAGCCGGTGACGGCGCTGGTGCCGAGCAGCCCGACCGCGATGCCGCGGTAGAGCGCGAGGGTGCCGATCGTGACCGCCAGCGACGGCAGGCCGACGTAGGCGACGAGGAAGCCGTTGAACGCACCGCAGACCAGCCCCACGAGCAGCGCGATGACGAACGAGGCCACGATCCCGACGCCGTTCTCGTGCAGCAGTCCGAGGGTCGCGCTCGAGAGCCCGACGACGCTGGCGACGGACAGGTCGATCTCGCCGGTGATGATCACCAGCGTCATCGGCAGGGCGATGAGCAGGATGGTCGTCGTGTCGAGCAGCAGGTACGTCAGCGTCAGTGTGTCGCCGAAGTAGGGGATGTTGCTGTACCCCCACATGTAGACGACCACGACCAGGGCGACCATCGCGGCCTCCCGGCTCAGCAGGAGCCGCCGCCACAGCGGCCGGGAGTATGCCGCATACGTCTTGGTGGTGCTCATGACTCGTCCCTCGCTTCGATGAGTTTGCGCGCCTGGCGGACGGACAGGACGCGGTCGAGGATGATCGCGGCGATGATCAGGGCTCCGACGAGCGCCTGCTGCCAGAAGTCGGAGATCCCGACCATGGGCAGGGCCCGGTTGATGGTCACGAGCAGGACGGCACCGAGGGCGGCGCCCCAGACCGTGCCGGAGCCGCCGAAGATGGCCACACCGCCGATGACGGCTGCGGCGACGGCCTGCAGCTCGATGCCGGTGCCGGCGTCGGAGGAGACCGTGCCGTACCGCGCCGCGTAGATGACGCCGGCCAGGCCCGCGAGGGCGCCGCTGAGGATGAAGGCGCCGATGACGCGCCGCCGGACGGGCAGACCGTAGAGGACGGCCGCGTCGGGGTCGGACCCGACGGCATACAGCTCACGACCGGAACGCGCGGTCTGCAGGTAGTAGCCGACGACGACGACGATCACCGCGGCGACGATGAACAGCACCGGGATCGTCAGGAGCTGCTGCGTGCCCAGGTTGAGGAAGCTCGCGGGCATCTGAGAGGCGGAGACCAGGCTCGACCCGGCCCACGTGAGCAGGATGCCCCGGAAGATGTACAACGTGCCGAGGGTGATGACGAGAGCGGGCACCTTGCCGAACCCGACGAGCAGGCCGTTGACCAGGCCCAGCACTCCACCGGCCACGACCGCGGCGACGAACACGGCGATCACCGGAAGGTCCGGATGGTCGATGAACAGCGTGCCGGTCATGTATGCCGTCAGGCCGAGGACGCTGCCCACCGACAGGTCGACGTTGCGCGTGATGATCACGACGGTCTGGCCGACGGCCAGCACCATGAGCATCGCCGGCGTCAGCAGCAGGTCGCGCCAGCCACTGGGGCTGAAGAGGAACGTCGGGTTCTTGATCGTGGCCGCGGCGATCACGATCAACAGCACGATGAAGATCGAGAGCTCACGAGAGCGCAGGACCGTCTTGACGAGCCGCTCGCGGCCGGACATCGCGCTGGGCTCGACGAGCAGGGCGACGTCCTCGCTCGGGTGCGCGGCGGTCTCGGTGTCGGGGGCCGAGGTCTGCGACGCCTGGTTGTGCGGGGTCTGGGTCTCGGGGGTCATGATGCGGCCTCCTGGCTCAGCGTGGCGGTGGCGGCGTGCATGACCCGCTCGGGCGTCGCCTCGTCCCGCGACAGCTCCGCGGTGAGCCGGCCCTCGCACACGACGAGGACCCGGTCTGCCATGCCGAGGACCTCCGGAAGCTCCGAGCTGATCATGAGGATCGCCATGCCCTGGCCGGCCAGCTCCGAGAGGAGCCGGTGGACCTCGGCCTTGGTGCCGACGTCGATGCCCCGGGTCGGCTCGTCGATGATGAGCAGGTCAGGCTTGGAGGCGAGCCACTTGGCGATGACCACCTTCTGCTGGTTGCCGCCGCTCATGGTGTTGGCCGCCATGTCCAGGGCGTTGGTCTTGACCTCGAGCCGGGCGGCCCAGGGCGCGCTCGCCTTGTTCTCCCGGGCGCGGGTGATGAGGCCTGCGGTGGTCAGGTTCTTGCGGATGACCGAGGCGACGTTGTCGGCGACCGAAGCCTCGGTGACCAGTCCCTGCTTGCGACGGTCCTCGGGGATGAAGGCCATCCCGGACCTGATCGCGGCCGTCGGGCTTGCCGCGGGGACCTTGGCGCCCAACATCCGGACGCTCCCCGAGTCGTAGCGGTCGACGCCGAACACTGCCCGCGCGATCTCGCTGCGCCCCGCGCCGACCAGGCCCGCGAGCCCGACGATCTCGCCGCGGCGGACCGTGAACGACACGTCATGAAACGTTCCGGTGGAGTTGAGGCCCTCGACCTCGAGGACCACGTCGCCGACCTCGGTCTCGACCTTCGGGAACAGGTCGTCGACCTCGCGTCCGACCATGAGGTTGACGATCTCGCCGACCGAGGTCCCGGCGATGGCCCGGGTGTCGATGTACGAGCCGTCACGCATCACCGTGACCGTGTCGCAGAGCGAGAAGACCTCGTCGAACCGGTGCGAGATGAAGACGATGGCCCGGCCCTCGTCGCGCAGCTGGCGGGCGACCGTGAAGAGTCGCTCGACCTCGACTCCGGAGAGCGCGGCGGTCGGTTCGTCCATGACGAGGACCTTGGCGTCGAGCGAGATCGCCTTGGCGATCTCGATGATCTGCTGGTCCGCGATCGACAGGCCGAGCGCCAGGCGACGCGGGTCGATGTGGACGCCGAGTCCCTTGAACAGCCGCTCCGCCTCGGCGTACATCGCCGGCTTGTCGATCCGGCGGCCGCGGCCGAGGATCTGACGGCCCATGAAGATGTTCTCCGTGACCGACAGGTCGGGGAACAGGGTCGGCTCCTGGTAGATCACCGCGACGCCGGCTGCCTTGGACTCGGCGGTCGACCCGAAGTCGACCGGCTCGCCGTCCAGCAGGAACGTGCCGCCGTCGCGCCGGTGCACACCGGCCACGATCTTCACCAGGGTCGACTTGCCGGCGCCGTTCTCACCGACCAGCGCGTGGATCGAGCCGGCGCGGGCCTCGATGCTGCCCGACCTCAGAGCGACGACGGGGCCGAACGACTTCGACACGTCCCGCAGTTCGAGAATCGCGGATGGCCGCGGTTCGTTCATAGTGCACCTTGCCTCGTTGAAAGGTTTCAACCACGGAGAACGTACCGTGGCTCTCCCCTACCGTCAAGAGGTTGCGCCTCTTTCCTTGAAAAGCCCCGTATGAGCACGAATCCGTGACCAGTTCGATATACAGTGGTCGCGGTCCACGCCCTCTTGAAAAGTTTTAGGAATCCGCATGTCGGTCAGCGTGAAGGACGTCGCCCTGGCAGCAGGCGTGTCCCTGGGCACCGTCTCGAACGTGCTCAACCGGCCCGAGCGCGTCAGCGCCAAGACCCGGCAGCGCGTCGAGCGCGCCATGGCCGAGCTCAACTTCGTCCGCAACGAGAGCGCCCGCCTGCTGCGGGCCGGGCGCAGCAGCACTCTGGCCTACGTCGTCCTCGACGTCACGAACCCCTTCTTCACCGATGTCGCGCGCGGCATCGAGGACGCCGCCTCCGAGGCAGACCTCGTGCTCTACACGTGCAACAGCGACAACAGCCTGGACCGCGAGCGCGTCTACCTCAGCCGCCTCGAGGAGCAGCGGGTGGCCGGCGTGCTCGTGACACCGGTGAACCCCGAGGACACCACCCTGGTGCAGGTGTCGCAGCGGGGCACACCCGTCGTCGTCGTCGACCGGCGCCGTGAGGACCGGTCGCTGTGCAGCGTCGCGGTCGACGACATCCTCGGCGGGCGGCTCGCCGTCGAGCACCTCGTCGACCGCGGCCACCAGCGCATCGCCTTCGTCGGTGGGCCCAACACCATCGGCCAGGTGCGCGACCGGCGTGCCGGCGCGGCCGCCGCGGTCCACGACGCCGGACTGCCTGCGGACCACCTGGTGTCGGTCCACACGGACGCCCTGACTGTCGCCGCAGGCCGACTCGCCGGTGCGCGCATCGCCGGCCTCCCCCGTTCTCGCCGCCCCAGCGCCGCCTTCTGCGCCAACGACCTCGTGGCGCTCGGGCTGCTCCAGCAGTGCGTCGCCCTCGGGATGGACGTCCCCGGCGACCTCGCGATCGTCGGCTACGACGACATCGAGTTCGCCGGCGCGGCCGCGGTGCCGCTGACGTCGGTCCGGCAGCCGCGCCACCTGCTGGGCCAGCGGGCCGCCGAGCTCCTGCTCGAGGAGACGAGCGACCCCGACCACCGACACCAGCAGGTCGAGTTCATCCCCGAGATCGTCGCTCGCGCCTCGACGCTGGGCTGAGCGCGTCGCTGCGTGGCCCGTTCGCGGGTTGATGGCCGCCGGGGCCGGTATGCCGGCAGGATCGTGCACCAACCCGCGAAGCCTGGGAGCACGCTCAGCTGCGGGTCACCAGGGCGTCTGATGGTGCTCACGGGACAGGCCGGTGGGGCCCGCGGCGGCTGTGCCGCGGGCCCCACCGGTTGACTGCCGTGCCGTCAGGACACTGGTTTGAAGGTCGTCGCACCTGAGCCGACGGTGAAGACCGCCCGCCCGTCCTTGACTCCTTCAAACGTGGCGTTGCCGTCGCCCGTGGCCACGTAGCCGTTGGCGCCGGGGTCCGGCAGTGACACCGTTGCCCGGACGTTGACGGGGATGTTGACACTCAGGTCGACACCACCGCTCTGCGCCCTGGTCCAGTCCACTGCGACCTCGCCACGCTGTGTCCACTGGGACCCCTTCGCGTGGTCGAGACCCTTGTCAGGCGGGGCGATGGAGACCGTCGATGCGCCCGGGGCCGTGACGTCGATCCCGAGGAGGTACTTCAGCATCGATGTGATCCCGCGCGATCCCCAACCGTGAGACATGCTGTTCGACCCACTGATGGTCCAGTCCTCCCAGGCGAAGGTGCCGCCGGAGGCGATCGTCTGGCCGGGACCGAACCGGTCGGTTCGGGTCATCATGTCCACGATCGCATCGGGGCGGTTCGCCATGCCGAGGGCCTCCATCGTGACTCCCCAGTCCATCGGCGCGGTTCGGAGCCCCTGCGCGGCCATGTACTCCGCAAGGGCTGCCCAGCTCCCCTTCGGCGCCACGCCCTCGAAGATCGAGAACGCCTGGGCCTGCTGGGACGGCGTCGCGACGAACGCGCCGCTGGCGTGGGCACCCTTGAGCGGCGATGCCAGGGTGATCTGTGCGGAGACTGGGTCGATCGCGGCGATCCGCAGCACCTCGCGGTCGTTACCGGTGCCGATGACGAGCGTCGGCCCGGCGTTCGCCTCGCTGCCCTCTGCCGCGGTGAACCCCGTCACATCGTTCACCGAGATCGTGCTGTCGCCTGCAGCGGCGGCCCCGGCGAGCGTCGTGGAGGCGGGGAACAGCTGGTTCGTCGTCGCCGCCCCGACAGTCACGTTGTTGGCGTGCCCCTTGGCGACCGCCGGCGTGATGTCGATGCCGGTGCCGGACGCGCCGGCCGTCCCGATCGCGGTCACGGTGGCCACCTCCTTGAGTGCCCCGTTGGCGAAGTCGATCGCGATGGTGTCGCCGACCTGGAACGGGGAGACACTCGCCACCTTGAGGTTGGTCGAACCCGCTGCGACGGCACCGGTGAGCGTCGTCGTGGCGGTCCTCAGCCCGTCGGAGTACAGCGCATCGCCGTCGACCCGCTGCACGGCGTTGATCTGGGCGGTCAGCTTGTCGGCGAAGCCGGTGTACTTGTCGGCGTTGGCGTCGTCACCGAGTGCGGACGCGACGCGCGCTGCCGTCCGGTAGACCCCGACGGCCTCAGCGGCGTGGATCGTGCGCGCACCGTTGTTGGTGAACACGTAGCCCAGCCGGGACGGCCAGTCGATGATGCCGTTCTGGTACGAGCCCGTGCCGCCAGGCAGCAGCCAGGTCAGCCCGGCGGCGGCGCCTGTGGCGGGTTCCGCGTTGTGCACGTAGTCCACGTCCGCCTGCAGCGACGGGTAGGCAGACTCCAGGGTGGTCCGGTCGCCGGTCTGGAGGTAGTAGCCCCAGATCATGTCTGGGTACAGCGCGGTGTAGTCAGGGATGTCGCGCATGTTGTCCCCGTTCGGGTACACCGCGTTCAGCCGTCCGGTGCTCAGCACGCCGTATCCGGGGTACGAACAGGGCGCCGCCGAGCAGTAGCCCGACGAGGTCGACTTCCACACATGCGACCCGGAGGCGATGAACTCCCGGATCGTCCGCTGGGTCGCGTTCCGCTCCCCGAGCGAGGCCATCGTCGCCAGGTTGACGTCCACGCCGTCGCCGAGGAACTGGCCCTTCTCACGAGTCGGCGTGTCGACGAGGGTCTCCTGCGACGCGTACAGCCCGGAGCGCTGCAGCATGGTGAACACCTCGTCGAGCATCTTGTTGCCCGTCTCGAAGGTCGCTGCGTGGCCTTCCGGCACCCACGTGTGCTGGATCACCGCGGCGATGTCGTCAGCGGTCAGAGTCTCGCCGGCACCGGGAGCGTTGAGCTGCAGGTAGCGCCAGCCCCAGTACGTGAATGCCTGAGCGGTCTGCTCGCCGGCCTTCTGGGTGTAGAACCAGGTCATCGTGCTGCCCTGGTTGTCGACGCTGGCCGTGCTCGCCCGAGTGCCGGCCACATAGCTGTTCGCGGCGTGGGCGTTGTCCAGCGCCCGGTCGAGGGTGATGCCGGTTCCGTTGGCGCCAGTCGTCCCGACGCTCGTGATGGTGCGGCGCTCGGGCTGCCCGACGGGATGGCCTGGACCGGGGCCGTCGACGGTGATGGAGTCCCCGGCGACGAAGCTGGTCACAGAGTTGACCTTGATGGTCGTCGCGCCCGCATCCACGGGGGCGGCGAGCAGTGTGTTGACCGGCAGGTACGCAGTCTGGACCGTGAGCGCCCGCCCGTCCGCACCCGCGGTGAAGTGCAGCTGCGGCACCGCCGAGATGACCTTGCCGAAGTCGGCGACGACGGTCCCGTCCGCGAGCGTCGTCACCGACACCGGGTGGACGGTCTCGTAGTCGAGGTCGGACACGTGTCCCACCAGGTGGGTGAAGCGATCCTGGGTCGGCGATGCCGGGCGGGGGTGCGGCCCGATGATCGTCGCAGCCTGCCAGGAGGTGTCGTCGAAGCCGACAGTGTCCCAGCCGGGGATCTCGAGCCGGGCGTCGTATCGCTCGATGCGGTCGCCGGAGTCGCTGGTGCGGTAGGTCAGGGTGCTGTTGGTGTAGGCGGTGTCCTTGGTGACCTTCCAGGTGCCGTCCGACACGAAGGCATCGCGGGTGCCATCGGCGTGGTCGACCACGACGCGGACCAGCACGCCCGAGGGACCGTTGGACGACACATCCGCCACGCCGGCGGCATGCGCGAAGCCGAGTGGCTTGTCGAGGGTCACTCCGGTGCCGGCGGCGCCCGCCGTCCCGACGGCGGTGATGGTCCGGGTCTCGAGGCTGGCGGCGGTGTCGATGTTGACGACGTCCCCGACCACGAGACCGGAGACACTCGCCGGGTGGATGACGGTGTCACCGGCGGGGGTGGCGACCGCAAGGGTCGAGCTGTTCGTCACCGGGCCGTTGGCTCGGCCCTGGCAGGTGCAGGTGTGGTAGTAGGAGAGCATGCCGACCGCGAGCTGGTTCGCCGCGCCGCCCGTGGCCGCCTGGGCGGCACGCGCCTGCTTGGTGATGTCGTGGACGTCGTACTGTGCTTCGCCCGGGTAGTCGAACGAGTCACCGCGGGCGATCGCCTCACCGTTGACGTGCAGCTCGTACTCGCCCATCCCCGACGTGTAGGCCCTCGCGCGCACGACCGGACTGGAGGGGTCGCTCAGCGTGAACTGCTTGCGCAGCAGTGAGAAGTCTATGGCGGAGTCGTTGCCGGTGGTGAGTCTCCGGATCCAGGTGGCGTTCCACTCGTTGTCGGGGATCCCGGTGTCGAAGTAGGCCTTGGCCGACCACGCCGAGGCAGCCCCATCGCGGTCCCAGGTGCGGACCTTCCAGCTGTAGCTCGTCCCGCCGTCGAGCGCTGGCCCACCGTACGGGACGTACGACTGGTCGGACGACGCGACCTTCCCGCTGTCCCAGACCTGAGAGTCATCGCTTTCCCGGATGACCCGCAGCTCGTATGCCGTCTGCACCTCGTTTCCGTTGCCGTCCTGCGGGAGCCACCCGAACTGGGGTGCGCCCTCGACTGTCAACGGGTGGGTCCGGTCGCCGACGGTCATGCCGATCGGCTTGTCCGGTTTCGTCTTTGAGTTGGCTTCCACGGGTGGGGCGACCGACAGGGTCGCCAGCGCGACCACCGCCAGCGACACCCCGATTCGCCATCGCCGACCTGCGCTCATCTGCTCCTCCTCGAGTACCAGCGCATACCAGAGGCAGCCCGCGGCGAGGCCTTCCAAACAGCGAGTGCAGCGAACTCCCTTTGGAACGATTCAATTTTGCGCCGCCAAGTTAACACGCTGACCCATAGGTCATCAATGGACGTGTCCGGATTCGGACAGGAGTCATGCGGTCGGCAGGCACCACTTGGGCCTCACGAGCACAGGTGACGGGGTTGAAACGCTGCAACCCGAACGCTCGTAGCGCCGTGGTCGGCCCCAGACGGACGAGGCCGCCCCTAGCCTGCCCAGGCCACGCCGCCCGGCCCGCTCTGACGCGCTCGTCAGAGGTGCGCGAGGTTGGCGAGCAGAAGACATGTGACGGTCCCGGCGACGATGCTCAGGACGGCGTTGCGCCGCCACAGGTGGACGACGACGGTCGCGACGACCGCGGCGACGCGGCTGAGGTCGTGCCCCGGTCGGGTCAGGTCGATCGACAGGAGGCAATAGAGCGCGAGGACCGTGACCGCCCCGAGCGGCATCCAGCGGCCGAGGTCGGCCAGCAGGACCGAGTCGCGGAGGACCCTCTTCATCGCGAACGGGGCTGCCCGGAGTGTCACGGTGATCGCGACTGCAACCGCGAGCGCAGTTGCGACATAAGCGGGTTCACTCATCGGAACTCCCATCCGCGGGCGAGCGCGGACGTCGCCCCGCCCGGACGAGGTGATGGCGCGCTGCCAGCGCCACCGTGAACATCGCCATCGCGGTGAGCAGCATCGAGCCGGGTGCAAGGAGGTGTGCGGCGACCCCCGCGACGGCACCGAGGACGAGCGTCACCGGGTCGGGCCGGTCGCGGTAGGCATCGAGCGCGAGCACGATGAACAGCGCCGTGAGGATGAAGTCGAGCCCGCGCAGGTCGTTCAGGAAGGTCGCACCGAGAAGTGCACCCGCGAAAGCTCCGGTCGCCCACGACAGATGCAGGCCGGCCTGGGTCAGCACGAGTCGCCGGCCACTGAGCCGCTCCGGGTCGGTGCTGGTGGCGATCGCATATGCCTCGTCGCAGAGGGCGAACACGCTGTACGCCTTGCCGACGCGGCTGTGGACCCGGTCGGCCGGGAACGACAGCCCGTAGAACAGGTGCCGGGAGTTGACCAGGAACGTCGTCGTCGCGATGGCGGCGACAGGCGCCGCCGCAGCGAGCATCCCGACGAGCAGGAACTCCACCGACCCCGCGAACAGCGTCGCCGAGATCACCGGCGCCAGCCACCACGGCAGGCCGTGGCTGACGACGAGGACCCCGAAGCCGATGCCGAGAGCGAACAGGCCGGCCCAGATGACGCCACTCGACCGGGCGGCATACCCGAACGCGGCGCACAAGCTCTCCCGGCCGAGCACGGTGGTCCCGGGAGGAGGCAGCGGCAAGACCACCGGCGGCGCCATGCTCTCTGACATGACCCCGGCACCGTGCCTGCGACGGGTCCGCCGGCTCGAGGCCGACGGGGTGATCGCCGGCTACGTCGCGGTGCTCGACCCCGAGAGCGTCGGGCGCGGCTTCGAGGTGATGCTGCACGCCGAGATCACCGCCAAGGACCTCGCGACGGTCGAGGCGTTCGAGCAGCGCGTCGCCGACATGCCTGAGGTCACCGAGCTGCGCCGGATGTTCGGCCTGCCCGACTACTTCATCCGCGTGCAGGTGCCCGACGCCGCTGCGTACGAGCGCTGGCTCATCACCCGGCTCCTCGGCGACCCGGCGATCGCGCGGGTCGACTCGCGCATCACGATGAAGATCATCAAGAAGACGCGCTGACTGTTGCAGACATCAGATGACACTGCCCCCGTATGCCGTCACCACAGTCGGGCGCGTAGCTCGGTGGCGAGCTCGTGGCGGGCCTGGTTCCCGATGAGGGTCGCACCTGGGAACCGGTAGAAGCCGTGTGGGACACCCAGGTAGGTCGTCGCCCGCACGGGGACTCCGGCGGCGGCCAGCCGGACGGCATACTCCACCCCGTCGTCGCGCAGCGAGTCCAGCTCCGCGGTCTGCACGAGAGCGGGCGGAAGGCCGCCGAGGTCGTGGGCCAGCAGGGGCGACAGACGGGGGTCCTCGAGGTCGACGCCCGGCTCGACATAGCTGCTCAGTGCCTGCTCGATGTACGCGTGGGACAGCAGCGGCCGGCTCGGCTCTCGATGGGCCGGCATGCTGCGGGTGGCATCCGTGGCGGGACAGAGCAGGGCCTGCACGGCGATCCGAGGCCCGCCCTGGTCCCGCGCCTGGAGGCAGGTCGCGGCCGCGAGGTTGCCGCCGGCGCTCGCGCCGACGACCGCGAGCCGCTCGCCGTCGCCGCCCCAGCGTCCCGCATTCGCCGCCACCCACCGAACAGCGTCGAACGCGTCGTCGTGCGCGACGGGGAACCGGTGCTCGGGAGCGAGGCGGTAGTCGACATTGACGACGACGGCCGGGAGTGCGCGGGACAGGTACGAGCAGAGGGGGTCGTCCTGGCGCGGCGTCCCGGAGATGAATCCGCCGCCGTGGAAGTGCACGACAACAGGGAGCGAGCCCTCGGTGCGGCCCGGCGCTCGGCCCGCGGCTCGGCCAGTTCGGCTGCGGGGACGGCTGACGCGCAACGGGACTCGCGCACCGTCGCGGGCACGGAAGTCGGTGTCGAACCGCTCCACGTCCGCGTGCACCGGCCCGGTGACCCAGGAGAACGGAGCAAAGGTCGGAGGGACGCTCACACGCGAGCGTCGCAGCGATGCGGCGTCTCGGACGTCGAGCCTCGTCGTCCCGCTCCGCTCGAGCGCGGCGACGAACAGCCGGGTCCGAAGCGGCATGCCCATGCCAGCGATTGTGGACTCGGTTCGACGGTCGTGAGGGCGGATCGCACGAACGTCACGCCCCGTCGCGCGGCGCCGGCCGAGCCTGGGCATACCAGCGTGGAGGCATGCCGTGGCAGTCCGGGTGGGGCGAGCGGGTGGGTGGTGGCTGTGGTGGCTGTGGTGGCAGTGGTGGCATCGGCGCGGGTTTGGGCGCCGGTCCGGAGCGTGACGTGAGACCTTGGGACACGTACCACACGTGCTCGCGCGACGCAGCGCGGAAGGAGCCGGCATGAGCGACACGGCACCGGCGTCGGACCCCGGCCGGACGGCATACGTCTCCGCGCAGCAACGGGCCCGCGAGGAGGCGCTGGTCGAGCGGGTCGTCGCATCGTTCGCCGACACGGCCGACCCGCGGCTCCGGGAGGTCATGCAGGCGGTGGTGCGGCACGTGCACGCGCTCGTGCGCGAGGTCCGGCTCACGGAGCGCGAGTGGGACCAGGCGATCTCGTTCCTCACCGACGTGGGCCACCTGACGGACGACCGGCGCCAGGAGTTCGTCCTGCTGTCAGACGTGCTCGGGGTGTCGATGCAGACGATCGCTGTCAACAACGAGGCCTACGAGAACGCGACCGAGGCGACAGTCTTCGGCCCGTTCTTCACGGAGTCCGCGCCGCGCATCGAGGCGGGCGGCGACATCGCGGCCGGGGCGCCGGGCGAGCCGTGCTGGGTCGAGGGCACGGTCACGGACACGCAGGGTGAGCCTGTCGCGGGTGCGCGCATCGACGTGTGGGAGGCCGACGCGGACGGCTTCTACGACGTGCAGTATGCGGACGACCGCACGGCTGCCCGCGGATACCTGCTCACGGGAGACGACGGCGAGTACCGCTTCTGGGCCGTCACGCCGACGCCCTACCCGATCCCCGACGACGGGCCTGTCGGACGGCTGCTCGAGGCCGCGTCGCGGACTCCGATGCGTGCACCCCACCTGCACTTCATGGTCCGCGCCGACGGGCTGCGCACCCTCGTCACCCACATCTTCGTCAGCGGCGACGAGCACCTGGCCACCGACAGTGTCTTCGGGGTCAAGGACTCGCTCGTCGTGGACTTCTTCCGGCAGCCGCCTGGCACGCCGACGCCGGACGGTCGTGACGTCGACGGCACCTGGTCGCGCACCCGCTTCGACATCGTCCTTGCTCCGGGCACCGACTGACGATCCGGCCGTCTTGGAGGATTCCGCGCTTTTGCCTGACTGAGCGAAGAATGCCCGGATGCGCGGATGTCGCGGCTTTCTCGAATTCGGTGAGACCGAATGGGAGCCGGAGGATACTCGTGCCCAGAGGTTCGTTCGCGCAAACCACATGGATGGCGCCTGACGTCACGACATTCAGCCCTGGTGCACCAGCAGCGACGCCATCCGGGAAAGGGGCGACCATGAGCGCGATCCAGGCGACTCAGGAACCGCAAGAGACACGTCCAGGACCTGGCTCCAAGCCTGTTTCTGCCACCGGCGTGGTGATCGTCGCGAGCCTGATGGCGCTGACCGCGGCGTTCGCACTGTACGCCCTGTGGAGCTTCTGGCCCGCTCCGCTCGCACCGAGTCTCGCGGCTCCGCCACCGGCGAAGTTCACCTATTTCCGGTGGGAGGTCACGCTCACCCGTGACCAGCAGTATTTCGTCATCGTCGCCGTTGCCGGCGTCATCGGCTCCATGCTCTACGGGCTGCGTTCACTGGCGAAATACGTCGGCGAGCGCAAGTTCGTCAAGAGCTGGATCCCGTCCTATCTGCTGCTCCCGTTCATCGGGGCGGTCATCGCCACGATCGTCTACCTCGCCCTGCGGGCGGGACTCCTGCCTGGCGCGAACAGTGCCAGCCAGCCGGACGCCTTCGGCATCACGGCCATCGCCGCGATGGTCGGGTGGTTCTCCGCACAGGCCGCGGAGAAGATGAAGGAGGTCTTCCAAACCCTGTTCACCAAGCCGGACCCGGGCAGCGACTCCATCACCACCACCCCCGCCACCACGATGACGGACTTCACCCCGAAGGAGGGCCCACCGGGCACCCCGGTCAGCATCACGGGCACCAGCCTGACGTCGGTGAAGCGCGTGCTCTTCACCGCGGATGCAGAGGCAAGAATCCTGAGCCAGAACGACACCACGCTGGACGTCGAGGTGCCGGGGGACGCCCAGGACGGGTTGATCACCCTCGACACCGGCACGAGCCAGGTCACCAGCACCGACACCTTCACGGTCAGCCCGCCACCCTCGGACGGGTCGGACTCGGACGACGACACCGGCACTGTCGTGGTCGTTAACGCGCAGCCGGGCCAGCCCGGGGCCGGCGGCCCGATGAGCCCTCAGCCGGCAGGCGGGGGTCCGGCGAGCGGGGGTCCGGCGGACGGGGGTCCGGCGGGCATCTCGCCCGACGGCCTTGGACTGGTCGGGACGACGGACGAGCTGGCGGCCGTCGGCGACCTGGGCTCCGCCGGGCGCGTCGGCAGCACAGAGGAACTGGAGGCCGTGGGCTCCGCGGAACTAGAGCCCGTAGGTTCTGCTACTGACGCCGGGGAGCCCTGAGCACCCGGTCCTCACGCTGGGCCGGGTGTTGGCTGGCCCAGGGCTGTCGACCGGCCCACGGCCGTTGGATGGCGGCGGCCCCTCCGATGCAGCCTCAGCTCACGCGGCGCCGAGCTGCGCCTTGACCTTGTCGACGAGCTTGTCCGCATTCGCCGGGGTCAGCCCGACATCCAGCCCGGCCTGGCGCACGATGGGCCCAAGGACCCCGGCCAGGGACGTGGCGAGCATCTTGTCGGTGACGACTTTGTTGTCGATGTCCGTGAGCAGCTTGGTGACGTTGTTCAGCGCGATCTGGTTCTGCGCCGTTCGCCAGTTCGCCATGACCTGGTATGACAGAGCCTTGTACGCCTTCGGGAGATCGTGGTCCGCCGGGTTGGGATCGTGGTTGGTCAGCGGCACCTGCCAGACGGCGCTGGGAACCCCTTTGAGCTCCTCGCGGATCACTTGTCTCAGTTCGTCGATCGAAGCCATGATGTCCTCCTCAAGCTGAGTCTGCTGTGCAGTGAGTAGTGCCGGTCCCGCGCCGCCCAGCTGTTTCTGCGCCCAGATGATTCCCTCTTGCCAGGTGCGTCGGGGTGTCGGGCTGGGAGAGGGGTCCCGGCTGCTCGGGTTGAGCCCGTTCTTGCCTCTACGCTGGGCCTCGAGCTGGTACGCCACGGGCTGGTTGTGCGGGCAGCCGTTGAGCACGCCGTGCAGGTGCTGGTTGCTGGCGAAGACACCGGTATCGCGGCGCCAGGCCGCGGGCGCGCCCATCTGGCGAAAGATCTGGACCCACGCGTCACTGCGCTGGTGCAGGTCGAATGCGCCGCCGCGACGATGGGTTCCTTTGGACGCCGGAGCGTCGCCGGTCAGCTGGATGATGTCCAGGTTGTGCTTGATGAGCCCGCGGCTCAGTCCAAGCTGCTCCGCGACCGGGAGCCACTTCGCCATACAGGTGCAGGCCGTGAAGGTGCCAGATGGATGGACGAATCGGACGAAGCCTTTGTCCGAGGGCTTGGCCAGGCGCATCATGGCGATTCCCTCCCTGGAGTGAGTCGGTCCGTGTTGGGTCGTTTAGTCGTATATGTGGGACCCGTCGTCGACCTCGGCGACCGATGACGACCCACAGTGTGCGTATGCCGCCAAACGTCACCTATTAGTTTCCCAGCCCCGCCACGCGGCGTCCCGGGTTTGGCAACACTGCGGCAGGACGGGGGCGCCGACGTATCTGGCCGTCTCGATATGCCGTCGGTATGGGTGAGGCGGCCGGCTCACCTGCCGGACGAGGCGCCTCGGCTTCACACACAGCGCGAGGAGACTTCCCATGTTTGTACCCATCACCGCGACTCCGAGTCCCAGTCCAAGTCCCAGTCCCACCACGACTGTCGCCGTCGTCGCAGCCGGCGACCCCTCGACGGTCTCGGCTGGGACCATCGGAGGCGCCACCCTCGGGACGCTGGTCCTGTGGCTCGCCTTGGCCCTGGTGGTCACCGGCGTCCTGGTCTTCCTGATCCGGTTGGTGTTCTCGAAGGGAAAGGACGGCGAGTCGTCGGAGGACAAGTCGGTCGTTCGCGGCTGGCTCGCAATCCTGCTGGTCTCGGGCCTGCTGCTGTTCTGCGCGGTCTCGTTCTTCGTCACGGACGCGGCTCCGCGTAACCTGCTGATCGGCGGCATCGTCGCATCGGCCGGCACGGTGACCGCGTTCTACTTCGCGTCGAAGTCCAACGAGCAGACGCAGAAGAACTTCCTGGACGCCGCCTTCGGCCCCACCGCCGTGGACTTTCCTGGGCTCGAGGACATGACCATCGCACAGGCCCAACGCGTTCTCAACAATCTCAAGCTCAACTCGGTGCTGAACCCATCGACTGCCCAGCCGGGCGACCGCGTGCGCACCACAGTCCCGACGGCCGGGACCAAGGTCAAGGCCGGGGACGTCGTCACGCTGAGCACCTGAGGTTGCGGAACCGTCTGAGATCTAGGTCGGCTCAGTAGCCTCCACGCCGAGGGGGATGCGTGCAAGAAGGCGCGTCCCACCTCTCGGCGGGGACTCGAGGGACAGCTTTCCGCCGAGCGCCTCGACCCGGTCCGCGAGACCTCGCAGACCGCTGCCTTCCACGTCCGCACCGCCGCCCCCGTCGTCGAGCACCTCGACGACGAGCGTGCGGTCGGCGGTCCGGACCCGGACCGTGACCCGCGAGGCGCCGGCGTGCTTCTGGGCGTTGGTGAGGCCTTCGGCCACGACGTAGTACGCCGCCGCCTCGACCTGTCCCGGGAGCCAGGGCCGGACGTCGCAGTGGAGATCGACGGGCATGGTGGCGCGCAGGGCGAGCGCCTCGAGGGCGGTGGCGAGCCCGCGCTCGGACAGCACGGACGGGTGCAGCCCCTGGGCCAGCTCGCGGATCTCCTCGAGTCCCGCGGACAGCTCGTCGATCGCGCTGTCGATGAGGTCGGAGCGCGGCTGCGGGGACTCCCGCAGCCGGCCGAGGTTGAGCAGCACGGCCGTGATCCGCTGCTGCGCGCCGTCGTGGAGGTTGCGCTGGATCCTCGCGCGCTCGGTGTCCGCGACCTCGACGAGCCGGGCCCGAGACGCCCGTAGCTCAGCCTCCGCGCGCTTGCGGTCGGTGATGTCCCGGAGGTAACCGGTGAAGGTCGGCGACCCCGGCAAGGGGATCCGCGTGATCGTCAGCTCGACCGGGAACTCGGTCCCGTTCCTGTGCATGCCCGTCAGCTCGAGCCGCCGGTCGAGGATCACAGGCTGCTCGGTCTCGAGGAACCGTGCCAGACCCGAGCGGTGCGCGGCACGCAGCGCCGGCGGCACGATCGTGTCGGCCATCTCGCGGCCGAGGACCTCGTCGGCGCGGTAGCCGAAGGTGGTCTCCGCAGCGTGGTTCCAGCCCACGATCCGGCCCCGGTCGTCCATCGTCACCACGGCGTCGAGCGCAGCCTCGAGCATCGCCCGCAGCCGCGACTCGCTGGCGCGCACGGCCTCCTCGGCCTGCCGCCGGGTGACGTACTGCCCGACCTGGCTGCCGATCTCGCGCATCGTCGCCAGCAGGCGCTCGTCCGGCTGCCGCAGGTCCCGAGTGAAGAACTCCATCATCCCCACCACGCCCCGGGGTGACAGGAGCGGGAACCCGAACGCGGCGTGCAGACCAGCGCGCCGCGCGATCGCTGCCCGAGGGAAGTTCGCGTCCTCCGGAGCGTCGACGAGCCACACCGGCTCCCCCGACGCAACGACCTGGCCCGGGAGCCCTTCGCCTACCGCCAGCAGGATCCGCTCGCTCAGCGCCTCGAACTCCGGCGCACCCGAGCCCGAGTGCCAGGTCCGGACGCACCGCAGCAGGCCGTCTCCGGGGCCGGCCTCCCACACGGCGCCCAGCTCCCAGCCGAGCGAGCCGCCGATGGCGCGAAGCACAGCGGCATACACCTCGACAGGCCGGTCGGTTTCAGCGAGGATGCGGGCGACGGCATGCTCGACCTGCTGAATGTTGCCGTCGTCGACGACACCGCCGAGGCGACCAGTGCCCACAGACCAACTTGTACGCCCCATGGGACGCCGCCGCCAGTGAGCTGGCGATCCCGGATCGAGGATTCGTGACCAGCAGTCCCCTGCGCATCGTCGTCGCCGACGACAGCGCACTGCTGCGCGAGGGCATCGCCTCGCTGCTGGAGGACGCCGGGCACCAGGTCGTGGGGCGGTCCGGCAGCGCCGACGACCTGCTCGTCAAGGTTCGCTCGCTTGCTCCCGACGTCGCCGTCGTGGACGTCCGTATGCCGCCCGGGTACGCCGACGACGGCCTCCGCGCGGCGGCCGAGATCCGGCGCTCGCACCCGGGCGTGGCCGTCCTCGTCCTGTCCCAGCATCTCGAGCCCGCCTACATGCTCGAGCTGGTCGGAGACGACGCCTCTGGAGTCGGCTACCTGCTCAAGGACCGAGTGCGAGACGTCGCCGAGTTCATCGACTCGGTCGAGCGCGTCGCGGCCGGGGGCACCGCCTTCGACCCGGAGGTCGTCAAGAGCTTCGTCGGAGGCCGGCGCCGATCCGCACTGGACGAGCTCACCGACCGCGAGCGTGCCGTGCTCTCGCTCGTCGCGGAGGGCCGGTCGAACCGGGCGATCGCCAAGCAGCTCTTCCTCAGCCCCCGGGCGGTGGAGCGGCACGTGCAGGCCGTCTTCCAGAAGCTCGGGCTGCCCGACAGCGAGGACGACAACCGCCGGGTGCTCGCCGTCCTCGCCCTGCTCGGCCGCTAGCTCGGCCCGTAGTTGGACCGTTGGCTCGGCCGTTGGCTCGACTGTCGACGACGCTGTTGGCGGAGAACCGCCAGATCGTCGACGCGAGAGCGACATTCACCGGGCGGGCCAGAACCTCCCGGCGCGCTGTCGTCGTGCGGACACTCGAACAGGTCGCCATCCTCACGACAGGAAGATCATGGACCTCGACATCGACTCGCTCGAAACCAGCTTCGACCTCATCGCGCCTCGCGGCGACGAGCTCATGGACGCGTTCTACTCGCGCCTGTTCACGGTGGCCCCGGGTGTGCGGCCGCTGTTCGCCGGGACGGACCTGTTGCGGCAGAAGGGCATGCTCCTCGCGGCGCTCGTGCTGCTGCGCCGGTCACTGCGTGACCTCGACTCCGTCGTGCCCAAGCTGCGTGACCTCGGAGCCCGGCACGTCCGGTACGGCGCACTCCCCGAGCACTACCCCGTGGTCGGCGAGGTACTCCTCGCCGCCATGGCGCAGGTAGCGGGCGACGCGTGGACCGAGCAGTACGAGCGGGCGTGGGCGGCGGCATACGGGGTCGTTGCCGCCGTCATGATCGACGGCGCCAACAGCGTCGACGAGTCCGCCGCGTAGCGACGGGGCACCCGGCGGGAGGGGACGGTCGGGGCACAGGTCGCGCGCGCTGTCGTCAGGACAGCACGTGGGACGGCGTGTGCCCCGACCCTGACCCCCGGTGGTGCCTGAGCTTCGGCGACCCTCAGTCGCGCGGCGCCACCCGGAGGGTCACCTCAGCGGCCTTCGGCCCCACGACCGTGCCGACGATCTGCGGGCCGTAGCGGTCGTACTTCGCGTGGTATGCCGCATCGATCCTGTCGTGGACGTCCGCGGCAGGTGCCTCGAACGTCACGTCGCGTTCGACACCGCCGGCACGAACGCGACCCTTGCCGCTGCGGCGGGCGCGGCGGAACCACGGGTTGTCGCTGCCATACGCCGACCGGATGTACAGGTCGTCGCCGACCCTGACGCCCCAGATGGTGACGTAGCGGCGCAGCGAGCCGTCGGCCCGTACCGAGGTGACGTGCAGCTCGGTCGCGCCGCCGATCCGGTCAAGCTCCGACGGGTTCCACGCGGTGCTCATGGCTTGTCTCCGTCCTGGCTGGGCTGGGCATTCGCCCCTTGGTTGGTCTGCGCCTCAACGTGGTTCGCCGAGAACGATCTTGGCATCGACGTTCTGCCCCTGACGCAGGAGCACGACCGCGACGCTGTCACCGACGTTGCGCTTCAGGGTCTTCAGGACCAGCTGCTCCAGCGAGCGAGCGGACTGCCCATCGATGCCGACGATGACGTCGCCGACCTTGACCCCCGCCTTGTCCGCAGGGCCGCCGGGGTCGACGCTCGTGACGAAGAGCCCCGGTGGCGCATCACCGGCCTCGGCGACGAGCGCCTGAGCGGTGAGCCCCAGGTCCGGGTGCAGCGCCCGGCCGGTGCTGATGAGCTGGTCGGCGATGGGGTTCGCCAGGTCGATCGGGATCGCGAACCCGACTCCGACGCTGCCGCCTCCGCCGACTCCCTCGGCGTTCGGCACGGTGGAGATCGCGGTGTTGACCCCGATCAGCTCACCCGCGCAGTCCACGAGCGGACCACCGCTGTTGCCGGGGTTGATCGACGCATCCGTCTGGATCGCGTCGATGAGGTGCGCCGTGCCGGAGGCGAGCGGGACCGTGATCTGGCGGCCGAGCGCGCTGACGATGCCGGCGGTCACGGTGCTCTGCAGCCCGAGTGGCGCACCGAGCGCGACGACCGGCTGGCCCGCCCGGAGCGACCCCGACGTGCCGATCGTGATGAGCGGCCGGTCCGCGGCGCCGTCCGATGCCTTGATGACCGCGAGGTCGGTCGCGGGGTCGCTGCCGACGACGGTCGCGTCGGTGCGCTCGCCGTCGGAGTACTGGACCTTCAGAGCGCCTCCCGAGAGGACCGGAGCGATGACGTGGTAGTTGGTCAGCACGTACCCGCCCGGTCGGATCAGCTGCCCGGTGCCGTTGCCCGAGCCGGACTCGCCGGACGTCAGCACTGTCACCACCGACGGCAGCGTTCGCTGCGCGAGATCGACACTGCGACAGGCACGGTCGTCACCAGGAGCCAGCCGGGCCATCGTCAGGGCACCGACGGCGCCGCCGACGATCCCGGCGACGAGCAGCGCACCGACGAGGGTGCCAGTCGACCATGCGCGCCTGCCCTGCTCAGGGCTGGCCTGCTCAGGGCTGCCCCGTTCGGGGCTGCCCTGTTCAGGGCTGCCCGGTTCAGTCGTGCCTGGTTCTGGTGTGGCTGTGCCTATTGGCTCTGGCGGCTGGTCTGACGCCTGGTCTGACGCCTGGTCTGGCGGCTGGTCTGACGCCTGGTCTGACACGGTGGCTCCTTCACGCGGCCGGCCTGTGACTGCCGGAACGACCGGAACGGGTCATGGCCACAGTCGAGCCATGACCCATCCACGGTGCCACGAGTCGTCGGATCTGGTGAGCCAGTCGGCGGAGCAATGCTCCCGACATCGCCGACGACGACGAGCTGAGCGCCGTCGGCGGCACGTTCCTCAGGCGCGCAGCGCCGTCGCGAGGTCGCGGAACTCCTCGATGAGGATCGCCATGTCCGCATCGGTGTGCGCGAGCGAGACGAGCCACTGCTCGTCGAGTCCGGGCGGCGTGAGCACGCCACGGTTGACGCCCCACAGCCAGGACAGCTCGGCCAGGCCGAAGTCGGTGGCCTTGTAGTCGCGATAGTTGCGCACCGGGGTCGCAGACCACGTCACGCAGCCCTTGACGCCCATCCCGACGGTGTGTGCGGGCAGCTCGTGCGCCCGGATGATCTCGTCCATCGCGTCCATCGCGCGGTTGTTCATCGCCTCGGCGACGTCGAGAGCCTCGACCGTGCAGATCTCGTCGACAGCGCGCGCTGCAGCCATCACCAGCGGGTTGCCGTTGTAGGTGCCGAAGTGCGCCATCCTCCCGTCGACGACGACCTCCATGACCTCTCGCTTGCCGCCGAACGCCGCGAGCGGCAGCCCGCCGCCGATCGACTTGGCAAGGGTGATGAGGTCGGGCTGCACGCCGAGTCGCTGGGCCGCGCCGGCATACCCTGCGGTGAGGCCCGTCTTGACCTCGTCGAAGACGAGGACGACGCCGTACTGGTCGCACAGCGAGCGGACGCCGGCAAGGTACCCCTCGTCGGGCACGACGATGGACAGGTTCTCGATGACGGGCTCGACGACGAGCGCGGCCACGTCGGAGCCGTGCTCAGCGAGGACACGCTCGAGCTGCCCGAGGTCGTTGTAGGCGATGACGTGCACCGTGCCCGCCTCGACGTCGAACGGCACCTCGGGCACCGGCGCGTCGGCCGGGCCGATGTCGGCGAGGTCGGGCTTGACCGACACCTGGAGGCCGTCGTAGCCGCCGTGGTAGCCGCCTTCGATCTTGATGATCGCCTTGCGCCGCGTGAACGCCCGGGCGCACCGGATCGCGTACATCAGCGACTCGGTGCCGGAGTTGGTGAAGCGCAGCAGGTCGAGGCCGAACCGCGCCTGGAAGCGCTCGGCCATCTCGGTCGCCTGCGGCGACGGCGTGACGAAGAGGGTGCCGGTGTGGTTGAGCGCCTCGCTGACGTACTCGACGACGCGTGGGTTGAGGTGGCCCACGAGCATGGCGCCGAAGCCCATCGACAGGTCGAGCAGGCGGGTGCCGTCGACGTCCGTGAGCCACGCGCCACGGGCGGACGCGATCGAGATCGGGTACGGCTCCCAGTGCTGGAACGAGCTGGTCACCCCGAGCGGCAGCGACCTGCTCGCCCGGGCGTTGTGCTCGCCGGAGGCCTGTGACCAGGACGTGAACCGCTCCCACTCGGCCGCGAGCAGCCGCTCGACGCGCCCCGGGTCGATGGGCCGCGAGTCCACCGGCAGGTTGCGCCGGGTCGCCGGGTCATGGGCGGGAAGTGCCTGCGTCGTCTCGGTCATGTCATGCCTCCTCACGTGCCACCGTGGTCGGTGGAAGCGATGCCTCAGGCTACCGATTCAGTGGTCTGGCTCGCAACTCACCACCGATCACACCTGTGCGATGGCATGCGACCTTCGGAACTCGTAGGTGGTGGCCAGCGGAGCGGCGGACCCCGGCGTTGAGAGTGCTCGGTTGGGCAAGCGGAAGGTCTGCCGGTTTCCGGGGTGATCACCACCAGGACCGGCAGACCTTCACGCAAGACTCGCCGACGGTCAGTTGTTCGGAGCGGCCTCTCGCCGGGCGCCGTCGATGACGGCGGCGGGCGCGGGGCCGGCAGACGCGAGGGCGCCGCCGGCAAACCGCTGGACCAGCGACTCGAGGTCGACTCCGGTCGCGTTCTTCAGCATCTCCATGGTCTGCACGAGGTTCTCGGTGACCTGCTTCGGGATCGCCCCGGCGCCGTCCGTGGAGATGACGGTCAGCTTGTCGATCGCGGCCATCGGGGCCGCGACCTCGCGGGCCACGTTGGGCAGGATCTCGACGAGCATCTGCAGCACAGCGGCCTGGTTGTAGTTGTTGAACGCCGCGGCACGCTTGTCCATCGCCTCGGCCTCGGCGTGCCCGGTCGCGAGGATCGAAGCCGCCCGCGCGTCACCCTCGGCACGAACGGCATCGGCCTCGGCGACACGACGCGCCTTCTCCGCCTCACCGCGCTTGGCACCCTCGACCGCCTCGGCCTCGGCGAGCGCGGTGCGGCGGGCCTTCTCGGCCTCACCGGTCAGGCGCGCCTTCTCCGCGTCGGCCTGGGCCTCGGCGATCGAGGCCGCCTTGCGCGCATCCGCCGCGGCGATCGCGGCGGTGCGCGCGGCTTCGGCCTCCTGCTCGGTCCGGTACCGGGCTGCGTCGGCCGGCTTGCGGACCTCGGTGTCGAGCTGCCGTTCCTTCAGGGCCGCCTGACGGACGGCGACCTTCTCCTGCTCGGCGAGGATCGCCTGGTCCCGGTCTGCCTGGGCGAGTGGGCCCGCGGACGAGGCTTGCGCAGCGGCGGCGTCGATCTCGGCCTTGATCTCGGACTGCTTCAGGGCCAGCTGCCGGTTCGCGACAGCGATCTCCTGCTCGGCGGCGAGCCGGGCCTGCTCCGCAGCCTGGCGCGCATTCGCCTCGGCGATCGCGGCCGTCTGACCGATCCGGGCCGCCTCCGGGCGCCCGAGGTCGGACAGATAGGTCCCGTCGTCGGTGATGTCCTGGATCTGGAAGGTGTCCAGCACCAGGCCCTGGCCGGTCAGCGACGTCTCAGACTCGTCGGCGACCCGCTGCGCAAAGGCAGCCCGGTCCCGGATGATCTGCTCGACGGTGAGCGAGCCGACGATCGACCGGAGCGAGCCGGCGAGCGTTTCCTGGGTGAACGTCTCGATCTCCTGCTGCTGGCGCAGGAAGCGCTGCGCGGCTGCGCGGATCGAGTCCTCGTTGCCGCCGACCTTGACGATGGCGACGCCGTCGAGGTTGAGCTTGACGCCCTGCCCCGAGACCGCGCCACGGATCTGCACCATGATGCGGCGGCTCGAGAGGTCGAGGACATGGAGGCGCTGGACGAACGGCACGACGAAGACACCGCCACCCATGACGACCTTCTGGCCGGACAGGTCGGTCGAGACGGCTCCGGTCTCTGCGTTGCGGACGGCCCGGCCTCCCCGGCCGGTGACGATGAAGGCCTCGTGCGGCCCAGCCACCTTGTACCGCTGGGCGATGACCGCACCGAGCAGGATGACGGCCAGGACGAGGCCGAGGACGGACAGCAGGGTTACGGGCAGGTCGAACGGCATCGTTCGGTGGCCTTTCGGTGAGTGGGTGTGAGTGCGAGACGTCCGTCGGTCAGTAGCGGTCGTCGGACCGGGCCACCTGGACGGAGGTCGGCGATAGGACGGCGGTGACCCGCACGGGCGTTCCCGCCTCGATGGGTTCGGGCGACCGGGCATGCAGGCGCGTCAGGTGACCGGCGACGACGACGCTGACCTTGCCGAACCCGGTGTCAGGGATCTCGTCGACGACGGTCCCGGTGACGCCGACCAGCGAGGTCGTCCGGACGGTCGCCTCGTCGCCGCCCCTCATCAGGCCGGTCGTCGCCTTGCCCGCAGCCCAGCCGACGAGCAGGCCGGCGGCCAGGCCTGCGAGGGACGACACGGCTGCGTTGTCTGTGCCCTGCGCAACGAGAGCCCCGACGAACCCGAACGCGGCGAGGAATCCGGCGATGGCCGCCCCGGACAGGATGTCGCTGCCGAACGAGTCGAGCAGCCCGTGCAGGAACTCGCCCGCGATCAGCGAGACGACGAGCAGCAGCAGACCCAGCACGCCGATGCCGATGAAGACGGCGACCATGGAACCCCCTCGGATGTTGGCGCGATCGTAGCGATCCTCAGACCCTGATCGGCCTCCTGGCGTTCCCGCATTCTCGGGCGTCCGGAGTCACCAGGGCAGGTCCGCACGTATTGACGGCAAGCGCAGGTGACCGACGGCGCCGCCCGGTCAGGCCAGGTGGGCCTCCGAGGTCCCGTCGCCGACGTCGCCGTCGCCGTCGCCTGCAGTGCCCTCGTCCGGCGACTCGAGCAGCCATGACGTCCCGTCGTGGCGCAGGCGCACGAGCGCACCTGGGGGGAAGTCGTCGAGCGCGGCACCCGACAAGGGCACGGACCCGTCGGCCGACACGACGGCATACTCCTCGCCCAGCCGGCCTTCCGAGCCGACGCGCCCGTCGCGGATCGTCACGGTGCGCGGCAGCCGGGCGGCGACCTCGGGGTCGTGGGTCACGACGATGACCGTCGAGCCGAGGCGCGAGCTGATGTCGTGCAGCGCGTCGAGGACGCGGTCGCGTGACTCGTGGTCGAGCTGGCTCGTTGGCTCGTCGCCGAGGAGCAGCCCTGGGAAACAAGCGATCCCGACGCCGATCGCGGTCAGCTGGAGCTGGCCGGGGGTGAGCGTGTCGAGCTCCCGGTCGGCGATGGGCTCGATGCCGAGCAGCGCCAGAACCTCGCGGACCTCGGGCACGTCGCGGCCGATCCGGCGCGCCCGCCGCTGTGCGAAGGCGACGTTCTGACGCGGCGTGAGGTACGGCAGCAGGTTGCGTCCGGCGCCCTGGAGCACCAAGCCGACGTCACCGGCACGGAACTCGTCGAGCTGCGACGGGCCCATCCCCTTGATGTCGTGATGGCCGATGAGCACGCGTCCCGCGCTCGGCTCGAGCAGCCCGCCGAACACCGTGAGCAGTGTCGACTTGCCGGCGCCGCTCGGGCCGAGGAGGCCGACGACCTCCCCCGAGCGCACCTGTAGGTCGATGCCCGACAGGGCCGCCACATCGTGGCCCTCCGACCGGTAGATGACGACGAGGCCTCGGGTCGTGACGTCGAGCCCGCGGCGCTCCCGCGACGGGAAGGCCGGCGCCGCAAGGGTTTTCGCGGAGGCGCGCGCCGACACGGTCATGACTGGTCCCTCACTCGCGAGACGACGGCTCGTCGCGCGAGCCAGAGGCCGAGGACGGTGCCGACGGCACCGAGCCACACGAACGTCAAAGCAGCCACTGCGACCATCGGACCGGTCGCGGGATCCAGGTCGCGCACGAACGTGTCCGACGGGGTCGTGAAGAAGGGGACGAGGCCGAGCGACAGCTGGGCCCCGACGTAGCCGCACACGGCGCCCACGACGACCGCCGACCCGATGACGACGACCTGCTCGGCCACGACGACGCGACGGATCCGTCGCTCGGGCACGCCGGCGAGCCGGAGGGTCGCGAGGTCTTTGGACCGGGTGCGCCACGACGTCACCGTCAGCAGCAGCAGGACGAGAGCGCTGAGCACCAGCGCGAGGATGCCGATGACGAGTGCGAGCCGCAGCGACCACGCCGAGGCGGAGCGGTCGAACGTCGCGACGACCTCGGCCCGCTCGGTCGTGCCGCGCACCGCGATGCCGGCGCCGTCGAGTGCCCGCTTCACTGTTCCGAGCCTGTTCGGGTCTGAGATCCAGACCTCGAGCTCGCCTGTGGCGTAAAGGCGCTGGGTCCGCTGGGCGAGCGCGTCGTAGCTGACGAGAGTGACGTTCGTGCGGCCACCGGGGGCGACTCGAGCCCGCCCGAGCTCGGTGACATTGACGTTGTCGCCGAGGAAGCCGAGCGCCGACGTTGCCGTTGGCGTCTTGCCCTCCGTCGCGGGCACGACGATGGCCGGCACCGGGGGCGGGCTCGCCGTCACCGAGACGATCCCGCCGGTGGAGCCGAACGACAGCACCGCCGAGCCGGGGCGGCTCCGGTCGGGCGTGAGCTCCCCGAAGCCAGGCCGGTCCCAGGCAAGCTGAGCCCGGCCGTATGCCGTCCCAGAGCCCATCCAGGTCAGACCCCCGAGAGCGAGTGGCGCGGACGCAGACCCGCGTATGCCGTCCAGCCGGACGTGGCCGAGGATGAGGCGCGTCTCGTCCGGGGTGCGGTCGAGCGAGATGCCGGTGAGGGTGCACGCGTTGGGATCACACGGGACCGCGGCCTTCAGCCGCACTGGCCCGTTGGGCTTGAACGGGATCGCCCCGACCACGACGACGCTCGCCTCGCCGCGCGCGTCGGTGAGCTCTGCGCGCAGCAGCAGCACGTTGCGTGCGCGCGGCCCAGGGGCGCCGCCCGAGCCGCTCGGGTCAGAGCCGGTCGGCGGTGGACCCGGAGCAACCTTGTCGATGACGACGTCGGAGACCGTCACGCTGATGGTGCGGCCGACGATCTCGGTGGAGGCACCTGCCCTGGTCGACAGGCGGCTCCAGTCGACCGAGTCGGCGTCAGCGCGGTCGGCTCTCCCGGGCCCGGCGGCCGTGGCGCCGTCCGAGCCGGCGCTGGCGCCGTCCGAGCCGGCGGCGCCGTCCGCCGCGGCTGTGCCGGGCGCGCCAGCCGTGCCGGCCCCGCCAGCCGTGTCGGCCGCGCCAGCCGTGTCGGCCGCGCCAGCCGTGTCGGCCGCGCCGCCAGAAGGAGGGTTCGCGATCCGGCCCATGGCCTCCGGGACGACCGCCATCGTGCCCAGCGACGACGGGTTGCTGGCGCTCAGCTGGGCGACTGGCGCGAAGAACGAGGATGCCGGGTCGAGAGTGCGAAGCAGCTGGCGAAGCGCAACCGGGTCCTTGGAGTCGGTGCGCAGCACGACCTGGGCACCGGTCTCGAGCGATGCCCGCTGCTCGCGGTTGCGCTCGGCGACGAGGAACGCGTCGGTCGCGAAGACGAGCAGCGCGGTCGCGACGGTGACGATGGCCACGAGGCGGCGGACGGCGGGACGTCTCGCCAGCTGGACGCCGGTGAGCCCAGAAGTGACCCGGCCGCGGCGCAGCGCGGCTCGGCCCACCGCGGCGGCGACGGGGACGATGACGAGAGCGAGCAGCAGGCCGACGGCGAGGGCGAGGAGCACGGGCGTCGCCATCGCGAGCGGACCCGAGACGTTGCCGCTGACGATCGTGACGACCCCCGCGGCGGCCACCGTGATGACGACGGCGTCGAGCATGCCGACGGCGAGGAGGCGTTGGCGCGGTGGGACGCTGCGCAGCAGGGATGGGATCGGTTCTCGCAGAGCGGATCTCGTCGCGAGGAGGGCCGCACCAAGGCCACCTGCGAGCGCGGCCAGCGCGGCGGCATACGCCCACACCGGCACGTCGAGTGGCACCCCTGCAGGGAGCCAGAACTGGGCGGCCACGAGGTCGACGACCATCGCGATGCCGAAGCCGACGGGCACGCCAAGGGCGACGAGCGTGCCGAGCTCGGCGACGACGAGCCGGCGCGCGCCGGTGACGCCCTCGCCGCGAAGCCGGGCGAGGGCGATCTCAGGACGGCGCTGTTCGACAGCGGCGGCGCAGGCGAGCCCGAGGACGACCACCGCGAGCAGTGCGAGCTGCCCGAGCAGGAGCGGCACGAGGAGCGACGCCTGCTGCTGACCGAGCACGACGGTCTCCCCGATCCGGTCGAGACCGGTGGTGAGCGTCGTCGGCGAGGCGTCGTCTCCGAAGTTCTGGGTCGCCTTCTCGATGGCCGCCACCAGACCGGGGAGCTCGTCGACACCGACGTCGGCACGACGCAGCGCGTGAGTCACGGTCAGTGTCGTGCTCTCGGGGTGCGCGTCGAAGAACGCAGGCGCGACGATCGGGGTGTCGACCTGGGCTGCGGTCGACAGCCCGCGGCTGACCACCGTGCCGGCGCGACCCGTGAGCGTGACGTTCCACCAGTACGCCTCGTCGGCGACTGGGTCGTAGGTGCCGACGAGGCGAGCCGTGGACGGCTGCTTGCGTGGCCCGGTCTGTCCGCCCGCGGCGGCGTCGAACCCGACCTTGTCGCCCACCCGCCAGCCCTCGAAGGCGGCCTCAGCGCTGGAGACGATGAGCTCACCGGCCGCGGTCGGGCACCGGCCGGAGGTGAGGACGAGGCGGGTGCACCCCGCGAGCGGTGCATAGGCCGTCGTCACGACTCCCTGGCGACCGCGCTTGTCCGACATGGTCAGCATGACCTGTCCCGACACCATCGCCGTCGCCGGCTCGAGCACCGCCGCGAGCGTGGGCGGGATGATCTTCTCGACAGTCGCGGGCGTCGGCACCTGTCGTCCGCCGTACGGGGTCGACTGGGTGACCACCACGCCCGTCTGAAGGACGCTGGCGCGGTCGAGGGCGTCCCGGGCGAGTCCGTGCTGGAGCGAGCGTGCGTAGAGCGGCCCGAGGACCGCGCTCGCCGTGACGAGGGCCGAGAGGAGGACCAGCGACACGGCCTGCGCGCGGCGGTGGTTGATCGTGGCCCACACCGTCGCGAACGGGCCGAGGCCCCCGGGCCTGCTCCTGCCGGAGCCCTTCACCTGGACCACGCGATCCGTCCTTCGTCGAGGTGGATCCCGTGGGAGCCGGTGGCTGCGGCCTCCGGGTCGTGGGTGGCCATGACGACGGTCGTGCCTGCGGCGGCCGTGTCGTGGAGCAGTGCCAGGACGCGCTCGCGGTTGGCGTGGTCGAGCTCGGAGGTGGGCTCGTCGGCGAGCAGCACCCGCGGTCGACCCGCGAGGGCGCGCGCGACGGCGACCCGCTGCTGCTGCCCTCCGGACAGCTCTTCGACGAGGTGGTTGCCCGACTCCTCGAGCCCGACCGCGGCCAGCGCCGCCCGGACCCGCTCGTGGGCCTCGATCGCCGGGACACCGGCCTCGAGCAGCGGGACGAGGCAGTTCTCGGTCGCGGTGAGCACCGACGCGAGTCCGTTGCCCTGCGGGATGAGCCCGACTCCGAGGCGGACGGTGACATCCCGGTCGCCGCTCGGGGCTACGTCTGCGTCGCCGACGCGAACGGTGCCGCTGACCTTCGCCGTCGCCGCGAGGGCGCCTGCCAGCGACCAGAGCAGGGTGGACTTGCCCGCACCCGACGGGCCTGTGACAGCGAGCAGCTCGGCGGGCGGCGCCGTGACCGACACCCCCTCGAGTGCGACGACGCGTCCGAACGACACCGTCAGGCCTTCGGCGCGCACCTCGACGCGAGTCGTGACATCCTCGGTGACGTCGCTGCGGCCTCGTCGCCGGCCCCGCCGGTATGCCGTCTCGCTGGGCCCTGCCTGCCGTCCCACCCGCGCGTCCCCCTCGTCGCCCGTCGTCCACCCGCCGTTGCCAGTCGTTGCCCGTCGTTGTCACGGTGCCGGGGCAGTATCACCCGCCGCGGCGCGCTTCGGAGCGGCAGGGGGCCGCGCTCGGTGCTGATCGTGACCCTTTCGCAACGCGCCGGCGGGCGTCGGACAGCGGATGTCGCTCCGTCGCCGTGTCAGCGCGTGCTCAGTCGCGGCGGCGAAGGACGGCTGCGCCGACGAGGACCAGCAGGACTGCGACGGTCATGCAGATGCCGAACTCGAGGAGCTGGAAGGTCCAGAAGCGATCCGCGGGCTGGTAGATCAGGACCGTCGGGTATCCGGAGCCAGGCTTGGGGATCTTGGTCTCCATGACCCAGTCGCCGGCGGCACCGGACGGCAGGACTGCAGGGGGGCGATCGGTGTACGCCACCGTCAGCGGCGTCATGAAGCGCCCGCGCAGGACGTTCTCGACGACGAGCCGGACTGCGAGCCAGGCGGCGAGGGTGACGGCGAGTGCGGGCAGCGTGCGCCGGAGCAGCCCTCCCGCCGTCACGCCGATCGCGAACGCGAGAAGCGCATACCCGAGAGGGACGATGCCGAGGATGTCGAACCCGTTCGGGGCGAAGCGTCCGTCGAGCTCGTCCGATGGACCGCGCCAGTACGCGATGGCCGTGGTCAGTGCCGTCTGCGCGGCAGCGACGACGGCGGCCGCCACGAGCACGCGGCTGGCGAACCAGCGGCCGCGGGTGACCGACTGCGTACGAGCGAGCCGGATGGTCCCCGTCTCGTGCTCGCGGGCAAGCAGGGGCGCTCCGACGAAGACACCGATCACCCCCGACAGGAGCGCGACGTAGGAGACGACCGGCTGACCGCCCGTGAGCGAGTTCAGCGTTCGGTAGAACGTCAGCGCCTGGTCCGGGCAGGTCTGCCGAGAGCCCCCGTGTGCCAGGCAGGCGAGCAGACCACTCGAGTCGATGACCTCGCGCAGGTGGAGTCCGGTGAGCACGAGATATGCCGTCAGCACCGTCACGAAGACTGCCGAGCCGATCGCGGCCGGACGGGTGAGCCGCCAGCTGACCCAGGTCATCGGACACCTCGCAGCACGGCTCCATCGGCGGCATACGTCCCGGCATCGGGGTCACGCAGGTAGGTAAGGACCAGCTCCTCGAGCCCGATCGGGCGGCTGTCCCACCTGGGGTCGGCGACCGGTTCGGACCCGAGCTCGACAACGAGTGTGGTCTGTCGCTCGTGCGTAGCGCTGGCGAGCACTTGGCGCAGGCCCGCGGGGGGTGTGGAAGCGGAGGTCCCGAGCAGGACGCGGTGGCGGTCGAGCAGCGTGTCGATCGGGCCCTGCACCTGCACGCGGCCCTGCGCCAGAACGACGAGATGGTCGCAAGCACGTCCGAGCTCCGAGACGACGTGCGAGGAGAGGATGACGGTCGTGCCGCGGTCGACTGCGTCGGCAAGGACGGCCGACATGAACTCGTGCCGCGCCAGCGGGTCGAGGCTGGCGACCGGCTCGTCGAGGACGAGCAGGCGAGGTCGTCTCGCGAGCGCCAGCGTCAGCGCGACCTGCGCCTGCTGGCCGCCCGAGAGCTCGTTCGCCTTGTGGCGCAACGGAATCCCGAGAGCGGACAGGTACTGACGTGCAAAGGGATCGTCCCAGGACGGGTTCATGCATCGCCCGAGGCGGAGCAGGTCGGCGACACTGAGGCCCCGGTAGAGAGGGTGGTCCTGGGCCAGGTAGGCCACCGAGGCCAGCGCGGCGACCGACGAGGCGGGTTGGTGCCCGAAGACGCTGACGCTGCCAGCGGTCGGGCGCAGCAGCCCGACGGCCAGCTGCAGCAGCGTCGTCTTGCCCGCGCCGTTGGGCCCGACCAGCGCGGTGATCGTTCCTGGCTCGACCGCGAGGCTGCATGCGCGCAGCGCCCAGGTGTTCCCGTATGCCTTGCCCAGGCCGGTGGTCTCGAGGGCCGGACGGGTCTCTGCGGTGCTCATGCGATGCCCTCGTCTGCAGAGATCTCGTGCAGCGTGGCAGAGAAGAGGGAGCGGATGTCCTGGTCGTCGAGGCCCTGGCTGCGCGCAGACCCGATCCAGGCGGCCAACCGGCGCTGAAGTGCCGGGTACCCAGCCGCCGTCGACGGTGCGACATCGTCCCGGATGAAGGTGCCGAGGCCTGGTCTGCCCTCGGTGAGGCCGAGCACCTCGAGCTGCTTGTACGACTTCAGGACGGTGTTCGGGTTGATCGCCAGCTCCTGGACCACCTCCCTGACCAGTGGCAGCTGGTCGCCGGGTCGCAGCGCCCCCGATCGCAGCGCATGCTCCACCTGCTGGACGAGCTGGAGGTACGTGGGCACTCCGGATACGGGATCCAGTCGGAAGGTGATCATGAGACCCTCCCATTTATCTATGTCAGTAGATAAATACTGAAGCACAGGGGTCCGGTCGTCAACACCTCAAGCGCAACGGGTCACCGACGTCGGCGAGGGTCACCGAGGTCGCAGTGCTACGCCGTCGGTGACCCAGGCCGACTCAGCTCAGCGCGAGCGCCGTCGGTGACCCAGTCGGACGCGGGTCAGCGGGAGCGGCGGGACCCGACGCGCGAGCCGGCGGAGAACGCCGCGGCGCTGCCGCCGCTGCTCGTGGAGTAGACCGTCGACGAGCCACCACGTCGGTCGGAGCCGGACCCGCGGCGGCGCCCAGCCTGCGCGCCGCCGGACTCGGCTCCGTCGCGCTGGCCCGTGCGCCCCCGGCCCGAGCGCTGACCGTCGCCTCGGGCCGCAGCCGGGCCGCGGTCGGTGTCGCCACCGTTGCCGCCACGGCCACGCCCGCCACGACGGCCGCGACCGCCCTGGGCAGCGCTTCGGCCACCCTGCGCACGGCCCTCACCACGGGCCTCACCACGACCCTGCCCACGGCCCTGACCACGCCCACTGCCGCCGGAAGCGCCACTGGCCCCGGACTGAGCGGGCTCGCGAACGAGCGCCCCGGCATACGACCGCTCGCCCGGAGCGAGCTCGACCAGCAGCGGGTGACCCACCGCGACGCGAGTGGTCGTCGGCTTGATGCCGGCCTTTCGGGTCAGGTCGCGCACGTCGCGCACCTGGTCGTCGAGCATCATCGTGACGACGGTGCCGTCGTTGCCGGCCCGGGCCGTGCGGCCCGAACGGTGGAGGTACGCCTTGTGCTCGACGGGCGGGTCGGCGTGGATCACGAGCGCGACGTCGTCGACATGTATGCCGCGGGCCGCGATGTCGGTCGCGACAAGTGTCTGCGCGCGGCCGGAGTGGAAGTCGTCCATGTTCCGCGTCCGGGCGCCCTGGCTGAGGTTGCCGTGCAGCTCGACGGCCGGGACGCCGGAGGCATTGAGCTGCCGGGCAAGCTTCTTGGCGCGGTGCTTGGTCCGCGTGAAGACCACCTTGCGGCCCGGGGCCGCAGTCAGGTCGACGATGACGGGCAGGTGCGACCCGTTGTCGACGTGGAGCACGTGATGGCTCATGGTCGAGACCGGTGACTGCGCCGAATCCGCCTGGTGTGTCACGGGATTGGTGAGGAATCGCTTGACGAGGACGTCGATGGCGCCGTCGAGGGTCGCCGAGAAGAGCAGCCGCTGGCTGTCCCGCGGGGTCTTCTCCAGAATCCGGCGGACGCCGGGGAGGAAGCCGAGGTCGGCCATGTGGTCGGCCTCGTCGAGGACCGTGATCTCGATGTTGTCGAGGAAGACGTGGCCCTGCTGCATGAGGTCCTCGAGGCGGCCGGGGCACGCGACGACGACATCGACGCCTGCGCGCAGGCCCTGGACCTGCGGGTTCTGGCCGACGCCGCCGAAGACGGTCTGAGACGTGAGGCCGAGGGGCTTGGCCAGCGGGGCCAGCGCGGTGTCGATCTGGGTTGCGAGCTCGCGGGTCGGGGCGAGGATCAGCGCGCGAGGGCGTCGAGCCTGACGGCGGCCGCCCGACTGCGAGAGCCGGGTCAGCAGGGGCAGGAGGAACGCGTACGTCTTGCCGGAGCCGGTGCGGCCGCGGCCGAGCACGTCGCGCCCGGCGATCGAGTCGGGCAGCGTGGCGGCCTGGATCGGGGTCGGGACGGTGATGCCGAGGTCGTCGAGGACCGTGACGAGTCGGGTGGGCACGCCGAGGTCGGCGAAGGTCGTGTCAGTGGACACAGGTAGGTACTCCAAAAAGCAGTGGATGGGTCGTTCTGCCCGGCGCGACAGGCCTCATCGGTGAGGGTCGCGGCGCAAGAGCGAATCGACGGGCCGGCGACAGTCCGCCAGGCCAAGAAGAATTGACCCGAGGCAGAACTGGGCGGGCCACTGCGGGAGAGTCTACCGGGTCCAGTGCTGAACCGACGAACCGGTGCCGTCGAGAGGACCCATGAAGCCCTCGACGGCACCGGCATGTGGGGAAGGACCGGCGGCAGCGGCCGAAGGGCGGCGGCGAAGTCTCAGCGGCCGTCGCGGCGCGACCGTACGCTGAGGCGAGCGGGCGAGGCGTCGGCAGACTACGCGCGGCGGACGTGCCAGGCACCCCGTCCATCGGAGCCGAGACGAGGAGTCCGTATGCCGGCACGACAGGCGAGCGTCCGCCTCTCCTTCGAGTCCGCCGGGGCTTTCCGGCGGCACTTCTGGAAGCCCCCGAGAGCCCACGGCGACGTCATCGAGGAGCGAGAGGTCAGCTTCCTCGAGCTGTTCTACGACCTCGTCTACGTCGTCGTGGTCTCGCAAGCGGCCCACCACCTCGCTGGCCACGTCTCATGGGCCGCCCTGGGCCAGTTCGCCGTCGTGTTCGGGCTGATCTGGCTCGCCTGGATCAACGGCGCGGTCTACCACGACCTCCATGGACGCGCGGAGGGGCGGACCCGAACCTACGTGTTCCTGCAGATGGGCCTGATCGCGCTCCTCGCTGTCTACACCGGCGAGGCGACGGGCGCCGACGGGACCGCTTTCGCCCTCGTCTACTGCGCGTTCCTGCTGCTGCTCGGCTGGCTGTGGTACTCCGTTCGCCGCCAGGACGACCCGTCGTTCCGCCCGACGACGACGCCGTACATCGTCGGGGTCTTCGGTTCCGCCACAGCCGTCGGGGCCAGCGCCTGGCTGCCGGACGGCGCACGCCTCGCGGTGTGGACACTCGTGGTCGTGGGCTGGCTTGCCGGCATCGTCGTCCTGGACTGGCGCACCGGCGCGACCCGCGACACCAGCGCGAACGCGAGCCCATCCATGGTCGAGCGGTTCGACCTGTTCACCATCATCGTGCTGGGCGAGGTCGTCGTGGGTGTCGTGAACGGCATCGTCGGGGCCGGCCGCACGCCCATCGCCGTCGCGACCGGCATCCTGGGCCTGGGGATCGGGTTCGCCTACTGGTGGAGCTACTTCGACTTCGTGGGGGCGCGCCGCGTGAGCTCGCGGCGCGGCTCCCTGTCGCGGTGGCTCGTGGGTCATCTCCCGGTGACGATGACGATCGCCGCCACGGGCGCCGTCATGGTGAGCATGGTCGGGCATGCATCGCAGGGCCACGCTCCCGATCCGGCGCCGATGGTCCTGTCGTTGTCGGTGGCGGTCGGCGTCCTCGCACTCATCGTCATCGCGACGTCCCTCGCTGACTGGCGGACCCTCGCCCCGGTCTACCGCCCGGTGTCGGTGGCGCTCACCGTGGCCGCGGCGGCCGCGGTTCTGCTCGGCTGGCTCGCCCCGGCGCCGTGGCTGCAGATCCTGCTGCTGACGCTGGTGCTCGGCGCGGTCTGGCTCTTCGGCATGCTGACCTGGTTCGCCTACACCCAGGCGCGCGCGGCTTCGCCGGGCGGGCAATAACTTTGGCGCCTCGCTTCGCTGCGGCGCCAAGTTACTTGACGGAGCCGGACATGAGGCCGCCGATGAAGTAGCGGCCGAGGATGATGTAGACGGCCAGGGTGGGTAGGGAGGCGAGCAG
>NZ_BAAGRF010000001.1:0-144706 GCF_054783095.1 Intrasporangium mesophilum | reverse complement strand
TCCTGACCAAGTTCGCCCGCACGGTCACGATCATCCACCGCCGCGAGCAGCTGCGGGCCTCCAAGATCATGGCCGAGCGCGCCTTCGCCAACGCCCGGATCCGGTTCGCCTGGAACTCGCAGGTCACCCAGCTGCACGGCCAGGGCCGCCTGTCCGGGGTGACCCTGGCCGACACCCGCACCGGGGAGACCCGCGAGCTGCCGGTCACCGGCCTGTTCGTGGCGATCGGGCACGACCCCCGCAACGAGCTGGTCAAGGGCGTGGTCGACCTCGACGAGGCCGGCTACGTGCTGGTCGACGGACGCTCCACCCGCACCAACGTGCCCGGCGTGTTCGCCGCCGGCGACCTGGTCGACCACACCTACCGCCAGGCCATCACCGCCGCCGGCACCGGCTGCGCGGCCGCCCTGGACGCCGAGCACTACCTCGCCGCCCTGGCCGACACCACCACCCCCGAGGCCGCCGCCGAAGAAGCCCGCCTCATCGACGTGGTCAGTTGACGAGGCTTATTATAATAAGGAATTCTGTCGGCATGACGGAGTCAGTCCTCGACGAGCGGCTCTTGAGCACCGAGATCCTCGAGTGCCCGTATCCCTACTACCGGCGAGTGCGTGACGAGGCGCCGGTCCACCGCACGTCGCTGGGCTTCTGGCTGGTCACCCGCTTCGCCGACGTGAGCGCCGTCCTTCACGACACCTCCCGCTTCTCCAGCGCAGTGCCGATGGACGTCCATCCGGACGTCGTCGCGATCTACCAGGAGGGCTACCCCGAGGTTGCGACCCTCCTGGCCGCCGACCCCCCGGCCCACACCTACTACCGCGGCCTGGTGAACAAGGCCTTCCTCCCACGCCGGGTGGCGCAGCTCGAGGACGAGATCACCCGCATCGCCCTCGACCTCGTCGAGAAGTTCATCGACCGAGGGCGTGTCGAGCTCGTGAGCGAGCTCGCGATCGGGCTGCCCGTGACAGTCATCGCCGATGCCCTCGGTGTCGACCGAGCCGACCAGGCCCTGTTCAAGCGGTGGAGTGACGACATCGTGGCGCCGCGATCCGGCCTGCTGAACCTGGAGGAACGTCGCCGCTGCGCGCACAGTCTCGTCGAGCTGCAGCACTACCTGGCGGCACGCGCACAGGAGCGCCGGGACGAGCCGCGCGATGACCTTCTCTCGGACCTCGTGCAGGCGCGTTTCGACAGTGGCGAACGCGAAGGCCAGCCGCTCACGGACAACGAGCTCATCGGCATACTGCGCCAGATCATGGTCGCGGGGAACGAGACGACGACGAGCCTGATCGCCGGGGCGATGAAGCTTCTCGTCGAGCACCCGAAGGAGCTGGCAGCGACCGAGGCCGACCACAGCCGCATCCCGCTCGTCCTCGACGAGGCACTGCGCGTCGACGCCCCGATCCAGATGCTTCCCCGGCGCACGGTGGTGGACGCCGAGGTGGGCGGGACCGTCATCCCGGCCGGTGAGGTGCTCTATCTCGTCTACGCCTCGGCGAACCGTGACGGTGCCCGGTTCGAGGATCCCGAGCAGTTCTGCCCGGCCCGGCCGAACGTCCGACAGCACCTCGCGTTCGGCCAGGGAGCCCACTTCTGCCCGGGCTCCGCCCTCGCCCGGAGCGAGGCTCGTATCGCGCTCGGGCTGCTGCTGTCGAAGGCCACCGACTGGCGCCTCGATCCCGCGGTCAGCGAGCCCGTGCAGCGACAGCTGTCCATGACCCTGCGAGGCCTGTCCGCGCTGCACCTGACGTTCACGCCACGACGATGAGCACCCGTGTCGTCGTCGTCTCGGGAGGTGCAGGTGGCATCGGGGCTGCCGTGGCGGCCGGGCTCGCCGCCGACGGGTGGAGCGTCGTGGTCGCCGATCGCCGGGGATCGGACGCGGCCGCCGTGGCCGGCGGGCTCGAGGCTCCTGCAGTGGGTGTCGAGCTCGATGTCCGCGATCCGACCTCGTGGGAAGCCGCGGTGGCGGTGGCCGCCGAGCTCGGCCCCGTCGCCGGCCTGGTCAACGGCGCGGGAATCCTCGGTGCCGGGGGCGTCCTCGAGGTCGACCTCGACGTGTTCGACGATGTCCTGGCCGTCAACCTCAAGGGCTGCCTGCTCGGACTGCGAGCTCTTGTCCCCGCGATGGAGGCTGCGGGCGGCGGGAGCGTGGTGAACATCGGCTCCGCGGTGGCCTTCTCCGGCACCCCGGCGCTGGTTGCATATGGCGCGAGCAAGTGGGCCCTGCGGGGTCTGACCCGCACGGCCGCCATCGAGCTGGGTCCCCGCGGCATCCGCGTCAACGCCGTCCTGCCGGGGACCGTCGCCACCCCGCTCTCTGGCACGGCTGGGCTCGACCGGTCGGCCTGGTTCGCCGCTCTGCCTGGAGGGCGTCAGGGCTGTCCGGGCGATGTCGCCGAGGCCGTCCGTTACCTGATGTCGGATGCCAGCCGGCACTCGACAGCCGCCGAGCTGACCGTCGACGGGGGCATGAGCGCCCGCGGGGCCCTGCCGCCACGCTGACCTGTTCCACACCTGTGGCCGCGACGACGATGGGGTGATGCCGTGAAGCTCGGTGCGATCTCGTTCATGACGGACGTGTCGATCTCTGCCGTGGAGATCGCCCGGGCCCTCGAGGCCCACGGGTTCGAGTCGTTCTGGGCGGGGGACCACTCCCACATCCCCGTCGTGCCAGGTGGCGGCCCGCCGATCGACACCCGCACGGGAAGGCCGGTCCCCGACGAGTATGCGCGGCTCCTCGATCCCTTCGTGGCCCTCACGGCGGCGGCGGTGTCGACCTCGCGCCTGCGGCTGGGGACCGGGATCTGCCTGGTCAACGAGCGAGATCCCATCCACACGGCGAAGGCGGTCGCCTCGCTCGACCATGTGTCCAGCGGGCGTTTCCTCTTCGGTGTCGGCGGCGGTTGGAACGCGCTGGAGATGGCCAACCACGGAGTGGACATCTCTGACCGCTGGCCGGCTCTGCGGGAACGCATCCTCGCGATGCGGGAGGTCTGGGAGAACGACGTCGCCGCGTTCAGCGGGGACCACGTGTCGTTCGGGCCGATGCTCAGCCGTCCCAAGCCCGGGCGGCGGATCCCCGTCCTCATCGGCGGAAACTGGCGCAACATCGCGCGGGTCGTCGAGTACGGCGACGCGTGGTGTCCCGGCACCCCGGACCTCGCCGAGGACGACCTGCGCCGCGTCACCGGCATGCTCTGGGACCAGGCAGCCGCCGCTGGGCGAACCGACGTCACGCTGACCGCGTTCCATGTGACCTCGGTGGTGGACCTCCAGCCGGGTGATCCCCGGTGTCTCACTCCGGAGCGTTTCGCGCTGCTCTCGGACGTCGGCGCCGAACGGGTCGTGGTCGTCCTGCCGCCCCGGCGGGACGACTGTCTGCGGATGATCGAGCACTACGCGATGACGCTGACCGACCGCACGGCGTGACTCCCGTGTGACTGGAGTGACCAACCGCCCACTCGACGAGAGGGGTCTGCCGACCCGTCCCGGGGGTATATGCCGTGCCGTCACGGCTCGAAGAACCAGGTCGAGTGGGCGCCCCGTCACTTTCGTCACGTGACGGGTGTGACTGGAGTGACCAAGTGCCCACTCGACGAAGGGGTCTGCCGACCCCGTCCCGGGGGTATGCCGTGGCGTCACGGCTCGAAGAACCAGGTCGAGTGGGCGCCCCGTCACTTTCGTCACGTGACGGGTGTGACTGGAGTGACCGAGCGCCCACTCGACGAGAGGGTCTGCCGACCCCGTCCCGGGGGTATGCCGTGCCGTCACGGCTCGAAGNTATGCCGTGCCGTCACGGCTCGAAGAACCAGGTCGAGTGGGCGCCCCGTCACTTTCGTCACGTGACGGGTGTGACTGGAGTGACCAACCGCCGACTCGACGAGAGGGTCTGCCGACCCGTCCCGGGGGTATATGCCGTGCCGTCACGGCTCGAAGAACCAGGTCGAGTGGGCGCCCCGTCACTTTCGTCACGTGACGGGTGTGACTGGAGTGACCGAGCGCCCACTCGACGAGAGGGGTCTGCCGACCCCGTCCCGGGGGTATGCCGTGCCGTCACGGCTCGAAGAACCACGTCGAGTGGGCGCCCCGTCACTTTCGTCACGTGACGGGGCGCCCACTCGACGAGAGGGTCTGCCGACCCGTCCCGGGGGTATGCCGTGCCGTCACGGCTCGAAGAACCACGTCGAGTGAGCGCCCCGTCACTTCCGTCACATGACAGGTGTGACTGGAGTGACCAAGCGCCCACTCGACGGGGTGAGGAAGCGGCTCTCCGCAGCCGGTGAGGCGGGGGTCGGTCAACGGATGCTGTAGGCGGCGATGTCCTCGCCGGGCCAGCGGACCGAGGACGCCCGCCGACTCACCTGCTCCAGCCCCGGCACCGCTGCAGCGTAGGCGAACCCGATCTCGCGGCTGCGGAAGCGCCATCGCCCGTCGACCCGGCGGTACTCGTCGCGGTATCGGAGCGCGACGGAGACGACTTCGCCGTCAAGGGCATGCTCGGCGTGGCACCCCACGAAGCCGATGGCCCGGTCGGTGCCGGTGAAGTCGACGGCGTGACCGTGCACCGAGTGCACGGTCCACTCGTAGCGGCCCAGCGCCGCCCGGTAGGCCTCATCGAGATCCGCTGCACCCGTCACGCGCCATGGCGGCCGGGAAAGGGTCCCGTCCTCGGTGAAGGCGGCGACGACCGCGGCGTAGTCACGGTCGTCGACCGCGGCGGCGTAGCGGGCGATGAGCTCGCCGATCTCGAGGCGATCGGCGACCTCGCGCACGAGGTCCGGGGTGCTCTCCATGCTCAGAGAGCGTGCACGGGGGCAGCGGTCCAGGGCGCGACCGGCGCCGACAGGTCCGTGTACTCGTCGGTGAGGTCGTCGACCATGGCCAGCGTCGACCCCATCCGGCCGAACCCCACGTAGGACCCGACGTGGAAGCACAGCTCCATCACCTCGGCGTCCGAGAAGTGCTCCCGAAGGCGGGCGAAGACCGCGTCGTCGACCGCGAGGTGGTCGGTCGCCATCAGGTCGGCGTACGCGAGCGCCGCCTTCTCCGCCGGCGTCAGGTCCGGGGCCTCCTGAGGCTTCTCGAGCGAGCACACCTCGCCTTCGTCGAGAGCGCCGCCGTATCGGACCGCCATGCAGCTGCGGCACTGGTTGTGAAAGGCGACCCGGAGACGAACCAGCTCGACGAGGCGCCCGGGAAGGGTGGTGCACTCGCGCAGGGCTGTCTGCCAGGCAACATACGGGGCAGCCAGAGCGGGCGCGTTCGCGTAGACCCGGTGTCGCAGAGGCGCATCCGCGCCGAACTGCGGCTCGAACACGTCACGCGTCGCGGGCGGAATACGGCTCATGGCGGGTCGGCCTCCTTGACGAACGGGGTGGACGAACGAGGGGTGCGAACTGCGGGCGTCACACCCGTCACTTTCTGATGACTATATTCATAGTATTCCTCGAAGGGCAATATGCTCGGTCGATGATCAAGGTCTTCGCGCTCCTGCCCGTCCGGCCGGACCTCACCGTGGACGAGTTCCACCGTCACTGGAGCACCGTCCACCGCGACCATGCCGTCCGGATCGAGCGGATCCGTCGCTACGTGCAGGCCCACCGCGTCCGGCCCGGGCTGCCGGGCCTCACGGAGGCCGAGTGGGAGGGCGTCCCGGAGGTCTGGTTCGACTCTCTGGAATCGGCTGTCGCGCAGCGGACCGATCCGCAGTACACCGAGTTCGCGCGCGTCGACGAGCCGAGCTTCATCGACATGCCGGGCCTGCGACGGGTCACGACCGAGAGCCGAGTCGTCCGCGACCCCGGGCCCGCCCGAACCAAGCTCATGCTCTTCGCCCACTGGCTCTCGGCGGGATCGCCGCTCCACCAGGTCGGTCGCCAGTCGACGGCATCGATCGGCGAGGCCCTGCTCGAGAGCGCACCTGGGCTGTCGGGCCTGGCCGTCTCTCAGGCCTTCGCGACCGCCCATCTGCCCCGCCTGCCGGACGGAGCGATCCCGACGACGCAGCCCTTCGACATCGTCCTCGAGCTCTGGTGGCCCGACCTCGAGGCCGTCCGGATCGGCTGGGACCAGGGCCGCGACGCCATCCTTGGCACACTGGCCGGGCGGCTCGACCTCACGCGCGCTCGCGGGTTCCTGTGCGAGGAGCTGCGCGTCGTCGACCGCTGAGTCCGGTCTCCGACCGCACGACCGCCAGGGACCAGGTCACGGGGCGGATCTGACGGGGCGCTCACTCGACCTGGTTCAAGAGCCGCGACGCCACGGCATATCCCCGGGACGGGTCGGCGACCCTAGGGCGGCTCAGGAACAGGCATGCCTTAGGCGTCGAGGCAGGCCACGACCTGGACGCTCACGGGAACCGTCCCGGTGTTCGTCACGGTGATGCTGCGTGGACCGCCGGCCACCAGGGCGGTCAACACGCTGGCGTTGGCGACGAGCAGGCTGCCCTCGACGGTGAGCGCGTCACCGTCGGTGCCGCTGTTGGAGGGGGTCACCGTCACCGTGGCCAGGCTGCCGTCGGCGCTGGTGCACGAGATCGCGAGCAACGCGACGTTGCCCGTGGTCGGCAGCAGGGCGATCTCGGCCGAGTCGTCCGCCCCGCCGGAGGCGTCGAGGTCCGCTCCCGAGACGACGTAGGAGTCCGGCTCGAGCTCCGCGCCGACGGGGAGCATCGGCCCGTCGTGGACGCTGACGGTGGCACTGACGGATACCTGCACCATGACGATCCCCTTTTCCAGGTTGAGGCGCGGCCGCGACGGGGCCGTCGCCCACGAGCGTCGCGCCGTGGCGTCACCGAGGGGTCACATCCGCGTCAACGGCAGCCAGCTGCTCGAGGGGGACCGGGTGACGTGACGGCGGTTTGACGGGTGAGTGACGCCCGGCGGCCATGCTCGGCACGTCAGGCCAGCGCAACGCGGGCGTCGAAGGAGCTCTCATGACCATCACCCCCACCTACCCGGGCGTCTACATCACCGAGGTCCCGAGCGGCAGTCGCACCGTCACCGGGGTGGCGACGGCGATCGCCGCCTTCATCGGGGTGGCGCCTCGCGGGCCGGTCGACGACCCGGTGCCGATCAGCAGCTTCTCGGAGTTCGAGCGGCGCTTCGGCGGCCTGTCGCGTGGCAGCGGCATGGGGTATGCCGTCCGCGACTTCTATCTCAACGGCGGCGGCCCGGCCCTCGTCGTCCGCGTCGCCCACACCGACTCGGCCGCGGCGCGGCTCGCGGTGGGCGCGCTCCAGCTCGAGGCGGTCGGCCCCGGCTCGTGGGCCGACGTGCTCGAGGTCGAGGTCACGCACCCGTCGGCGGCGGACGCGGCCGACATCGCCGAAGGGCAGGGTGCGGGCGTCGAGGCCGATGACCTCTTCACGCTCACCGTGCGCGAGGGCTCCGGCCCAGGCGCACCCGCGGAGGTCTACCGCAACGTCACGATGGTCGACGGGCCGCAGCGCGTGGACCGGATGCTCGAGTCGTCGCTGCTCGTGCGGGCCTCGGCGACGCCGAGCGGCGCCCGCCCTCCGGAGGGCACGGTCACCGTGGCGGCCGCAGACGTCGGTGCCGACGGTGCCGCCGTCGATGCGGACGACTACGCCGGCCCGGGCTTCGACGGCGACAAGCGCGGCCTCTACGCCCTCGAGAAGGCTGACCTGGTCAACCTCATCTGCCTGCCACCGCCGACGCCCGGCGGAGAGCTGCCCGCCGCCCTGTGGGCGACCGCTGCGGCATACGCCGTGACCCGACGGGCGTTCCTGCTCGTGGATCCGCCCGCCGTGCTCACGGTCGGTGACGCGGCGACATGGGCCGCGACGAACGGGCTCACCGGTGTCGCCAACCGCAACGCGGCGATCTACTACCCGCGCATCCGTCGCGCCGACCCCCTGCGCGGCGGCTCCATCGACACCTTCGCCCCGTCCGGCGCCGTGGCGGGTGTGTTCGCCCGCACCGACGGCTCGCGAGGCGTCTGGAAGGCGCCGGCCGGGCTCGAGGCCGGGCTGACCGGGGTCGTCGACCTCTCGGTCAGCCTCACGAACGACGAGAACGGCTCGCTCAACCAGGTCGGGGTCAACTGCCTTCGAACCTTCCGCGAGGTCGGCGCCGTCGTCTGGGGTGCGCGCACGCTGCGCGGCTCCGACACGCTCTCCGACGACTACAAGTACGTCCCCGTGCGGCGCCTGGCGCTCTTCCTCGAGGAAAGCCTCTATCGCGGCACGCAGTGGGTCGTCTTCGAGCCCAACGACGAGCCGCTCTGGTCGCAGATCCGGCTCTCGGTCGGAGCGTTCATGCAGGACCTGTTCCGCAAGGGCGCCTTCCAGGGCACGACACCCCGTGACGCCTTCTTCGTGCGTTGCGATGCGGAGACGACGACGCAGTACGACATCGACCGCGGCATCGTCAACATCCAGGTGGGCTTCGCCCCGCTCAAGCCGGCCGAGTTCGTCATCATCTCGATCCAGCAGAAGACTGCTGCGGCGACCGTCTAGGAGGCATTCCCATGGCTGAGTTCTCGGTCAACGCAACACGATTCGACCCGTACAAGAACTTCAAGTTCCGCGTGAAGTGGGACGGCCGCTACGTCGCCGGCATCAGCAAGGTCGGCGCGCTGAAGAAGACGACCGAGGTCGTCAAGCATCGCAACGGCGGCGACCCGTCGAGCAGCCGTAAGTCCCCCGGACGCACGGAGTACGAGGCCATCACCCTCGAGCGTGGCGTCACGCACGACGTCGACTTCGAGCAGTGGGCCAACAAGGTGTGGAACTTCGGCAGCGGCCTCGGGGCCGAGACCTCGCTCAAGGACTTCCGCAAGGACATCATCCTCGAGGTCTACAACGAGGCGGGCCAGCTCGCGATCGCCTACAAGGTCTATCGCTGCTGGGTCTCGGAGTACCAGCCCATGCCGGAGCTCGACGCCAACGCCAACGGCGTCGCGATCCAGACGATCAAGCTCGAGAACGAGGGCTGGGAGCGCGACTACGCGGTGGCCGAGCCGACCGAGCCGTCCTTCACCGAGCCGTGATGCCCGCGCGGCCCGGCGAGACGCTGGCGCTCTGGGAGGCCCTGGCGTCCACGACGTCGGTGGCCCGCGGAGCCTCGCTGCTCGTCGCGCTGGGGGCCGCCGACAGTCTCGCCGACGCCGTCCGTATGCCGCTTGCCACCGCCGCGCGGGCGGCACTGGGTGAGCTCCGGGAGCGGGCTGGCCTCGAGGTGCAGACCGTGCTCACGTGCCCGGACTGCGGTGCCGTCCTCGACGTGCCGCTCGCCCTCGACGACCTGCTCGAGACGACCGACGACCGGCCCGGCGCGGCTGCCGGTGGCGTCGCCACCGTCGACGGGATCGTCGTGCGCGGACCCACGACGGAGGACCTGCTCGTCGCGCTCGCCAGCGCACAGCCGTCGGCCGCCCTGCGCGACCGGTGCGTGACGTTGCCCGCTGGGGTCGACGCTGCCACCCTCGACCCGGCCGTCCTCGAGCGGGTGAACGCCGTCGCCGAGGAGCTCGCGGGTGCATCGGCGCTCGCGGTGCGGCTCGTCTGTCCCGACTGCGGCAGCGACGTCGCGGCCGACGTCGACGCGGTCGCGCTGTTGGCCGACCGGGTCGCCGACGAGGTGCGCGACATCCTCGGCGACGTTGCCGAGCTGGCTGCGGCGTTCGGCTGGTCGGAGACCGAGGTGCTGCACCTCTCGGACGCCCGGCGCGCGGCCTACCTCGAGCTCGCACGACGCGGTGGTGCCCGATGAGCGACGTCTTCGACCGGCTCGTCGCACGGACGACGCACCGCGCACCGGCGCTCGTCGCGCGCCGACCGAGCCGGTTCGAGCCAGCGGCTCGAACCCGACCGGCCGCACCACTCCCAGAGCCCGGCCTCGAGATCGAGGGCGACTCCCAGGGGGCCGAGGTGGAGCCGGCCGAGCTGCTCGTTCGACGAGGCGAGCCAAGTGTGACCCCCGCGCGGCGCCGCCCCGGACGGCGGGCCACCCCGGTCGACGGGATCCCCGATGACACGCCGCCGACAGCGGCCCTTCCGGGGCGTCGGCGACCGCCGTCCGCGTCTGTGCTGCGCGACTCCGGAGTCCCTGACGACGGGGGCGGACGCGTTCCGGAGTCGGACTCGCAGTCACCGCCCAGATCAGCCTCGGCAGCGCACGTCGGCGAGACTTCCTCGGCCCGTGCGGACCCGTCGAGCACCCCGACGCCGGAGCGGTCGGGGCCCGAGCTATCGGTGACCGGGACCTCGCCAAGCCCTGCAGCGACAGGCGAAGTCATGGTGCGGTCGGCGTCCATGGCTGGGACAGAGACCAACTCGTCAGACCAGAGGCGAGGAGCACTCTCGCGCAGCACGATTCGCACGCCGGCCACGCGCACCATCGGCCCGGAGGCACTGCTCGCCGACCACCTCGGCCCCGCTCTCGTCGAGTCGGGTGCCCTCACCGAGGCAGAGGTGGCCCGGCTCGTCGCCGTGCCCACGCGGGATCGCGACCGACCTCGCCACGACGGCCGCACCTCCGTGGGGATCGACCCGGTCGAGGTGCCCGCGGCGGCGGAGGTGCACCTGCACATCGACCGTCTCGAGGTGCGCCGCCCACCGGCCCCACCGCCCCCGGCCTCCCCAGCCACGCGCGAGACGGCAGGGTCGCACCCGGTCGACCACACGGCATACCTCGACCGCCAGCGGCGGAGGGCAGGAACGGGCCGACCATGAGCAACACGCTCGCCATCGCGGCGGTCACCTCGACGATGCGGCACGTCCTGCACGAGTCGCTCGGCGGGGCGCAGCCGGGCCCGATCGGCGGGGCCGACGTCACGACCTACCGGCCGGCCCAGCTCTCCGACGCCGACACGGTCGGCAACGACGCGTCGGGCCTCAACGTCTACCTCTACCAGGTGACCCCCAACCACGCGTGGAACCTCAGCGACCTGCCGACCCGTCACGGCGACGGGTCGCTCGCCCGGCGCCCCGTCGCGGCGCTCGACCTGCACTACCTCGTCACGGCATACGGCGACGAGGAGGCGCTGGAGCCGCAACGCCTGCTCGCCCGCGGGACGCTCGCGCTCGCCTCGACACCGGTCTTCACCAAGGCGGTCATCCAGGCGGCGATCGACAAGTACGATACCGACCCCACGGGGTTCCTCGCCGATGCCGACCTCGCGGACCAGGCCGAGCTCGTCAAGGTGAGCCCGACGCCGCTCTCGCTCGAGGAGATGTCGAAGCTCTGGGGTGTCCTCGGCACGCCCTACCTGCTCTCGCTCGCCTACACGGCCACGGTCGTGCTCATCGAGGCCGACGTCGTGCCGCGACGCGCCCTGCCGGTGCGTGAGCGGGTCGTCGCCGTGCGGCCACTGACACGGATCCGGCTGGAGGCAGTCGAGGTCGACGGTGGCGGTGCGGTCGTGACCGGGGCAACGCTCGTGCTCACCGGTGGCGGACTGCTCGCAGCCCACACCGCCGTGTCGGTCGGGAGCGTGCGACTTGTCCCGGATGCCACCTCGACGACGACCCGGCTGACCGTCACTCTCACGGCCGACGTGTCCGCGGGAGTGCACGCGGTGCAGGTGCTGCGCGTGCAGCCCGCCGACCCCGTCGCAGGCACGCCCGAGCGGGTCACCGACCGCTCGTCGGGCCTGCCGGTCATGGTCCTTCCGACGCCGGGTCCGGTGACGAAGACAGCCACGCTCGTGCGAGTGCCGGTGGCGCCGCCGCTGCGTGAGGGGCAGCGCGCGACGGTGACCTTCGGCCGGCTGAGCGGGGGACAGCCCGATGACCCACCGCTCGTCGGCGCAACGTTCCCGCCGGTGCTCGCTGCAGATGCTCCCCTCGCGCGGCTCGACGTCGCCCGCAACGAGCTGACGGCGGGCACGTGGCTCGTGCGGGTGTCGGTCGACGGCGCCGAGAGCCTGCCCACCCTGAGCGGCGACACCTATGACGGCCCGGCTGTGACACTGCCGTGAGCGACGACGGGCCCGACGACTCCGACCGGGCGGACGCGCATGCCGCACCATCTGCGGGGGACTCGTCGCGGCCTTCCGGACACACGTCGCCGTCGTCCGGACACCCCTCGCCCCGCGCCGAGCACGCCCGCGCCTCGGCGGACAGGGTCGCCTCCCTGTCCGCCGAGGCGCAGCGCGACCTCGTCGTCGCCGAGCTCGACATCGTGCGCGCCATCGTCACCGGCGCCGACGTCCAGTCAGCTCAGGCGAGGCTGACGGCACTGCGTGAGGCCGTGCTGGGCGCGAGTGCCCTCGACGAGATCGAGACGGGCTTCGGGCTGTCGGCGTTCGAGCGGCGGACCCTCCTGCTCGCCTGCGGCCCCGAGCTCGTCGGCGACGTGGCCCGCGAGCTGCTCGAGCACACCGGGCAGCCGCGCCTGTGCTTCGGCACCGCGCTGTCCACGTTGCCCGACGCGCACTGGGACGCCCTGACGCACCAGGCGCCGCTGCGCCACTGGGGAATGCTGCGCCTGTCCGACCCCGACGCGCTGCTCTCCAGCCCCCTCGTGCCTGACGAGCGCATCGTGCACCATCTCGTCGGGGTGGCCGCCCTGGACGAGCGACTCTCGGCGCTGAGCCAGCCGGTCGAGGCTCCCGCGTGGCTGCCCCCGACCCTGGGGGCGGTCGCCGCAGAGGTCGTGTCGCGGTGGGCGGCATCGGGCCCGGTGGTGCTGCACGGCCCCCAGCCGGCGACGACCCGGGCGGTGGCGGCCGCCGCCTGCGCAACCGTCGGCCTGGCGCCGAGGCTGCTGGGCGCCGCCGACCTCGCGGCGACCACCACCGACCTTGTCGTGCTGCTGCGCCGCCTCTTGCGGGAGACCGTGCTCGCCCGGGTCGCCTGGCTGGTCGACCTCGACGACCTGCACGACGTGCGGGTGTCGGTCACGGGGCTCGGACGCGCGCTGAGCACGTGTGACGCGCCGGTCGTGCTGCTCGCCTCGAGCGGACCGGGAGGCGCACCCCTGGACGGCATGGGCCTGCCCGTTCTCGAGGTGCCGCGCCTCGGGGTGGGCGACCGGCGCAGGTCGCTGGCGACCGCCCTCGACCGCGTGGGCGCCCAGGTGCCGGAGCAGGAGGTCGCCGCTGCCGCCGGCGCCTTCGACCTCTCTGTGGCCGACGTCGAGGTCGTCGCGGCCGAGGTGACACAGGGCCGCCGGCTCTGGTCCGCCTGCCGCCGTCGCCCCCGCGCCGACGTCGGCAACCTTGCGCGAGTGCTCATCCCGCGCGCCGGCTGGGACGATCTCGTGCTGCCCGAGCCGCAGCTCGAGCAGCTCCGGGCTCTCGTCGCGGCGGTGCGCCACCGCTCGACCGTGCTCGAGGACTGGGGCTTCGCCGCGCGGACGAGCCGCGGACTCGGCACCGCGGCGCTCTTCGCCGGCGCCAGCGGCACGGGCAAGACCTTCGCCGCCGAGGTCATCGCCCACGAGCTCGAGCTCGACCTTGTGCACGTCGACCTCAGCCAGGTCGTCGACAAGTACCTCGGCGAGACGGAGAAGCGGCTCTCCCGGCTCTTCGACGCCGCCGAGAACGGCGGGATGGTGCTGCTCTTCGACGAGGCCGACGCCCTCTTCGGCAAGCGGTCCGAGGTCAAGGACAGCCACGACCGCTACGCCAACGTCGAGGTCGGCTACCTCCTGCAGCGGCTCGAGTCCTTCGCCGGTCTCGCCGTGCTCACGACCAACGCCCGAAGCGCCCTCGACCAGGCCTTCACTCGCCGGCTCTCGGCGATCGTCACGTTCCCGTATCCCGACCGCGCGGCCCGGCTGCGCATGTGGTCACAGGCCCTGCCGCCCGCCCTGCCGCGTGCCGAGCTCGACCTCGGCCGGCTCTCGGAGGCCGATCTCTCCGGCGGTGGCATCGCCTCGGCCGCGCTCCAGGCCGCGTACCTCGCCGCCGACGACGGCCGCGAGCTGACGATGGAGCAGCTGATGCGTGCCGTGCGCTGGGAGCTCGCCAAGACCGGTCGGGCCGCCGTGAGCGCGCCGCGGGCCGCCAGGCGTGGCGGGCGAAGCACCTGAGCGCGCGCACCCCGGGCCGTATGCCGCCGCCCACCGTGGAGCAGGTCGCCGCGGGCTCGATGTCGCCGGCGCGGCTCGGGCCACCCTTTCGGCCCGAGGCCGCGACTGCGGCCTGAAGCCACCGCCCACGGGTGGCTGCACGCGTCAAGGGTGGCTTCGTCGCAGACGGGTGGCTTCTAGAAGTTGCCGACCAGCCCGCGCAGGCCGGGGATGACGCCCGACCGACCGAGCTGCAGCAGGTCGACGGAGAGGATCACCCGCACATCGGGCACGGCGGTGTGGGCAGGTGCCGGCACCTGTTGACGCAGCTCGACGCTGCCGCCCTCGGCGGTCGGGAAGATCTGCCGTGGCGCCAACACGTCGGGGTAGGCACCGCCTGAGAGCGTGACCCCCGGCAGGATCCCGAGGGTCGCATGGGCCTCCCGGATGCGCAGCTGGTTGTCGACGGGGTCGAAGGCCCAGGCCATCTCGGCGCTCAGGGTCAGCCCCTGCCACCCGAGGCGGCGTCGGACCGGCTCGAGCAGGTCATCGAAGGAGAAGTTCGTCTGGAAGCCGTAGATCCGCTGCGTCGGCCCCTGACCGCTCGGCAGGGTGTAGCTGAAGTGGGTCAGCGGCATGCCTGGGATGAGGGTCAGCGGGGTCGCGAGGTTGACCCCCGACAGGACGCGCCGACCGTTGGGGTCGCTCAGCAGCGCCCCACCCGAGAGCGCCAGCGTGCCGGCGCCGAACCCGATGAGCCCGGCTTGCTCGCCGCCCGACAGGCGCCCGAACTGACTCCGGGCACGCAGCGTGAGTGGCTCGATGAGCCGGCGCCGGACCTCGGGGTTGTTGTCCTTGGCCTGGTCGGCGATGGTCGACAGTCCGCCGAGGAGGACCTGCCCGGGGTCCGCGGCCGGTGTCCTCGCGGTCGTCGTGGTCGTCGGGGCCGTCCCTTCGCCCTGGCACTGCGCTGCGACCGGCCGGCGCTCGCGCACCTGAGCCCTTCCGCCCGCGAGCACGCGGGACGCCGCAGCATCGGCCTCGCGCTCGGCGGCCCCGCCGGCGGCGTGGCTAATGGCACCGCCGGCCGCAGCTCGGCCGCCCGCCGACTGCTGCACGACGTGGGCGAGCTCGTGCGCCAGCGTATGCCGGCCCCGCGCCGTCGTCATCGCCCCGGCCGCCGCCGGCCCGAGGGACACCTCGCTGCCGATCGTGAGGGCACGGGCACCGGCGGCGCGCGTCACGGCATACGCTCTCTCGTCGGCGTGCACTCGGACCGCGCCGAAGTCGTGCCCGAAACCGCGCTCCATCGCCGCGCGTAGGGAGGGCTCGAGCGCCACCCCCTCGCGTGGCGGCGTGGATGCGTCCACGGCGCGCTCGGTCGTGCGAGCCGGGGCCGACCACGAGAAGACGGGCATGGCGCTCACCCGGCGGCGGTCAGCCGCCGGCCCCTCGCGAGACGCGGATGGTCAGCGGCTGCCCCGGCAGCAGCTGGGCGCCGCCGGCCGGGATGGTGCCGAGCACCGTGTTCTTCCGTATGCCGGGTGCGTCCTCCTCGACGACCGTGACCGGCAGGCCCGCGTCGGTGGCGAGCCGCGTGACCTTCGCCAACGTCGAGCCGGAGAAGTCCTCGACCTTGAACCGGGTGAAGTTGGGCGCCGGCTTGTCGGTGCCGAACCAGAACCACATCTCGAAACGCCCGCCGGCGATGTCGTCGGTCGTCGGCAGCCGCAGCACGGTCTGTCCCTGGACCGACTGCGAGACGGCGTGACCGTTGAGGTGCCGCTCGGGGTTGCGGGCGTCCATGATCGCCCAGCCGTCGAGCTGGAAGCGCATCCTGATGGGCAGCGCCGGAGACCCGAGCCGGTTGTTGCCCGCGAAACCGGCGAGGCGTTCGCGCACCCGCCCGAGCACGCTGTCGAGAGGCAGCCGGCTGCGCCACAGGATGAGGTTCTTGCGGGCGACGAGCTCGCCGACGAGCTCGACGGTGTGCAGGGCGAAGGACTGGTCGCTCCACTGGTCGAGCTCGGGCGGGGTCGGCCATGGCAGGTCCATGAGGACGCGACCCACCGGCTTGCCGTTGACGCTCTCGGGCAGCACCAGCGAGTCGACCGTGATCGCGATGCCGGAGACGAGGTCCCCGATGTCGACGACGCCGTCGTTCTCGAAGGGCGACCCGTTGAGGAAGGACGTGTCGATGACGTGCATGCCGAGCGTGCCGGCCACGGAGACGTCGAGCTGCGCCGACACGCGCACGGGCGCGAGGGCGAGGCCGTCGACGGTGAGGGTCAGCACGTCGCTAGGCCCCTGGGCGAACGACGGCTGCCACACGAAGGCAGCGACTCCAGAGGCATCGGGCTCAGAGGTATCGGTCGAGCCCGCGCCGGTGCCGCTCAAGGTGGGCGGCACGGCCGCCCCGTCCGGCGACGCGAGCACCAGGGCACCGTCGGTGCCCTGCGCGACGACCTTGACTCGGGCGGGCCCGCACGGGCTGTCGACGGCGACCCTCACGAGCTGCGGCACCGTCACACCCTCGGACGACACCTCCTGACCGTCGCCACCGAGCAGGCGCAGCGTCGGGGTCGTGGCGAGCTGGGCCAGCGCGTCCTGCACCGTGCGGGTGCCGCCGAAGGCGTCGCACGCCGGTTCCCACTGGACCTGTGAGGCGATGCTGAGCCGGCCGCTGACGATGACCGCGACGTCGACCGGGCTGTTCGTGTCGTCAAGGCGCTGCGCGGTCAGGGTCTGGGTCGGTGCACCCGTCGGGTCCAGCGTCCACTTCACTGCGGCAACGCCGTCCGCGCCCGTCGCCACGACACCACCGGCCGGCGCCGATCCGGAGACCGCCTCACGCAACGTGCCGCCCTCCGGGGTGAAGCGGACCGGAGCGCCCTCGACGGGCAGCCCGCCGTTGCGCACGACGACCCGCACGGGAGCGCCGAGCTCGTCGCCGGGCATGGCTTCCTGGCCGTCGCCGCCGACGAGGTCGATAGTGACGAGGCCGGTGAGCGGTGGGAAGAGGTGGCGGCAGTCGGACTCCAGCGTCCACGACGTGCCGGTGCGGCTGAGGATGCCGAGCGGGGCGTGGTGGTGGACCGGCCCGACAGGCGGCCGGGGCGACGACGGCGCCGAGTCCCATGGCCAGTCCAGCGTGCCCTGCCTGGCGCTCGTGCCGTACGCGAGGCGGGCTGTGCGGGCCGGCACGAGCCAGAAGTCTCCGACGCCCGGAGTGCCGCCCGTGGGGAACGACACGGTGATGCCGCCCTCGAGGTCGGTCTGTCCCGTCGTGAGCGGGCTCGGCCCGCCGTCCCAGCGGCGCACCACCGGTGCCCGCCCGAGCGCGGGCACGCTCGCGGGCGCTCCGGCGAGCCAGTGGACGTGGGTGACGAGGTCGACGACGGGTCCGACCCGCGCGAGGAAGCCGGGCAGCTCCCGTAGCTGCCGGTCCGAGCTCGTGACCTCGACCAGGTCGCCCTCCCTGATGCTCAGCTCCTCGTCCCGGCCGACGCGGTCGAGTGTCAGTGCCGCGTCCATGCCAGGTTCTGTGGTGACCCCGATCTGGACGAGTCCTGCTGTGACAGAGCCGTTCTCGCGCGACCAGACGAAGCGCGGCTGCGGCGTGACCGAGCAGATCTCGACGCGGTAGAGCTGGTTCTCGAGCCGCTGGTAGCCGCCGCCGGACGTGATCTGGCACGGGTCGGCGTCGGGCGCCGCCGGTCGCAGGCCGGCGACCATCGTGCGCGGCGTGCGCTCGGCGACGTCGTCGAGCTGAGAGCAGACCTCGCCGCCGCCGAGGCGCGTCAGCGACACCTGCCACGCCGTCTGCTCACGCATCGCCGTGTCGGGCCCGCCCAGCGCCGACTCGAGCAGCTCGGGCCGCTCGTCGGGCGAGACGGTCCGCTCGAAGACGTCGAGGTATGCCGCATACCGGCCGTCTCCGTCACCCGCGGGCGGCTCGTCGAGGCCGGGACTCGACCCGGCGCCGGTGCCGATCGTGGGGCGGTAGGGCTGGTCGGCGAGCGGCCACGCGCCGGCGGCGGCGTTGGCCGGGTCGGGCGCGGACTCGGCCAGCACGCCGTCGACGTAGTAGTGCCCGGGCGTCACGCCGAGCCTGGCCCAGGGCACTTCGGACGGCTCCGACCCGTTCGTCAGGTCGACGATCGCGAAGGGGCCAGGTCCGCCGTCGAGGGGCTCGGGGCCGCCGCTCGGTCCGACGATGTCGGCCGTGCGGGCCGTGTCGTGGTGGGCTGTGATGGCGGCCTGCTCGTTCCAGTCGGCATCGAGCATCACCCGCCCCTGCTGCATGAGCACCGACCGGTAGGCGAGGGCAGGATCGTGGGTCCAGCGAGTGAGGTCTGCGTGCATGGTCAGCTCCCGAACATTCCGATCTGCATGCCCGCGGGGACGTAGGGCCCGACGAGTCGTCGGGCCGCGTCCATCCGTTGCGGACGGCGGAGGTGGTGGTGGACGCCCATCTCGGACCCGAACTCGCCACCGTGCCGGATCGACACGAGGGCGCTCGGGGCGAGGCTGGGATAGAACGGTGAGCCCGGCTGCGTGGACAGGTAGCTGGGTGAGACGGAGGTCGTGGCGTCGGAGGCCGGCACGCACCGGAAGCGACGCGGGACTCGTGATCCGGGCCCGATGAAGCTGAAGCGCGCGCACCCGACCTGGCGGTCGACGACGGTGACGGTGCCGTCGCAGATGCTCGAGGTGACCTCGAGCCAGCGACAGCCGACGTCACCGAAGAAGGTCGAGCCGACCACCTCGAGATGAGCCCCCGGCGCAGCGACGGCGGCCACCGCGGACGAGCTCAGCGCGGGGTCGACGACGCTGTCGACGGCCAGTACCTCGGGCACGGTGTCGACGAGGTCGAGCGACGCGACGACGCTGCGGCGCACCGCCACCGCGAGCTCGCGGTTGGCTCCAGGCGCGCTCGACGCGACACGCACCCGGCCGGCCACGGTGCACTGGCTCAGGGTGAGTGACCCGAGCTCGCCCGGCTCGACGACGACGTCGCCCTCGATCACGAAACCGTCGAGCAGCAGGCTCGCGCCAGGGGCGCCGGTGACGTGGAGGTCGCCCAGCACGTGAGGCCGGAGCCCCTCGGTGGAGTAGACGCCGGGCACCGGTGCCTCGATGTCCCCGTTGAGCAGCTGCCGGCCGCGCCAGTGGGCCGCGACGAGCACGAGACGGCTCTCGGCGGGCACCCCGATGGTGAGGTCGGCGGCATACGTCTCGCTGTCGGCGACCGACACCACCTGTGTGATGCCGACGAGCCGGCGCGAGGGGTCGGCCCAGCCGGCGTCGACCTCGGCGAGCGCGTCGGTGATGCTCACCTCGACGCCGGGTGCCGCGGGTCCGGTGCGCACGAGCACCTGCGCACCGACGCGGTCGCGCACCGGCACGGGCTCCTCGTCGGTGCGGTCGAGGTCACCGGTGAAGGGGTCCGCGGCGAGGGCCGCGTCGTGGCCGAGCGTGCGGTCGTAGGTGCCCGCGCCGACGTCGGCGACGGTGCCGTAGGCGTGGTCGAGATGCATCGTGGCGGGGTCGGTGGGCACCCCGTCGAGGTACGGGTGGAGCAGACCCCGGACGGCGTCGACCAGGACCTGCCAGCCCGAGAGGGGTGCTCCGCCGCTCGTCGCGAGGTCCTCGAGACCACACACCCTGATCCGCTCGGGGGCGAGCGGGTCGTCGCCCTCGACGCTGACGGCGATCGGCAGGTCCTCGCCGGGCAGCCCGGCTCGCGCAGCCGCGAGTGCGGCCAGCAGCCGCCGGGGCCGCAGCGGCACCGGCAGGTCGGACTCGGTCGCGAGGTGCTCGATCGCCTCCTCGGTCGTCGGCACGGCGAAGAGAGGTGCCTCGGCACCGAGCGGGTGCACGCTCCACGCGTGTGTGAGCCGGCGTGCCGGCACCGCGGTGGCGTCGTGTACCTGCGTCGGGAAGACGAACACCCCGATGCCGCGGATCCCGAACCGACCGCGTCCCCCGATGGTGCTCGGGTCGATCGGGCGGACCTCACCGGTGTGGGCGAAACGGGTCAGCGCACCCCCGGCGAGCCGGGGCGACTCCAGCTCTGCCGACGCGGCGTCACGGACCGACCCGAGTGCGGGCCGCTCGAGATGCACGTGGTTGACGTGGGTCGTCGCGGCGAGGAGGCGGTACTCCTCGACCGCCCGGGTCGGCCAGCCGGTGACGTCGCGCACGACCTGCTCGATGACCGCGACGGTGCCCTTGCGCTTGCGGTAGGCGACGGTGTTGGCCACGACGCCCCGGCGACTCACCCCGGCGCCGGTCCCGGCGCCGAGGTCGCCGGGCAGGCCGATGAGCCCGACGAGGTCGGCGATGTAGGGCACGACCCACTCGGGGCAGGTCTCGATGAACCACGAGTCATAGAGGCGCTGCACGTCGTCCTCGACGACGGCGAGCTCGCCGGCGACCGCCTCCAGCAGCGCACGGAGCAGTCCTCCGGTGTCCGCGTCGCGCTCGACGACGTGGGGCGGCAGCAAGCCCTCGAGGTATGCCCTCCGGTCGGCCCGGCGGGCAGCCGACGTCGTCATGGGGTCACCACCTGCACGTCGAGCAGGCCGGCCGTCAGGCGCAGCGCCTGTGCGGGCAGGAGCCGGGACGGCGCCGTCGGGGCCTCGGGCGGGGGTCCCCACCGACCGGGCTCGGCCACGAGCAGGTCGCCGACGAGGCCGCCGGTCAGCTGCGGCATCGTGACGAACACGACGCCGGGCACCGCGGCCGCGACGACGAGCACGGCCGAGGCGGCCAGTGGCGTGGCGAGCTCCATCGACCCGAAGGCGGCCAGCAGCGCTCCCTCGACCGCCGCTCGCACGAGAGGCACTTCGTAGTGCGGGTCGACCTCCATGCGCAGGCTGGCGCCCACGTCGACGACCTCCGCGGGCAGGACGACCCTCGGGGCTCGGGTCTCCCGCGCGCCGTCGAGGGTCTTGCGGAAGTCGGTGACCAGGGAGTCGGCCGGCGCATCTCCTGTCGAAGCGAGCACGGAGAGGACGACGGTGTCGATTCGGCCGTCCCACACGAGGTCTGCCCGGGCGCGGCCGATCCCGGAATAGCCGCGCGCGAAGTCCTCGTAGTCGGTGACCGACACGGCCCGGTCGAGGGTGCGGACGCGCTGCGGCGCCGTGAGCCGCGCCTCCTCGAGCGTCTCGGAGGGGGCCCAGTCGTGGGCCGGGCCGAGGTTGGTCACCGAGGCGATGCCCCGCGGCTTGCGGACGGGCAGGCGCACCTGGTCCGCCTCCGCTGCGCCGTCCTCGCCGATGCCGACGCGGTAGGTCGCGCGCACGTTCTCGACCCCGGTCGGCAGGCGGGAGCCATGGACCCCGTCGCCGAACGTCACGGTGGTGGTGCCCGACTCAGCCTGGCGCACGATGTAGACGCGGTCCCTCGGTCCTGCCTCGAAGAGGGAGTCGACCCGGGTCCACTCGACCTCCTCGACGCGCACTTCGAGCACCGGCAGAGCACCGCTCGCTGCGGTGGTCGAGCGCACGAAGGTCAGAGGTGGGCGTCGCAGGTCGAAGGAGGCGAAGGCGCGACGGCCGTCGCCGCTGCCGAGCACCTGCTCGACGGTCTCGCCATGGGTCGCGACGGCCACGTTGGCCCGCACCCGCACCGTGCCGGCGTGGTAGGCGTGCTCGAGCGGCGGGTCGAGCGTGACCGTCATGACACCGTTGGCGACCGAGGCGGCGGCGGTGAGCCGGGTTGCCTCCACAGCGAGCTCGTCCGCGTCGGTCACGCCGGTGACGACGACTTCGCGGCCCTTGGGCAGCACCGGATCGGTCGGCACCAGGTCGAGCACGTGACCCTCACCGGCCGCCGGATGGCCGACGAGGTCCGGTCGCGGCATCCACGCGGCCGGCAGCTCTCGGGACACGGCGTGGACGAGCGCGTGGTTGCGGTCGAAGTCGTCGAGGTGCTCCGAGATGTCGAGGGTGACTCGCGTCAGCTTGCCTGACAGCGCGTACTTCGTCGCGCCGTCGGGATTGACCGACCCGACCTGGAAGGCCTCGGTGTGTCCTGGTTGCTCGAGCACGATCCAGGACCCGGGCAGGATGGCGGGCACGTCGCCGTCGATCTCGAGCGAGCGCGACCCGGGTTCGAGGTCGAAGTCTGGCCAGGAGCCCTGGTTGGCCTTGTCGATGAGTGCATGGTCGGGCGCGTTCCAGCCGAACAGGTTCAGGCGCTGGCCCAGCCGGTACACGCGCACGTCCTTCGCGGCGACGAGGTGCCGCGACCGGCGATACCCGAGCGGTCGGTCGAGGGCGAGGCGGGTCCACCCTGGTGAGTGCGCCGGGTCGACGTCGACCGCGGTGACCCGGCGGAAGTCCCACTTCTCGTGGTCGTCGCTGTGCGCCTGACCCTGGGTGACGCCGGCTCGCTCGCTGCCGACGACGAGCACGCGGTCGTCGACCTTGACACCGGACGTCGTGGTGTCGAGCCAGACGGTGTCGATGCCGAAGCCGAAGGGCTGCCGGACCCGGTCGTATGCCGCCACGGAGTTCCACGAGCCGCGCGCCTCGAGCTCTGCTGTCGTCTCGAAGGTCTGGGGGAGCTTGCCGGGTGCAGGCACGGTCTGGACCGGCGTGCCCTCGGGCACGACGACGACCTCCGGTGAGCCCGGTGCGGTCTCGACGTCGAAGGCGAGCTCGGCCTGCGCAGACACGCCTGGCCGCAGCTCGTAGCCGAGGCTGCGGGCCTGCTGGCGCACCGAGTCGCGCTCGGTGGCCGTGCGCAGGAAGCCCTCCTGGGCGATCCGCTCGGTGTAGAACGACACGACGTCGGTGACGACAGCCCAGGTGTCCAGCAGCGCGATCGCGGGGTCGTCGGTGCCCTGGTGGGAGAGGCTGCGGATGTCGAGCGGCTGGCTGTCCTCGGCGAGATAGGCCCGCATCCGCGCCAGGGCGGTCCCGTGCGGCGCAGTGCGCCAGCTCAGCGCGGACTGTCCGGGGAGGTTGGCCGCGGCGAGGTCGTCGACGCAGCCGGAGCACCCGGAGCCGTTGGAGCAGCCGGAGCCCGCCGTGCAGGAGCAGTCGGTCGTCATGCCCCACCTCCGAGGGAGATCTCGATGTGTCCCGCCTCGGGGTTGTTGACGTCGCTGTCGCAGCGCAGAAGCTCACGCGGCGCCATCGGGAGCTCGCCCGCGGAGAGCGAGGCCTCTGCGTCGAGGTCCGACGCGCCCGCGCGGGCGAAGCGGGTCAGCTCGACCCAGGCCAGGCCGTCGACCGTCATCGCCGCGGCGACGACGTCGGAGAGCCGCAGCGGCTGGCCGAAGGTGAAGCGGTCGGGGTGGAAGAAGCCGCGACGGCCGTCGCGACGCAGACCGGACGTGAAGGTCTCCCTGAGCAGCTGCTCGACGTCGGCGCGGAGGTGCCCGGCCAGGACACAGCCGCCGAGCTTGATCTCGAGGGCGACATAGACGGGTCGCTCGAGCTCCACGTCGATGCCGGCCATGCGCCGCACCTCGAGGGCTGCGATGACGCGGGGCAGCAGGGCCGGGTCGTCGGCGTGGGCGGCAACGGGGTCGACGGTGACCTCCTGGGCGTACCAGGATCCCGACCACCGCCGTCTGGCGACGGCACGCTGCACGCCGGGGTCCTGCTCGGCGACCACCGCGTAGTCCGCCGAGGTCACAGCCCGCAGCTGCTGGCGGAAGGCCGCCGGTGCGAGCTGTCGGACCTGCTCGAGACGCTCCGGGTCCGTGCCGCCGGTGCCGTGCAGGGGGTTCCACACCGAGACCACCGCGCCCGCACCGACGGGGTCGCGACCGTCGGCCAGGGGGAGCAGGCGCACGAGGCGGTCGGGTGCGACGTTGCCCGCCTCGCCGCCGCCGACCCGGTAGGTCGCAAGAGCTGTCGTGCCCGACACGGGTGCGCGACCGCTCACGCCGTCGCCGAAGCGCAGCCGGCTGACGCCGCCCGGCTCGGGCTCCACGACGACGTGCGTCGCGAGGCGGCCACTGCCGAGCAGGTCGGGTTGCGGTGTCCACGTGCGCTGTCCGTCGAAGAGGTCCAGCCAGGGCACGGCGGACCGGGCGTCCGGGTTCGCGAGGCTCGCCGCCGAGGCGGACGCAGGCAGCGACCGGTCGACCTGGCTGAGGCCCGGTCGCTGGAGTCGCGGTCGGTAGTCGGCCGGCTCGAGCACCGTCGGTGGCACGAGTGCCTCGTCGACGACGCCGGCGCCGTGGTCGGCCACGACCACGTTGGCGAGTGCGACAGCGAGCGCCTGGTCGGTGCCGGGCGTCGTGACGACGAGCGGAGCCGTCAGTGCGTCGGCCGCTGCCCAGCGCAGCTCCCACACCGTCAGCGTGGGTTCGAGCGGGTCCGTGTGGGCGCGGGCGTCGGTGACGAGCCGCACGGCGAAGCGCCGCGACGGGTCGCCCTCGCGGGGCAGTCCCCCGACCGGCCGGTCGACGAGGACGACGAGGTCGCCGGCCACCAGGCCGGGGTCGATGCCCGACTGGGTGCTGACGAAGGCCGCGGTCGCCCCGATCCGGAGGCAGTGTGACGGGTCGCCCCACGCGTGCAGCGGCAGGGCGTTGCGCTCGGGCCTCGCGACGAGGTCGGCCGCGGTCTCGAAGACCGCGCCGCCGAGCTCCACTGCGTCGATCGGCGAGCTGACCTCGACCCCGGGCTGGACCGGGAGGTCGGTGACCGGTGTGCCCTTCGGGATCGTGAGGTCGGAGTCGGTGGTGAAGGCGAGCAGGGTGCGGGCCGAGCAGCCCTCGTGCACGGTGTAGTCGAGCAGCCTGGCGTGCCGGCGCACGGACGTGCGACGACGAGCCGTCCCGAGGTAGGCCTCGACGGCGACAGCGTCCTGCCAGTAGGCAAGCCGGTCGCCGAGGGCGGCGAAGAGCTCGACGAGCATGACTGCCGGGTCGGCCGGGTTGCGGTCGGTCCAGTCGGGCAGGAGCGTCGCGAGCCGGTCGAGAAGCCGGCTGCGCAGGGCCTCGTAGTCGCGGGCGAGGTAGTCACCGGGCAGCAGGTCCGCGACGACCGGCACCGTCTCGGCGGCCGGTGAGCAGTCGAGGTCGGACGGGCAGTCGACCGTGAACGTGAAGGGAGCTGTCGAGAGGGGCAGGTCGACCCCGGCAGGCGCCCCGACCCCACCCGGACCGACGAGGCGCAGGGTGTAGGTGGACCAGTCGCCGCTCGAGCTGGTGCGCACCACGAGCGCGCGCCGCCGCTGCTCGTCGTCGGGCAGAGCCTGCAGGACGAGCTGCCGGTCGGCGGCCGACACACCGTCCAGCGGGTCGGTGGCCGGGGTGCCCGCCACCCCGACGACGGACACGGCCGGGAACGCCCAGTCGACCCGTACCGGGTTGAGGTCCGGGTCCTCGCGCACCCCGCCGACGACGCGCACCACGTCGGCGGTCCAGTCGGCCGGCACCGGGCCGTTCAGCAGGTGCACGAGCAGGGTGCGCTGCGGCGGAGCGCCGGGGACCTGTCCCGGGGTGCCGACGTGGTTGGAGAGCACCTCGATGACGTCGATGCCGTCAAGACCGGCCAGGTCGCGCACGAGGGCGCGACGGGCCTCGAGGTCGATGTCCGCGCTGAAGGGGAGCGCGTCGGGCGCTGTCACGGCATACCTCCCGCCCCGGCGGGGCCACCGGTGCCCGCGACGCTGACGCGGCGACGCTGGTCCGGACTCGTCGCCCGCAGGGGCAGGTAGTCCACGACGACCTCGAGCCGCGAGTCGACCGCCGTGACCTGCACGCTCTCGACCCGGATGAGCTCGCCTAGCCACTGCTGGAGAGCACCGTGCACGAGGGCCTGGGTCGACTCGGCCAGCGAGTCGCCGCTCGGCGCGAAGACGAGGCGGGCGACGCCACTGCCGAAGTCGGGCCGGTTGACGCGCTCACCGGGGCTCGTGAAGAGGACCTGCTCGATGAGTCCCTTGAGGTAGGCGTCGTCGTCGGCGAGCGTCGTGCGGCCCCGCAGGTCGAGACGCAACGGGAAGCCGACGTGGTGCGGGGCGTCGGCCCTTCGCGGGGAGACGTCGCTGCTCATGACGCACGCACCCTGACCTGGGTCTGCGGCGCGATGAGGGGCACCCCGGTGGGCACGCAGGTGCCCGGGGCTGCCTGGATCGCGAGCGGCTGCCTGCTGGCCGTCACCCGCACCGTGCCGGAGGTGAACGTGCCGGTGACACAAGGGCCCCCGGCGTTGGTCGGGAAGGGGCACCCGGCGATCGTCCACGGGCCGCTGAGCAGGACGACCGCCTGCCCGCCGACGGTGACCCGGGGGAAGGCCGCGGTGGGGGTCCCCGTGCCCTGGTGTGCGCAGCTGACCCGCGAGCCCTGGCTGAGGAGGTAGCCCGGCATCACATCACCTCCAGCGCACCGTCGTTGATCGACACCGACGCGGGCGAGAGCGTGATCTTCGAGGCACCGACCGAGACCTCGACGCCCGAGCTCGTCGCCGAGATCGAGATGCTCATCGCGACGGCCGGCGACGACACCTTGACGGTGATCCCTCCGGCTCCGGGCAGGTCGCTCAGCTCGATGCTCATCGAGTCGGTCTTGAGCACCTTCATCTCGGCGAGCGCCGGCGACGCCGGCACCTCGCCGGTGCCCCAGAAGCACCCTCCGAGGATGGGGTTGTTCGGGTTGCCCGCCTCGAACTCGACCCACACGTTCGCCCCCACGGGGGGCACGAGGAAGAGCCCGACGCCGTCGCCGGCATACGGAGAGCACGGGAGTGCCCAGCTCAGCTGACCGCTGCCGAGCACAGCAGGGCACGAGACCTGCACGCGGCCCAGCTGCATGGGGTCGATGTTGTTCTCCACCGTGCCGCGGTACTTGCCGAAGAACCGCGGTGAGGAGGTGCTCAGCTCATCGATGTCGACCGGCATGTCAGACCCTCACGATCGGGACGGTGGCGCCGTAGCCCTCGCGGGCGAGCGTGAAGTCGGCGGTGTAGCTGCCCGGGCTGATGTGGTGGACGACCTGCTGGACGTACCAGAGCCCGTCGTTGGACCAGCCGGCCCCGCGCAGCCCGACCAGTCCGCGCGGGCGGAGGATGGAGCCGTAGGCGCCGCCGTCGAGGTTGCCCTGGGCGGTGACGCAGTTGACGCTGCGGTCGGTCATCGACTGCGCGCGTCCCAGGGCGGTCGTCGCCGGCAGGCCCGTGTCACGGAACTGGCGGGTGCGCAGGTCGGCCTGGTGCACCGCCCATACCGGCAGGGCCGCGAGCGGCGGACGCAGGGAGCCGACCGTGCGCAGCGGCACGACAGTGCCGAGGCGGGAGTCCTGCACCTCTCCCTCGACGAGCTCCGGACCGAGCACGTCCTCGCGGAAGGTAGGGGAGCCGGTGACGTTGGTGTCGGGGCCGAGGTCGACCGACAGCGCCTTCTGCGGCAGGCCGACCCGCACCGGCGGGCCCCAGTAGAGCGTGGACAGGCCCGGCACCGGTCCGGGGCTGATGTAGCAGACGTAGCCGTGGTACGTCGCGAGTGCCTGCAGGTGCGCGTAGTCCGTCGCCTGCTGTGTGGGGGTGCGCTCGATGGGCAGCGGCGGGTCGAGAACCGGTGGGGGGATGACCTGCGCGACGATGCCGCGCGCGAGGTACGGCAGCGCGATGGTCTGCACCTGGAGGGCGTCGTCGAGACCGACATGCTCGGTGGAGACTTCGTGCCGGTCGAGGAGCAGTGACACGTCGTGACCGGTGACGCGCAGCTCCGCGTGCTGTGACGCGCTCCCGGGCGTCAGCTCTGTCTCGGTGATGATCCCGTCGAGCAGCACCTGCGGAAGGGCGCCCATGGTGAGCAGCACGACGACGCGGGCGTTGCCCCGGAGTGGTGAGGTCGTGAGCAGCGGCGTGTCGAAGACGGCCGTCGGGCCCGACCGGCCGGCGTCGAGGGTGATGGTGAAGGCGGAGCGTGCGCCGTCGGACTCGGTCACCGTGACCGAGCGCACCCGGGCCGTGACGTCCGGCGGCAGGGGGGTGGGCACCGTCGGTCCGGCGAGGACGGTGAGGTGCACCCCCAGCAGCGACATCAGCCGGTCACCCCCGGCACCGGCACGATGATCTCGGTGCCGACGGCTTCGTCGTCGACGAGCGCGTCGGGGTCGAGGGCGGCGTTGGCGTCGCAGACCCTCCAGAAGCCGAGGGGGTCGCCGGTGTAGCGGAAGCTGATCAGGTCGAGGCGGTCGTCGGGCACGACGAGATGCTGGGCCAGCGTGGTGTGGTCGGCCGGGTCGGGTGGGAACCGTCGCCGGTAGTAGCGCACGAGACGCCGGGTGCCATCGTCGGAGACGGCCTCGTAGGTCGCGGTCTCGACGTCGGAGTAGCGAGACATCGTCAGCCCCCGATCGAGACGGAGCCGCCGGCGGAGCCGCCCGCTGAGCCGCCGAGGGCGCCGGCAGCGGTGCCCGCGACGGAAGCCACGGCGGCCACGGAGGCCATCGTCTCCTTGAGCACCTGGTGCACGAGGAACAACGCGAAGCCGGGGTCGGTGGGCGAGAGGTCGTTGTAGGAGAGCACGTCGAGGGTGACCTCGACGCTGGCCCGGATCGGCATGAGGCCGGTGGTGAAGGCCTGCTCGCGGATCGTCAGGCTCTCGACACGCACGGGCACGACTCGGCCCGGGCCCCAGACCAGGACCGTGAGCGGCGCCTCGGGCGGCAGCACCTCGATGGTCCCGGCGAGGAGCAGGGCGGCGTTCGCCACGATCGTGACGCTGTTGGGGTAGAGCAGCATCTCGAGGGTCGCCAGGCGACCGGCGACGCCGGTCGTCGCCGCGAGCGGGTCGCCGCTCTCGAGGCCGTCGGTCGCGTCGAGCTCGACCGTCATCGAGATGCTCTCGGTCGGCGCACCCCAGATGCGGTGCGCGTCGGACGCGGAGCTGCCGCCCGACGGCGCGGCACGCGGTCGCAGGGTGCGGGTGACCTCGTCGGGGTTGTACTGGAAGATCACCGTGCGGGCGAGCGGGCTGAGCGGGTCGACCGCGACGATCGCGCCCGGCACCGTGCGCGGGCTTCCCGGGAAGCTGCTCATGTCGGCGATGGTGCTCGGGTCACGTCACGTCGATGTCACACCCATGTCACGCGCAACCGGGCCCGATGGCGGGGCACTTCTCCCGGACCGCCAGTGAGGCGCTGGCCGGAGGCGTACTGTCGGAAATGGTCAGGTATCAAACGCGTGGTTCCGCGGACTTATCTGTACCAGGTTGACGCCCGGGTGGCGGCACGCAGACACCTGCGACGGGCGTCGACGTCGACGAGACGACCCGTGCGATGCGCAGGAGGTAACGTCGTGACAGAGCACTTGGGGGTGCGACTGCCAGGACCCAGGGCGGCGCCGCTCGTCTCCATCCGCCTGCTCGGAGCCTTCGCCGTCGATGTCGACGGCCGTCCCGTGGCGCTGCCCGCGGGAGCCCAACGGCTGGTGGCGCTGCTCGCGCTGCGCGGGCGCACCGGTCGCAGCCGTCTCGCCGGCATGCTGTGGTCCGACACGACCGAGCACCGAGCCCTCGCGAGCCTGCGCACGGGCATCTGGCGGGTCAACCAGGCCGCGCCCGGCCTCGTCGTGGCCGCGCACGGGGTCGTCGAGCTGGGTCTGGCCCCCGACATCGACGTCAGCGGCCTCATCGACCGCGCCCATGCAGTGCTCCGTGGGGCGCCGGACGCCCTGACCTCTGTCGAGGGCCGGGTCGGTCCCGGCGAGCTGCTGCCCGACTGGGATGACCCGTGGCTCGACGCCGAGCGCGAGCGGCTGCGCCAGCTGCGCCTGCACGTGCTCGAGGCTGCGGCGGGTCGACTCGCCGAGCAGGGGCAGTACGGTCTCGCGCTCGAGTCGGCCCTCGCGGCGCTGCGGACCGACGACCTGCGTGAGAGTGCGCATCGTGCCGTCATCTCGATCCACCTGTCCGAGGGCAACCTCATCGAGGCCAGGCGTGCCTTTCAAAGCTGCCGCCGCGCTCTCCGTCAGGGCCTGGGCATCGAGCCTTCGGAGGCGGTCCTGTCCCTGCTCTCCCAGTGCGCGGGAGTGCCTCACGGGGCTGCGCAGGTGAACGGCGCGTCCCCGTCGGTGCTGGCGACGTCGTTCGACGGGCCGGCAGAGCGCTGACCTGCGGTCGGGGCCGGGCGCCGACGGCGGGCGCCGGCGGCGGTCGCCGGCGGGCGGGCGAGGTGTAGGCGGGCGACGCGTAGGCGCGGCGGTGCGGCGGTGGGGCGGTAGGGCGGTAGGGCGGTAGGGCGGCATACGGCGCTGGGACTGCTCACTCGTCCGCCGCGTCGAGGCCGGGCATCCAGGCGCCCGCTTCGGCGGAGAGCGGCACCGAGGCGCCGAGCAGGCACAGCACCCCGGTGGTGCCGGCGGCGACCCGCTGGACGAGGAGATACCGAACGGGGATGTGAAGTCTGCGCTGGGTGCGGGAGGTGGCGCCCCGGGGGTCGGAGAACCGCGTCGTCAGGCCACGCATCCATTCTCGGGTGAAGGTGAACCGGTCCTGCCGGAGCGGCTCGAGCACCGGGTCCACCAGGTCGAGCAGCGCCTCGGCGGTCACCTCGCCGCCGCGCACCAGCCCAGCGGCCGTCGCCACCTCGAGGAGGCGGTCGGCGTCACGGTCGCGCCCGGCGCGAAGCAGCGCAGCTAGCCTGGCCGACCACCCGTCGGGCGTGCTCAATGTCGAGCCGAAGTCGACGACCGCGAGCCGCCCGTCGTCGAGAAGCCGGAAGTTGCCGGGGTGCGGGTCGCCGTGCAGCCGACCGACCCGCGGTGGGCTCGACAGTAGGAAGCGGCACAGCAGCAGACCGGCCCGGTCGCGGTCGGCCTCGGTGCCGTGGCGAGCGATCTGGGCCACCGAGGTGCCATCGACCCACTCGGTGACGAGCACGCGCGAAGCGACGTCGACCACGCTGGGCACGACGAAGTCGGGGTCGTCGCGGAAGACCCGTGCGAACGCCGTCTGGGCTTCGGCTTCCTGCTGGTAGTCGACCTCGGCCATGATCCTGGTGGTCAGCTCGTTGAAGAGGTCACCGGCTTCGATGCCGGGGATAGCGACGCGCAGGATGGGCACGAGCCGGTCCAGCTGTCGAAGGTCCGTCGCCAGCGCTTCGCCCGCGTGCGGGTACTGGACCTTGACCGCTACCTCGCGGCCGTCGTGCCAGACGGCGCGGTGCACCTGACCGATGCTCGCAGCGGCCGCCGGCTCGTCGTCGAACTCGGTGAACCGGGTGCGCCACCGGCGCCCCAGCTCGTGAGCGAGCACGTCGTGCACCGTGCGGGTCGGCATCGGGGGTGCCGCCTCCTGCAGCTTCGTCAGCGCCTCGCCGTAAGGTCCGGCCAGCTGCTCCGGCAGGGCCGCCTCCATGGCGGAGAGCCACTGCCCGCCCTTCATCGCCGCACCCTTGAGCTGTCCCAGGACACCGAACAGCTGCTCGGCGGTGCGTGCCTGCACCTCTGCAGCGATCGCCTCGGCGGGCCGGCCGCCCACCCGCTTGCCTAGCCCGACGACGCTGCGGCCCACGAACGCGGCCGGGACCGTGGCCAGCCGGACGCCCCGGGTCAGGGCACGGGTGGGGAGCTCCACCCAGAAATCGTCCCAGCAAACCCGGCGCATGGCGCGACCCGCCGTCGGGTCAGACTGGGAGCCGTCGTTCCATGGGGTGCACTCCTTCGAGGCTCAGCGTGTCCACGACAGGCGTCGGTGTCGATCGGCGCTTGGGGCTCGGACGGTTCGGCATGAGTGCGTCGAGTCGCCTACCTTCAGAACAAGGGAGCGCATGCCTTCCCGAAGCCTTGGAAGGTCCTGGCGGCTTGTGGGCCCATCACTCTCTGGGGCGGCCATTCCGCCCAGAATGACGTGAGTCGTAGCCCCTGGGCAGTTGCGCCCGCCTCAAAGGCGCTACGCCTTGGCTGCGCGGAAGTTGCTGAGCTCCTCCAGGCGAGCGATGTCGTCCTCGGTGAATCTGGTGCGCAGCGACCCACCGGTGCGCCAGTTCTGGGTGATGTGTCCGTGCTGGCCGGCGACGATGGCGGCGCTGACGTTCAGTTCCGCTGCCAGGAGGAGGAGATCTTGTTTCGTCTTTGCTGTGGCGATCCGGACCCTCGCCGAGTCGGGGATCAGGGTGTCCTCGGCGTAACGACTTGCTTCGGCTTCGGCCAGGTCTGCTGTGTGGGTGCTCTCGTGTTTGTCGGTCTCAAGGTCAAGGAAGGTGGTGCGTCGGGCGTGGAACAGAATGTGGCCGATCTCGTGGAGGATGCTGAACCAGAAGCCGTCGGTCCTGCGGCCTCGTTCAGTGATGCCGATGACAGGCGTGTCGTCCACCCACCAAGTTGCAGCGCATACTCGCGTGTCGGCGACTTGCCGGACGAAGATGAGCGCGACGCCGGCTTCTGCGAGTGCGGTTTGGGCGGCCTCGAAGCCGGCCGTGAACGGCATCGTCGTGTAGCGGGGGATCTTGGTCGCGGCATTGCGGAGTACTGCTGGCTTGTACGGCGCCGGCAGGTCGAGTTGTTCGGCGTAATGCTCGACAAGGCGGAGCCACATCGCGGTGTTGTTGCCATGGACCGTGTAGGCCTGGCTCCGTTTGAACGATGTGCGTGGCCGTAGCCACGATGCTTCGAATGCGGCAGGGCTGGCGACCCGGAAGAACTGCAGCACCTTCCGGGTGAGTTCGGTGGCGGGGTCGGCTTTGGTGATAATGCCGTGCCGCAGGAGCGTTGTCCGGTCGAACCCGAGGGCCCAGGTGGACGCTTCCTGAAGGGACGTTGTGGCCCTTTGTTCGCTGACGTACATGTCCCAGTCCGCGCCGGCTTGGGCCCAGAAGCGATGAGGTGTCCCGAGTGCGGTTTCGAGGAGCACGGCGACGTCGGGGGTAATCCCGACGGTTTTCTTGACGATTTGATTGACGTGCTTGGTGGTCAGGCCGGTTCGTTCGGCGAGCTCGGACTGTCGGATGCCGTGCTGGTCAAGGTAGCGGGCGAGGAGCGTGCCGGGGTGCAATGCCCAGTCAGGCTGGAGCTCGTTGGGGTGCCGGGCTGGGGTGCCCGCGATGTCTATCCGGTTCATCGTGCGACCTTCGATGCTGAACGCCCTTCGGCTGCAACGTCCCGGACGTCGAGCCTGAAGACCTGGTGTGCGTTTCGTTGCGGATCGGCGACTCGTTCACCATTTTGAGCGAGCGCGAGCGCATGGAGTGTCGCCTGCCCGGCGGCGAGGGTGACCTCGTCGGTTCGGGCACTTGCCGCGGGGAGGGTGACGAGCCCGGTCCCGAGGACGTCGGCCAGTGTGGGGATCGTGAAGCGGAGCACCGCGATAAGCATGCGGACGTCCTCTGCTGCACGCGGCCACGTAGCGGTGATGAGAGCGCCCGTCGAGAGCAGCTGATTGAGCCGTTCGTCCGCTACCACCACGATCACCCCTCAGAGTTTGCCCCTTCACAGGTGCATCGGACAACTTCGCCACGCGCAGGTCCACGAGAAAGAAATGAACCACTTGCGCGAGATCTTGCCTGCTACACTGACATCGTCGGAAGGTTTCATGTAGTCGGCGGTCGCGGCTTCGACCGAGATCGCCACCAGGCTCGCGAAGGCGAGAGGGGAGCAAGAACCGTGTCGAACGCAGTGGAGACCCTCCAGGGTCCGAAGTACGAGGTCAACTTGGACGGCGACGTCCGCCCATGGTCCGAGCCGACCATCTCGGTGGCCCAGATCCGGGAGCTGGCTGGCTGGGGCGCCGACCAGCCGGTCGTGATGGTCGACCTGAAGACCAACGACGAGCGCGACCTGCGCGAGGACGAGGTCGTCGACGTGAAGCCCGGCCAGGGGTTCAGCAAGAAGGTCAAGTTCAAGCGGGGGTCCCGGTGACCGACTGGGTCACCAAGCAGGTCGACCTGCTGCGCACCCAGTGGCCGAATCTGTCCTACCTGGACACCGGCCACTGGGTGCTACTGCCAGGCTGGCAGCTGCTCGACGGCTGGTCGGTGGCGACAGTCGACGTCGCCTTCCAGATCCGGCCGGACCGGGAGACGCCGCCGTACGCGTTCTACGTAAACACCCGCGAGCTGACCCACAATGGGAAGACACCGGAGAACTGGACGATGTCCGCCGAGGTCCCGTTCCCGGGCACCTGGAGCGTGTTCTCATGGGGTCCAGAGACATGGGTGCCGACGGTCGATCCGGACCGCGGGCCGAACATGCTCGGTTTCGCGCGCTCGTTCCAGACCCGGTTCGCCGAGGGGGCCTAATGAAGACCCTCAACATCCCTGAATCGACCTGGGACGACCTGCACACCTACCTCGACTGGCCGTCCGAAAGGATGGCGTTCCTCGCCGCAGTACCCACCGCCGCGGGGATGTGGGCCGTCGTCGACGTCATGTACCTGGACGACGAGAAGGACTACGAGTACCAGGGGTCGACCGGTGTCGAGCTCGCCGATGACGTGCGCCCGCGCGCCCTCAAGTGGGCCACGATGCACGGCGCCGGGCTCGTCGAGATTCATTCCCACGGCGTGGGCCGACTCCCAACCACCTTCAGCACCACGGACCTGCGCGGCCTCGCAGATGGGGCACCGCGGCTCGTGTGGCGGCTAGGTGGTCACCCGTACGCTGCCATCGTCGTCGGTGGCCGCAAGGACCACGACTCCCTTGCATGGGCGTCCAAGGACGCCGCCCCCTCCAGCATCGGTCAGCTGGTAATCGGCGAGCACACCCTGACCCCGACCGGGGTCGCGGTCGGTCGCGTCACCCACGTGGAGGAGTTGGCATGAGTAACCGGTACGACCGCCAGGAGCGCCTCTTCGGCAAAGAAGGCCAGGAGCGCATCCGCGCAGCGCACGTCGTCATCCTCGGCACCGGCGGCAACGGCATGCACGTCGTGCAGCAACTGGCCTATGCCGGCGTGCGCGACTGGACGTTCGTCGAGTTTGACGTCGTCGAAGACACCAACCTGAACCGGCTCATCGGGGCTGTTCCGGACGACGTCGGCACCGAGAAGATCAAGATCGCGACTCGGGTCGTGAAGTCGCAGCACCCCGACGCCACGCCGGTCGAGATCTTCGGCCGCGTCGGCGATCCGGACGTCCGAGACGACATAATCGCGGCGCTTGCCACCGCGACCGTGGTCGTCGGCTGCTTCGACCTCGAGTCGCCGCGCCTAGAGGCCGTCAAGCTGTGCTCCCAGGCCGGCGTGGCCTACCTGGACCTCGCCTCGGAGATCATTCCGGGCCAGGACGACGAGGAGCTTACTTACGGCGGTCGGGTCGTGTTCAGCCACGACGGGACCGGATGCCTGGTCTGCCTGAACCTCATCGACATGGCCGAGGTGGCCCGGGAGCAGATGCCTACCCCGCAGCTCGCCGAACGGAACAAGATGTACGGCCTCGACGGCGACGACCTCGGCGGGTCCGGCCCGTCGGTGGTCACCATCAACGGCGTAGTCGCATCCCTGTCGTGCACCGAAGCGCTGATGTTCCTCACCGGCCTGCGTGAGCCGACGCGGCAGGTGACGTACATCGGCAACACCTCAACCGTTCGCCGAAACACGAGCCTCGGGCACCCCGAGTGCTTGTTCTGTCACCGCTGGCGCGAGAAGGCCTCAGTCCGGCCCGGAGGCTGCCGGCGCATGTCGGCGGTGCCCAACGTCGGCGCATGACCAAGACGACGTTGTACGACACCCACGGTGTTCCGAATCTGGTCTCCATGTGTCAAGGCCGCGGTTTTCGGGCTCCGGGAGTGTGCGCCAGCGCTTGTCGCCGTCACGTTCGTTCGTCCGGTGGGACGCTGCACCTTGACAGCTTCGGCGCGTCGTCGCAGGGAGCTTGGAGCCGAGCCCGCGGCGGCCTTCGCATGGGTCTGGGGTGCGGGTAGCGTCGTTCCTGCGGGCCCGGGAAGTGGCTGGTCCGAAGAGCCGATGACCGGGGTGGACAGGTCGGCCGCGCTGGATTGTGATGACGCCCCCGAGTACCCTCCGGGCCCCGCCTCGACACCGACCTGGGCAGCGCCCGGGTCCGGCGCGGCGGTGTCGCCCTTCAGCTGCCGGTAGACGGCGTCAGAGAGCCGGCGTTTGAGGCACCGCAGCGCCTCCATCGGTGTCTTGGACTCAGCGAGCCACGGCAGTAGGCCCGGCCTTGGTGTCGTGGCGGATCTGCACGATCGCGGCCATGTGCAGGACGTGGTTGAGCCTGCGGGCCCCGGCGCACGAGAACCGGTGCCGGATCTGGTCGCCGGAGGAGGGGTCCAGGGGTGCGGTGCCCGTACAGGAGGCGAAGTGGTTGCGGTCGGGGAACCGGGTCACGCGACCGACGTCACACAGGATCCGGCGGCACCGGCGGGACCGACGCCCAACAGGTCCACCAGTGCGAGCCCCGGTCGGTGACGGCGGAGCGCACTTCCTTCTTGATCGCCCTAGCTTGGCGTCGACGGCCATCGGGCGGCCGTGTTGAAGGAGTACCGGAGACGGCGAACCTGGTTGTCGTCAGGACGCGGCGCCCTCGTTCGTCACCCTGACCGAGAGGCGGTTGTTGCTCACCACCTCTAGCGTCGACCTGTGACTGACACAGCCCTCCGAGCACGCCACCGCCGTCGACTCGACTCTCCTCGACTGGGACACGCTGGCCGAGAAGTCTTGGCCGACCCTCCTCCTCGGGAACGGTTGTTCCATTAACCTCTGGTCGAGATTCCGGTACGCCACTCTCCGCGACGAGGCGGAGCTGGACCGTGAAGCCGACGAGCTGTTCAACGACCTCGACACGACCAACTTCGAGGCGGTACTCGAAGCGATCCACCACGCCCACCTGGTTATGAATGCGTTGGGCGCCAACACTGACGACGTTGACGACCTCTACGAAGGGGTGCGTGATGCCCTCTTCCAAACCATCCGTGACATCCACATCGACTGGAACCTGTTCCCGATCGATCGGCACCGGCGCATCGCCGAAGCCATCGACGACTTCGAGACGGTGTTCACCACCAACTACGACCTAACGCTGTACTGGTCTTATATCCATGAGCTTCAGGGCGTCCGCGTCGCAGATCTGTTCTGGGGCAACGGCAACCTCTTCGATGCGAGTCGGACCCAGATCTGGCAGGGCTGGACCGCCCTTTACTACCTCCACGGAGCCATACACCTGTGGCAGGACGACGATGGCAACAACGGGAAGTGGACCAACAGTGACCGAGGGAATCTCCTCGACATCGCTGGCCGGTACACCCCGTCTTCCTCGCGCCGCCCGCTCTTTGTGTCCGAAGGAACGTGGCGGGCCAAGATGCAGGCGATCCGACGGTCCCCGTACCTGCTCCACAGCTATGACACACTTCGGGACGACGAGGAAAACACCGTGGTCGTCGGCCACTCGCTCTCCGACTGGGACACCCACATCATCAGGGCATTGCGAAGCGGGCCTGGGCGAAAAATCGCGGTGGCCGTCTACCCGCACCAACGTCCGGAAGACATCGTCGACTTCAAGGCCGGCGTGTCAAAGGCGCTGCGTAGACATAAGGTGTGCTTCTTCGACAGCGAGACTCACCCCCTTGGTGACCCGCGCCTCAACATCGGTTAGGTGCCGCGTCTTCAGCACTTCACGTGCCGATACGCAGAGATGTGTCGGCGTGGACTGCCGCGCTAGTCGGGAGGACGGCATGCGTCTTTCCGCCGCGAGCGGGCCCAGCTCGTCGCCGGACCTGCTTAGCTCCGGGCCAACCGATCGCACTCACCCGAGGTGGCCGCGGCACTCAAAGGCGGGACGCCACGGTCGATCCGGGACTTCGGTGAGCGGACCATGGACGTGGTTGCCCCAAGCGGTCCATTGGCGTCGATCCCTGGCTTCCGTCAAGGCCGCGGTGAGCATTTGGGTTCGGCTCGCACCGCTCAGGGTGCGTGGGCGTCCGCCGGTTCGCCCGGCCTTGGAGCGATGCAAGCGTACACTTGGCACTTGGCACTTGGACCGGGGCGTTGGCGTCGAAGGGGGCGCTCGTGGGAACTGAATATGGGGGCAAGCACGCGTCCCCCTACAGTCGCAAGCAAAAGATAGCCGCCGTGCTCACCGCTCTCTCGATCCCAGCCGCCTTCGGCGGAAGGGTGGTCGATGGCGCATGGAGCGCTGGGAAGCAGGCCATTGAGGCGCTCACGGGGCGAGAGCGCGAGGTTCATGTAGATTTGCCGGAGGGCCTGAGGGGTGACGGTGGCGAAGGCGATCTCCTGGTGCCTCTCGCGTCTTGGCCAGCGCTGGACGCCCCCGATGGAGAGGCCTATGCCGAGCAAATGGCAGACGTCTACGCTGCTGTAAAGGCGGCCCTTGAAGCAAACGGACAAGATATTGAAAGTGCGCCAGAGAATCTCAAGAACAAAATGGCTCAGCATGTCCTTGAGACGAGTGACCACTGGATGTTGAAATATGCCTTGTCCTCCGAAGAGGGCCACAAGACAATCCCAGATACCTGGATGGAAGGACTCATAGCGATCGCTAAGTCTCCTCCGCCCCCCGCAGTCGCAGGCGCTAATGAGGAATCTGAGCCACCTTTGGGCCATGCTGGGGATTGACGCCTCATCGAGATCCGGGCCTGCAGCCCAGCAAACTTAGTCCATTAGATCGGCCCGCAATTCGCGTTCATGGCGGCGATGGTACGCAGTGTGATGGGTCTCGAGTCCGTCTGATGTGCCGGCTAAAGAGCTGCTCCGGTAGATCACGCCTCACCGATGCACGTGGCCCTTCGGCGCCACACGTGTATGTAAGATGCTTCTTTTCGCCGCCGACGGGCCCAACGCTACGACGGGCCCGGCCTCAGATCTGGACATCGACTCGGCGATCTCCTGTCAACGTATGGGTCACGCCGCCGCCGTCTCGACCATGTCGATGACCGCGGGCCCTGCCCGTGTCGGCGCTGCGGCATACCGTGGCGCCATGGGTGACTTCGACTTCTACGTGGGCACGTGGGATATCGCCAATCGTCGGCGCGTCGACTACCTCGATGAGGCGAGCCCGTGGGAGGAGTTTCCAGCGGTGAGCGTGGCCGCGCGACACTTTGACGGCGCCGCGAACATCGACGAGATCACCTTTCCCACGAAGGGATGGGCCGGGCTGACCGTCCGGCTCTACGACCCCGCGACCAGCCTGTGGTCTCTCTACTGGATCAGCCGGTCGGCACCAGTCATCACCACGCCCGTGACAGGTCGCTTCGTCAATGGTCGCGGGGAGTTCATGAATGACGAAGCATGGGACGGCGTCCCGGTGCGCGTCCGGTTCCTCTGGACCGACATCAGTGACACCACGGCTCGATGGGAGCAGGCCTTCTCGCGCGATGGTGGCTCGACCTGGTTACCAAACTGGGTGATGGAGTCCACCAGACGGTAAGGGTCGGCCCCGGCACCGGCCGGCCCGAAGATCGTGACCCAGACTTCAGACAGGGGCGTGTGAGGCGGCGAGCACGCCCCGACCAGCTCGCATGCCAACGGGCCGGCTTCGGGCTCTTCTTCCATCTCGGGATCAACACGTTCAACGGCGTCGAGTGGAGCGACGGGACACTCCACCCCGACACGTCCCTGCCGTCCGAACGACGTACACCAGTGGGTCGAGACCGCGGCCCGGGCGGAGCGCGCGATGCCGTCCTGACGGCCAAGCACCACGACGGCTTCTGACTGTGGCCCACGACCACCACGGCATACTCGGTCGCCTCCTCGTCCTGGCGCGGCGGCCGGGGCGACGTGCGCGACTTCACCGAGGCCTGCCGTGCGGCCGGGCTCGGGGCCGACCTCAAGACGCACCGGTCGCAGGATGATCGGCCGTGTCGAACGCGAGGAAGCTCACGACAGCCTCTGCCTCTCGCTGAGCCTCAATGCCCACCCCCGCCGCACAGTGCCGGCGGGACTGAGACCGACGATCGAGCCTCGGCATCCGGGCACGGCCGCGAAACGGACGGTTCAAGTGCCGTTATGCCGAGTCTTTCCGCCAGAGGGTGAGGCGACCGCCGCCACCTCGCCGTAGCTTCGATAGCACTCCCCAAACCCACCAGCGATACTGGACCCGTCACGGCGATCGACAGCGGCGGGTAGACACCGAGGTTCAACCCCAAAGTCCACCACTCCCGGGGAACGCAGTCTGCGTGTCGCTCAGCGCGAGAGCGGAGGTGATCACTGACATGCCAGCAGATCTTCCGAGCAAGCAAGAAGGTCGGCAGGTGGTCACTGGCGGGCGACTGCCGCACGCCGAACGGCGGGCGGTCGGCCGTGCGTCGCGCAGAATCGTGCCCAGAACGGAGCAGGCACAGTGGCAGCGCAGGCCGGACGGCGCGCCCGCGCTCGAACAACTTCGCGCGCAGGAGCCTATCCGGGTGCCGACGCTGCTGCCGCTGCGCTATGAGCGGATGGCGTTGTCGCCGTGGAGCTACTTCCGGGGCGCCGCGGCCGTGATGGCGGCGGATCTGGCCGGGCACGCCCACACGGGACTGATGGTGCAGATGTCCGGTGACGCGCACGTCCTCAACTTCGGTCTGTGGGCAACCCCCGAGCGCAACCTGGCCTTCGCTCTGCGCGACTTCGACGAGACGCTGACCGGACCGTTCGAGTGGGATATCAAGCGCCTGGCAACCAGCCTCGTGGTGATCGCCCGGGAGAACGGGCGCCCCGACGAGGTCGGTCTGGACGCGGTGCGCACCTGTGTCGGCGAATACCGCAAGCGCATGCGACGGTACGCGACGGCCGGCCAGCTGGAGATCTGGTATGACGCGATCCACGTGGAGGAGCTGATCGGTTACTTTCCACGTGATGCCCGCGAGCCGGCGCGCGAGCACATTGCCAAGAAGGCGCGCAAGCGTACGAGCCAGGGAGCCTTCGATCGGCTGGTCGAGCGCGTGGACGGTCGGCTCAGGATTCGTGAGGAGCCGCCGCGGACGACCCACCTGCCGGAGCCGGTGCAGGTCGACATCGCACACCAGATCTTCGAGCAGTACCGGCAGACCCTGCTGCCGGACCGTCAGGTCTGCCTGAGCAACTTCACCCACGTCGATACCGTTCGCCAGGTCGTCGGTGTCGGCAGTGTCGGGATGCAGGTCTACCTGATCCTGTTGAGCGGTCCGCGGGACGAGCCGCTCTTCCTCCAGGTCAAGCAGGCCGGACCTTCGGTCTATGAGAAGCACCTGGGGCCAAGCCCCTACGCAAATCACGCCGAGCGGGTGATCAACGGCAAGCGTCTGATCCAGAGCGCCAGCGACATGTTCGCCGGCTGGACCCGCTTCGGGGGAGCCGACTTCTATGTGCGCCAGTTCCGCGACATGAAGGTCATCCCTGACAGCAATCTGCTCCGGCGGGTCCTCGCCGATTTTGCCCGCGCTTGCGGAGCCGCGCTGGCCAAGGCTCACGCCCGGTCGGGCGATCCCACGGCGATCGACGCCTATCTGGGCCGAAACCCCACCTTCACGACGGCGATGACCGTGTTCGCCGCGAGCTACGCCGACCGCAACGAGGCCGACCACGCCGATCTCGTCGCAGCGCTGGGCCGATCGTCCCGATGAGCTGGGTCGGGCCACGACTGGCCGCCGTCGCCGGGCGCGGCTACGGCGCAGCGTGGCTGCGCTCGATGATGGTCGAGGTCAATGACGGGATCATCGTCACGGCCGGCGTCGTCGAGGGGCTGGCCGGCGCGGGGGCCAGTACTACGACGATCCTCGTTGCCGGGTTCTCCGCGATCGTCGGTGGCGGGATCGCTCTCGGCGGTGCGAAGTACGGCGAGGAGGCCGCCGAACTCGAGGCGCGCCTGGCCATCCTCGAGGAGGAGCAGCGTCAGCTGAGTCTCTCCCCGCAGGAGGAGATGGCCGAGCTGGTCGAGGCTTACGAACGTCGGGGGCTGCCATCGCGGCTGGCCCACGAGGTCGCGCAGGCGCTCTCCCGGCGGAACGCGCTGGCAGCCCACCTCGAAGCCGAGCACGGGATAGTTCTCGGAGCCCCACAGCCTTCACCCGTTGTCAGTGGCGTCGCGGCCGGGCTCGCGTTTGGGTTGGGGTCTCTCGTGCCGATGCTGTCCGTCGCGCTGGCCCCCAATGCATTGAGGGTCTCGGTCATCTTCCTCGCGGTGATCGTTTCATTGACGGTCACGTCGCTGGTCCTCTCTGCCACGGGTGGGACCAAGGTGTGGCGCACCCTGGTCCGCACTGTGTCGATCGGGATGCTGGCCATGCTGCTGACGCTGGCGTCCGGCACGCTCTTCCTCAGCTGATCACCGGGACTCCGACATCAGGAGCGTCGTGGACTGATCGGTCGCGCCCAGATCACCACCACCCAGAAACCCCTCCCACCTCTGCGCGCCGCGATAAAGCTGCGGCCCAGGCGCGGCATACCGCCGCCCTTTGGTGCGAAGCGCGCTCACACATGTGATCGCCCAGTTGATCGGTTCCTCCGCGAGGTTCTTCACGAGCGGCGTGGTCACGGCGGGCAGACGTGGCGGCGACTCGAGCGATCCACGCTTGGGCGGGCAGATCGAGGCCTGGGCGTGGTGCGGTCGACCGGTGCGGACAACCTGGAGCCGCCGCGCCCCTGTCTTCGTAGGACTAATGGCCGTCCGCTTAAGTGGTCGAGCGACACGCGGACTGGCCAAGATGAGTTCGTGTTTGGACTCGAGATGGTCGTGGTCTTGGGGGTCGCTCTGGTCGCGTGCGGCGCGCTCGCGCAGCGCTACCCGATCGCGCCGGCCATCCTGCTGGTGTTGGTCGGCGTGCTGGTCGGGTTCGTGCCACACCTACGGGAAGCCCAGCTGCCCCCGGAGGTCGTGCTCCTCGTGTTCCTGCCCGCGCTGCTCTACTGGGAGAGCCTGACGACCTCGTTGCGGGAGATCCGGAACAACCTGCGGGTCGTGGTTCTCACCAGCACGGTGCTGGTCGTAGCCACTGCTGCCGCGATCGCCGCCGCTGCGCACGCGCTCGGCCTCCCGTGGGGGCCGGCGTGGGTGCTCGGCGCCGCGCTTGCGCCCACCGACGCGACGGCGGTCGGCACCCTGGCCGGCGACCTGCCACGCCGCACGGTCACTGTGCTGCGCGCCGAGAGCCTCGTCAACGACGGCACCGCGCTCGTCCTCTACGGCCTGGCTGTGGGCGTGACCGTAGGCGAGGAGCAGCTCACCGGCTGGCACGTGACCTGGCTGCTGGTGTGGTCCTACATCGGAGGCGTGCTCGCCGGCGTCCTCATCGGACTGCTCAGCTGGCAGGTCCGCCGCCGGATGGACGACCCGATGCTCGAGAGCATCGCCATGCTGGTGACCCCGTTCGTTGCGTTCCTGCTCGCCGACGTCGCCCATGCCTCAGGCGTGCTGGCCGTCGTCGTCTGCGGACTGTTCATGAGCCAGGTGACGCCACGGATCACCGGTGCCGCGACGCGCCAGATCGCCCTCCCCTTCTGGGCGCTGTCCACCACGGTGCTCAGCAGCGCGCTCTTCGTCCTGATCGGACTCTCGGCGCAGTCCGCCTTCCACGCGCTGAACAGCACCTCGATACTGCAGGCCCTGCTCGACATCCTCGTCGTCACCGCCGTCGTGATCGGGGTGCGGTGGGCGTGGGTCTACACCACGCCGTACGTCATCCGGCTCCTCGATCGGCGTCCCGCCCAGCGGCTGCGTCGGGTGCCGGCCCGACAACGCACCGTCAGCGCGGCCGCCGGGTTTCGCGGTGCCGTGTCCCTCGCCGCGGTCCTGGCCGTACCGCACACACTCGACTCCGGCGCCCCGTTCCCCGGCAGGGACCTCATGGTGCTCATCGCTTGCGGCGTCATCGTGCTGACCCTCCTGCAGGCGCTGATCCTGCCGTCGGTCGTGCGGTTCGCCCGACTGCCAGCCGACACCTCGGTCGCCGAGGAGCTCCAGTTCGCCGACGAGTACACCCTGGACGCAGCGATCGAGGCTCTCGACACCACGGCCAACGAGCTCGGCAGCGGTGACAAGGTCGTCCAACGGGTGCGCCACGAGCTGGACAAGCAGCGGAAGCTGATCACCACCGTCGGCGAGGAGGGTGACATCGTCATCCAGCACGACGACCAGTACCGAAACCTCTCACTCGCTCTCATCGCCCGACGCCGCGAGGCGCTCCTGGAACTGCGGGACGAGCAGCGCATCGACGACATCGTGCTACGCCGGGTCCAGACACGACTCGACCAGGAAGAGGTGCGGTTCTCTCGGGCGAACCCTCTGGACTGAGACCCGTCAGGACACCGAGGCCAAGAAGAGAATCTTCAGTTCGGCCATGACCATGGCACGGCCCCGGGTCGGGCTCATGTGAAGGCTGTCCACGGAGGCGCGTTCCAAAGTCGGACGTAACGCCTGGCAGTCGAGGGAACAAGATCAGGTGTGAACTCCTTTCGGGATCCCGACCTCGCGCGTATCGCGGCAGACCCTGATGCATTCGAGGCGTTCTATCGGGAACACCTCGTCACGGTCCGGCGGTTCGTCGCGCGCCGCGTCGAGGACCCGCACCTTGCGGCAGATCTCACCGCGGAGGTGTTTCTGGCCGCGATCGACTCCGCATCCTCGTACAGGCCGGATCGAGGCGCACCGGCGGCCTGGCTCGTGGGAGTCGCGCGTCATGTCGTGACCAAGGAGTTTCGCCGCCAGGCGCGCGAACGTCGCATCGCCGGCCGCGTCTCCGGGAGGCGCCTGCTCGACTCCGACTCGATCACTCGCATCGAGGAGCAGATCGACGCGGAGCGCGACGCACGCAACCTCTACTCCGCCCTTGCCGCCCTCCCGCGACGCGAACGCGAGCTGATGGAGCTGGTGGCGATCGACGGGCTCTCCGTCACCGAGGCCGCCGCAGTGCTGGGGGTGAAGCCAGGCACCGCGCGGGTCCGGCTTCACCGAGGCCGGGCCCGGCTCCAGAAGCACATCACGCCAATCGTCCAGGAGGTCACCCCATGAGTCTCGACACGTTCGAACAGTCCCTGCTCACCGAGCTGCGCCAGCACGTCAGCGCCCATGCCAGGACTGCGTCCGCTGCATCCCGACGGCGTCGTCACCGTTCCGTGGGCTTCGCGGCCGGCCTGGCCGGCACCGCGGCTGTCTTCGCCGTCACCTTGGGCATCGGCCTCACCGGACCGAGCGGCGCGTATGCCGTGGAGGCCGGAGCCCACGGGAGTCTGATCGTCACGATCTACGACCTTTCCGATGTCACTGGACTCGAACACGCGCTGGCAGCGAAGGGCGTGAATGCAAAGGTGTCGTACGTCGCGGGGTTCTCCCAGGTTGACGGAAGGTCCCCAACCACGAGTCATCCAGTCGATCCGACCATCTGCACGATCCAGCTCGCCAAGATCGACGGCGGACTCCGCTTCACCCTCGGACAGGCCCAGATCGCGGCCGGCGCTGAGCTCGACATCATCACCAGCGGCTCGAGCCCGGCAGACGCGACCTCTCCGGTAGCGGTCACGTGGTCGGGCGGAGCCTGCTGACACCAGCGTTGTCGCACATTGCACCCGGGCTCACCAGGCCTGGGTGCGCGTCACCTCGCCGCAGGGTGGTCATCGGCTGGCTGAGGTCCGCCGTCGAGGTAGGGCCGAGACCGGCTAGGCCGGCCGACTCACGCCGTCGGGGTCAGCCGCGCGATCGCGATCTTGCGGCCTGCCTTCGCCTCGTAAGGCGCAAAGGAGGGGTATGCCGCGACGATGACGTCCTTCCACGCCGCGTCGGACTCGGCTCCGCGCAGCACCTCGACCGACATCGTCCTTGTCTCGCGGCCAACCTCGATGGTCGCGGTCGAGGCGGCACGGAGGTTGCGGACCCACTGCGGCTCTTTCGGCTGGCCCCCGGCGGTCGCCGCGAGGAAGTAGGCGCCGTCGCGCTCGACGTACGACACGGGCACCGTGTGCGGCATCCCGGACTTGCGTCCGGCCACGGTGAGCAGGAGCACGCGGCTGCCGCCCCTCGCCCTACCGCCGACTCTGCCGCCGGTACGCCGGTACATCCACACGGCCGCCGCGTTACCGGCCTTCCAGAATCGCTGTGCCATCGAGGCCATGTCAGCCTTTCTCTTTCGCCGTGGAGGGTTTCAACGACGAGTCAACCACGGCTGGACGCGGTCAGCTCCGTGACGGGCCCCGGCGCGACCGTCCCGACCGGCTTCGGTTCCGCCTGGATTGACGCAGAGCCGAGGTCGGCGGATCACTTGCCGGTCGTGTAGAACTCGGCGACCCTGGCGACGGCTTCGGCCTTGGTCATCGTTCGCACCACGGACTCCGGGATGTGCGCTTCCTGGGTGAGGATCCGGACCACGCCCAGCGGGATCGCCTCTGTGAGCTGTTGCATCTGTCCCCGGTCCGGCAGCACCTGGTCGTTGACGCAGTCCCAGAACTCCTCAGTGCTCACCTGCAACTGGTCACGCAGGATGTGTCCAAAGATGCCCGGCCCATAGGTGCTCCGGTCGACTGGATGACTTATCCGCGTGTACAGGATCCGTCCATCCGGCAGCGGCAACTCATAGTTGACGTGGTGTGATCTGCGCTTTCCGTTGGCACGCTTGCGCTCGACCCACCCCTCCGTGGTGCAGAAGTTCTCATGGTCGCTGCGGGTGGCCGGAGGCCGCTTCTCGGACAAGCCGGTCAGACGGCCAGCAGCCAGTTGCGAAGTTGCTCGTCGGAAGCCAACGTGACGATCTGCACCAGACCCCAGTTGTCCTCGTGGTTCGGGGCGAGACGCAGCCGCTCCGTCCACGCCTCGGCGTAGCCACGCAGCGCGTCGATCATCTCGTCCACGGCCTCCTCGATGGTGGCTGCGTCCGCGGCGACCGGCACTCCGGGCAGGACGATGCTCCAGCCGTCGCCGTCCGGCATAGCCTGGGCGCCGGAGGGGCGCAAACGGGTCAGGAAGTGCACCAGTCGGTCGGCGTCGACTGCCGCCACCCGTCGCGTGTCGCGCGTGACGGTCGCTGGGCGCCCCTCGTCAGCGGCGTCGAGGAGATCCTTGAAGTGGTCCCGCGCCTCACGAGCGCTGCGATAGTTGACGGTTGAGGTAGTCATCGGCGTTGCTCCCTAGGATTCAGCCTGTGTACACAGCGTACACGCCGCCACGTTGACGCAGCCACCGCAGAGCGTCGATTCCTCAGCGGCAGGCTCCCTCGGCCAGACAGCTTCTCAGGGGCGCACCTTGATGATCGTCTTTCCCTTGGGTCGGTGGCTGGAGTTGAAGGTGGCGACGGCTTCCTCGAGGGGCGCAATGGTTCCGATGTTCGCGCGCAGCCGTCCGTCACGCACCCGCTCGACGAGCTCATTCAGCTGGTTGCGGTCGGCCTCGACGACGAAGTCGACCGCGCGGCCGTTCGTCGGTTGTTCTTCGACCGGGCCTACAACGGAGACCAGGGTGCCTCCGGCCTTGAGCAGAGCCGCGGAGGTCTTCTGGATGTCGCCGCCGATGACGTCGAACACCAGATCGACGTGGCCGACGTCTCGCAAGGTGTCGTTGTCGAGGTCGACGAACTCCCGCGCCCCGAGATCGAGCGCCCGTTCCCTGTCAGCGGAGCGCCCGGTGCCGATGACATCGGCTCCGGACTCGGCCGCGAGCTGGGTAACCATCGCTCCGACTGCACCGACCGCGCCATGTACGAGGACGCGCTGCCCCGCCTGGAGCCGGCCGTGGATGAACAGTCCCTGCCACGCCGTCAGCCCGGAGATCGGCAGGGAAGCGCCGACCGTGAACTCGACATCGTCCGGCAAGGGCGCGAGGTTGCGAGCTTCGATCGCGACGTACTCCGCGAGGGTGCCATCGCGATGCCAGTCCGCGAGGCCGATCACGCGCTGTCCCACCGACACCCCCGTCGTGCCATAGCCCAGTGCGGTGACCGTGCCCGCCAGCTCGTGGCCGGGGATCGATGGGGTCCGGTCGTGGCCGGCGCGATCGGTCCACGTCGAAGGCCACGCGAGCTCCGTCGAGACCCATCCCGACGCGTGCACCTGGACAATGACGTCATTGATGGCTGCCGGCGGCTCGGGCCGCTCCACCAGCTTCATCCCGGCGGTTCCTGCGGCCTGGTCGGTCACCACGATCGCCTTCATCTGCGACACCTTCCTTCTGCACCAGCCGCGACCTGACCGGGCTGGTTCCGTTACGAACACTCTACGTAACCAAATGGGTTACATCAAGGGTCTGTAACGGAACTGGTTAGGATGGGACGCACCATACCGATGCGAGGTGGAGATGCCCCGAGCGCAGGCAACGCCGAAGAGGCCTTCCGACACGGCCGGCTCGCGTGCCGGCGGGCGTCCGCGCGACCCTGCTCTCGATGACGCGATCATTCTGGCCACCCGCGCCCGCCTCGTCCGGGACGGCTATTCGCGCATGACGCTTGGCGACATCGCCGCCGACGCCGGTGTCAGTCGCCCCACCCTCTACCGACGTTGGAACAACAAGCTCGAGCTCGTGGCCGACGCCCTGGACTACGGCTTCCGGAAGCAGCGCGACCTCTACGACATCGACCTGAGCCGCTTGGAGCCACGGGAGGCTCTCGTCGAGGCGGTCCGCCGCCTGGATCCGGCCTATTTCAACCCTGACGCCATGGTGCTGATGGGCAACTTCGCCGGCGAAGTGATCCACACACCGGAGCTACTCGAGATGCTGCGCAGGCACGCAGTCGAACCTCGGGTCGCGCTCGTCGAGAACGTGCTGTCGAAGCTCCAAGCCGACGGGGCCGTGTCCGACAACATCGACAAGCACACCATCGCCACCATGTGCTTCGGCAGCTACTTCGGCGCGTTCTACCGAGGCGACCCCAAGGAGGAGATCCCGGAGAATGTCGTCGCCGTGTTGTGGCCCGTGATCGCTCTCTGACGCGGGCACAGCAAGCCGCGTACATCCAGGCAGCGCGCCGCTCAGTCTGCGAGTCCCCAGAATGAACCGGAGAGCCCGACGCTCCGGAGGTAGTCGGAAGCGGCACTCGGTTCACGCCTGACGTAGCCGCGTTCAAGTCGTCCGGCATACCAGCCGGAGGCGAGTCGCCAGAGCGTCGGCAGGTCCATGACGTAGCCACGCTGTTGTCCGGTCCGGTCCAGCCAGGTGGTCACGCAGTGCTCGGAGCAGAAGATTCGCTGGTTCCCGCACGTGTGCACGACGTCGTCCCACATGTGGCTGGTCGGGACCAGGAAATGTGCGACCTGGTCCCCGGGCGGCGGCCCCTGGTTGTCGACGTGCCAGGCGTGCGGTGTGTCGCAGGCGGGACAGGCTGTTGCCACCAGAACGGGACTCTGCTCGGGCAGCAGGTGGGGAAGCGCGAAGGAGTCCCATGCGCAACCACCCCACCACAGGGTGTCTCGGCCCATCACCGAGAACCCCAGCGGGACTGCCGTGAACGGATGAGCCATGGTGATCTCGCCATCCGCACCGAGCGCCAGATGTCGTCGGTCGGCCAGCGTGCGCAGGCCCGCCCTGACCTCCTCCGCCGTCAGCCGCAGGGTGCCGGCTAGGACTGCCACCGTCGGGATCTCACCATGCCGGAACCGGTCGTACACGGCTATACGCAGGTCTTCGGAGTCCACCCAACGAAGGGTATGGGACCGACCGGTCATCGGCAGGACCGCTCGGATCGCGGCAGAAGCAGACTTTTGGGTCGCCTCACCCGGTGAACGCCCAGGCCACCATCAGCGGGAACTCCTGCTGTGCGAAAGCGTCGCCGTGCTGGCCGGTTCGCTCTTGCATGACGACGTCACCGCCCGCGTCGCGCAGGGCCCTTGCCCACCGTGTCGTGTTGTCGAGAAAGAACGGCTCCTGCGTTCCGGCAACCAAGTAGGCACGCGGAAGCGGCACCGGCATCCGCTCAGGCGGGCGGTAACCCGCGCCCACCGACGAGCAGAACACGGCGCCAAAGACCTCACCATGTCGCAAGCCCAGGGCGAGCGCCAGCTCTCCACCCGCCGAGACGCCGAGCGCCGCCGTGCGTGCAACAGGCAGCTTGAGGCCAAACCTCGCCCAGACCCAACCTCGGACGTCGTCGAGGACGAATCTCTCGTGGGCAACGAACCGTTCCGGGTCGAAACCTGGCGAGTACTCGTGGAGCCGCACCTGCTCATCGCTCGAGCTGTGCACTCCGACGACCATCGTGGACGGCAGGTCGAGTGTCTCCAGGGCCGCGCCCCAGCGCGAGGTGGCCTGACCGTTACCGGCGAACACGATCGCCTCGGGCTGGTGTGGCGGGACATACACCGTCACGTCACGTCCATCGTCGTACGCGAAATGCTCGGTGACGAACTCGCCCAGAGGTGAGCTGACCTCGTCATGACCATCCATGCCCTCACCACCCCGATCCGCGAGTCCTCGGCCACCCGCATCGTCGCATCGCTCACGCTTGAGCGCGCACCAAGGCGGTCAGGCTCAGGCGTGGAGTCCGGTTCTTCGGATCTTCCTGGCCTGCAGCCCCACGAGTCACTCGCCTCCTCGCGCCGGGTCCGCCGACAACCTCAGACCTGCGCTCACAGCGTCAGCAACACTTTGGTGGCGGTGCGCTCGTCCATGGCCGTGTAGCCGGTGGCGGCGTCCTCGAGCGGCAGAGTCAGGTCGAAGACCTTGCCAGGGTTGATCTTCCGGTCCCAGATCAGCTCGATCAGGTGCGGTAGGTACTGGCGCACGGGTGCCGGACCGCCGTGGAGGTGGACTCCGGCCATGAACAGCTCATCGCCGGGGATCGCCACATCGTGTGAGACGCCGACGAACCCGACATGGCCACCGGGGCGCGTCGACTGGATGGCCTGCATCATCGCCTCCTGAGTGCCGACGGCCTCGATGACCGAGTGCGCGCCGAGCCCGCCCGTCAGCTCCTTGACGCGCGCCACACCGGCCTCGCCGCGCTCCTCCACGATGTCGGTGGCGCCGAACTCGCGCGCGAGCGCCTGCCGGTCGGTATGCCGGCTGAACGCGATGACCCGCTCCGCGCCGAGCTCGCGCGCGGCCAGGACGCCGAGCAGCCCAACGGCCCCGTCACCGACGACGGCCACCGTCTTGCCGGGTCCGACCTGGGCCGCGACCGCCGCGAACCACCCGGTGCCGAGCACGTCGGAAGCCGCCATGAGCGACGGGATGAGGTCGGCGTCGGGCAGGCCGGGCGTCGCGACCAGCGTTCCGTCAGCCAGCGGGATGCGGGCCAGCTCTGACTGCGTGCCGAGCGTGCCCATGAGGACACGGTGCACGCAGTACGCCTGGTATCCAGCCCGGCAGATCTCGCAGGTGTTGTCCGAGGCCCAGAACGACCCGACGACGAAGTCGCCGACCTTGACGGTGCGCACCTCGGAGCCGATCTCCTCGACGACACCGACGTACTCGTGCCCCATCACCTGGTGGTCGACCGGTTCGGCCCCCCGGTAGGGCCACAGGTCGCTGCCGCAGATGCACGTGGCCGACAGGCGGATGATCGCGTCGGTCGGCTCGATGATCTTCGGGTCCTCGCGGTCCTCCACCCGCACGTCGCCGGGTCCGTACATGACAACTCCACGCATCGCGTGTGCTCCTTCGATCGCTACGAACGCGGGCCCAGGCCCGCCGGGCGCAACAGGCCCACCCCTCGAGTGAACCCGCGGACCGCGGCTCGGGGGAGTCCCTGTCGAGGGACGTACTGACAGGGCACCCCTGACGGCTCGGACGCCACCGCGGGGCGGCCTAGTCTCGAAGACGTGGACAACCGCCAAGAGGTGCGCGAGTTCCTCATGACTCGCCGCGCCCGCATCACCCCCGAGCAGGTCGGTCTGCCCGCCGGGCGCGGCCGACGCGTTCCCGGCCTGCGCCGGAGCGAGGTCGCGACCATCGCCGGGCTCAGCGTCGAGTACTACGCGCGGCTCGAACGCGGGCAGATCGCCGGCGCGTCGACAGGCGTGCTCGACGCGCTCGCCCGCGCCCTGCAGCTCGATGACACCGAACGCGCCCACCTGCTCGATCTCGCCCGCGCCGCGGACGGCATACCCACCTCGGGGCGGCCGCGCCGGCGCGCCGCCGGCAAGCCGGCCTCGCGGCCCAGCCTGCAGTGGGCGCTGGAGTCGATCCGCGACGGCGTCGCGTTCGTCCGCGACCCGCACCAGAACCTGCTCGCCACCAACCTCCTTGCCCGCGCGTTCTACTCGCCCGTCATCGGCGAGGGCGGGCGCCTGCCGAACCTTGCCCGGTTCCAGTTCCTGGACCCCGCATCGCGTGACTTCTACCCCGACTGGGACCTGTTCGCCGAGATGTGCGTCGGCATCATGCGCGCCGAGGCGGGCCGCGACCCGCACGACCGCGGGCTGCAGGACCTCGTCGGCGAGCTCTCGACCCGCAGCGAGGTATTCCGGCGGCTGTGGAGCGCACACAACGTGCGCACCCACGGCAGCGGCACCAAGCGGTTCAACCACCCCGTCGTCGGCGAGCTGACCCTCGCCTACGAGGAGCTGGCCATCACCGCCGAGCCCGGCCTCGTTCTCCTGGTCTACACCGCCGAACCCGGCTCACCCTCTGCCGAGCGCCTCCAGCTGCTCGCCTCCTGGGCGGCCTCGACCCCTCCCTCGCCGACGACCTCGAATGCCTCGACCAGCACCTCGATCCCGAACAGCTAGAAGGAAATCCATGCAGATCACCCGCAGTTCCATCGACACCGTCAAGGGCCCGAGCGACTGGTTCACCGGCGACGTGTACCTGGACCAGGTCGCCGCCGCCCCAGCCCCCTCGCGCGTCACCTCCAACCTGGTGCACTTCATGCCGGGTGCCCGCACCCACTGGCACCGCCACCCGCTGGGCCAGACAGTGTTCGTCACCGAGGGCGTCGGCCTGTGTCAGCGTCGCGGTGGCCCAGTCCAGGTCATCCGCCCCGGCGACCGCGTCCTGTTCGAGGCCGACGAGGAGCACTGGCACGGTGCCGCGCCCAACCGGCTCATGGTGCACATCGCCATCAACGAGGGCGACGCCGACCACGACGTCGTGCACTGGCTCACGCCCGTCACCGACGAGGAGTATGCCGCCGCACCCTCCCCGGCCGACTGACACCCCAAAGCCGCACCCCGGCTCGACGGGCCCACCGTATGCCGGCCGCTACCCTGTGGGGCCGTGAGCCAGCGCCGCGAGGAGCCGACGACGCGCATCGCGCGCGCTGCGGTACTGGCCTTCACCGCCGCAGCGTGCTCGACCATCGCGCACGCCCTCGCAGGCGGCCATACGGCCACGGGCGGGTCACTGGTCGTGATGCTCGGGCTCCTGACCGGCCTGGCCCTGCCCGTCGCACACCAGGCCACGAGCCTCCCGTGCGCGGCGGTCTTGCTGACCGGTCTTCAGGGCGTCGCCCACGCGGGCAACGTCGTCGCCTCCTGGGGTCGAGTGGCCGCGACACCACCGGTCCGGGACCTCGGCCACAGCCATCACCACGCGCAACACCCCGGCGCAACGATCCGGGCGAACGCCGAGGCGCTGATGGCCGGCATGCACACGCGCATGGACTCGGGCATGGACTCGGGCATGGACTCGGGCATGGACTCGGGCCTGCTGACCCTGGTGCCTTCGGCGCCGATGCTGACCGCGCACCTGGTTGCGGCGACCCTGCTGGCGTGGGCGTTCACGTCCACTGAGCGGTCCTGGCAGGTCACCCGGAGGCTCCTCGACGCTGCGACGACTCGACCCCTCGCCGTGCTTCTGCACCACCTCGCCCGCGGTCTGCGCGCCATCGCGGCTGCGTGCGCGATGCCGCTCGAGGTCGCCGACGCGCCGATCATGGCGCTGCCCTCGCTGCACCCCGGCCGCGACGTCTGGACCCGACCGAGCCTGGTCCGCCGAGGACCGCCCCTCCCGCTCCTGGGATAAGCCCGCCGCACCTTCGTGCGGTGTTGATGGGGTGTGCCCGCCGTTGCGGGCGCACCGATCCGGCCGTGGCAGCTCCTCGCTGGCCCACGGCTCACGGCCGCCCGGCGACTTCACGCGCTCGCCGGTCCTGCGGCCGTTCCTTCCGCCTACGCATTCCAGGAGCTTCATCATGTCCGTTGTCGACGACCCGTCGCGACCCCAACCCGCACCCAGTACCGGCACGCAGCCTGCCCTCGTCGAGCAGCCGCCCAGAGATCAGTCGCCGACGCAACCAGCCACGCGACCAGCCGCTCGACCGGTCGGCGGGCTGTTTCGCGCGTTCTGGCGGTGGCACTTCTACGCCGCAGCCATCGTCATACCGGTGCTGTTCGTGCTCGCGGTGACCGGGCTGATCTACCTGTTCCGGTTCCAGATCGAGCCGTTCCTGCACGCCGACCTGATGCGGGTCGACCACGCGCAGGGCCAGCTCACCCAGCCATACGAGACGCAGCTCGAACAGGTCACCAAGGCCTACGCGGATGCCACCGTCATCTCAGTGACCGAACCCGGATCACCTGATGCCACAACAAGATTCACCGTCGAAACCACGGCAGGTGAGACGCGCGACGTGTTCGTCGACCCGTACACGACCGAGGTGCTCGGCTCGCTCGACCCGGACAGCACGATCAGTGGCACAGCCGTCCGGATCCACGCCGACCTGATGGCCGGTCGGGTCGGGGACACGATCATGGAGCTCGGCGTCTGCTGGGCCATCGTCATGGCCATCACCGGCTACTACCTCTACTTCCGGGGCCTGAAGGCCCGCCGCCGGCAACGTGCCAGCGGCACCCCGCAAGCGAGCCTGCGGACCACCCACGCGCGCGTGGGCGCGGTCATCGGCGGCGGCATGCTCCTGCTCGTCGTGTCCGGGCTGCCCTGGACCGGGATCTGGGGAGAGCAGGTCCAGAAGCTCGCCACCAACAGTGGCACCTCACTCTGGGGCGAGGACCCGGGTGCCCTGTCGAACCCCACCTCGACCCTGGATGAGTCCCTGCCGCACAGCCACCACGCCATCCCCTGGGCGCAGGAGAAGAGCGGCGTGCCCTCTTCGACCCCACCGAGCGCCAGCCCGAGTGAGCAGGTCAGCACCGCCAGCGTCGACACGGCCGTCGAGGTCGCCCATCGCGCCGGGCTTGCGCACCCCTTCACCGTCGCCCTGCCCAGCGACCAGGCCGGCGTCTACTCCGTCATCGGGTACGCGTTCGACGACCCCTCCCGCGAGCAGACCGTCCACATCGACCAATACGGCGGGCAGGGCGTGAGCACCTACGGCTACGACCAGTACCCGGCCCTCGCCAAGGTCGTCTCCCAGGGGATCGCGCTTCACGAGGGCCGCCGCTTCGGCACCTTCAACCTGTGGCTGACCACGGCGTTCTGCCTCGGCGTCATCGTGTCCTGCATCACCGGCCCGCTCATGTGGTGGCGCCGCCGCCCCCGCGCCACCAGCCAGATCGGGGCACCCCGAGGACGTATGCCGCTCAAGGCCTCCCCGCCGCTGGCCGTCGCGATCGTCGCGCTCGGGATCTTCCTGCCCGTCTTCGGTGTCTCGCTGCTGATCGTGCTCCTCATCGACCAATTCGTCGTCCGCCGCAGCGAACGACTGATGACGTTCGTCGGCGCAAAGTGAGGGGAGTGTCCCGCCGATGAAGACCGCTGCGCCTGCGCCCTGACGGCTTTGACGTGTGGCCCCGGCCGCGCCGGCGCAGCGGCCTTGTCGGCTCGACATTCTGTTCGGTTGGGGCCACATCGTCCAGGAGATCGTCGTGGCGACCGTTCGCGACTACCCCACAGTGCGACGATGGATGGCGCACTCTCGTTCGGAGGAGAAGCTCCATGGCCGTCCAGCTGAACCACACGATCGTGCGGGCCCATGACAAGCAGGAGACCGCCCGGCATCTGGTCGACATCCTCGGCCTGCCCGAACCGACGACATTCGGGCCGTTCGCAGTGGTGCAGGTCAGCAACGATGTCTCCCTCGACATCGCCGACGACCACGGCGAACCCCACCCACAGCACTACGCGTTCCTCGTCTCCGAGGAGGAGTTCGACCAGATCCATGCCCGCATCCGGGAGCGCGGGTTGCCATGGTGGGCGGACCCGTTCCACCGCCGGCCGGGTGAGATCAACCACGATGACGGCGGACGCGGCCTGTACTGGAACGACCCGAACGGGCACAGCTTGGAGATCCTCACAGTCCCCTACGGCGGCTGGGTCTGAAGTCACGCAAGGGACGATCCGCCGAACTGTCAGCCGGGCAGGCCCGACGGCACGGTGCACCTGGCCGATGCTCGCCACGGCCGCCGGCCCGGCAACCTGCCGTGCTGACATGCCAGGCTGCTACAGTGAATCACTGATGACCAGAGTGATTCAGATGGGCGGGGTTGGTCATGGACAACGATGAGACGCGCTATGGCAAGCGCATCCAGGCTGCGCTTGAGCGTGCTCGGATGAGCCAACGGGAGCTCCAGAACGCCACGGGCATCTCGCAGGCCACCGTGTCCCGGATCGTCCAGGGGCAGCGCGCAGCGACGCTGCCGGAGCTGATTGCGATCTCAAGAGCTACCGGAGCACCGATGGGGCGCCTCACCGGGGCCTCGACGGTGGCGGAGAGGACGCGATGTGCGGCCCGGGGTGATAGCGGCGCGGCCATGACGGAAATGCACGAGCGTCTGCTCGGCTACCTGGAGCTGGCGGATTATCTCGACGAGCAGGCCATTGGACAGTGAGTGCACTGACCCCGACCGGCGACCCAGAGGCTGACGGGCTGCTAGCGGCTCGAGCGATCCGGGCCGATCTGGGACTGGGATCCGCGCCGATCGGCGACATGGTCGCCCTCGTTGAGCGGCTCGGCCACGACGTCGTCATCATGCCGGCTCCGAACGAAGAGCACGGGTACAGCGTCTTCGACCCGCAGCGCGGGCACGTGATCATCGGCGTCGCTACTACCGAGAACCCGATGCGTCAGCGAGCCAGTCTGGCCCACGAACTTGGGCACGTCATATTCCGAGACTGGGGCGAGCCGGGATCCGCGGCCGTCGGCGGCTTCGACATGGCGGAGGCCAGGGCACGAGCCCACGCGCGACACCTGCTGGTTCCGCAGGAAGGTCTGTACGAGGTCACCAAAGGCCAGCTTGTCGAGGACACTCAGACGCTCTCAGACATCGTGCAGTGGTTCCTCGCGTCACCAAACATCGTGCGCCATGCGTTGAAAGGTGCCGAACTGATCACGCCTGCTCGATTCGCGCAGTGGAGCAAGATCACGACCCCGGGCCTCGCGGCCAGGTACGGGTGGGGTGACCAGTACGAGGCCTTGTCCGCGGCTTCGCGGCGCGCTCGCGCTCCGCAGAGGCTTCTCGCGAGAGCGGTCATGGCGTATGAGGCCGGCGTGCTGTCTGCGGAGGCTGTTGCGCGGGTGCGTGGTCTCCCAGTCGCTGACGCGGTGGCGAGGCTGGAGGCGGAAGGGATCGTGCAGCGCCGGCTGGAGGTTCCTTTCGTGGGCGTGGACGAGCTGCCGGATGCCGGCCTGGATCTCGACGAACTCGACGCGCTGCTGGGCGAACGCGATGAGCCCGACGGATGAGTGGGGCCGACCAGCGTCCGATCATCGATGCGGGCCCGAGTCTGAACTTCCTTTCGATCCGCAAAGAGCGACTGCTATTCGGAGCGATGGGGAAGCTTTGCGCGCCGCAGATCGTCGCCGATGAGGTTCTGCGCAAGTCCCGCAGGGACGCGCGGTTCGAGCCGGCCGCGGCCGTGTGGCGCAAGGTCGCGGGTTCGTGGGTCGACATCCTTTCTGATGAGGCGACCCCGGATCTGGAGAGGGCTGTTGCACGGATCTGCGGGTTACCGCTGGAGCAGCGGATGCGTTCGGGCAATGACCTCGGGGAGACAATGGTCGTCGCGCATGCGGCGGTGCTCGCCGAGGCCGGGAGTCCGGTCATGGTGCTGATCGACGATCAGGGCGGCATCGCGATGGCTGCCTATGAGGCTGCACGCCTGGAACGGCTTCGCGAGCAGGGAAAGCGGGTCGGTCGCATTACCGTCGTCACGACAGTGACGGTGCTCCAGGGTGCCGTCACGCAAAAGCTGATCACGGACAAGAGCGAGCTGCGGAGGGTGTACGAACAGCTGCGTGGCCTGGACGATGGGCTGCTCCCCATCGACCAAACGGGTCTACTGGCGCCTGAGTTGTGGAGGCGTTGAGCTAGCGCCCTCGTATGGTCTGGATCGTCGCGATGGATGCGTCAGGTTGCAGTCACGCAGGTGGATGCTTCCAAGCGAGGCGGCGAGCCGATCGCAATCCGCACAACCTGGTCTTCGATAAGCCCGGCGAGCCGATCGCTACTGGCGTTCAGTGACCGCTGCGCCTGCGTGATCAGTTCTGCGCCTCGGGCTGCGCCGGCGCGTAGACGAGGTGCATGACACCAGTCGAGAACTGGGTCGACGACTTGAGCTCGAGCGACACCTGGGCGCCGTCGGCGAAGAGTTTCTTGCCCTTGCCGACCACGACCGGGTGGACGAGCAGGTGCAGCTCATCGACGAGACCCTGCTCGAGCAGCCACTGCACCAGGGTGGCGCTGCCGGTCGTCCCGAGCGAGGTGTGCTCCTTGAGCGTCTCGAGCTCGGCCTTGACATCCCCGCTGACCACGGTGGAGTTCTCCCAGCCGGCCTCCTCGATGGTGGTGGACACGACGTACTTGCGTGCGCCGTTCATGACCGCGGTGAACGGGTCGTTCGGGTCGGCGTTGGGCCAGTAGGCCGCGAACTCCTCGTAGGTCTGTCGGCCGAGCAGGGTGGCCTCGGACTCACTCATGAGGGCCCCCACGGCGGCTCCCATCTCGTCGTTGAAGTAGGGGAAGTGCCAGGTCTCGGGCGCCTCGATGACGCCGTCGAGCGAGATGAAGAGGCTGGACTTGATGGTCATGGTCGTTGCTCCTGTTGATTGATGTGCCGGGTGGGTGCCGGCTCTCGGCGCCCTCACCGATACGCCGAACGAGGGCCTCCCGAATCGACATCAGCCAACTGTTCGATTTCCGAAACATTGATCGAGATGACGTCGTGCGGGTCGGATGCATCGACCGGGAGCCAGGCCGACCCGACATCGAGCTCGTCCCGTCGCACGCCCGCCACCACATGGTCCTCGAGGGCGACGACTCGGACCAGATGCGAGAGCTTGTCGAGGAGTCGATGCGGGAGGGCACAATCCTTGTCGTAGACCGAGGACGACGTGCCTCGGATCTTCGACGTGTGGCGCCCGGACCCTGACGCCTGCCATCGACTCTCCACCGTCCAGCCGGGTTTGTGTCGAACTGGGGGTTGACTCAACGAATCCGACAGACTCAACCCAGAGTCAACCCTGACTCGACCCGTGCGCCGATGCGAGCGACACCACGCCCGGGCGACCGTGGAGGCATGACTTTCACCGACTATCTCATCAACGGCATCTTCGTCCTCGTCGTGCTCCGCCAGGCCAGGGAACGGCGGCTCGACGTCCGCAGCGTGATCGCGCCGCTCGCGATCGTCGTGTTCGTCGCCACGTACTACGTGCACTCCATCCCGACCGGCGGCGGCGACCTCGCCATCGCCGGTGCTCTCACGGCTGTAGGGCTCGCCTGTGGCGTGCTGTCCGGGTACGCCACGTTCGTCCGGGCCGACGACGACGGGACCGCATGGGCCCGAGTCGGCTGGATCGCCGGGGCGTTCCTCGTGGCCGGGATCAGCGCACGCATGGTGTTCGTGTTCGCGCTACAGCACGGGTTTGAGCCGACCGTGCGCAGCTTCAGCATCGCCCACCACATCGATGCGGCTGCCTGGCCACTGGCCCTGGTCTCCATGGCCCTGTGCGAGGTGACCGCCCGGATCGTCGTGGTCCACCTGCGCGGGCACCGGCTCACCTCGACCCGGCGAGCGACCGTGTCCGGTCTGCCGGCCTGACCGCGGCGCTCGGCCTCTGCGAGGCCCCGTGCAGAGTTTCTGCCGGGGTCTCGCCAGAGGTTTCGTCTGGGGTCTCGCGGTTGGGGCCCCCGCCGAGGTTCCATGAAGTGACACGACTGGTGAACGAGTCAGGCCGGGTCGTGCGGAGGGCAGGAATATGAGCTCCGACCAGGCAGTCGTCTCGGCGCGGGTCGCCGAGGCCCAGCAGCGTGCCGAGGCACGGCTCCGCCACGATCGAGACCTGTTGCGGCCGCTCGGGTGGGCGCTGATCGCGGTCGTGGTCGTCGGCGCGGCCACGCAGCAGCCCTCCCCGGGGCTGAGCGCCACGGGCGTCGCGGTCACGCTGTTCACCGCTGGGTATGCCGCGTCCACGGCCGCGGTGATCGGCAACCGGTTCCCGACCCGGCCCGCCTGGGTGCAGGTCGCTGTCGTGGTCACGATGGCCGTATGCGGTGTGGCTCTGTCCTGGCTGCAGCCGCGCGGAGTCACCGGGCTCGCGGCAGGCGCGGCAGCCTGGATGGCGATCGCCCGACTACAGCCCAGCACCGGTGTGGCGGTCGCCGTCGCGACGGGCGCCGGAGGTGCCGCCGCGGCCACTCGGTCGGGGAGCCCCGCGGCGGTCGTGGCGACGGTGCTGCTCACCGCTCTGATGGGACTGATCGCCTACATGCTGCGGCAGGGGCGTGACGCCAACGCTCGGACCGAGGTGCTGCTCGCCCAGCTGGCCGACGCCAGGGACGCCGAGGCCAGGGCAGCGGTCGTGGCCGAGCGGGGCAGGATCGCGGCCGAGCTCCATGACGTTCTCGCCCATGCGCTCTCGGGAGCGGCGCTGCAGCTGCAGGGCGCGCGCCTGCTCGCCGAGCACGCGGGAGTGAGCGCCCCGCTCGACGACGCCATCGCACGAGCCGCCCGGCTGGTAGCCGATGGTCTGGTCAACGCCAAGCAGGCGGTCCAGGCCCTGCGCGGGGCCGGCATATCGTCCTTAGCCCAGCTCGAGCGGCTCGTCGAGGACTGTCGACGCGACTTTCGCCTCGATGTCACCCTGCACGTCCGGGGCGCCCCGCACGTACTGGCGCCCGAACCGGCGCTCGCCCTCTACCGCGGTGTCGAGGAGGCCCTGACCAACGCCGCCCGACACGCCCCCGGCGCTGTGACCGACGTGTCGCTCACCTACCTGCCCGACCGGACCGACGTGCAGGTCGACACGGTGGCACGATCCCCGGACCGGCGCGTCCGCGAGCCGGGGCCGTTCGACCTGGTTGCGCCCGCAGGGCATGGCGGAGGCAACGGCCTGGCCGGGATGCGTGAGCGGGTCGAGCGCCTCGGAGGGACGATGGATGCCGGGCCGATCGACGGCGGCTGGCGGGTGGTCCTGGCGGTCCCGAACTCGGAGGAGGATCCGTGAGCAGCCCTGGCCCGCTGGAGGGTCGGTCCGCGCGGCAGTTGCGGTTGCTCGTCGCGGACGACCAGCGTGTCGTCCGCGAAGGGCTCGCCCTCATCCTCGAACTGCTGGATGGCGTCGACGTCGTGGGCGCGGCGGCCGACGGTGCCCAGGCCGTCGAGCAGACGGCCCGCCTACACCCGGACGTAGTTCTCATGGACCTGCACATGCCCGTGATGGACGGCATCCAGGCGACCAAGCGGATCCGCACCGAGCATCCGGAGACCCAGGTGCTCGTGCTGTCCACTTACGTCGAGGACGCTGACCTCCTACCCGCGCTGAGGGCTGGAGCGACCGGCTATCTCACCAAGGACGCGACGGCAGAGGAGATCCAGCGCGCCCTGGTGGACGTTGCCGCAGGGCGCACGCATCTCGACCACACAGTCCAAAGCCGCCTGGTCGCCTCGGTCGTCGCTGACGAGAAGTCCCTCACGCCCACCGCCGCGGACCGGCCCGGCCTGATGCCGGACGGCTTGACCAGCCGCGAGGTCGAGGTCCTCCAGCTCGTCGCGCGTGGGCTGTCCAACACCGAGATCGCTCGCACGTTGGTGCTGTCCAACGCCACGGTCAAGACCCACATCAACCACATTTTCGCCAAGACCGGGGTCCGAGACCGCAGCCAGGCCGTCCGCTACGCCTATGAACACGATCTCCGTATGTGATGGCCGACCCCGTCGGTGCGTGAGGTCGGTTTGGCGACGGCCACTCCCGGGCGAGACCGACGTCACCACGGCGGCCGATCCGTAGGTGCCGCGTTACCGTGGCCGGGTGAGCCGCGAAGCGGAGGATCTGAATCGGCGGCTGCTTCGCGCCCGCGACGCGATGGACCGCGCGTATGCCGAGCCGCTCGACGTCCGCGCCGTGGCGGCGGTCGCGCATATCTCGCCCGCACACTTCAGCCGCTGCTTCCGTTCCGTGTTCGGCGAGACACCCCACCGCTACCTGCAGCGACGGCGGATTGAGCGCTCGATGTTCCTGCTGCGTGAGACTGACCGCACGGTCACCGACATCTGCTTCGATGTCGGCTTCACGAGTCTGGGGACCTTCAGCCGAACCTTCCGGCAGATCGTCGGAGAGACGCCGCGCGGCTATCGGACGGGGCATGGTCCGGTCGTGGCGCCCCACTGTGTCCAGCTCGCGGCGATGCGGCCTAGCAGCACAGTCCAGTCGCTGCCGTCATCGAGCAGTTTTGGAGAAGTCTCCCCGGCGGCGGCTCCCTAGGCTCGGGATGACCCAATCGGAACGGCTGTGGAGAAACATCATGATCAGCAGGCTGAATGTCACGTCCATCTACGTCCTCGACAAGGACGAGGCGCTCGATTTCTACGTCAACAAGCTCGGGCTCGAAAAGGGCAACGATGTGCAGCAAGGCGACTATCGCTGGCTGACCGTGCGGGTTCCCGGCGACCACCCGACCGAGATCTCTCTGGAACAGCCCGGACCGCCCCTCCACGACGAGGCGACGGCCGAGCGCCTCCGCGAGCTCATCACCAAGGGTGCGCTCGGCGGCCTCGTCTTCACTACCGATGACGCTCGCGGGCTGTACGAAACGCTGCGCCAGCGTGGCGTAACCGACTTCACCCAAGAGCCCACCGAGCACTTCTACGGGACTGACATGGGCATCCGGGACCCCTTCGGCAACCCCATCCGGATCCTGCAGCAGGGACCAGTTGCGCAACAGGAAACCGCCTGACGAGGCAGCCACACGCTATTCGAGGTCAGGGAGCTCCTCCAGCTCTGAGTGCAGGAGGAGCTCCCCGACCTGTTGGTGGGGCGACCGCGATGAATCGCCCGCCCGGCCTGATCCGGTTCAAGGTATTCGGGTGGAGGTGATGGGTCGCGCGATGCACTACTCACGGTCACTCGCGACCGTCGCGAGGCGACAGGCCGAGCCAGGCCTTGGACGACGAAACCGCAGGTCAGCGGCATACTGACCTGCGGTTTCGTGGGGTTGTGGCCAGGGGCGGGGTCGAACCGCCGACCTTCCGATTTTCAGTCGGACGCTCGTACCAACTGAGCTACCTGGCCAGGCAACGTGACGAACTATAGCCGACCCCCAGGCTGAACTCCCAAACGGCTCACGGACCCCGACATCGCCGCCCAACGCCCCCCAACGCCACCCCAGGGACCGCCACCCAGACGCACGACCGCAATGTCCGATGCGGACTGGTCCGTGCCCTGGGGTGGCGCGATCGCCGCTATTGGGACAGGCTCGCGGGTATGGGATGCGACGTGGCACCCGTGTGAGCCGACCAGGGGACGCGCGGGCACGTCAGGGACCGACTTGCGTGAAACGGACCGATCGTGAAACGTTCAATGATCGTGGGTCGTGAAAGACTGCCGCGACTCCATCATCCATTCGCAGGGGAGAGGCCATGACCGACAAAGGATCGCCGCTGAGTGGTGACTGGGACTTCGACCCGGCCCACACCCGCATCGGGTTCTCGGCGCGCCACGCCATGGTCACGACCGTGCGTGGCTCCTTCAACGACGTCACGGGCCGCTTCTACGCCGACCTCGAGGACATGTCGAAGTCGTATGCCGAGGTCACCCTCAAGGCCGGCAGCGTCGACACCCGCAACCAGCAGCGCGACGACCACCTGCGCAGCCCCGACTTCTTCGACGTCGAGAAGTGGCCCGACATCCGCTTCGTCAGCACGCAGATCGAGGAGGTCGAGGAGAACGCCTACATGGTCTCCGGCGATCTGACGATCCGCGACATCACGAAGCACATCACCGTCCCGCTCGAGCTCATGGGCGTCGAGAAGGACGCGTTCGGCGCGCTCCGAGCCGGCTTCGAGGGCTCTCGCCGCGTGAACCGCCGCGACTATGGTCTCGAGTGGAACATGCCGCTCGACTCCGGCGGCGTGCTCGTCTCGGAGAAGATCTCGCTCGAGTTCGAGATCTCGGCGATCAAGCGCGGCAGCGACGCCCAGGACGACAGCGACGCCCAGGACGACGGCGAGGGCTGAGCCCTTCCGTTCGAGGTGTTACGTCGCGGTATGCCGCGAGGTAACACCTCGAACCAGCCGCGGTCCGAGCGCTACGCGCCAGGACCCTTGCTGCGGACGTCCGCGACCTTCGACATCGCGTCGCGCAGCTCTCCGAGCCAGTCGCTCTCGTGCTGGCCGACGAGCTTGACGCACCACGCGAGCGCCTCGGCCCGTGAGCGGGCCACACCCGCGTCGACCAGCGTGTCGAGCACGAGCCGCTCGGGCTGACGAAGCCGGGTCATCGCCGGCGCCGCCACGTGCGTGAACAGCTCCGTCCGATCGCCGACCCGCACGGCCCACGACACCTTGCGGTCGAACCGGTGCTCCGCCTCGCGGGCGATCTCGATGCGGCGCCCGCGCGTGTCCTCGCGGAACGCCTTGGCACGCCCCGCCCTGGCCTCGTCGCGCTCGGCATCGCTGGACCCGTCAGGCAGGTCGACATCACCGATCGTCAGCACGATGGTGATCTCCTCGCGGTCGACGGTCACCTCAGGTGCCTCGCTCCGCCACTCCTCGGGCAGTCGGCCGGCGAACCAGCCCCGCACCCGTTCCAGCTTCTCTTCCGTAATCATGTAATCATCATTACTCGATTACTGAGCATCTGCAACCGATCGAGATTGGCCGTCAGCAGGTCCGGACTCGGTCCCGACCGGGGCCGGACTGGAAGCCATGCCCTCCTCCCGCCGCCCTGTGATTCTGCTCCGTATTCCGGAGCAGAATCACAGGGCTCCGGCAGGTCCCGTAGCCCGGAGACGAAACCCGTCGAGGTGACCAAGCGTCAGGCGGGCGGACAGCCGTCAGCGGCGTCGGGCTCGGATCGAGTACGTGCCCGTGCCGCTCGACGGGTTGTAGTGCCGCACCTGGGCCACGTACTTGCCCGGCGTCAGCTGAGCCCGGATCCGCGCGTTCAGGCCATAACCGCTGTCGTCGTCCTCGGCCACGAGGTGCGTGTCGCTGTCCGGTCCGAAGAGCTTGAGGTAGACGTCCGTCACGCCGCGGGTCGACACCTCGTAGAGCCCGTCGGCAGCGGCCGTGAACGAGTAGAGGTCCTCCTCGCCCGGCTTCCCGATCGAGCCGTTGACCTTCGGGCCGCCCACGGTGATCGGTGTGGCGTCGCTGACCACCGGCGCCGTCCGCGGGTACATCGTCGCCCCGGAGACGAATGCCTTGTCCAATGCCGATAGGACGTCATTGGCGTGCGTCGCCACCCCGTTGAGCGTCCACGACGCGGGGAAGGCATAGAGCATGATCGAGTCGGCGTCGAACTGGGTGCCTTTGATCTGGTCGAGCCGGTACTTCATGAACACGTTGTGGCGCACCGTCGCCTCGTCCCAGTAGTTGGGCGGGCCGGCCAGGGCCCTGAGGACTACGGGTTCGTTCCACTGGATGCCGCCCGCCGGGTTGGAGTGCTCGTGCGCCAGCCCGACGGCGTGGCCGAACTCGTGTCCCGCCGTGCCGCCGTCGAGGAAGCCGAGGTTCATCGTCGCCTGGTTCGCGGGGATGCCCCTGTTGTCCGTGCCGACGTACGACCACGCACCGTCGTTGGGGTCGAAGGAGATTCGAATGTCGGCGTCGGGATGGTCACCGAAGTCGAAGAAGATGTTGCAGGCCGCCTGCCACCAGGCTGCCTGCTCGCGCGCCGTGGCCTGCTGGGCAGGAGTGCCCGCAAGGAAGCGCACCTTGAGCGTCGTCCCGTTCACCCAGGCTTTGCCGATGGGCGAGATCGCGCGGTCCCCGCCGTCAGGGCCCTGCGCCCGCCGGTGCGGGCGCATCAGGTCCTTGGGCAGGATGCGGTCGAAGCACACGTGCTCTGCAGCGTCAGTCATGGCAGTCCCCTTGGTCATAGGGGAGTCCTCGTCGACCCCCGAGCACAATCGTCCTCGTACTCCGGACCTGCCATGGAGAAACCGGGGTATGCCGTCCGCCCCGATCAAGCGCCCAGGCCCACTTCGCGTGTTCATCGATTCAGGCATTGCCCTACTGCTGCGCGAATAAACTTGGTCAAAGGATCGAATCGCTCCGACGACAAAGGGAAAGGGCGTCACGCGCTCTGCGGGGCAATGCCGTGGCTCAGGTGCGGTGGCTTCTCCTGTGGTCCCGGCTCCTCGTCAGGCGCGACGAGGGGGACTGATGGTGACTTCCCGCGATGTGTTCATCAGCTACAGCCACAGCGATCACGCGACGGTTGCTCAGCTGGTCGGTGCTCTCAGGGCGCGGGGACTCTCAGTTCGTTGGGACGACGACGTCCCTGCAGGCAGCAGGTTCGACCAAGAGCTGGCGAAGATGCTGGGCGACGCAGCCGTGGTCGTTGTCGTGTGGTCAGCGGAGTCTGTGAAGTCATCGTTCGTGCTTCGAGAAGCCGCCATCGCCCAGGACGAACGCAAGCTGCTGCCGGTTTCGATCGACGGCACCATCCCTCCCGCGTTCCGGGCGATGCAGACCGTCATGCTCACCGACTGGCGCGGGGAGTCGGACGATCCGCTCATCGATCGACTCGCCTCCGACCTGTCGGCGTGGCAAGCCGACCCCGACGCAGTCGAGGCCACCACCTCGAGTGCGTCGAAGAAGGGCGAGGCGGAGGTGCCTTCGCGTCGACCGCTGCGTCCTGCGGCTGACGAGCTGCTGCGGCTTGCGTTGTCGGTGAGCGTCATTCGCAGTGCGAAGGACGTGTCGGCGCTCGACGTGCTCCTCGCCATACTCGTCCAGCCTGAGCACACGCAGCTGGACCTGCGGCAGCTCGCGGCCGGGGCTACCGCCTTGGTCCGCGAGATGGTTCCTGCGCCATCGGACGAGCGAGTCTCGAGGGCGATGCGCTCGGTCGGAGTGGAACGCCGGAAGGTGGCTCTGCAGGACACCGACCCTGACACCAACTCGCGGCTGCTGGACGTCATCCGTAGTGCGGACAGCATCGCCGGCCGCGTCGGAGCGCGAGAGATCTACGCGCACCATGTCCTCGCGGCGGCGCTCGACGACGAACGCATCGAGCCAGTCGTGCTGTCCTCGTTGGGAGTTGGCGAGGAAGACTTACGCATAGCTCTGCGCAACGCGATCGGCCTGCGCTGGAGGAGTGAGTCGGCCGTGGAGTGGGACAGCATTCTCGGCCCTGTCGCAGAGAACCCCTGGGTCCCGCCCTACCTGGATCGGGTGTTCGCCATCGACACTCTCGGCTCGCAGGGCATCCGAGGAATCGCCGTCCTGGTCGAGGACGAGACCGTGGTGACGTCGCTCGCGGCCGTTGACGGCCTGCCGTTCGTCGACATCGAGTCGTTGGGGACTAAGGTCTCAAGCCAGGCGGGGGTGGTCCGAGACGACCGCGCAGACCCCGATCAGCGGGTTGCTGTGCTCGCGCCCCTGTCCCCCCTCGAGGCCACGTCGGGTCAGCTGAGCCTCGGAGTCGGGCCCGCGGTCCGCGGTGACCCTGTCGAAGTGGTCATGGTGGCCTCCGAGGGACAGCTTCGCGTCGTCCGTGGGTCGGTCGCCTCCTCCGATCCGTCGTCCCTCGCGATCGAGGTGGACACCGTCGCTCCAGACGTCGTCGTCGCCGGAGCGCCGATCCTCGTCGGAGGTCGTGTCATCGGCCTGGCCATGAGTCTCACCGAGCGCATGGTCACCGCCGTGTCGAGCGACGTGCTCCGCGGCGTCATCGACGGCCTGAATGCCAGACGCGGGGCCGGCGAAGAGAGCGCCGCCGTAGACGTTGCGGACGACTCGACCGACACTGCCTCGGGCGCCGACGAGAGCACGGCACCGCCTCCGGAGACCCAGCGCGGCCCCGCCGCACGACCCGCAGGCCGAGCCCAGCTGCTGGCCGGTGCAGCGGCCGACACCGTCCCGAGGCCCGGTGACGGCCGGGTGCGCAAGGCGGACCGCCTCGGTGTGACCGAAGAGGTCGAGATGCTCGTCTCGGTGCTCCTGGCGAAAGACACGCCTCTGCCACTCGCGGTGGGCCTGTTCGGGGACTGGGGCAGTGGCAAGAGCTTCTTCATGGCGCTCATGGAGGAGCGCATGGGCGAGCTGTCCTCGATGGCAGGCAAGAAGGTGCCAGAAGCCATGCCATATTGCGGGAACGTCCGCACTGTCCGCTTCAACGCCTGGCACTACGTGGACGCCGACCTCTGGGCCAGCCTCGCCGCGACCCTTTTCGACGAGCTCGCCAAGGACACGACCGCCGACCAGGCGGACAAGGCCTTGGTGCGGCTCGACGAGGCTCGTGCCGAGGTCGACACGGCCAAGGCCGCCCGGATCGAGCTCGAGCGAGAGTGCGACGCCCTCGAGAAGAAGACCGGCAAGGCCACCGCGGCCTGGCGCCCGTCCCTCGCCGTCGCTCTCCACGCCCTTCGGCACGACAAGGATCTTCTGTCGAACCTGCAGGCTGTCGCCCGGGGGCAAGGCACTAGCGACAGCCAGCCCGGTGCCGACAGCCGGCCTGTCGCCGACGGCCAGCCGGTCGCCGACGGCCAGCCTGTCGCCGACGGCCAGCCGGTCGCCGACGGCCAGCCTGTCGCCGACGGCCAGCCCGTCGCCGACGGCCAGCCGGTCGCCGATGGACTCGACGATGCCAGGACCAACGCAGTCCGGCTCGCGGAGGCCCTGGGAGCGGCCGAGACGGTCGGGGAGAAAGCGCGAGACGCGCAGCGCCTGTTCCGCGAGGAGGTCGTCCGGCGCCGCCGAACGGGCCTGGTGACGCTGCTCGTCTTCCTGGTCATCGGCGGGCTGTGGTGGTGGTTGAGCCATGACTCTGGCCGAGCCGTCCTCTCGTTCGTCATTGCACTTCTGGCCGGCCTCACCCCGGCCCTGGCCGCCACGACTCGCATCCTGAGCCTTTCTCGCGAGGCTCGTGAGGTGAGGGAGCGCCCGCTGGAGCTGAAGCAGGAGGAGCTGGCCAAGGCGCGCGCGGCGGAGGAGATCGCCGAGCGGGAGGTCGAGAGGCGAGAGAGCGAAGTCCGCGAGATGCGTGACAAGGGCCTGCAGCTGCAGAACTTCGTCCGCGAGCGGGCCGCCAGCGCGGACTATCGCAGCCGGCTCGGTGTGATGTCGCAGGTGAGGCACGACTTCGAGCAGCTCGTGTCACTGATGCCGGCGGCTCCTTCCGCCATGTCAGGCCAGGACGGCAACACCTCGAAGCCGGAGGGAGACGTCGCCGACCCTGAGGTCAAGCGGGAGAGGGCCGAACAGCAAGCCGCGCTGGCGGAGGAGGTCAGGAAGCACATCCCCGGCGTGGAGCGCATCGTCCTGTTCATCGACGACCTCGACCGATGCCCCGATGACAAGGTCGTCGACGTGCTCCAGGCCGTGCATCTCCTGCTGGCATTCGAGCTCTTCATCGTTGTTGTCGGCGTCGACAGTCGTTGGCTGGTGCGTTCGCTGAACGCCCATTTCGAGAAGCTGCTCGAAGAGCCGGCCCAGTATCTCGAGAAGATCTTCCAGATCCCCTACATCCTGCGACGCATGTCGACCGACAGCTATCGCGACCTCATCGTGGAGCTGACTCCGCCGCCGAAGAAGCGGCCGGGCAGCACGGATGGGCGTCGTGGGGCGGGGCCGGCGCCCGCCTCGCCGGGTCTGCCGGGCGCGAACGGGGACCCCGCCGTGTCCCAGCAGACGGTCGTCGACGGCGAGACAGGCACCCCGAGCACGGCGGGCGGACCGGGTGCCAACGGGGCGCCCACGGGGGAGCCCGGCCCTTCAACTCGAGACAGGGAGCCGACCCGGGCGGACGGCGCCCGGGAGGACGACGCCGGACAGGATGACGCCGGACGGGACGACGCCGGACAGGACGCCGCCCGGGAGGACGACGCCCGCGCGGACGACACAGCCCGTGGGGAGCACGCCACGCCCGACGAGCACCCAGAGACAGTCGAGCCCGAGGAGCACGCGGAGGCGCCGGCTCCGGAGGCCCCGCCAGCGCTGCCGCGGTCCGAGGCGCTCTTCATATCGTCGGAGGAGAGACGGCTTCTCGGCGAGCTTGACGGCCTGTCCCTGACTCCCCGTGCCACCAAGCGCCTGGTGAACATCTACCGGATGCTGCGCGTCAGCGTGCCCGACACGGAATTCAGCGACTTCGACCCAGAGCACGGTCGCGAGTTCGAGGTCGTCGTCGTGCTGCTCGGCATCCTCGTCGGTCGCCCCTCGGATGTCTCGGACGTGTTCTCCGCCGTGATGTCGCAGCCCAAGGATGCGGTGTTCAAGGATTTCCTCGAGGCGACATCTCCGCAGGTCTACAAGCCCCTCGAAGACCTCATCATCGGCGTCAAACCGCACGGCATGCCCGTCTACCAGCGATGGGCACCCCGAGTCGCGCGCTTCTCCTTCCGGATGGCCGGCGGGATCCCCGCGGTCACCGAGGGCCCGGAGGAGCCGGCTGGAGGTGAAACCTCGCCGGATCCAGCGACCTGATACCGCGACCCGCATACCTCGAACCGGACATCCCCACCACACGAGAACGCAGGTATGCCGCCCGGCTCGGCGGGCGGCATACCTCGTGTTTCGTCGTGGCTGGGTGGTCAGCCGGCAGGCTCGAGGCTGGGCTCCTTGCCCGGCCTCCCGGAGGCCTCCGCCTCGGCCTCGGCCGCCTCGGCGGCGTCGGCTGCAGCGGCGAGCTCCCGGTCCTGGCGGGCCAGGCGGCTGGGCCACCACATGCGGGCCCCGATGTCGAGGTTGAGAGCGGTGACGAGCACCGAGCGGACGATGAGGGTGTCGAGCAGGACCCCGAGCGCCACCGCGAAGCCGATCTCCGCGAAGGCCACGACCGGCATCGTCGCGAGCACCGAGAACGTGCCGGCGAGCACCAGACCTGCAGAGGTGATCACCCCACCCGTCGCGGCGAGCCCGATGAGCGCGCCACGGCGCATCCCGACCTGCTTCGACTCCTCGTGCACTCGGGTCATGAGGAAGATGTTGTAGTCGATGCCCAGGGCTACGAGGAACACGAACACGAAGAGCGGGAACGACGTGTCCGCGCCGGCGAAGCCGAAGACGTGGCGGAACATCAACGCCGACAAGCCCATTGCTGCGCCGAACGACAGCACCACGGTCCCGATCAGCACGAGCGGTGCGGTGAGAGCGCGCAGCAGCAGGATGAGGATCAGCAGGACGACCCCGAGAATGACTGGGATGACGCGGAGGTTGTCCTGGCTCGAGGCTTGCGACGTGTCGAGCCGCGTCGCGGTGTCGCCGCCGGCGATGGCATCGGCACCAGGCACGGTGGCGATCGCGTCACGCACCCGTTCGACGGTCGTGGAGGCGGCGTCGGAGTCCGGCGCGTCCTTGAGAGTGGCCTGGATCATCGAGCGGCCGTTGCGGGACACGGGATCCGTGACCTGAGCGATGCCCGGGGTCGAGGCGACAGCCGACTTGACCGCCTCCGCCTGCGGGGTGTTGGCGAGCACGACGACGGGCGAGCCGGCCCCGGCGGGGAAGTGCTTCGCGGCGATCTGCTCGCCGATGACCGACTGCGGCGTGCTGGTGTAGGAGTCCTTGTTCTGCAGGCCGACGGCGTTGAGCTGGAGGACACCGAGCGCGGCGACGGCCAGCAGCACGGACGTGAGGATCCACGTCTGCCGCGGTGCGCGGGCGATGCGGGTGCCGATCCGGGCCCAGAAGCCGTCGCGCGTGTGGTCCACGGAGCCGTATGCCGGCCGGACGGGCCAGAAGAACCAGCGGCCGAAGATGACGAGCAGTGCCGGCAGGAAGGTCAGCATGACGAGCAGAGCGACGGCGATGCCGATGGCGGCGACGGGGCCCAGGCCCTTGGTCGAGCTCATCGTCGCGAAGAGCAGGCAGAGCATGCCGACGATGACCGTCGAGCCCGATGCGAAGATGGCCGGCCCCGCCCGGTGCAGCGCGAACGCCATGGCCTCATGCCGGTCCTGGTGGCGTCTGAGCTCCTCGCGGTATCTCGCGACAAGCAGCAGGGCATAGTCGGTGCCGGCGCCGAAGACGATCACGGTGAGGATGCCCGAGCTCTGCGCGTTCACGGTCAGCGTGCCGCTGTCGGCGAGGAAGTAGATGACGGCCTGGGCGATGAGCAGGGAGATGACGGCCGAGGCCACGGGAAGGATCCACAGCAGCGGGCTGCGGTACGTGATCAGCAGGATGAGGATGACCACGGCCGCGGCGCTGTAGAGCAGCTTGCCGTCGATGCCGGAGAAGGCCTCCGACGAGTCGGCTGCATACCCGACCGGACCGGTGACGTGCATCGACAGCCCGGCCGGTGAGGCCTTGGCGATGTCGCGCATCTGGTCGGCAGCCGTGCCGAGCGAGTCCCAGCCGTCCGGGCCGGCGTCGACCGGGACGACGACCTCGATGGCCTGCTTGTCCTGCGACGGGATCGGCCCGACCGCATCCCGCTTGACCGACGGGAGCGCGTTGAACTTGGCGACCTGAGCCGTGACCGCGGCGAGGTCCTGCTGGGTGACCCCGCTCGGTCGCTCGTAGACGATGACCGCCGGGAACTCGTTCGTGCTCTGGAACGCCTCGATCTGCTTGACGACCTGGGTCGACTGCGCGTTCTCGGGCAGCCAGGATGCCGCCTCGTTGTTGAGCGCCCCCTGCAGCTTGCCCGCCGAGCTGGCCAGCACGCCCGCAAGGACGAGCCAGAACGCGGCGACGACCCACTTGGTGACCCGTGACGAGGGCACCCAGGCGAGACGTCCGACATCGCCGATCTTGTTGTCATTCATGGCGTTTGCCCCTCTGTTGGACTCATCGCCGCGAAAAGCGGCCCTCGGTCAACGCTAGGTCGGCTCTTAGCTCCCGCACAGGGCTGCGGCCAGATTTGGGGGTTGTCCTCAGGGATGGATCGGGGTGGACCCTGAGTCGGCACCGCCTCACGACGCCACGGTCGTCCCACGGTCGTCCCGCGGTCGTCCCACCACCCGGTGCGCGGCGCAGGAAGCCCGCGCGGCGGCATACAGTGGTCTTTCGTGCAGTTCCTCAACGGCCAGCAGCCCCAGTTCGACCTGACCTACGACGACGTCTTCATGGTCCCGAGCCGCTCGTCGGTGACCAGCCGGCTCGACGTCGACCTCTCGAGCGTCGACGGCACCGGCACGACCATCCCCCTCGTCGTGGCGAACATGACCGCCATCGCGGGCCGCCGGATGGCCGAGACCGTGGCGCGCCGCGGCGCGATCGCCGTCATCCCGCAGGACATCCCCGTCGAGGTCGTGCACGAGGTCGTCGGCTGGGTCAAGCAGCGGCACCTCGTCCATGACACACCGATCCGGCTCGACCGCCACACCACCGCCGGCGAGGCGCTCGTCCTGCTCGGCAAGCGCGCCCACGGTGCCGCCGTCGTCGTCGACGGCCCGAAGCCCGTCGGCATCGTCACGGAGAAGGACCTCACGGGCGTCGACCGGTTCACCCAGGTCCAGGACGTCATGTACGAGAACATGGTCGTGCTCCCGGAGGACATCGAGCCCCAGGAGGCGTTCGAGCGGCTCTCGGTGGCGCGACGCAAGGTCGCACCCGTCGTGTCCGAGCACGGTGAGCTCGTCGGCATCCTGACGCGGGGAGGGGCGCTGCGTGCGGGGCTCTACCAGCCCGCGGTCGACGCGAACAACCGCCTGCGCATCGCCGCCGCCGTCGGCATCAACGGCGACGTCGCTGCCAAGGCTGCGCAGCTGCTCGAGACCGGGGCCGACGTCCTGGTCATCGACACGGCGCACGGCCACCAGGAGAAGATGGTCGACGCGCTGCGCGCCGTCCGCGCCCTCGACCCGCAGATCCCGGTCGTCGCCGGCAACGTCGTGTCCGCCGAGGGCACCCGCGACCTGATCGAGGCAGGCGCCGACATCGTCAAGGTCGGCGTCGGCCCCGGTGCCATGTGCACGACCCGGATGATGACCGCGGTCGGTCGTCCGCAGTTCTCAGCTGTCCTCGAATGTGCCACTGCCGCAAGGGGGCTCGGGAAGCACGTCTGGGCCGACGGCGGCGTCCGGCATCCGCGCGACGTAGCCCTCGCGCTCGCCGCGGGGGCGTCGAACGTCATGATCGGCTCGTGGTTCGCCGGCACGCTGGAGTCCCCGGGCGACCTCTACACCGACAGCAACGGGCGCCAGTACAAGGAGTCCTTCGGGATGGCGAGCTCGCGTGCGGTGCGCAACCGCACCGCGAGCGACACGGCATACGACCGCGCCCGCAAGTCCCTCTTCGAGGAGGGGATCAGCTCGGCCCGGATGTACGTCGACCCGGCCCGCCCCTCGGTCGAGGACGTCATCGACGAGATCATCGCGGGACTGCGCAGCAGCTGCACGTATGCCGGTGCGCGCACCCTCGAGGAGTTCCACGAGCGCGCGATCGTGGGGCTTCAGAGCACCGCCGGCTTCGCCGAGGGGCGACCGCTGCACACCTCCTGGTGACGGTTCGAGATATCAGTTCGGCCCTCTGGCCCGCTGAGTCGTTCGTGACCGGCTAGCATTCGGCAGCCGGGCGGCGCCGCGGCCCGCGAGCGAGTGACAGGGGAGTCATCACCGTGCGTGCCAGACGTGGGTTCGGTCGGATCCTCGCAGCGTCGACACTTGTCGCGCTCGCCTTCTCCACAGCCGGCCCGGCCAGCGGGTCGGTGCCCGCCGCGGGGTATGGGCCTGCCGCGGGGTCCGGGCAGCGGCTTGCGTCCGTAGCGGCAGCGCCTGCACCGGTCTGGAGCGCGCCGGTCACGGCGATCCCGGACCGTGGGCAGCCGACCGACGTCTCGTGCCCGACCACGACGTGGTGCATGGCCGTCGACCGCGGCGGTCGCGCGATGACCTTCAACGGCAGCACCTGGGGCGCGGCCACGCTCGTGTTCCCCCGGGTCGACGACCGCAACGACGACATTCGCGCCGTCTCCTGCCCGACCACCTCGTTCTGTCTCGCCGTGGCAGCCCACTCGTACGGCGTATACCGCTCGGGCGTCTGGACGGTCGTGGCCTCGCCGCTGGCACCGTTCCACGCCGTCGACTGCTTCAGCGCAACCCGGTGCGCCGTCGTGGGCGGCGACTACTACAGCCCTCGCAAGATCGGCTACTGGAACGGGTCGGCCATCGTCGGCATCGTCACGGCGCCCTGGGCCGCACGCGTCGACGCGGTCTCCTGTCCATCGGCGACCACCTGCCACGGCATCGGTGTCGCCAGCGACGGAGCGGCCATCGCGCTGCGGTCCTCCGGGTCTGGATGGGTCGCCATGTTCCTCAACAAGGTCAGCTTCAGCTCGACGTTCGACATCTCGTGCACCTCGACGACGTTCTGCCTGGCCACGAGCGGCTCGTCCTACCGCACGTGGCGCTGGAACGGGTCGACCTGGCGATATGCCGGTGACGCGCAGAGCGGCATGCTCCTCGATGCCGAGACACTGTCGTGCACGTCGCCGACCTCGTGCCAGGCGGCCGGCGACATGCGTGTCGGACGGTGGAACGGGTCTGTCTGGGCGATCCGCGACATCACGAGCCTCTACGGGGCGGAGTACTCCCTCGACTGCCCCAGCGCGTCAACGTGCCTCATGGTCGACGACCGGGGACGGTTCATGCGCGGCGGTGGCTCGACGTGGACCCCGGCCGTCGGCTTCGACCCGACGTCCGGGTGGGTCGTGGACCTGTCCTGCCCGACCGACACGTTCTGTATGGCGGCGGACGACCTCGGAAACGCCGTGCGCTGGAACGGAGTCGGGTGGGCCGGGCTGACGCGCATCGGCAACCGGCCCTCGTCAGTCTCGTGCCTGTCCGCAACCTGGTGCATGACCGTCGACATGCAGCAGGGCACCTACCGGTTGTGGACCGGAGCCTGGGGCAAGGCGATCGCCTTCGACACCATCAACCCGAACTGGCCGCTCGCCTGCGCCTCGACCACCGCCTGCTTCGCGTTCCAGGACGGCGATGTCCGCCGGTGGAACGGCAAGACGTGGTCTGCACCCACTCGGTTGTTCTCCGACTTCCGCAGGCCCGAGGTCACCTGCCGTGGACCACGCTTCTGCATCGCGATGACCTATGACGGACTGTTCCGGACCTGGAACGGCACATCGTGGTCCGCCGTCCGTCGCTCCGGTGTGACCGAGGCGAACCAGCTCAGCTGCACCTCGACCGGTTTCTGCATCGTCGCGTCCAGCACAGCCTCGTTCTCGACGTTCAACGGCTCCACGTGGTCGGTGCGCCGGGTGCTGCCGAGCGCGTCCGACCGGCTCGCGTGCCAGAACAGCAAGCGCTGCCTCACCACGGGGATCGGCGGCACGGTGTGGACCTGGGACGGCAGCACGTGGACGGAGGCGCCGACGAAGCTCGCGTTCGAGCCCTTCAAGCTCGCGTGCACGCCGACCCGCTGCGTGGCAGTGGGCTACGAGAAGTCGAGCTGGACGCTCTGACCGAGCACAAGGTATGCCGTCGCCGGGGGTGATCACCCCCGCCGACGGCATACCTTCGACTGGCTTATCGGACCCCTGCCCAGGCGTGCGCCTTCCACCCCGGTCGGGTGAGCGCTCCGTCACTCCCGTCACACGAGACGGTGCGATGCATGGAACGCCGGCGCCGTTTGGTGCATCCCTACATGCATGACCATGCACCCGGCGGTTCCCGACGACGTGATCCCACCCCTGCAGCGGCTGCAGCAGGCCCGCGACGACGTCGCAGAGCGCGATCGAGTCCTCGAGCGCCTCGACCGCGAGTCCCGCGCGCTCGACGCCGCTCTCCAGCACCTCGACCAGGCGCATGATGCACTGGCGGCGGAGTCCCGCGACGTCGAGCGTCTCGAGGGGGCGTCCGCGAGGCGGCTCTGGTCGTCGCTGCGTGGCACTCGGGACGCCGACCTCGGCCGCGAGCGCGGCCAGGTCGACACGGCAGCGGCGGCAGTCCAGCACGCAGAGCGTGAGGTCGACCGTCAGGGAGCGGTGGTCGACGCGCTCTCCGCGAGTGTCGCGGCCCTGGCCGACGTCGACGCTGACCTGGAGGTGGCGCTCGAGATGGTCGCTCGCGGCATCGACGGACTCGAGACATCGGCTCCGCACGCCGTCGCAGCGGCCGCGAACGAGCTGTCCGTGCGTCGTGAGCTGCGCGAGATCGAGCAGGCGATCGTCGCAGGGCGGGCCGCCCACGAGTCGCTCCGCGACGCCCATTCGGTGATCGCCGAGGCCGACTCCTGGTCTGGATGGGACACCTTCGGCGGCGGCGGCATGCTCAGCTCGATGATGAAGCACGAGCGACTCGACGAGGCACGTGGGCGGCTGGAGTCCGCTGCCGAGGCGCTCACGGACTTCACTCGCGAGCTCGACGACCTGCACCTGCCCGGCATCCAGCTCGGAGACTTCGACGGACTGACCCGAGGCTTGGACATCTGGTTCGACAACATCTTCACCGACCTGGCAGTGCGCAGTGAGATCAAGCGGTGCAGGCGCGATGTCGGGGCTGCTCTGGACGCCGTGACCTCGGCCCTCGACGGCCTCGAGGCGCGCCAGCTAGAGCTGACCTCCTGAGCGTCAGGCGGGCCCGGCTGACGCTCAGTGGCGTTTGCGGCCGACCTCGACGATGCGCCAGCCGCGGTGGCGAGCGATCTCGCGCAGCTCGCGATCGGGGTTGACCGCTACCGCCGTGCCGACCCGCTCCATCATCGGCAGGTCGCTGATGGAGTCGCTGTATGCCGCGCAGCGGGACAGGTCGTAGCCGCGCTCCGCCGCAAGCTTCTCGATCTCGACGACCTTCCCGGCGCCGTAGCAGAACTCGCCTGCCAGATGTCCGGTGTAGCGGCCCTCACCGTCCAGCTCGCTGCGGGTCGCCACCGCACCCTCGAGTCCCAGCGCATCGGCGATCGGCTGGACGAGCTCGATCGGCGAGGCCGACACGACGATGCGGTCCTGGCCGAGCGCCCGCGCGTCGGACAGCAGGACGGCCGACGCGGGGATGACCTTGCGGACGATGCTCGGGACGATCCCGTGGGCCAGGTGGATGACGTCGGCCTGCCGCACGCCCGCCACCGCCCGGAGGATCCGCTCGCGCAGCGCGGCCGACCCTTCGTCCGTGGACCCCTTGCGGTGGAAGGCGATTGCGTTGAGCGTGTCCTTGACGAGGTCAACCCAGGGCACGTGGCCGCCCCGGAAGGCAGCCACGGCGAGCGGGTAGTTCGCCGAGCCGCGGATCAGGGTGCGGTCGAGGTCGAAGAACGCGGCCGAGGGGACCGCGGCGACCGCGTCAGACGACACGGGCGGCCACCGGCAGCGGGGAGCGTCGCGCCATCGGCGGGACGGTGTTCACCGCGGCCTTGGGCAGCCTTCGGTTGCGCTTCGGCGGCAGGGAGAGCCGGAAGACCTTGGCCCAGGCCGAGCCGACCTGCTTGGGGAGGGGCCCGGTCGTGTAGGGCAGGCCGTAGCGCTCGCAGATCTCGCGCAGCTCGACCGCGACCTCGGCATACCGGTTGCTCGGCAGGTCGGGGAAGCAGTGGTGCTCGATCTGGTGGCTGAGGTTGCCCGTCATGATGTGCATGAGCTTGCTGCCGGAGATGTTGGCCGACCCGAGCATCTGGCGGATGTACCAGTCGCCGCGGGTCTCGCCCTCGATCTCCTCCTCGGTGAACGTGTCGACGCCGTCAGGGAAGTGGCCACAGAAGATCACCGAGTGCGCCCACACGTTGCGGATCATGTTGGCGGTGAAGGTGCCGATGAAGGCTTCCTTGCCCGACCCGAACGGGATCGCCGCGACAGGGGTGGCGGCATAGTCCTTGCCGAACTGCCGGACGACCTTGCGCATGGTGTCCTTGAGGTCGCTCTTGACGGCCTCGGTGGACTTGTCGCCGTCGCGCCAGGCTTCGAGCTCGAGGTCGTAGATCGCGATGCCCCACTCGAAGAACGGCGCGAGCACCGCGTTGAAGAGCGGGTTGAACAGGTGCCGCGGCTCCCACTTCTGGTCCTCGTCCATGCGCAGGATCGAGTAGCCCACGTCCTTGTCCTTGCCCAGGACGTTGGTCCAGGTGTGGTGCAGGTCGTTGTGGGTGTGCTTCCACGACTTCGCCGGGGACACAAAGTCCCACTCCCACGTCGTCGAGTGGATGTCGGGGTCGCGCATCCAGTCCCACTGGCCGTGCAGGACGTTGTGGCCGATCTCCATGTTCTCGAGGATCTTGGCGACCGAGAGCATGGCCGTCCCCGCGACGAGGGCTGCCTTCTTCTTCGAGAACAGCAGCGTCACGCGCCCGGCCACCTCGAGGGTGCGCTGCACCCGGATGACGCGACGGATGTATGCCGCGTCCTTGGCTCCGCGTGAGGCGATGATCCGGTCACGGATGGCGTCGAGCTCCTGGCCGAGCCGCTCGACGTCCGCATCGCTGAGGTGGGCGGCGGCGCTCGGGCGCTTGGCCGGGCCGCCGGAGGCCGCGAGCACGGGCTTGCTGGCGCGGACGAGCGCGCCCTGGGATGCCCCTGGTGCCCCCGGTCCCTGGGTCGCGACCGGTGTGCCGGCCGCGGTGGTCGTGGGGCGGTTCGCTGTGGCGGTCATAGGATTCCCTTCTCAGATGTCCAGGTGGACTGGGCCTGCAGCCGCGTTGACACAGGTCTGGATCAGCTCGCCCTCGTCGCCGTGCACCTCACCGGTGCGCAGGTCGCGGACCTTGCCCGCGACGAGGGGAGTCAGGCAGCTGCGGCAGATGCCCATGCGGCAGCCGCTCGGCATGACGACGCCGCACTGCTCGCCGGCGTCGAGCAGTGGCACGTCGCCGCCGGCCTCGACCTCCTTGTCGGACTTCTCGAACGTAACGAGCCCGCCGGCGCCGCCAGTTCCCGGCAGCAGCACGGGAGCGAAGCGCTCAATGGTCAGGTTGGCGCCGGTGTCGTCGACCCCGCCGGGAGACTCACGCTCCCACAGTGCCGTCGCGTCGTCGAGGAAGTCAGCGGGACCGCAGGCGTATGCCGCCCGCTGCCGCCAGTCGGGGCACAGCAGGTCGAGGTCGGCTGGCGTGGAGAGGTCCAGCCTGCGGCCGGCCTGCTCGACGTCTCCGGCCTCGGCGGGACCGGGCTCGACACGGGTGTACCAGTGGCGCACGTGCAGCCCGGGGAACTGGTCGGCCAGCTCGAGCAGCTCGTCGCGGAACAGTGCCTCCTCGGGGCGGCGGGCCGAGTGGACCAGGACGACGTCGGCGTCCGGACGGCGCGGGACGAGGGTGCGGACCATTGACATGACCGGGGTCAGCCCGCTGCCGGCTGTGAGCATGAGCAGCGGCCGCGGGCGGGTCGGGAGCACGAAGTCGCCCTGCGGTGTGTCGAGGAAGAGGATGTCGCCGACCTTGGTCCGGCGGGCCAGCGCGGTCGAGACGACGCCGATCGCGGTAACGGTGATCGCGGGGTCGTGGCCGGCGGCGGCCGAGAGCGAGTAGCTGCGCCAGTGGCGCACGCCCTCGATCTCGACGCCGATGCGGGCCCACTGACCGGCCAGGTGCGGGTTCCAACCGCGGCCGGGGCGGAAGTGGATCGTCGTCGAGTCCGGTGTCTCGCGGACGACGCGCGTGACAACCCCACGCAGCTGCCGCGACGAGGCGAGCGGGTTGAGCAGACCGAGGAAGTCCTCCGGCGTGTGCGGGGTCGTCAGGATCGACGCCACGCGGCGAAGGGCACGGATCTGGCTCATACATCCATGGTCCTTGACAAGCCCTGTCCGGATCTTGGGCCAGCGCGTACTCTTTGGCACAAGAAACTATTGTTTGGCGACAAAAAACAGGAGGGCAAAGTGGCCCACGCCACGTCCGACCCGCCGTGGTTGTATCTCCCGGCCGAAATCAGCACCATGTTGCGACCCGTCGTCGGCGACATCGTCGAGGCGATCATCGCGGGCATCCCGCGCGACGTGCCGGTCTACGCGATGCCGATGGAGGGCCGTTTCGGCCAAGGTGTGCGTCAGGGCGTCCAGATGGCGATCCACCGCTTCCTCGACCTGCCCGGCACGCGGCTCCCGGCCCTGTCGGACGACGGCAAGTGGGTGTACGAGAGCCTCGGGCGCGGAGAGGTTCGCTCGGGCCGCAGCCTCGAGGCGCTGCTCGCGGCATACCGCTATGGCGCCCGGGTGACCTTCCGGGCCATCTCCCACAACGTCGACGTGTCGCAGATGGCGCCGGATGTCCTTCTGTCGCTCGGTGAGTCGCTCTTCGCGTACATCGACGAGCTGTCGGCCGCCAGTGCGCAGGGCTATGCGCAGGAGCAGTCCGAGCGCGCCGGCGAGAACCAGCGCCTGCGAGGTGAGCTCGTGGACATGATCCTGCGTGGCGACTCCACGGACGGCGCCGTGAGCCGTGCTTCCGCCGCGCTCGGCTGGTCGCTGCCCGAGACGGTGGTCGTCGCGCTCGTCCCGCTGCCGCTCGCGGACGGTCTGCGGGCCGCTCTGGGTCCGGATGCGCTCGTCGCGGAGCGGGGCACCGACGTCCTCGTCCTCTACCCGTTCGTGGCCGGCCAGCGGCGTCGCCGCGACCTGGCTCGGGCGCTGCGTAGCAGGGCCGCGATCGTCGGGCCGGCACGCCCGTGGCAGCAGGCGTCGGAGAGCCTGCACCTGGCCGACAGCGCGGCCGCACACGACATCGGGGCCACCCGTGAGACGGACCGGGCGCGCACAGAGCCGCTCTGGGTCGAGGACCACCTCGCGGCGCTCGTCGTGCACTCCGAGCCGCTGGCCACCGCCGACCTCGCGCGCAGCCGGCTGGCGCCGCTCGACAGCCTCCGGCCGCTCGCGCGGGAGCGCCTCAGCGAGACGTTGCTCGCGTGGCTGCGGCACCAGGGCCAGCGGGCCCCGATCGCCGAGGACCTCTTCGTCCACCAGCAGACCGTCGGCTACCGCGTCGCCCAGCTGAAACAGGTCTTCGGGGACGTGCTGGAGGATCCCGAGGCGCGGTTCGAGCTCGAGCTGGTCCTGCGCGCCGGCTACCGCTAGCGTGCACCAAAACGTCGAGTGGCCGCGTCGTCACACCAGTCCCACGTGAAGGGAACCTTCACCGAGACGTGTGTGACGACACGGCCACTCGACCTTACGAGCGACCCCGACCGGGCTCGAACCGGCGACCTCCGCCGTGACAGGGCGGCGCGCTAACCAACTGCGCTACGGGGCCTTGCTATGAACTTGAACTGCGTATCCCCAACGGGATTCGAACCCGTGCTGCCGCCGTGAAAGGGCGGAGTCCTAGGCCGCTAGACGATGGGGACCCATCTCCGTTGGGACGTCGAAACTATAGGGGTTTTTGGGCACGGCTCCAAATCCGCCGGGCTCACCCCTTGGCCCACGCTCGCACCTCGTCGACCGACCAGGTGGTCACGATGCGCTCGGCCGGGATCCCGAGCCGCTCCGCCCGCTCACAGCCGAGCGACTTCATGTCGAGCTGGCCGGGCGCGTGGGCGTCTGAGTCGATGGTGAACAGGCAGCCGAGGTCACGGGCGAGCTCGATGAGCTCGTCCGGAGGGTCGCACCGCTCCGGCCGGGAGTTGATCTCGACGGCGACATCGTTGTCGAGACACGCGCGGAAGACCTTCTCGGCGTCGAACGTGGACGGTGGCCGCTTGCCGCGGTTGCCCGTGACGAGCTGCCCGGTGCAGTGCGCGAGGACGTTGGTGCGCGGGTTGCGGACCGCGGTGAGCATCCGGGGCGTCAGCTCGTATGCCGGCTGGCGGAGCTTGGAGTGGATGGAGGCGGTGACGACGTCGAGCTGGTCGAGCATGTCGTCGTCCTGGTCGAGGGTGCCGTCGAGGTGGATGTCGACCTCGATGCCCCGCAGGAGCGTGAAGTGGTCGCCGAGGCTGGCGTTGATGGCGTCGACCCGCCGGAGCTGGTCCGCAAGGCGCTGCCGGGTCAGGCCGTTGGCTACGGTCAGCCGCGGCGAGTGGTCGGTCAGCGCCATCCACTCCTGGCCGAGCTCCACGGCGGTGAGCACCATCTCCTCGATCGGGCTGCCGCCGTCGCTCCAGTTGGAGTGGGTGTGCAGGTCTCCGCGGAGCGCGGCATACAGCTCGGCGCCACCGGTCGTCAGGGGCGCGCCGTGCTTCTCCTCCGCCGAGGTGAGGTAGGACGGCATGACGCCGCGGACCGCCTGCGTGATGATCGCGGCACTGGAGTCGCCGACTCCCTTGATCTGCTTGAGGGTCCCGGCCTCGACGCGCTCGTGCAGCTCGGACTCGGGGACCAGTGTGATGGCCTCGATCGTGCGGCGGAACGCATCGATGCGGTAGCTGCTCTCGCGGCCCCGCTCGAGCAGGAAGCAGATGCGACGCAGCGCCTCCAGCGGGCTGACCGGTGCCTGCGGCGGGATCGGCTCCTCCATGGCGGCCAGCCTAACCGCGGCCTCCGACCTTGCCGGCGATCGAGGACGGCCTCAGGGGTGCAGGTTCGGCAGGGTGCCGCCATTGGGAGCCACCGAGGGCGCTGGGGACGCAGGAACGACTCGCACGATCTCGCCGTAGCGTCGGACGATCACCCCGGGCGTCGAACCCTCGTCCGCGACGACGACGACCCGGTCGGCCCGCCCGTCCTGGCGAACGCTGTAGACCTCGACGCCCTGGGAGCGCCAGGAGGCGGTGTCGTCGACCACCTGCTGCGCCACCTGCTCCTTCTGCGCGAACGAGTGCGTGGCCGTGGTGAACTCGACGTCGCTGGGCGAGGGCATCGCGCCCCGCACCAGCGCCTCGAGGGCCGGGTTCGGCTGGGTCTCGGCGACGACGAGGTGTGTGTTGGTGGCGTCGGTCGTGTAGGCGCCGGAGAAGGTGTCGGGCCAGCGCGAGGCGATCGACGGCCACACAAAGTCGAAGCCCTGGGTGACCGGCGTGGAGGGCCCCTCGAACCAGACCGACGTGGTGCCTTGCGAGGCCACGGCCGGCGCGCGCGGGACAGGCTCGCCGCCGCTGCTGTACCCAGAGCCGCCAGAGGCGTCCGCAGGCGCCTTGGCCTCGGAGCCCGCCTCCCCGGCGCCCGCGGAGGTCGCGCTGTTCGCGGTCAGGCTGTGGTTGGCGGCATACCAGGTCCCGCCGACCGAGCCGAGGACCACGAAGGCCGCGGCCGCCCCGATCAGCGCCGAGCGGCGTCGGGCCGTGGCGGCGCGGCCGCGCAGGAGGGCGCGCTGGACGAAGAGGTCGTCCCGTGGCGGTTCGAGGTCGTTCATAGTGCCCAGCGCCTTTCGCAGCGCCTGCTCTGCGGGGTCGGGCGCGCCGTCGCGGATCGGGTGTTCGCTCATGTCGCCGCTCATGTCACCGCTCCTGCCCCGGTGAGTGGTGGATCGGCCAGCCGGTTGCGCAGGGCCGACAGCCCGCGCGAGATCTGGCTCTTGATCGTGCCCTCGTTGACGCCGGTGCACTCCGCGATCTGAGGGACGGTGAGGTCCTCCCAGAAGCGCAGCACGAGCACCGCTCGCTGCTTCTCGGGAAGGTCCTCGAGCAGCTGCGTGAGCGTCATCGCCAGCTCGCGGTCGGGGCCCTCCACGGCCGGCTCTGGTGTGGTGTCGGTGAGCACCTCGCGTCGTCGTTTCCGCTGTTGGTTGAGGTAGAGGTTCAACATGGTTCGCCTGGTGTATGCCGTTTCGGCGCCGTCCCCGATGCGTGGCCACGCGACGTAGACCCGGGCGAGCGCCTCCTGGACCAGCTCGTCGCCGTCGGCCCAGTTGCCGCAGAGCAGGAAGGCGCGTCGACGCAGCATGGTCTGCTGCTCGACGACGAACGTGCGGAAGGCCGCCTCGTCCCTGCGTCTCATGTGCTCCCGCCAGGTCGTGGATCGCCGGTCTGTCGGTTCTGCTGTCACTGTCGTACACCTCATGGACCCGCCAGCCGCCCGAACCGTTGCATGCCCCGGCGGCGAAATGCACCAGGTCAGTGCACGCGACCCAGCGCCACCAGGGCGAACATGAGCGCGGCGACCGTCTCGCCGTCCGTGATCGATCCTTCGGAGAGCCGTCGAAGCACCTCGGCGACCGGGACCCGTGAGACCGCCTGGATGCCCTCCTCGGCGCGCGATGCGTCGTGGTCGACGGCCGGGGTGGGATACAGGCGGGTTGCGAGGAAGACCAGCTCGGGCGCTCGGCATACGCCGTTGAGGGCGTTCATGACGCCTACCTGGCGCCACGTGTGCGCGGCGAGGCCGGTCTCCTCGGCGAGCTCGCGCTGCGCCGCCAGCAGCGGGTCCTCGCCGTCGGTGCCACCCGCTGGCACCTCGAGCGAGAGCCCCACGGTGTGGCGGTCGACCGTGACGAGGACAACCTCGTCCTCGTCGGTCAGGGCTACGACGAACACTGCCGGTCGGCGGAGCTCGACGACCCCGTAGATGCCGTCGGTGCCGTCCGGCCGGACGACCGCGTCCTCCCGGACGGTCAGCCAACGGTTCTCGTACGCCACGCGGGTATGCCGCACCGGCCAGCTCATCGTCGCGTCCCGTCAGCCATGCCGGAATGGTGCCATCCGCGCGCCTCGCAGGTGGGAGCCTCGCGCACTGTGATCTTGCTCCGGAATACGGAGCAAGATCACAGCGTCCGGGGGGATCGCCCCTGCGAGGTCAGGCGGCGGACTCCAGGCCGAGCAGCCGCTCCTTCACTGCGATGCCGCCGAGGTACCCGCCGAGGCTGCCGTCCGAGCGGACCACCCGGTGACACGGCACCACGATCGGGACTGGGTTTGTCGCGCAGGCCGACCCGACGGCCCGGACTGCCCTGGGGCTGCCCGCGGCCGCAGCGACCTGGGCGTAGCTCTCGGTGGAGCCGTAAGGGATGTCGCGCAGGTGCTGGAGCACGGAGAGGCGGAACCCGTGCGCGAGGCGAAGGTCGACGGGAGTCTCGAAGGTGTGGCGCTGGCCGTTGAAATACTCGTCCAGCTCTTGCACGAGCTGGTCGAAACGCTTGCCACTCTTGAGGATTCGCGTCCCGATGTGCCTGCCCAGGGTCTCCAGCACGCGGTCGTGGTCTTCGACGGCGTACGCGACGCGGACGGTGCCGGCGTCGGTCGCGGCGAGCAGCAGGGGCCCGACAGGGGAGTCGACGGTGCGGTAGGTGACGTCGACGATCTCTGCAGCGGTGGCGCGCTCGACGAGCGCATCGTGCAGGGCCACAAGGCGCTCGGCGTCACCGGCGCCGGGATTGGACAGTAGCTGAATCACATTGTCAGACATAGGAACTCACTTCCTCACGGGTGAGATAGGTCTCGCGAAGTCGCGCGATGCCGTCGGCGGCGGCGCGGCGTGCGGCCGCTGCGGTGCCTCCGACGATGACGGCGACCTCCTGGTGTGGCAGGCCGGCGACGTGGTGGTAGGCCACGCACTGGCGCTGCTTCGGGGGCAGCTGGGCCAGCGCCGACCACAGAGCGTCGTCGGGTAGATCAGCATCGGGCTGGTCCGCCTGTGGGCCCGGGCGGTCGGGCACCGACTCGACCGGCAGCGCATGCCGCCTCTCGGCCCGGACCACGTCGAGCGCCTTGCGGTGGGCGATGGTGACGAGCCAGGCCCGGACGTTCGCGTCGTCCGGCAGGTCCGGCCAGGCACGCAACGCCGACAGGAAGGTCTCTGACCACGCGTCGTCGGCTTCGATGGGGCCCAGGACGGCGCGGCAGACCCGCAGCACCACGGCCCCGTGGTCGGTGACGGCCTGCTCGAACGGTGTCCTCATGTCCGGTAGACGCTCCAGCCCGCGAAAGTGTGAGGTCGGGCCCAGCATCGCACCAGCCCCGCCAGATCCAGTCGAGTGAGCGCGTGGTCCCACCTGTCACAGGGCTGCTGGGGCTGCTGGGGCTGGTGTGACGGAGCGCCCACTCGACCTGGGTGGGGCGGCGGGCAGTGAGTCGAGTGAGCTCGAGGTCAGAAGAGCCGGCCGACCTGGTCCGCGGGAGGCTCCTCGAGCGCGAGGAGGTACCGCTTGCGGTCGAGCCCACCGGCATACCCGACCAGAGAGCCGTCGCTGCCGATGACCCGGTGGCAGGGGACGACGATGGAGATGGGGTTGCGGCCGTTGGCCGACCCGACTGCCTGGGCGAGGTTGCGGTCGCCGAGCGCGCGTGCGAGATCGCCGTAGCTGCGGGTCTCGCCGTACGGGATCTCGCGCAGCAGCGCCCACACCTTCTGGTGGAAGTCGTCGCCCTGGGGTGCGAGCGGCAGGTCGAAGGTGGTCAGCGCACCGGTGAAGTACGCCGCCAGCTGCACGCTCGCCGACGCGAAGGGTTCCTCCGCGATGTCGCCCACCGGTCCGTAGACCTCCGCGTCGTCCGGCCGGTGCCTCGCTGCATCCATGAGCAGGTGCGTGATCGCGCCGTCCTCGGCGACGACAGTGAGCTCGCCGAGGGGCGAGGGCAGGACCACATGGCTGCGGCTCACAGCAGGTCGCCACCCGGAGTCGTCGCGCTGGACGGGCCGCGCCGGGTCGTGCTCGTCGCGCCGCGGGACCGGGTCACGGGCTCGTGCGCGGCGAGGATGTCCTCGTGCGTCGGCACCGGGAACTCGGCCGAGTAGTCGCCGTACGCCCGCGGGTCCTCCTTCGGCTCGAGATGGCACGTCAGCGCGATCTCCCCGAAGTCGCGGTGCACCGCCGCCTCGACCTCCTCGACCAGGTCGTGTCCCTGCCGCACGGTCCAGGCGCCCGGCACGAGGACGTGCACCTCGGCGAAACGGTGGTGACCGGACTCACGGGTGCGCAGCGCGTGGAAGTGGACCTCGCTCGTGACGAACCTCGTGAGGATGTCGGCGATCGCGCGGTTGTCCTCCTTCGACATCGAGATGTCCATGAGGCCCTCGGTGGACTCGCGGATCAGCTTCCAGCCCGTCCAGACGATGTTCAGACCGACGAGGAAGGCAACGACCGGGTCGAGCCGGGCCACACCCGTCAGTGCCACGATGAGGACGCCGACGACGACGCCGGCCGAGGTCCACACGTCCGTCATGAGGTGCTTGCCGTCTGCCGTCAGGGTCAGGGAGCGGTAGCGGCGCCCCGCTCGGAGCAGCACGACGGCGACGACGCCGTTGACCATCGAGGCGACGACGGAGATGGCGAGGCCGAGGCCGACGTTCTCCAGCGCCTGCGGGTGCAGGAACCGGTCGACCGCCGTCCACATGATGACCAGGGCCGCGACGAAGATCATGACCCCCTCGATCGCCGCCGAGAAGTACTCCGCCTTGGTGTGGCCGAAATGGTGGTTCTTGTCCGCGGGCATGGCCGCGACCTTGAGCGCGATGAGCACAGCGACGGCGGCGACGAGGTTGACCACCGACTCCGCAGCGTCGGACAGCAGTCCCACCGAGCCGGTGATCTGCCAGGCGATCACCTTGAGCGTGATCGTCACGATCGCCGCCGCGATCGACAGGTACGCGAACCTGCTCAGGTCGTGCGGCCGCTGCACGCGGCTCGCCGACGTGGACTGCGCGGGCTGAGGCGATGACGACTCGGGCGATGACTCGGGGGATGACTCGGGCGATGACTCGGACTGCTCGGGGGGCTGCGTGGAGGGCTGTGACACCCCTCCAGTGTCGCAAAGGGCACCGACTGTCTCGTCCATGTCCACCGTCTGGCTGGTGAGCGGATGACCGAAACGGGTAGGGAGGCCTGTGTCCGAATGGATGCGAAAGGAGTGTCCGCACATGGGTAACGCAGACAAGGCCAAGAACGCCGGCCAGGACGTGAAGGGCAAGGCCAAGGAGGCCGCCGGCAAGGCGACCGACAACGAGCGGCTCGAGGCCGAAGGCAAGCGCGACCAGGCAGCGGCCGACCTCAAGCAACGGGGCGAGCACGTCAAGGACGCGTTCAAGAGCTGAGCTGAACGCACGAGGTGTATCCGCGCGCCCACGCCGGCACGCGGATACACCCGTCTCGGGGCGAGGCCTTGCGGCCATCCGCTGAGTCCGTGAGGCTCGTTCTGAACCCCCGAGCTCTTCGGTCGAGAGGCGGCACCCTGTGACAACGACAACCGTGCCCACCGTCCCCGCAGCCACCGCAGACGAGATCGCGGCGATGGATGCCTGGTGGCGGGCCAACAACTACCTGACCATCGGCCAGATCTACCTCCAGGACAACCCGCTCCTGCACGAGCCCCTTGCGCCGGAGCACATCAAGCCGCGGCTGCTCGGGCACTGGGGCACGAGCCCGGGCCTGTCCTTCGCCTACGCGCACATGTCGCGGATCATCCGGCATACCGGCCAGGAGACGATCTACCTCACCGGACCCGGGCACGGCGGCCCGGCGCTCGTCGCCGCCGGCTACCTCGAGGGCACGTACACCGAGACGTACCCCAACGTCACCTGCGACCTGGCCGGCCTGCGACGGCTGTTCCGGCAGTTCTCCGCGCCCGGCGGCATACCCAGCCACGTGTCGGTGACGACACCGGGCTCGATCCACGAGGGCGGCGAGCTCGGCTACGTCCTTTCCCACGCTTTCGGGGCCGTCATGGACAACCCCGACCTGCTCGCGCTCGCGGTCGTGGGTGACGGCGAGGCGGAGACGGGCCCGCTGGCGGGCTCCTGGAACGGTGTCTCGTTCCTCAACCCGAGGCGTGACGGTGCGGTCCTGCCGATCCTGCATCTCAACGGCGCGAAGATCGCCGGCCCCACGGTCATGGGCCGCAAGGACCCCGCCGAGGTGCGCAGCTACCTCGAGGGGCACGGCTACGACGTGCTCGAGGTCGAGGGCGACGACCTGCCCGGCATGCACGAACGGTTCGCGGAGACGCTCGCGACGGCATATGACCGCATCACCGCGATCCAGGCATCCGCGCGTGGCGGCGACTGGGACGGCCGGCGGCCGTACTGGCCGCTCATCGTGCTGCGGACGCCCAAGGGCTGGACCGGTCCGGAGGAGGTCGACGGCGTCCGCGTCACCGGGACGTGGCGCTCCCACCAGGTGCCGCTGTCAGGCGTCAAGGAGAACCCGGCCCACCTCGAGCAGCTCGAGGCGTGGCTGAAGTCGTACCGTCCGGAGGAGCTCTTTGACGAGCACGGGGCGCCGGTTCCACTTGTGCTGCAGGCGAATCCATCCGGTGACCTGCGCATGAGCGCGTCGCCCCACGCGAACGGCGGCGTGCTGACGACGGATCTCGACATCCCCGACTACCGCGAGTTCGCCCGAGACGTGCCCTCGCCGGCGACGGTACGCGCCGAGTCGACCCGCGCGCTCGGCGAGATGATGCGCGAGCTCTACCGCCGCAACCCGACGACGTTCCGGCTGTTCTGTCCCGACGAGACGAACAGCAACCGCATCGGCGCGGTGTTCGACGTCTCCGACCGGATGCTCGCCGAGCGCATCGTCGACGACGACGAGAAGATCTCGCACGAGGGCCGGGTCATGGAGGTCCTGTCCGAGCACGCCTGTCACGGCTGGCTCGAGGGGTACAACCTCACCGGCCGACACGGGCTGTTCGCGACCTACGAGGCGTTCGCCATGGTCAGCGCCTCGATGACCGTGCAGCACTGCAAGTGGCTGCAGGAGGCGAACCACCTCGACTGGCGCGCCAAGGTGCCCAGCCTCAACATCCTGCTGACGTCGACAACGTGGCGCAACGACCACAACGGCTTCTCGCACCAGGGTCCGGGACTCATCACCACCGTGCTCAACGCGCGTGGGGACGTGTCTCGGATCTACCTGCCGCCGGACGCGAACTGCCTTCTGTCCGTTGCCGATCACTGCTTCCGTTCGCGCAACTACGTCAACCTCATCGTCATCGACAAGCAGCCACAGCCGCAGTGGCTGACGATGGACGAGGCCCTCGCGCACTGCGCGGCGGGAGGCGGGATCTGGGACTGGGCCGGCACGGACGACGGGTCGCGGGACCCGGACATCGTGCTCGCCTGCGCAGGGGACGTGGTGACGATGGAGGTCGTCGCTGCGGCCGAGATCCTGAGGCAGCGTCTGCCTCAGCTGCGGGTCCGTGTCGTCAACATCGTCGACCTCATGACCCTGCCCCGGAAGCGGAGCCACCCGCACGGGATGGACGACGTGCGGTTCGCGGAGCTGTTCACCGACTCGGTCGACGTCGTCTTCGCCTTCCACGGCTACTCCGGCGCGATCCATCAGCTCGTCCACGGGCGCCCGGACGCCGACCGCTTCCATGTGCGCGGTTTCAGCGAGGAGGGCACGACGACGACGCCGTTCGACATGGTCGTCCGCAACGAGGTCGACCGCTACCACCTCGTCATCGACGCGATCAACAACACGCGCCGGCAGGTGCGGGGCGCGAGCGACCTCAAGTCATGGTGCGAGTCCCAGCTCGAGCGGCACGAGACGTACATCGTCGACCACCTCGAGGACATGCCCGAGGTGCGCGACTGGGTGCGGACGCCCGAGGACGAGCGCGGCTGAGCGGGTCGCCGCTGCAGCGGTGCTTAACGTATGCCGTGGGGCGAGGCCCACGGCATACGTCACGTTCGGCGGTGGTTTCGACTTCCGCCTAGTGCTGGGACACGTGGTAGCAGGCCACGTCGTACTGGGAGCTGGGGCTGTAGTTCTGGCCGCCCGTGCCTCCGAGCGTCGAGTTGATGCCGGGCTCGTTGAAGGGCGATCCCGGTGACGAGGCGGCGTTCCCCGGGGTGGTGCCCCCGGCAGCCTCGATGTCCTGACAGGACTGGCTCGGGGGGCCGGTGCCGGCCGGGTTGCCGCTGGCCAGAGCCGGTGCCGCGCCCGCGATGGCGATGCTGGCGAGGCTGACTCCGATGGCCGCGATAAGACGAGTTCGCATGGCCGTTTCCTCCTTGGGGCCCCGTCTGAGCCCCAGACGGAGACGCCGGTTCCGGGGCTCGCGTTCGAGGCTGCGCGGCGTGTCGTTCCGATCCTCAGGAGATTGGCAGGTCGTTCTGGGCTGGCTCTCGGAGTCGGGCGCTGCGTGGTGCCGGTCGGCGCCGTTCAAGGCCGGTCAAGGCCGGTCAGGCGCCTGGTCCGTCTGCGCTCCGAGGGCGCCCCGACGGCGCATCCGGTACGCCACCGGCGTGAAGAGGCCGGCCGACCGCCGTCCCGCGCCCACCATGGTGAAGTCAGCCTCGAAGAGCTCGGCGACCTCCTGCTGCCCGACGCCCGCTGGCGCGCCGAGCAGCCGCCGAGTGGTGCTCGGTGGCAGCGCGAACAGCAGGTAGGTGCCGCCGGGCGTCACGACGGAGGCCACGGCCCTCACGTACCGCTCGCGGTCGGGCGCCTTCAGCCCGTGGAAGCACTTGAGGTCCAGCACGAGGTCGAACGGACCGCCCAGGTCGAGCTCGTCCAGACGCCGCACGTCTCCGACGACAAATCGTCCGGGCAGGCCGGCCTCGCTGAGGCGCTGGCGTGCCGTGTGGACCGCTTGCTCGACGAAGTCGACGCCCACGACGTCCCAGCCGTGACGGGCGAGCAGCAGGCTCTGCCGACCGGAGCCGCAGCCCAGGTCGAGCGCGCGCGGCGACGCCTGCCCGCGGACCTCGCGCGGTGCCGTCGCCGCGGCCACGAGCTCGGGCGGGTCTGCATCGATCTCCCAAGGCCGTAGGCGGAGCCGGTACATGAGCCCGTAGCCGATCCGAGCACGGTCCACCCTTGGGACGGTAGACCTCGGCCGCCTCTAGAGTTCGAGGGAGGCACCACCGCGACAGGGAGGCTGAGATGGCTGGGACGACAGTGGGCGAGGTGACGGTCGCCGAGGTGATGGCCGAGCTGGCCGCGATGCAGGACCCGAAGGCGCTCGAGGTCAACACGAGGCACGGGGACGACCACGCCGTCAACCTCGGCCAGCTGCGTGCCCTCGCCAAACGGCTCAAGACACAGCAGGACCTCGCTCTCGCGCTCTGGCAGACCGACGACACAGCGGCGAAGCTCCTGGCGATCCTGATCTGCCGGCCCAAGGCGTTCGGGCGGGACGAGCTGGACGCGATGCTGCGCGAGGCGCGCACTCCCAAGGTGCACGACTGGCTCGTGGGCTACGTCGTGAAGAAGAGCCCGCACTGCGAGGAGCTGCGTGTTTCCTGGCTCGCCGACACCGATCCGGTTGTCGCGAGCGCGGGCTGGGCGCTGACCGCCGACCGGGTGGCCAAGAGCCCGCAAGGCCTCGACCTGCCTGGTCTGCTCGACGTCATCGAGGCCGAGATGAAGGGGGCCCCCTCGCGCCTGCAGTGGGCCATGAACACGTGCCTCGCCCAGATCGGGATCGAGCATCCCGAGCTTCGCGCCCGTGCGATGGACATCGGCGAGCGGCTGGAGGTGCTCAAGGACTACCCGACCCCGCCGAACTGCACCTCGCCGTTCGCGCCCGTCTGGATCGCCGAGATGGTGCGCCGCCGGGACTCGTAGCGCGCCGTGACGTCAGGCGGTGGCTCACCCGGCCTCTCGAGGCTCGCCGAGCTTGCGGCGGGCCTCGTCGTCGACGGGCGACGCGTGGTCCTCGGAGTGGCGGGTGCCCCGGGAGCCGGGAAGACGACCTTCGTCGAGGCCCTCATCGCGCAGGTGGCGCGGACTCGGGGCGCTGACTGGGTCGCCCACCTGCCGATGGATGGGTTCCATCTGGCTGACGTGCAGCTGCGAGGTCTCGGCGCTCTGTCCCGCAAGGGAGCCCCCGACACCTTCGACGTCGCCGGGTACGCCCACCTCTTGGAGCGTGTGCGCAGCCATCCGGACGAGGTGATCTACGTTCCGGGCTTCGAGCGCACGCTCGAGCAGCCGCTGGCAGCATCCCTCGTCATCGCTCCGTCCGCGAAGCTCGTCGTCACCGAGGGCAACTACCTGCTGCTGGACCAGGAGCCGTGGATCCGCGCCCGGGCGCAGCTGCACCAGGTCTGGTACGTCGCGGCCGACGACGAGGTGCGGGTCAGCCGTCTCATCGACCGACATGTCCAGTTCGGCAAGAGCCGAGACGACGCCACCGAGTGGGTCATGGGCTCGGACGAGACCAACGCCGCGCTCGTGGTGGGGTCGGCCGACCGGGCCGACCGGCTCGTCGTGAACTCGCCTCGTGGCTGGCTGACGACCGACGCGTGACGGGCGGCGGGGCGGGCATCGGGACGGGCAGCGGACGGGCGGCGGCTGGTGCGGACCCAACTGTGGGCGGGAGGGGCTGCGATACTGGGGCGTAGCCTCGGCTACCGAGACGGCATCGCCTCATCGCACCTTCGTCTGTGGGAGCCATGTCCACGAACAGTCCTGCACCCTCGTCGCCGCCTCCGGCGGAAGGCGCCTCAGCCTCGGCTGGACCGGACGCGTCGTCTGACCGGCTCCCGCTGCCGGCGCCGGCGCCGGCTCCGGAGCGAGTCAGCTTCGGGCGCCAGAGAAGGCTTCGTCTCGGCGCCCTGATCGCCATCGCCGTGGCCCTGCTGGGGGCTGCTGTGGTGTGGATCGTCCACGCGACAGACGTGGACAGCTGGCTGGCGGTCCACACCGGGCTGACGGACCTCACCGGGCCCTACTACGGGTTCTGGTCCGGCATCGGGTCCGACATCGCCGAGCTGACGCTGGTCGGCGCGGTCAGCACGGGGGTCTACCAGCTGGTCAAGAAGTACAACTGCCACCACCCAGGCTGCTGGCGCGTCGGAAACCATCCCGCCGCGGGCGGGCAGTTCTACCTGTGCTGGCGCCACCACCCGGACTTCATGGGCGGCAAGCCGACCAAGGAGATCATCGCCGAGCTCCACCGTGAGCACCTGGCCCGCCAGGAGGTGCTGCATGCGCGCATCCACGAGATCCACACCCGTCTGGTGAGCCGCCCCGGCGGCGAGCCCACACCCAGGGGCAGCGCGAAGGGCACTGAGACGCCGCCGGATCCGAGCCGCACCAGCTCACCCTAGGAGCGCCTGCGGCATACGATGCGTGGGCTTATCGAGGGTCGCCCTCGCTGATGCCGATGCGGATCTTGCCCTTGCCCTCGGGGCACTCGTCCATGTGCGCCTTCGCGTCCCGGCGAGCCTTGTCGCGGGCCCGGCGCGCGGGGCCGGTCCAGTCGCAGCTCTTGCAGTATCCGAACGCGAACGCTCCGTCGTCCTGAGTGACGGGCTGCCCGGAGTCGGCATCCACTCGCTCCAGGTGGGCTTGGTGCTTGACACCCTCGGAGTCTTTGACGGTGAGCTCGTGGCCGCGTCGCTTGAAGAACCGGGGGCCAGCATGGGGCTTGGCCATGTGCGCCATCCTCCCTTACGAGCTGTTCACCCGTGCGCCTGTCCCAACGATTGGGGGTCATCCGGGTCGAGGTATCCGGGTCGAGGTATCCGGTCGCGCCATGCGGCGACCTATCACCTCCACCCGAATACCTCGAACGGGCGTCGCCGGCTCGTCCGGCTTTCCACGCCCACCTGGTCGAGGCTCAGGTGGGCCAGAAGACCGGGATGAGCGTGATCGCGAGGACGAACCAGCCGACGGTCGTCGCGAGACCGAGCTTCCAGTAGTCACCGAACCGGTAGCCGGCCGGGCCCATGACGATCATGTTGGCCGGTGTCGATATCGGCGTGAGGAACGACGTCGTGCCCGCGACGACCACGAGCATGAGCACCGGGGCGGCGGCGATGCCGACATCGTGGGCGGCGGCCAGCGCGATCGGCGTGATCACGAGCACGGTCGCGGTGTTCGAGATCACCTGGCCGAGCGCGAGCGTGAGGACGAACAGCGCTGCCAGGAGGAGCCGGGGCCCTCCACCTTCCACGAGGTCGACGATGTGTCCGGCGACGATGTCGGCGGCGCCGCTGGTCGTGATCGCCACCGACAGCGGGATGAGCCCACCGATGAGCACGACCGTCTGCCAGGACACCGCGCGGTAGAGCTGTTGCGGCGTGAGGACGCCCGTCAGCACCATGCCTCCGGCCCCGACGAGTCCCGCGATCGCGGGAGTCGTGGCGCCGGTCGCCAGCAGCGCGACGGTGACGGCAAGGACGCCGAGGGCCCGCCAGGCCGGCGCACCGAGCGGCGCGTTCTGCTGACGCACCAGGTCGGGGTCGGTCACGAGGAGCACGTCGTGGTCCTTCGCGAGCGCCGAGACCGCAGCCCACGGTCCGTGCAGCAGGAGCAGGTCGCCTTCGGCGGCGTTGGTGGCCTGCGGGCCTCGGTCCCGCCCCAAGCGGCGGACGGCCAGCACCGTCAGCCCCGAGCGCACCTGTCCTGGGAAGACGCGCTGCCCGATGAAGGCCGACCGTGGCGGGACGACCACCTCGGCCACGCCGGCTTCGCGGCCGAGCAGCGCCTCCCTGGTCTGCCTGGTGAGCGGGGTCGCGACCACCTCGACGTCTCCGGACGCGACGAGCTGCGCGACATCCGAGGTGTCGCCGCTGACCACCACGACGTCACCTGCGCGCACGACTTCGCCGACGTCGCCGGGAGCCCCGTCGGCGTGCTGCACCCCCACGACGGTGAGCCCGTCGGGCACCGCGATCTGGTCCGGGGCCGTCCCGGTGAAGCCAGAGCCCGGACTGACCCGTATGCGGGTGAAACCCTCCTCGAGGCGGTAGTGCTCGAGCAGCGTCTCGAGGTGGTCGGACACGTCGGCCACGGTCTCTTCCGGCTTGCGGTGCGGCAGCAGACGCTCTCCGAAGAGCACGCTGACCGCAATCGTCACGATGAGCAGCGGCACGCCCATGAGACCGAACTCGAAGAAGCCGAAGCTCTGGCCGGTCGCGGCGACGAGGGCATCCGAGACGATGACGTTCGTCGGACCGCCCGACAGCACGAGCATCGCGCCGGCGATGGCCGCGAACGACAACGGCATCAGCAGGCGTGACGGCGACAGCCCCGTATGCCGTGCCGCCAGGACCACGACCGGCAGCATTGCCGCTGCCGAGCCGTTGGGCGTCACGAACGCCGAGAACACAGCGGCCAGCAGCATGAACGAGATCATCAGGACCGTGCGTCCCGAGCCGGCCCGGCGCACCAGCGCGCGTCCGGCCCACGCGGTGACGCCCGCCGTCTCGAGCCCTGCGGCCACGACGAACAGGCACGCGATGAACACGACGACGGGGTCGCCGAAGCCGGACACCGCGGTGGTGGCGTCCACGACGCCGGTCACGTAGAGCGCCAGCGCGCACATCACCGCAACCAGGCCAACCGACAACCGGTTCCAGATGAACAGCGCGACCGTCACGGCCAGAACCACCAGGCTCCAGGTCGCGTCGCTCACGGGTCCTCCGGCTGCTGACAGTCGGACGTCCCGCCCGAGTCCTGCCGCTCAGTGTGCCCGCTGCCTCCGGCGGCGTCGACCCTGATGGCGTATTTGTTCGCGGTCGCCATGCATCTGACTTGGTATGTGGCCTCGTGGGGCGCCCCTGCCTCGAGGCCAGCCTCACACAGGAGGACACCAGATGGTCGCCGTATTCGACGTTGTGGGGTTCAGAGGGATCTGGACCGACGCAACGACCAAGGACATGCTCGAGGAGCTGGCCCGGATCACCGGGCCCGACATCCTCGTCCAGCCCATCCTCAGGGCGGGCAGCTTCCAGGGCGAGCTGGTTCGCAAGCCCAATGGCAGCACGGAAGAGCTGTTTCGGGACCCTGACTCGGGTTTCACCCACACCCGGGCCGGTGTCGTGGACCTCGACGCCGAGAAGCTGAACAACGTGCAGGCCCGAACGCTGGAGACGCTCGCCAGAAGCCTCGGCTGCGCTGCGTGGTTCCGCGAGGCCATTCCGAAGAAGTGGCAGAGGCACATCCATGTGGTCCGGATGGACGCTGACCCGCTTGCGGACTCAGCCCAGGGCCAGGTCACTGCCTACAAGGACAACCGCAACGGCCTCTCCGGCGAAAGCGAGGGCCCAGACACCGGCAACCGCGAGCACGTTTCCATGACGTGGGCGGCATACCAGAAGGAAAGCATCATGACACCAGAGCAGCAGCAGGCGATTCTCAACGCGATCGCGCAGATTTCCGAGGACACCTGGACGGTCGCGGTGAAGAACAGCGTCACTGGCGGCGCATCGAAGGCCAGCAGCTGGCTGGAGCGTGGTACACGTGAAGCCATCAGCGCCAACGCCAACCTGGAGACGCTTCTCAACGAAGTTCGCACGCTCCAGGCTGAAGTCACCGAACTGAGCAACAAGCTGAAGGTGGCGAATCCCTAGTCCTCGCCACGTAGTTGAGGCAGGACACATCCGTCTGGTCAGGAGGCACGAGTCGCGCCCTTCGCGCGTGGACTCGTGCCTCCTGCCGCTCTCAACGGATCCGTGTTTGACTGCCCCGCATGGGAGTCCAGACCGACCCGCAGGTGCTGCCTGATCTCGTGTGCAGCGCATGCGACACGACGTACCCGGCTGCGTCACTGCAGTGGAGGTGCGAGTGCGGAGGCGTGCTCGATGTGGCGCCGTTCGACACGCGACTTGACCTGGCCGCACTGCCGGCAGGCCCGAGCTCCATGTGGCGCTATGCGAGCACCATGCCGGTCCCCTTCGACGCGCACGTGTCACTGGGGGAGGGGTTCACCCCGGTCGTGCCGTCGCTCGCCCATCAGGACGTGTCTCTCAAGTGTGACTTCCTGATGCCGACCTCCTCGTTCAAGGATCGTGGCGCCGTCGTCCTGGCGACCGCTGCCAGGCGCCTCGGTGTCCGGGGCGCGATCGCCGACTCCAGCGGCAACGCCGGCACCGCCGCCGCGGCCTATCTGGGCCGTGCAGGTGTGCCCGTCCGGGTTTTCGTCCCCGCCGCCACCTCTCCCGGCAAGCTGGCCCAGGTGTACGCGCACGGCGCCCAGGTCGTCCTCGTGGACGGCGACCGGGCAGCGACCGCGGCTGCGGCACGCGAGGCGGCTGACGAGCCAGGGGTGTTCTATGCCAGCCACGTCTACCACCCCTACTTCGTCCACGGTGTCAAGACGTATGGCTACGAGATCTGGGAGCAGCTCGGCCGCCGCGTGCCGGACGTAGTCATGGTTCCCGTGGGTAATGGGACCCTCGTGCTCGGCTGCGCGCTCGCGTTTGCTGAGCTGCACCACCACGGGCTGATCGACCGGGTCCCGCGCATCGTGGCCGTCCAGACCAGCGCATGCGCGCCGCTCGCGGTCGCATGGTCGGCCGGGCGTGAGGAGGTCTCCCCGGTCCCGACGCACCCGACCGTGGCCGAAGGCATTGCTATCACCGCACCACCGCGCGGCGCGCAGATTCTCGCCGCGGTCCGCGACAGCGGGGGGACGATCGTCACGGTCGACGACGACCAGGTCCTTGTCGCTCAGGCCGATCTCGCGGCGCAGGGTCTCTTCGTCGAACCGACGTCCGCCGTCTGCTACGCGGCCCTCGGCCGGGCGCGTTCCGCGCCAGGCACGACCGGTCCGGACGAGGACGCCCTCGTGGCGCTTCGCACCGGCGAGGTCGTGGTCCCCTTGTGCGGCAGCGGCCTGAAGACCGGCCCGGCGAAGGTCCCGGCGGCTGCGAAGCCCTGAGAACCCCCCGATTGGGGTGAAGCGTGGGGACGCCGGATGCGGTCGAATGATCACGCACGTTGGCGAGTCGGGGCTCAGCGGAGGCCCACGTGTCGCTGTTGAGACACCTCGTCAACACTCACCACACCGGAAGGCAGTCAGATGTTCAACGACAACGGGTCGTTTCTGCTCGCGATGTTCGAGTTCTTCCTCTTCTTCGCGTGGATCATGTGCGTGTTCTATGTGTTCGCAGACATCTTCCGCAGCGACGACATGGGCGGCGGAGCAAAGACGATCTGGATCATCTTCATCATCCTGGTGCCGTTCCTCGGCGTGTTCGTTTACCTGATCGCCCGCGGTGGCGGCATGACCAAGCGCTCCATGGAACAGCAGCAGCAGCTGCGCGCCCAGCAGGAGGAGTACGTGCGCTCCGTGGTCGCCACGAGCGGGGGCGGATCGAGCGTTGACCAGATCGCGTCGGCCAAGAAGCTGCTCGACGACGGTTCCATCACCCAGGCGGAGTTCGACCAGCTGAAGTCGCAAGCCCTCGGCACCGCCTGATCCTGCTCACTGAAGCGCGCCCCGAACCGTTCTCGCACAAGGGAACTGGTGCGGGGCGCTTCAGTGACACCCCTGGGCTGCCCCAGGCCGTCACAGACGGGTCACTAGTGCAGTGCAGGGGCGGCGGATTCCGGGTCGTGCGATGTCGGCTCGGGCGGCGGGACGACGGGCGTGCGACGGGACAGGAGCGCCCGTAGGGACAGCCCCTTGAAGAGCCACGACGTCCCGAACGCCCAGACGGACAGGAGCTCACCGACATAGAGCGGGGTCAGGCCGGCGATGTCGAAGTTCAGCCAGTGCCCGATCGCGACCCAGGCAATGGCGGCGATGATGAGCCATCCACAGGTGGTCTGGACGTAGCGGTACTTGTTCTTCTCCTCGTACGTCTTCATGCGCTTTGCGAAGACGAATGAGATCGCTGCGAGCAGGCCGATGAAGATGACCGCGCAGCCGAAGTGGATGCTGGCTGTCACCGTCTCGCCGAAGTAGGTCTGGATCGGTGAGCAGTCGGTCGGGGTCGGCTTGTCCCCGCACGCCAGGGCCGGGACAAAGTCCCCGGTCGGGATCGACTTGCCGGGACGCGCGGTCGGGAAGAAGACGACACCAAGGAGGGCAATACCGGCTCCCAGGCTGAGCCAGAAGTCCCATTTGCCCCACTGCCCGGACAGGTACAGGATGAGCAGGGCCCCGACGACCGCAAGACCGGCCACGAAGTAGTCGCCCACCCCGGTGTGGTAGTACGCGCTGATCGACCCGCGCAGGTGCAGCAGGTCCCAGCCATTGGTTGCTCTGTCCACCGGAGGCAGGCCCTTGGCGCCGATCCCGGCGCTCACGAAGAACCAGTCCCCGAGGGCGAGAACGATCGGGAGCAGGATCCCGATCACCCCCACTGCGGTGCGAATCGCGAGGTACGAGTGGAGGAAGAGCATTGGCGGCTCGTCCTTCGCCATCCCAGCGGGCGGCCGCTCGAACGTGTCAGTTGTTGGCATCTTCATGGCGCTCTCCTTCGAGCTGTCCATCGGAACCGTGAGCACCACGCCGGCCGGGGGTGCCCACGAATATGACGCGAACCGGCGAGCGATAGATACAACGACGGGTCGCCAGACTCGGGCTGCCGGAGTCAGCGCAGCCGACAAAGCCGGTGAGGACGTCGTGGCCCGTGCGCGACACTGGCGGGTGTGGACGAGATCGAGGTCGTTGTCGCCCATCACGAGCGTGCGACTCTCCGTGTCGGCGCGGTGTTCCTCAAGATCGACGCAGACCAGAGCCGCACCGAGGTCGAGGTCGAGGCGATGACGATGGCGCCCGTCCCGGTTCCGAAGGTCCTGTGGCGCGAGCCACCCGTGCTCGCTCTCGGCGCGCTCCCCGGAACGGCGCTCGGCCGGCTCGGCGAGCCGTCGAGCGCGTCGCCGGCTGCATGGGCCGCGGCGGGTGCGACGGTCCGGATGCTGCACGATGCGCCGATGCCTCCCTGGCCCGGGCTGAGCCTCGAGGAGAAGGCATCGAGTCTGGACAGCGAATGCACCTGGCTCCTGGCGAACGACGTCCTTCCTGCGGACCTGGTCTCACGCAACCGCCAGGTTGCCGAGGCCGCGCTCCGACCGTGGGCGCCGGTGTTCATGCACGGTGACCTGCAGGTGGCCCATGTGTTCGTCGACGGTGACGAGGTCACTGGCGTGCTCGACTGGTCGGAGGCGGGTCGAGGCGATGCGATGTACGACCTGGCGAGCCTGACGCTCGGACACCCGGAGCACCTCGGCGATGTCGTCGCCGGCTACGGCGCGGACGTCGACCTCGATGTCATCCGCGCCTGGTGGTCGCTGCGCAGCCTGACGGTCATCCGCTGGCTTGTCGAGCACGGGTTCGACCCCGCTGCCCCGGGCTGCGAGGTCGACGTGCTGAAGTCACAGATGTGAGGCTCCGCAGCGCGTGACGAGTGTGACGAGTGTGCCGCGTCACGTGAAGGCGAACAGGGCGATCGGGGTGGTGGTCGGCTGGCTGGAGCCGCCGGCCGGTTCGACGGTGATGCCGGCGCCGGTCGCCGTGCGGGCATCGCCGTCGAGCACGACGACCTGGTCGGATCCAGGCGGCATGATCCCGGCGGAGGCGAAGTGGCCGTTCGGGTCCTGCAGCCAGAGCTGGTAGACCTTGCCGCTCGGGGGCGCCGCCATCCCGGACGTGACGAGGACGGCCTTGCCCAGCTCGTCGGAGCGGACGACCGTCGCCGTCGACCCGTCGGGGAACCGCTTGGTGGTCCGGGTCGCGTCCGGCGCTGCGAGCACCTGGTCGGCCACGGTCTGGCCCGGTTGGCTCGTCGACGCGCGCCAGATCGTGAACCCGCCGATCGCGAGCAGGAGTGCGACCGAGGCGGCGACGAGGCCACGCCACAGCCGGCGCCTGCGGCGTGCGAGCAGCTCATCCCCGATCGGCGGCTCCTCGGCTGACCCGGCTGCTGCGGGAGCCTCGGGCCCGTCATCAGGCTCGGGCCGCTCAGAAGTCTCTGGCTGGTCGGAGGACGCGGGCCGGTCGGGTGACCCGGGCGACATCGCGGACGACGCGAGCGGTGGCAGCGGTCGCACCAGCGCGATGTCTGCCATGACCTTGGCCCGCAGGCCTGGTGGCGGAGCGTGCTCGGCCACCACCGCGAGCTCGCCGGCAGCCGCGGCGAGACCGGCCACCTCGGCCTGGCAGGCCGAGCAGCCGGACAGGTGACGCTCGAACCGCGCGCGCTCGACGTCGTCGAGGGCATCAACGGCATACGCCCCGGACAGCGCGTGGATGTCGTCGCTCATGTCGTCGCTCATGTCGTCGCTCATGTCGTCACCCCCAGCGTGTCTCGCAGTCTGATGAGCCCATCCCGGATCCGCGTCTTGGCCGTGCCGAGCGGCAGGTCGAGTATGGCCGCCACCTCGGTGTGGGTGTAGCCGGAAAGATAGGCGAGCTCGAGGGCCCCCCGCTGGGTGTCGGTGAGGGTGTCGAGGGCCTGACGCACTCGCTGGGCGTCGAGTCGCTCGACCGCCAGCTCAGCGGTGGAGTCGTGGCCGACGTCCTGGTTCGCGGCGCCGTAGCTCTCGTCGCGGTCGCGCGCCGCCTCCGCGGACCGCACCCGGTCGACGGACTTGCGATGCGCGATCGTCAGCATCCAGGACAGCGCGCTGCCCTTGGTCGCGTCGAACCGGGCACTGTGCCGCCAGATCTCGAGGAAGACGTCCTGCGTGACCTCCTCGGACTGGGCGGGATCGCGCACCACGCGCCGGACCAGGCCATAGACCCGTGCCGCGACCAGGTCGTACAGCCGCCCGAATGCCGGCTCGTCGCCCTGCGCCGAACGGCGCAGCAGCAGCTCCAGCTCCGGGGCGCGCGCAGCCTCCTCCGGCGAGTCATCGCCGGCGGGAGCCACGGAGAAACGTGCCACGGCTCCATCCTCTCGCTCGACCGGTCACGCCGCGCCGAGGAACTGCCAGAAGGGCGGTTCGAAAGCGAGCTGAGCCCACCGGCGACGGTCGTGGCGGTCTGTCGGGACCGGTGCGGATCGGGTATGCCGGTTGCGCACGTTGTTCGGAGCCGCGGGCTCGTCAGATGGGTCGCCTTTCACACCAATCCGGTTCGGATGTCGCGCCGAACCACCTGCGACCGGGGCGCCGTGGAACACCTTTAGGCACATGGGGCACACGTCGGCCGATCCGACGATGGCCGCCACGGGCGCCGGCACGGTCCTGTCTCGAAGGAGTCCCGATGGCAAAACCCTCACGCCGCTCGTTCCTCGCCGGGGCCGGCGCCGTCACGACGGTCGTCGTCACGCCCGCCGCCGGTGCCTTCGCGGCCTCGTCGACGTCGAAGCGCTCGGGCACCGAGCCTCTCGTCGCCCACGTCAGCGACCCTGGCTCCGGAACCCTCGTGCTCTACGTCGGCACCGAGGCGCGGGTCGTCCACGACCCAGCGCTCGTGCAACGCCTCACGCGTGCTGCTGGGAGGCGGTGACATGTCATCCCACCGCGAAGCGCCCGAGGTCTCGAAGGACCCCGTCGCCGACAACACCGACGTCTACGCGTTCGTCAGCCCGGACAAGCCCGGAACTGTCACGTTCGTCGCCAACTTCATCCCGTTCCAGAACCCGCAGGGCGGTCCGAACTTCTACGAGTTCGGAGACGACGTGCTCTACGAGATCAAGGTCAGCAACCGGGGAGACGCCCAGGCGGACGTCACGTACCAGTTCCGGTTCAGCACGACGGTCCGCAACTCAGAGACGTTCCTCTACAACACCGGACCGATCTCCTCGATCACCGATCCCGACTGGAACCGCCCGCAGTTCTACTCGGTGACACGAGTCGCCCGAGGGCGTGCGCCCGAGCAGCTCGCCTCAGGCCTGACGTGCCCGCCCGTCAACGTCGGCCGGCGTAGCACGCCCAACTACGGGGCGACGTTCACCGCCGCGGCCGTGCACCCGATCCGTGGGGGCCGGACAGTGTTTGCCGGCCAGCGCGGCGACGCGTTCTTCGTCGACCTCGGCAGCGTGTTCGACCTCGGGGCCCTCCGGCCGTTCCAGAACCTGCACCTCATCCCGCTGCCTGCCGCACCGGGCGTCAACGGGCTCCAGTCGCTCAACGTGCACACCATCGCGATCCAGGTCCCGATCTCTGACGTCAGCCGAAACGGGAACACCCCCACGAACGCGATGGACGCCGCGTCGGTCATCGGCGTGTGGGCGACCGCGAGCCGGCAGGTCGCCCGGATCTGGGATGCGGATGCAGGCCGCTCCATCGGTGTCGGGCCGTTCCAGCAGGTCTCGCGGCTCGGCAACCCACTGTTCAACGAGGTCATCACCCCGATGGCCCACAAGGACCGGTGGAACTCAGCGGCGCCGCGCAACGACTCGCAGTTCGCCAAGTACGTGGCTCAGCCGGAGCTGGCTCGCCTGCTCCCTGTCCTCTATCCCGGCGTCTTTCCGAAGCTTGCGGCGTACACGAAAGACCGGGCCGACCTGCTCGCGATCCTGCTCACCGGCATACCCGGGGGCGTCGTGCCCGGCTTCCAGAACTTCACCGGCACGCGACAGGCCGACCTGCTCCGGCTCAACCTCGCGATCCCACCGAGCGCCAGCCCCAACCCGATCGGGCTCATCGGAGGCGACCCCGCGGGCTTCCCCAACGGGCGGCGCCTGGTCGACAACGTCGTCGCGATCGAGCTCAGGGCCGTGGCCGGGGCCACGATCCCCCTCGTGGATGCGACCTTCACACCGGACGCGGCCGCCGGGCTGCTCACCGACGGCACCTCGAACACCAACCTCGCGGTGCTGCCGGCGTTCCCCTACATGCCCGATCCCGCCGGCGGCTTCCAGAGCACGCCCGGCACACCGGCGGCCTGACATGGACACCTCATCACATGAGACGAATCTCGCTGCAGCCGTGGAGAACCCGCACGCGGGCCAGGGTGCGGTGCTGCTCGACATCGGCGGCGATGTCGGTGCCCTCGTCGTACGGATGCCGACCCACACCGTCGGGCTGGAGGTCGAGATCCGGCCCGCCGGCAGCACCCAGCGAGGCGGTCATCACCACTACCCGCACGTGGCGGTCGTGCCGCGCCCGACGGCATACGGCGTGGCACCCACACTCGTCTACCCGTCAGTTCACGAGGGTGACTACGAGCTCTTCCCGCTGCCGGCGGGGCCCGTGGCCATGACGGCGACGGTGTCGGGAGGGGGAGTGACGCGCGCGACGTGGCCCGACTGAGCCATCGGCCAGCCGGGCGATGGTCCCCTACGGGGGAGCGCCGCGCGCAGTCGCTCGCCGAGCAGTGCAAGCCGAACGACAGGAGCTGGTCGGACCCCGAGACGACGGGGCCCGACCAGATCTCAGGCGTATGCCGTTCCGTCCTAGCGAGTGCCCCCGACGGTCAGCGCGTGGCGCAGGTCGGTGACGGCCGCATCGCGCGCGGTGAGAGGCGCGAGGCCGTAGGCGTGCTCGATGGTGGCGAGGATCGAGGTGGTGTCGTGCGACTGGTGGTCGACGCCGGACTGGGTGAATCCGCCACCGATGATGAGCGCCGGGATGCGGGTGCCCGGCCCGTACAGGTCCGAAGGACCGTCAGCGGCAGTCGGCCCCTGCCCAGGTGGGGCGACGTGGTCCCACTGCCCGCCGAACTCGTCGTAGGTGACCACGACGAGAGTGTCCTTGCCGTCGGGACCGTTGAGGATGGTCTGCAGCAGGTCCACCAGGTGGCTTTCGCCGTTGTGGGTGCTGGCGTAGCCGGGGTGCTCGTTCTCCTCGCCGATCGGCTTCACGAACGACACCGCAGGCAACGTGCCCGCCTGTGCCGCGGCGAGGAACTCGCTCTCGTCCTTGAGGTGCGCCCGGCCAGGCATGCCCGGTGCGTAGTTCTGGAAGTAGTTGAGCGGCTGGTGGTGGTACTGGAACAGGGGATCCGCGTGGCCGGCAGCGGCGTCGTTCCAGCCGCCGGAGTACCACGCCCAGGAGACGTCCTTCGCGCTGAGCCGGTCGCCGATGTTGGCCTCGTAGAAGGGCTTGCTCGGGTCGACGTCGTTGATGCCCGGCAGGACGTTGGAGCCGCCGGCGCTCGGCGCCCAGGACGGTTGCATCGTGTTCACGGCGGAGTTGCCGCAGGCGTAACCCGCGACAGTGGTCGACTGCCCGCACGCCTGGGTCAGCGGTCCGTCCACGTAGGACACCCCGGACTGCGGCGCATAGAGCGGGTAGCCGTTGTTCGGGAACCCGGCGGCGTCGATGACGCTGTTCTTTCCGGCCGGGACCGGCTTCTGCGCCGTGTCCCAGACAGGCGCCTGAGCCGCGACGAGGTACTGGTGGTTCAGGAAGGACCCGCCGAAGGCGGACTGGAAGAAGTTGTCGGCGATCACATAGTTCGGGGCGCCGGCGCCGTGCAGGTACTTGTACACCGGAAGCTGGGTGGTGTCGTAGTAGCCCTGCGTCAGGCCGACCGCATCGCTGCCGGTCGAGTACCGGTCCTGCTTGCCGCCGTCGAGCTGGTACTGCTCCTGGTAGAAGCGGTGCACGATGTCGCGCGTGCAGCCACCCTCCAGGCCGGCTGGGTCACCCTTCTCGACGCCGCTCGCGGCGAACACGGTCGGCGGCGGGCAGGTCTTGTCCGCAGCGTTGACGTAGGCGTTGACCGAGAACGGCGCGCTCGTGGTGAAGTGGCTGTCGAAAGCCGCGCCGCGGGCGGTCGTTCCCGAGCACTCCTTCGACTGCAGACCAGGGTGCGATGTTCCGTCGAGCCATTTGACGGTCGTCGTCATGGGGACGAGGTTGTTGTCGTTCTGGAGCAGGCAGGTGAGCGATGCTCCGGTCTGATCGACCTGGGTGGTGCCACGGTCAGCCTGCGGGATGCCGTTGACCTTCTGGTTGCCGACCTTGCCCCACAAGCCGTAGAGGTTGTCGAAGCTGTGGTTCTCCTCGTAGATCACGACGAGGTGCGAGTAGCCGCCGAGCGCATCATTGCGCGCGAGAGCGTTCGCGCCACCTCCCGGCACCGCCATCGCGACAGTTAGCGCCGCTGCGCTCGCCGCTCCCAAAATTCCTATCCGCGTTCCAAGTCGCATCGACTACTCCTTGCAGAGGGACAGCTGCGGTGGCGACGCGAACCAAGCAAAGCAGATCGGCGGCTGCGAGCGGACCTCTTGGACTGGGAACTCTGAGCGAAACTTGCGCGAAGACTGCCCGCCCTACCCCGTGGGGGTGACGGCTTGCTGAACGGCCTTGGCGCGACCTTCGAGGAGCTTGGTCACCGCTTCCTGCGAGAAGCCGAAGGCGACGGCGTAGAGAGCTATCTGGCTGGTCGACGTGAGAACGGTGATGCCGGGCACGGTCCCGCTCTGCACGATGAGCACGCCCAACACGGCGGTCAGGCCCGCCAGCGAGAGACGAAGACAGCTGAGAGCCGGCGTGATCCGGTAGGCGGACGAGCTCGGCTCCGTGCTGCGCAGCGCAAACACGGCTGCGAGGAACCCGCCGGCGAGGATCCCGACCACCGCCACCTTGGCAGCGTCGCCGCCGCTTGGTACCCGCCATCCCGACGGGCACACCGTCTTGCTGGCCGGGGCCAGCTCAGGACACATGGGAAGCATGGTGGGGAACAGGGCTACGACGGCCAGCAGGATGGTGAGCGCGGCCAGGGTGACCAACGTCGTCACCAAGATGCGGTTCCTCCAGCTGCGTACCGCTTGGTGCGTGTCGTCGCTGAGGGCGTAGGTCTCCTGAAGGATGGCCCTGAGGAGCTCTCTGTCTCGGCCGGTCGCCTTTCCACTGTTGACGCGCTTGACCAGCTCCTGATCGGTGACGGCAATCTGGTACGGCTCCCGCACGGTCCATTGCAGGGCACGCTTGCGAGCGTGGATGTACTGGGTTCCGAGCCGCTTGTTCGACACGACAAGTGGCATCAGGGCCGCCCCCCGATGGATCGCCAGCCACGCACCCTGCACGTCCGCTCCGCTCCACCAGCGGCGGAGCCGACGCTGCGTCGTCGTGCTTCGCGACACGATTCCGGCAGCATCGTCCATTGCGTCTCTCACTTGCCTTGCAGGGCAGGTATCCCGCTCGGCGAGGTCAACCTCCTGGAGGATCTCGGCGATGCGCCCCAGGACCTCGACGCGCCATCCGCTGGTTCGCATGGTCTGATGCTCCGGCGGTGGCAGAGTCTGTGACGTCGCGACTCGTGACGGCTGGTTCGGAGGCTCGTTCGAGTCAGGCTGGGATGCCTGAGCTGGCCGGTCGAGCAGGGCTTGTCCCACTCCATCCGGCGCGCGGTGGTTGTCGCCACCGGGTGATGCACCGGCGGCTGGTTGGTTGTTCGACATGTGGTCCAGACGCGGTGTGCGAACCGCCTGATACCGGGGCGTCTCCGCGCAACCTCGACCGGCGCGGGTGATGGCGTTTCGGTACCTGCGAGGGGCCGAGCTGGGCCCGCTGCCGAGACCGTGCGCCTTTGCGGACTCGCACCCATCCGTAAGGACTCCGTCATGCCCGGCCCCATTGCCGCCCGCGCGGACCGGGTCAAAGACTGGGGAGATGAGAACTCAGCGTCGAGCCACACGTGCCACGTTCATCTGCATAGGCCTCCTCGGCCTGCTGCTCGGGGGCTGCGGAACGACGGCGAACAATGCACCCTCCGGAGCCGGTTCGAGCACGAGCGAGTCAATGAACCACCCCTCCACGCCCGCCGCGAGCGCGACCTCGATGACCCACGACTCGTCAACGACCTCCTCGTCGTCCTCATCGGCACCGATGATGCACGGCACCCAGATCGCCGGAGGCGAGAGCCAGTTCGGCACGGTGCTGTTCGACGGCACGGGCCAGGCGATCTACACCTTCGACGTCGAGAAGACATCCACGCCGGCCTGCTATGACGCGTGCGCGGCCGCGTGGCCACCGGTGCTGACCGAGGGGGCTCCCGCCGCGGGCGCTGGTGTGCAGGCGGGCCTGCTCGGCACCACGACGCGCACGGACGGCAAGACTCAGGTCACGTATGCCGGGCACCCGCTGTACTTCTACGCGCACGAGGGCAAGCACGAGGTGAAGTGCCACGACGTCGCGATGAACGGCGGCACGTGGTACGCAGTACAGCTCGACGGCATGCACGCCGCGACCTGACGCGGCCGCCGAGCCGCCCTCGCGGTGGTGCGGACGCCCGGCTGTTCCTGGTGACGATCAACGAGAGGGCAAGCGAAGGCGACTGACGGCGTGTTGGTCCCCAGGCAACGCCTCTCGGAGACCCCGGCGCGATGTGATGCCGAGCTTGGCGAACACCTTCCGCAGATGCCACTCGACCGTTCGGGCGCTGATGAAGAGCTCGGCGCCGATCTCGGGATTGGTGCGACCGTCCCGGGCGAGCCGGGCGATGTGCGCCTCCTGCGGGGTGAGGTCGTTCGCGGTGTCGACCACGCGTTTGCGGACTTTCTCGCCCGTGGCGAGCAGCTCACGCCGGGCCTGGGCCGCGAACCCATCGGCGCCCATCCCGTCGAACGCCTCGTGCGCGGCGCGCAGCTGGTCCCGTGCCTCGACCCGGCGGCGCTCGCGACGGAGCCATTCGCCGTACAGCAGGCGGGTCCGGGCCAGCTCGAGCGCCAGCCTCGTGCGGCTCAGGCGCTGGACTGCCTCTGCGTAGTACCGCTCGGCGTCGCCGCCCGCGCTGGTCAGCGCCCGCGAGCGGGCTTCGAGGCCCGCGGCCCAGTCTGACCCCTCGACCGCCGTGTATGCCGTCAGCCTCCCTAGCGCGTCGGCGGCGAGGGCATGCTCGCCGGTGCGTGCGGCGGCCTCGACGAGGTCGGGGAGCGCCTGTCCGGTGAACGGACCGAGCTCCTCAGCAGCAGCACGTTCAGCGGCGACGCGCGCCTCGGCGTAGTGGCCGAGACCCAGGTGCAGGATCGCCGCGGCACGGTCGGTGATCTGCTGACCGAGACCCTCACCGCGGGCGAGTGTCTCGTCCGCGACGTCGGTGAGCAGCGGTACGGCCGCGTCGACACGGCCTTGGTATGCCGCGAGGAACAGGGCGCCGTACGAGGCTCTCCGCATCCCCGTCGCCTCCTTGACCGCCTCCTCCTCGACACCCAGTGAGCGAGCCGCCTCGACGTCCCCGCACCACAGGGCCACCACTCGGCGTACGTTCAGCGCGGCGGCCAGCGAAGCCAGCGCGCCGGAGGCGCGGGCGAGCTCGACGTTGCGAGCGCTGAGCGCATCCCAGGCGTCAAGGTCCCAGAGTGCGAGCGCCGCGTTGGCGGCGGGAACGCCCCAGTGAAGCCACTGGTCGGGCGAGACCCGGTCGGCGAGGAAGGCGTCGACGGCCTCGCGCAGGTTGGGAGCTGCGGCGCTGACCCCCCGAGTGACCATGGTCGCAAGGCCTTCGAGCAGCTGGTCGGCGGCGAGCGGGCCTGTCGCCGACGGCGGGGCCCTCAGCGCGGCCCGAGACACGTCGAGCAGCTGACCCTCGGCGGTTGCGAGCGGACCTGCGACCAGCGCCGCGCCCCAGGCCTCGAGATAGGTGTTCCGGGCGAGCCGGAGGTCGTGGGACTCGAGACGCCGCGCGGCGCGCAGCAGGTGACCGGGTGCATCGCGGCCGGAGTTCGACGCCCGGTCGAGCTGCCCTTCCAGCAGCTCCACGCGAGCGAGCTGGAGATCGGTCGTCGCATCGGCCTCGGCCGCCGCCAGAAGCCCGCGCGCGGCGCGGAACGCGCCGGCATCCAGGTGCGCGTGGGCGGCTGCCAGCGCCCGGTCCGCTCGTTGCCCGGGGTCTGCCGTCAGCCCGAACGAACGCTGCAGCAGCGCCGCTGCGGTCGGCACGGCGCCGCATGCCTCGGCCCGCTCGGCCGCCTGCTCGAGCTCGGCGGCCAGGGCCGGGTCCGGACCGGTGGCGGCCGCGGCCAGGTGCCAGACCCGGTGCTCGGGGTCCGACTGAGTGTCTGTCGCGGCGGCCAGTGCCACGTGGGCGTCCCGGCGGTCCTGTGCCGACCCGGCGGCATACGCGGCCGCGCGCACCAGCGGGTGCCGGAACCGCACCGCCGAGCCGATCTCGAGGAGCTGCTCGGCCTCAGCCGCGGTCGCAGCGTCCGGTCCGAGCCCGAGCGTGTGCGCCGCCCGCCACACCAGCGTCGCGTCGCCGGTCGGGTCGGCTGCAGCGAGCAGCATCAGCTGTCGGGTCCGGGCCTCGAGCTGCTCTATGCGTCGCCGGTAGTGGTCCTGAAACTGGGTCGAGGTGGTTCCGACGTTCGGCAGCGCGAACCCGCCGAGCAGCTCGGCCCTGCTCATCCCGCGGGAAACCTCCAGCAGCGCAAGGGGATTCCCGTTCGTCTCGGCGATCAGGCGGTCACGGATCTGCTCGTCCAGGTGGCCCGGGATCGCCGCGGCCAACAGCTCCCGGGCGTCGTCCGTCGAGAGCCCGCTGACAAAGAGCTCCGGGATGCCCGCCAGCACCGGTTCGTCCACTGGCTCCCGGACCGTGAAGAGCAGGAAGACGGACTCTGCCCGCAGGCGGCGGGCGACGAACCCGAGGACCTGGGCGGAGGCTTCGTCGAGCCACTGTGCGTCGTCGACCAGGCACAAGAGCGGCTGTTCGACGGCACCGTCGGCGAGCAGGCCCAGAACACCCAATCCCACGATGAAGCGATCGGGTGGTGTTCCTGTGGTCAGCCCGAAGGCGACACGCAGGGCGTCGGACTGCGGGGGCGGGAGCGATGCCAGGCTATCGAGCATGGGGCCGCAGAGCTGCTGGAGTGCGGCGAAGGGAAGGTGCAGCTCCGACTCGACCCCGGCGACCTCCCTGACGGCAAGACCGTCGGCCCGAGTGGCGCAGTACCGCAGCAGTGCGGTCTTGCCGATGCCCGCCTCACCACGGATGACCAGCGCCGCGCTCTCGCCGCCCCGGACTCGGTCGAGCGCGACGTCGAGCTCGCGACGCTCTGGCGAGCGCCCCAGGAAGACGGGCGCCGGCGATGCTGCCATCCGGCAACACTATGGGCAAAGGCTCAGGTTCGCCGCCGGCTCACCAACGTATGCCGCTCGCCCGCGGTCACGCGGTGTGAGCGGTGCCGTTCGTCTGGCTGCTCCGAGCCTCGATGGCCTTGGCAGTGGCCCGTAGCGCGTTCCCGAGGATGCGCCTTCCGCCGATCCCGATGACGACTCCGATAAGGCGGCCCTTGAGGTTCTTGCCCTCTCGGACGACGACGACGTCGACATCGGTGGTCCCGTCGGGTCGCCGAGTGAACGTGTAGGTGTGGCCTGAGGCGCCGCCCCACGTGTTGGAGTCTGTCGTGGTCATGACGACCCGGGCGGGGTCGGACCAGTCGTACAGCAGACGTTCCCAGATGCCTCTCGAGCCCTCGGTGACGTCGGCGCTTGTCGCACCCAGGGCGTGGACGACCAGATAGTCGTCGGTGCTGTTGGGAAAGAGCTGCGCGCGGCCCGGCCCGAAGTCGGTCAGGCCGGACAGGAACTGCTCGGGGGTCGCGGTCGTGTTCTGGTGCAGGCTGATGGTTGGCATTGGTTCTCCGTTGACGAGTCGTGCGGCTGGTTGCGTTTCCCCGGTGGCGGCCCGTATGTGGTGGCGCCACCAGGGGAAAGGTCAGGGGTGCTCAGGACGGCAGCGGCGCGCCGGCGTGCTCGGCGACCATGTATGCGGCATACCACTTCGGCCAGTTCTCGTCCGCTTCCCCGATGCGGGCCTCGTGCTCGCCATGGGCGGCCGCCGCACGCCGCAGGGCGCCCTCCAGGTCGGTGACGGAGGCGTAGGACGTCTCAGTCGCGTCGACCCGACCGGGCAGCCTCGTCGTGACCTCCTGCAGCAGGAAGCCGTTCCCGTCCGGGTCGCTGAAGGTCGCGAAGGACCCGTAGCTGGCTCGCTCGCCCGCCGGCCCTGGAGCCCGCCCGTCTGAGCCCGTGGGCTGGAACTGGGCCCCGGGTGCCTCGGGGTGGAAGACCTCGCTGACATCGACACCTCGAGTCGCGAGCGAGTCGCGCGCCGCCTGGACGTCGGAGACGACGAGGTAGAGGCCCTGGGCCGAGCCCGGCTCGGCGGAGGTGATTCGGGTGCCGAACTGGATCGAGCTGGGCGAGCCCGGGGGTGTGAACTGGACGACGCGGAACCCGTTGTCGAAGCCGAAGTCCGCATCGAGCCGCCAACCGAGGCTCTCGTAGAACCCCTTCGACCGGTCTGCGTCCGCGACGGGGATGACGACAGCTTCGAGCTTCAGGTCGACGTTGCCCGCGGTCGGGCTGGTGGTGGTCTCGTTGGTGGTCTCGTTGGTGGTCGCTGCGGTGTCCATGACTTCCTCCTTGAGTTGATGCTTTTCCATCACCACTGTGGCGATCCCATCGTGGCGTCACACCAGGGATACACACTGGTCCGCACCCGGGCCACCTGCGGTGGATGGGCGCAGACTGACTCGGCAGCTCCAGGGCCGAGCAACGCCGGCGGATTCTCGACGACCTCGTGGCCTACCCGAACGAGGTGACCGACAGGTCGACGTCGTCGTAGAGCCGCAGCGCGGCGAGCCTCCCGGTTTCCCCGCGTGCGAAGACGCCGAGCGCCGCCTGCGGCGCCAGCTCGACCGTTCCCCAGCCGACGAGGTTGCCTTCCAGGGCGCAGGTCTGCCCGTCGTCGACGACGGCGCACCCGTCCCACCGGATGCCGCCGGTGCGAGTGAGCAGCTGCGCGTGAAAGGCGCGAACGGCGTCTCGGCCATGGTCTTCGTCGCGGGGGCTCGACGGTTGGCGCACGAAGGCGTCGGGTTCGAACGCGTCGACGACGGCGGCAAGGTCGCCCCCCGAGAGCGCCCGAAGGTACTGGCCGACAACGTCGGCGACGTCGAGGTCGGGGTCGGACTGCAAGAGGGGCGGCCGGTGCGTCCGCCGGCCGGTCAGCGGTTGGCTGCTGTAGTAGATCCGCAGCTCCCGGAGCCGTGCGTTCGGGGCATGGTCGGCGACGACAGCCACCGGCAGCTCGACCGGGCCGGCCTCGCCGATGAAGTGCAGGACCACCTCCTCGAAGCCGCTGCCGTCGAGAACGACATGACCGAGATCCTCGACGGAGACTTCTTCCCGGCTGAACCATGCCGTCATCTCGCGGACGTAGGACTCGAACGCCCGGACGCCCCTGATCCGTCCCCGGACCGGGTCGTGCACTTCGGGCTCACCCGCGAAGGAGTCCACCAGCGCGTCGAGCTCTCCAGCCAGGAGCCCGTAGAAGAAGGGCACCGCAACGAGCTCCTCGCGTCGTCGGCGCCCGCGAAGCCGCTCGAGCGCCGGCGCGCTGAACAGCTCAGGTGCCCACGGCATACGACCAGCGTCCCACGCTCGCGTTCCAATCAGGGCCACCATCGACGCCCAGGTGTTCGCAGGCGGTCAGGGCTGTCTCACTTCGTCGCCGTCTTCTGGCGCTGCACCGAGATCGGCCCGTGAATCGGGCGCTCTCGGCGGCGGCGAGTCCTCTGGGTCAGCGAAGGCGGCGAGGCGATCACGCGCGGCGTGCTCGACCAGCACCGGAACGTAGTCGCGAACCGGACCCTCGAGCCCTTCGTGTGCGACTCGCACGGCGGCCTCGATCACCTCGAGCGCGACACCTGGGAAGCGCTCGCTCAGCCGGGCGACGACTTCCTCGATCGCCCTGGACTCATGCGCATTCGCGGACTCGCCCAGACGACCGGGCTCGGGCTCGCTCATGACACAACTGTTGCGGCAACCCGATCGGTCGCACAAGCCCTGCCGCCACCGTGCCCGAAGCGGCGCGGCCCGGCGTCGGGCAGCCAGCTCCTGCCGCGCCCCGACCTGCGTCATCCTCGGCGATGATCGCCTCGACCTCACCTGCCGCGGAACGCCTCGGTCCGCACCGGCTCATCGGGCGGCAGCCAGGGGGGTGCAAAGGGCGGCTCCGGCCCCTCGCGGACTGACAGGTCGAGCCAGCCTTCTCGCCGGGCGACGTCGGCCGCGACCGCGAGCATCTGGTGCGTCGCCGGCGAGTCGTCGTCCTTGCGCCAGGCCAGAGACCAGGGGTAGTACGGCTGGACCTCCTCCGGCCAGTACATCGGCAGACCCGCCTCGACGTACTTCTGTGCGTAGCTGAAGAACTCGAGGTAGCGCGACGGTCCGGTGGCTCGGCTGACGTGAGCAAGGCAGTGGCTGAAGGCTCCCGGTGTGCCGAGCCATCGCATGCTGAGTCCGAGATCGTGCTCGAGCGATGTGAGGTACTGCCCGTGGGCGTTGTACGTGCCTGACTCCGGCGGGTCCCCGAACACGTCGACGGGACGTTCGTAGAGCGACGCGGTGGGCTTGCGCTCGTCGTCCTTCGGCCCGACCAGGACGAGCGGTTCCATCCGAAGCAGCCGATGACACCAGCCGTCGGGATGGGACACCAGCATTCGCGGGGTGACCCGGAGGATCGCGACGTCGAGTCGGCGATCCATCACGGCGTTCAGCTGGGTGATGCTGTCCATGGCGTGCTCCAGCAGCGGCACCTCGGGGTGTGCGCGAGCGAACGCGTCCGCGACGGTCCGGCTGGTCGAGAGCTCGAAGACATGCGCGGTCCGCATGCCCCGCGCCTGAGGCGGCTGCTGCATCGTGTCGGCGATGGCCAGCAGGCGCTGGGCGTCCTGGTAGAAGCGCTGGCCACGAGGGGTCAGGGCGACGTGGCGGCTGTCGCGGACGAGCAGCGGTTCGCCGAGCTGCTCCTCGAGCTTGCGGATCTGTTTTGACAGTGCGGGCTGGCTGACGTAGAGCCGTGCGGCGGCTCGCCCGAAGTGCAGCTCTTCGGCCACTGCCGCGAAGTACCGCACCAGACGCAGGTCCAGGTCCATCCCACCTCTTCTCGCGCGCGCGCCCGCGCCCGTTTCGGTCGTCTCTCGCGCTCTTCTCACGCACGCTACTGACCATGGTTCGCGGCGAGCGAGCATTCGGCGGTTATCGATCCGTGCCGAACAGGTCTTGGACGGGACCCGCCGGGCGGCGCGAGGCTGTGAAGGACGCGCCACCTGGCAGCGGGCGCCCTCGAGAAAGGTCCCACCATGAGTGCTGACGGGCGTCCCGTCGTCTTCATCCACGGCCTCTGGCTCCACGCGACGAGCTGGAGCACGTGGCTGGACCTGTTCCGGGAGGCGGGCTACGACCCCGTCGCCCCGGGCTGGCCCCACGAGGCTGACACGGTGGAGGGGGCTCGGACGGACCCGGATGCGGTGGCGGACCTCGGCATCGACGACGTGACCTCCCATTACGCGGAGCTCATCGAGTCGCTCGACCGTGAGCCGGTGATCATCGGCCACTCGTTCGGCGGGCTGTTCGCCGAGAAGCTGCTGGGGCAGGGGGCCGGCGCCGCGGCGGTGGCGATCGACCCTGCCCAGATCAAGGGTGTGCTCCCGCTCCCGTTGGCGCAGCTCCGGTCGGGGCTCCCGGCGCTGAAGAACCCGGCGAACCTACACAAGGCAATCTCCTTGACGCGCAAGGAGTTCCGCTACGGATTCGGCAACGCAGTGTCAGAAGAGGAGTCGGATGCCCTCTACGACAAGTGGACCATCCCGTCGCCCGCCCGCCCGCTGTTCCAGGCAGCGGCAGCGAACTTCGTCATGCACTCCCAGGCCAAGGTCGACACCGGCAACGTGGACCGAGGTCCCTTGCTGCTCATCTCGGGCACGGCCGACCACACCGTCCCGGACGTCGTCACCCGTTCGACGCTCAAGCAGTACCGGGACTCGACGGCCGTCACCGAGCTGCGCCAGTTCGAGGGCCGAGGGCACTCCTTGACCATCGACAGCGGGTCGCACGAGGTGGCCACGGCGGTCCTCGGCTGGCTGGCCGACCAGGGACTCTGAGCTCGTGGACGTCGGGCTCGCCGGGCAGGTCGCGATCGTCACCGGCGCGAGCAAGGGCATCGGGCTTGCCGTCACACGGGTGCTGGTCGAGGAGGGGGTCGCGGTCGTCATCGCCGGCGCCAGGACGTCGACGCCGGAGCTCGCCGAGCTGACCCGATCCGGGCGCGTCGAGTTCGTGGCCGCCGACCTGGGCTCGCCGGACGGACCAGCCCACCTCATCGACGCGGCGGCCGGCCGGGGCAGGCTCGACGTCCTCGTCAACAACGTCGGCGCCGTGACGCCACGCCCTGATGGCTTCCGGTCCGTGACCGACGACCAGTGGGTCACGGCCTTCACCCTCAACGTCATGTCAGCCGTCCGCACGACGCGCGCGGCGCTCCCGATGATGCTCGCCGCCGGCCGCGGTTCGATCGTCACGACGAGCTCGGTCAACGCGTTCCTTCCCGACCCCGCCGTGGTCGACTACGGCGCCGCCAAAGCGGCGCTGTCCAACTTCTGCAAGGCCCTGTCCAAGGAAGTCGGCCCCAAGGGCATCCGAGTCAACACGGTCAGCCCTGGTCCCGTCGCCACCGATCTCTGGCTCGGCCCTGACGGGGTCGCGGCGTCCCTCGCGGCCCGGAGCGGCGCCGACCCCGCACACGTCGCGGCGGACGCGGCGGCAGCCTCGGTGACGGGCCGCTTCACCGAACCCGTCGAGATCGCCCGCCTCGTCGCGTTCCTCGCCGGCGACGCCGCGGCCAACATCACCGGTGCCGACGTCACCATCGACGGCGGCCTCATCGCCACTCTCTGACCGTCTGCTCGAGGAGAACCCATGTCCCACAGGTCGATCCGTATGCCGTCCGCTGACCACACACGTCGAAGGAGCCGCGCGCTCGCCCTCGTCGCCGCCACCGTCGCAGCCCTCGTGGCGCTCGTCGGCCTCGCCCCGCAGACCTCGGCCCAGGCCGGCCCGCAGAGGCCCACGATCGTGCTCGTCCACGGCGCGTTCTCTGCGCCCTCGGCCTGGAGCGAGGTCACCGCCAGACTGGAGAAGGACGGCTACACGACTGTGACGCCTGCGCTCCCGCTCACCGGCGTCGCTGACGACGTCGCGACCGTCCGCGCGGCGTTGAACGCGATCCCCGGACCGAAGCTCCTCGTCGGCCACTCGTATGGCGGGTTCGTGGTGTCCAACGCCGCCGCGGGGCGCGCCGACGTGACGGGGCTGGTCTACACCGCAGCCTTCGTCCCGGACGAGGGCGAGAGCATCGCCGGACTCGGTGTCGGCTACGCACCGGCCGCCTTCCTGGCCCCCGGCCACCTGATCGTCGACCAGAACTCGTTCGCGACGATCAACCCGGCCAACTTCCGGGACGACTTCGCCCAGGACCTCAACCCGAAGCTCGCAGGGTCCATGGCAGCTGCCCAGACCCCGACGAGCCTCGGCATCCTCTTCACGCCGTCCGGCCCGGTCGCGTGGCGCGACCTGCCGTCGTGGTATGCCGTGTCGGCCGCCGATCGGGTCATCGACCCGGCCCTCCAGCGGGACATGGCAGCCCGGGCCGGCTCGACCGTCGTGACGTTCGATGACGCCAGCCACGCCGGTGGCTTCACCCATTACTCGACGAGGTTCGTCAAGCTGGTCGAGCAGGCGGCCTCGGCGGGCTGAGAAGGCAGTGCCCAGCGCCGGCGCCGGTTCATCCGGTGCCGGCGCTGCGTCATGCCGGCTGCTCTGAGGTCGTCACTTTCAGGGTGGCTGCGTCGCGGGGCTTTCCGGTTCCAGCTCCGCGACGATCTCGCGCCCCCCGTGGGGTTGACCAGGGTCCCTCCCTGGTGCGATGCGCCCGGGACCTGGCGAAAGTCAGTGGTGGTGGAGCACTCACCACACGAAGGAAGCCATGAGCACCACGGCAACCACCACCGAAACAACCAACCAGCCGACCAGCACAGCCTGGAACGGAAAGGAACCGGAAATGTCACTGTCAGAACAGCTCAGCCGCCTGGCCGAGCGCACCAAGGAACTGGAACAGCACGCATCCGACGCTCGGACGAAGGCCCGGGCCGACCTCGAGCACGAGGTTGCGAAGGCCGAAGCCACGTCCAAGAAGAACGCTGAGGCGCTGCGTGAGTCCGTGGCCGCCACCGAGGCCGAGGTCTCGGCGTGGTGGACGGACGTGAGTCGTGCGTGGGACGAGAACCTCACGAAGATGCGCAAGCGCATCAAGGAGCAGTCCGCCAAGCACGACCTGCGGGCCGCGCAGGTGGACGCAGACGAGGCCGCGGCATACGCGTCGTACGTCATCGACTACACGTACGCCGCCGTCGAGGAGGCCGACTACGCCGTCCTCCAGGCAACCCTGGCCCGCATGGAGGCCGACGATCTCGCTGCCCAGCTGCAGCACAACTGAGGAAAGAAGGGATACCCATGATCGTCACCAGCCCAACCACGGAGCTCCGCACCTGGACCCGCGGCCAGATCGAGGCCGTCAGCAAGGGATGGTGGGTGCTGCTGGCCACGGGAGTGATCAGCATCGTCGCCGGCGCCATCGTCGTGTTCACGCAGTGGACCGTGGGCAGCCTGGTCGTCTTCGTCGGGACGGTCCTGATCGTCCGCGGCATCTTCACGATGTTCAGCATCCCGGTCGACGGGTCGCTGCGCACGTGGTCCATCGTGCTCGGGATCGTCGAGGCGTTCGTCGGCGTCGGCGTGTTCATCTGGCCCGGCCCGGCCCTGCTCGTGGTCGCCTTCTCGATCGGATGGCTGCTGCTCTTCCGCGGCACGATGGCCATCGTCGGCTCGGTCAGCGGCCGCAGCGTGCTGCCGTACTGGGGCCTGATCCTGGTCGCCGGCATCCTCGAGGTCGTCGTCGCGCTGTACCTGCTGACGCGTCCTGACATCACGCTGCTGGCGGCGGTGTTCGCGATCGGCTTCTCGGCGATGCTCTATGGCGTGCTGGAGATCGCGGTCGCGTTCGTCGTCAAGAGCCTGCCCCAGACGTTCGACGAGCTCACCGGCACCGTCGACGAGAGCGACTCGCGCAAGCAGCTTGCGCCGGTCAGCTGACCCGGTTCGTGTCATCTGTGGCGCGGGTCGGTGAGGGCGGGGCGTGCACATAGGCCGCCCCGCCCCGGTCCGCGTCCATGCCGCGTCCGACCCCCGTGTTCGCCCAGTTCTCCGGTCGGGTCACTGGGTCGAACGCGCCGCCTGCTCGATGACGCTGGTCACGGCGGGCGACCTGGAGATCATGCTGAGGTGGCCGGCCTTGACCCGCGTGATCCTGGCCGCGGCACGGGTGGCCATGAACTCCTGGGCGGTCGGTGTGATGATCTGGTCCTCGGTGCCGAGGACGTACCAGGACGGGATCGTCTTCCAGGCGGGGGGCCCGCTTGGCACTGTGCCCGCGCTGAACGCGATCGGCCGCTGGGCGGCATACAGTGCGTTCGCCTCCCGGGACGGCACGCCCGAGGCGAACGAGGTGATGAACAGGTCGTGCTTGAGGTACAGGTCGACGTCCCCGGCTGGGGCGCCCGGGTAGGGCACGAAGTCGAAGACGGTGTCCGGTGGCGCGTTCAGCGCCGAGCCCTCGCCGACCAGCGGGAACACCGTTTCGCCCTCGTCGGGCGCGAAGGCGTCGACGTAGACGAGCGCCTTGACGTTGGCGTTGCCGGTCGCGGCATTCGTGATGACGGCCCCGCCATAGGAGTGGCCGACCAGCACGATGGGTCCGGTGAGCGTGGACAGGAAGTCCGCAATAGTGGCGGAGTCGCTCAGCAGGTTGCGCAGTGGGTTGGGGGGCACCCGAACGGCGTAACCGTCGGACTGCAGCTGGCGGGTGACCTTGTCCCAACCGCTGCCATCAGCCCACGCGCCGTGGACGAGCACGATCGTGGGCTTCGAGCCGGCCTTCGGCGACGCGGTCGCCGACGCGGTCGCCGACGCTGGGATCGCCGACGCGAGCAGGACCGCCACGACGCCGGCGAGTGCGGCGAGCAGCCAGTGCCACGACCGCTGGTGGAGGCGATCGGAGTTACGGAGGGCGGACGTGCGTCGCGACCGCCGGTGAGTTGTGGTGGTTTTCACGGGCTTCACTCCAACGTCGATCGAGCTGGTCGTGTCGGAAGTACGCTCGCCCGCGAGCCGTGTGGCCTGTGCGGCGAGGGACCTGTGGACCTCCGACGCGAGTGGGACCCGTCCACCATATGGGGGGCGCACCGACCCGGCCAGCTGAGTCAGCGGGGCCGATCTGGGTCACCGACCCGTGAGCGCTGCGACGTCGCTGAGCCGATCGAGCGCTCGTGAGACCTGCAGGTGCCCCGCCCCATGGTGGCGGCCGGGGCACCTACGGCGAGGTCAGCTGGTCGCCTTGGCGGCGTCCTGGATCAGGTCCGCGACGGCATTTGGGTGACTGATCATCACGACGTGGGAGGCGTTCGACACTTCGACGACCTTGCGTGCGTTCGCGCGGCTGTACATGAAGCGTTCGCACGCGGGCGGGATCGCCTTGTCCTGGCCGGCGACCAGCCCCCACGACGGGATCGTCCGCCAGGCGGCGGCCTGGGTCGGGTAGATGAAGGAGTCCGCATCGAACGGCCGCTGTGTGGCCTGCAGGACTCGGAACGCATCTGTCGACAGGTCGGCGGCGAAGGCCGCCTTGCCGTCTTTGCTGAGGTACAGGTCGGTTCCGGTGGTGCCGTCGGCCTTGGTGTACGGGACCGGGACGCTCACCGGCAGGACCTCGCTACCCGGGAACTTGTTGATGAGGTCGGCCTGGGTCTCGCCCACGTCGGGCACGAACGCTGCGATGTAGACCAGGGCCTTGACGTTGCTCTTGCCGGCGGCGGCGTTCGTGATGACGGTGCCGCCCATCGAGTGGGCGACCAGCACGATCGGCCCGCTGATGGAATCCAGCAGGCTCCCGATGTACGGGGCGTCGGTGGGGATTCCCCGGAGCGGGTTCGACCCGGCGATCGTGGTGTAGCCGTCGTGCTGCAGCTCGAGGATGACGTCGTTCCAGCAGGATGAGTCTGCGTAGCCTCCGTGCACCAGCACGATGGTCGGCTTGACCTTCGGCGCCCGGTCGGCAGCTTGCGTGCCGGCCGCGACCGCCGCGTCCGCCCCGGCGGTGGCCATCAGCGCAGCTGAACCTGCCAGTGCTGCGCCGGTCGCCAACACCTGGCGGCGAGAGACATTCGTACCCATGGTGATCTCCTTTTCGGTTGGACTGGTGTGAGGGCGGCGCTCAGCCGAGCGACTCGACGGCGGCGTGGATCAGGTCCGCGGTCGCCTCGGGTTGCGAGACGTAGACCGAGTGGCTCGCGGGGACCTCGCGCACGTTGGCGCCGGCGCGGTCGGCCATGGCGCGCTGGGCCGGCGGGGGAATCATCCGGTCGTCGGACGCGACGAGGTACCAGCTGGGCTTGACCCGCCAGCCGGGATCCGTGACCTCGCCACCGAGCGCGCCGACTCCCCACGGGACCTGCGAGTCGGCCATGAAGGCCGCCTCGTCGGCCGACAGGTCGCCGGCGAACGACTCGTGGAACTTGTCGCGGTCCAGGAACAGGAAGCCGTCCCGCGGGGGCAGGATCGGCGGAACCGGCGCGCCCGGGGGTGGGTCCGCGATCAGGGTGTTGACGGACTCGCCCTTGTCGGGGGCGAACGCGGCGATGTAGACCAGCCCGGCGACTCGCTCGTCGGTGCCGGTCTCGGTGATGACGACGCCGCCGTAGGAGTGGCCGACGAGGACGGCCGGGCCGTCGAGACTGTCGAGAACCTGCTTGGTCGCGGCCACATCGCCCTCGAGCGAGAGGGTCGGGTTCTGCACGACCGCAACCCGGTGACCCTGGGCGTGGAGGCGGTCGTAGACCGCGCGCCAGCCTGAGCCGTCGACGAACCCTCCGTGGACAAGGACGATGGCTGGGGTGGTGTTGCTCACGATGCTCTCCTTCGTTCCGGTGGATCCCGCGAGGCCCGCGGGAGACTCGACGCTATGGACCCAGCCCGCGGGCTCGCCTAAGTCACATGACTGCCTTCACGGCAGAATCCGATGAATGGTGAGTGATCGCGGCGTGCAGGTCGGCGCCGAAGAGAGCGGGACGGCGGGTTCTGCTGGAGTGGACGCGAACGCCGGTTCGACTGCGCGAGGATCACTGGTCGGGCGTGCAAAGGAGTTGCGGCAGCTCGATGCCTTCATCGACCGGATCGGCACGAGCGGCGGCGCCCTGGTGGTCCGCGGAGAGGCGGGGATCGGCAAGTCGGCCCTGCTCGGCGCCGTCGCCGAGCGGGCACGTGATCACGGGGCCCGCGTCGTCACGACGACCGGCACGCAGTCGGAGACGCACCTGGCATTCGCGGGCCTCCATCAGCTGCTGCTGCCGTTCCTGGACCAACGTGGCGAGCTCCCGGAACCCCAGGGACGTGCACTGGACGTCGCGTTCGGTCTCGCCGATGGGCCTGCGCCCGACCTGTTCCTGGTGGGGCTCGCAACCCTGGGCCTTCTCACCGAGAGCGCTGCGCGGACACCACTGCTCTTCCTCGTGGAGGATGCCCACTGGCTCGACAGGTCGTCGGCAGAGGTGTTGGCGTTCGTCGCGCGGCGCCTCGAGATGGAGGTCGTGGTGCTCCTGTTCGCCGTCCGCGACGGCGTCGCCAGCACCTTCGATGACGTCGACCTGCCCGAGCTGCAGCTGGCTGGTCTGGGCGATGCGGCGTCGCTGGCGCTACTGCAGCGAAGCGGCGTCGAGCTGAGTGACGAGCTGCAGCAGCGCATCCTGACGGAGGCTGCGGGGAACCCTCTGGCCCTGATCGAGCTGCCGCGCGCGTCGGCTGGTCTTGAATCGACGGCACCGTGGGAGCCGCTGCCACTCACGGCAAAGCTCGAAGCGACGTTCGCCGCCCGGCTCGACAACCTCGACGCATCTGGACGGGCCCTGCTGCTCCTCGCCGCGCTGGACGACCGCGACGTGTCCGAGCTGAGCCGTGCCGCCGAGAACCTACTCGAGCGAGGAGTGATGGCCGGTGACTGGGACGGGCCTGCAGCCGCCGGCCTCGGCCGCCTCGAGTCCGGCAGGTTCCGGTTCCGGCATCCGCTCATGAGATCCGCCGTGCATCGGTCGGCCACCAACGATGAACGCCGCCAAGCACATCGGGCGCTCGCGACCACACTCACCGGGGATCCTGACCGGGCCGTCTGGCACGAGGCCGCGGCCACGCAGGGACCGGACGACAGGCTCGCCGAGGCTCTCGCCAGGACGGCCGCTCGCGCCTCATCGCGGGGCAGCCTTGACGCCGCGTCTGCGGCGCTCCGACGATCTGCCGCGCTCACAGCGGACCCGTCGTTGCGTGCACAACGGCTCCTCGGCGCGGCCGACATCGCCATAGAACAAGGTGGGGGCGTCGAAAGCCTCACCCTCTACCGAGAGGCGCTGCAGCTCGGCCTGCCCGCACACGAAGCCGCGCGTGCGTCCTTCGCGCTGGAAGCGATGTCGAACGCCTGGTCCGGCGCAGCCGCGATCCCGCGCTTCGCCGAGATCGCAGAGCGCCTCGCCGCCGATGGTGAGGCCCGCGCGGCCCTCGCAGCGATCGCAACCGTGGGCATGCGCGCATTCCTGGGCCCCTTGGACGACGGCACGAGGCAGCAGGTGTCAGCGATCGTGGCCGCGCTCGCAGTGCCGCTCAACCATCCGCAACGCCTGACGGCCCTGGCGCTGGTCGACCCGGTCAATCGGGGGGCGGAAGTCATCCAGCAGCTCGAGCGGACGTCGCCCCTGGAGGTCGCCGCCGCTCGTGACCTGACGGCACTGGGCGAGGCCGCGTCCGCCGTCTGGTCCGACTCCCTCGCCTTGCCGCTGCTCAAGGCCGGCGTCCAAGCGCACCGTGCTGATGGACGTCTCGTCTGGCTCGCGCAGACCCTCACCTTGCAGGCATGGGTCGAGGCTCGCCGTGGGGCCGTTCGCGAGGCCATGACCGCAGCGGCAGAGGCGGCACAGATCGCCGTGGAAACACGTCAGCTGCGCTACGCGCTCGTTGCGAACCTTGCACATGCCGTCGCCGCCGCCGGCATGGGTGACGAGGACCGAGCCGACACGCTGATCGCCCATACGGAGGGCGCCCTTCTGCCGATGGGCGCCCACCCGCTGCTGGCGTTGGTCGCATTCGCCCGTGGCCGAACCGCGCTCGCTGGTGACCGCCAGGCCGAGGCCTATGCCGAGCTGCTCCGCATCTTCACCCCGGCCGACGTTGCCTACCAGCCGTTTGTCCGAGGCTGGGCCCTCGCCGACCTGACGGAGGCAGCGGTCCATGGCGACGGCGACCTCGACCTGGTGCGTGGGCACCTGCGCGAGTGGCAGGACATCGCCTCCGCCACCGGCGCGCAGAGCTTGCAGGTCCAGCTGGCATACGCGAAGGCACTGCTGGAGGACGCGGGCGCCCCCGAGCGTTTCGAGCTCGCGGTTCGCCGCGCCGCAGGAGACTCGCCGTACCACCTCGCAAGAGCGCAGCTCGCGTATGGGGAATGGCTTCGCCGACAGGGACGAAACACCGCTGCGCGCGTCCCTCTGCGTGCGGCGGCTCAGGTCTTCGATGCGCTAGGCCAACGCGTGTCCTCCGGTCGGGCGCTGCGGGAGCTGCGTGCCACAGGTGAGCGGGCCCGACAGCGCGTGCCCGAAGCCTGGACACAGCTGAGCCCACAAGAGCTGCAGATCGCCCAGCTGGCCGCCGAAGGACTCTCGAACCGCCAGATCGGTGAACGCCTCTATCTCTCCCACCGGACCATCGGGGCTCACCTGTACAACCTCTTCCCCAAGCTGGGCATCAGCTCACGAGCGCAGCTCCGGGACGCGCTGGCTGCGTCCCCCGATGCGTAGCCTCCCAAGCAGCAACTCGCCCGAGTAGCGGTGCCAGTCGTCGGCGGGGCGGCGACCACGCTCCTTGCCACGGGCGAGCCTCTCCGGCTCGGTCGGCCAAGACCATGCCCCAGCACGAAGGCTGGCCGAGGTTCAGGACGTCTTGACTACTCGTGGGGCCAGAGCGTCCACCCGTGTCGCCAGGTCCTCGTATGCCGCCTCGAATGCCTCGTCGGCGTCGCGCTCCACCGGGTCGGGGATCGACCAGTGCGCCCAGCCCAGGTCGCCGAGCTCCTCGTGGGCGCGGTCGCACACGGTGATGATGAGATCACCCTCGCGCATGGCGTCTGACAGGAGGCGGGGCGTGATCTCCGGGAGCCTCAGCCCGTGCCGCTTGGCGACAGCGACCACCCGCGGGTTGACCCGTTCGCCGGGATGGGTGCCGGCGGAGGCCACCCGGACTCGGCTCGCACGTCGCCATAGTGCGGCTGCCAGGTGGGACCGCGCGGTGTTGGCCGTGCACACAAACAACACCCGCCTCGCTGCCGCCGCGGCACCCGTCGTCCCGGCGCCGTCGAGCGAGGTGGACTGCCGGACGAGGGACAGGTAGGTGCGTCGCGCGTCTCCCTCGGACCGTCGGCGCTGGACCAGCCCGGCCCGCTCGAGAACGTTGAGGTGGTGGGCGAGCAAGTTGGACGGGATCCCGAGGGCAGCGCCGACCTCGGACGCTGAGACATCGCCGGTCTTCAGCAGCTCGACGATCCGCAGCCGGGTCACGTCACCAAGGGCGGCATGCGCCTCAGCACGCCGCACCAGCTCCCGGATTTGCTCAGTATCCATTGAGTCAAGTTTGACTGATCTGCTTTGTCGGCGTCAACATGGGGCCGTGAGCACCCTCGCCCAGCCGCCTTTGACCCGCCGCCTGCTCGCCGAGCTCATCGGCACAGCGCTACTCGTCACGGTCGTCGTCGGATCGGGCATCGCCGCCCAGCAGCTCTCGCCGGGCAACACCGGGTTGCAGCTCCTGGAGAACAGCACCGCCACCGTCCTCGGGCTGACCGTGCTGATCCTGCTGTTCGGGCCGATCTCGGGTGCGCACTTCAACCCCGTCGTGTCGTTGGCCGACTGGTTCTTGGGCCGCACGACCGGCCATGGCCTCAGCCTTCCGGACGTAGGCCTGTATGCCGTGGCGCAGGTTGTCGGGGGCATCCTCGGGTGCGTCCTGGCGAACTTGATGTTCGAGGTCGGCACCTCGGTCTCGACGAAGGACCGCACCTCCGCTGGGCATCTGCTCGCCGAGGTCGTGGCCACGACGTTCCTGGTGGCCCTGATCTTCGCCCTGGCCCGCAGCGGTCGTGCGGTGGTCGCCGCTCCGGCTGTCGGTGCCTACATCGGCGCCGCGTACTGGTTCACCAGCTCGACCTCCTTCGCCAACCCCGCCGTCACCGTCGGCCGCATCTTCTCCGACACCTTCGCGGGCATCGCCCCCGGATCGGCAGCCTGGTTCATCGCGGCCCAGCTCGTCGGGCTCGTCGTCGGCGTCGTAGTGACCCTCGGGCTCTACCCGGACGCGAGCCGAGCAGCGGACAACGTTGTCCTGCCTCACACCGTCAGTACGGCCGAGAACCTCAGCGAAAGGAGCCCCTCATGACCATCATCGGCCAGGACCCGTACGTCGCGATCATCGACGACCTGTCCTACGCGTACGAGGGAGTGTTCTCCCGCGAGAGCGTGGCCGCGGCGGTGACCGCTGCCAGGGACGTCCTTGAGCCGGTCTCGAAGATTCCGACATTCCTGCCGATCCTCGTCGCGAAGCAGGCGCGTGAGCAACTCATGGCGGCCGCGCAGGCCGAGGGCCGGATTGCCAAGACGGTGCCCGAACTGCTGTTCGTCTGCGTCCACAACGCCGGCCGGTCCCAGCTCGCCGCGGCCCTGGCCGAGCACCTGTCGGCGCACCGGGTCCACGTCCGCTCTGCCGGGTCTGCCCCGGCCGACGAGGTGAACCCGCTCGTCATCGGCGTGCTCGCCGAACGCGGGATCTCGCTGCAGACGCCGTACCCGAAACCCTTGTCCAACAACGTCGTCGGCGCCGCGGACGTCATCGTGACGATGGGCTGCGGCGACGCCTGTCCGATCTACCCCGGCAAACGCTACGAGGACTGGAAGGTCGCGGACCCGGCCGGGCAACCCATCGAGGTCGTCCGGGAGATCCGCGACGACATCCAGGCCCGCGTGACCACTCTGCTGCGCGAGATCCTCGACTGACACCCAGCCTCTCCCACCGACCACAACGACCCCGAAACCTCCGACCAGGAAGGCCGACCGATGACTGCTGACCAGAGCCCACGCCCCTCCGTGCTCTACGTGTGCATCCACAACGCCGGACGCTCACAGATGGCCGCGGCATACACCCACCATCTGTCCGGCGGCGCCGTCGAGGTCCGCTCGGCCGGGTCCGAACCCGCCGAGCAGATCAACCCGGCCGTCCGCGAGGCGATGCTCGAGGAGGGCATCGACATCTCCGCGGAGATTCCCAAGATCCTCACGAACGAGGCGGTCCAAGCCTCCGACGTCGTCATCACCATGGGCTGCGGCGACAGCTGCCCGATCTACCCGGGCAAGCGCTACGAGGACTGGGAGCTCGACGACCCGGCCGGTCAAGGCGTCGACGCCGTCCGCCCCATCCGCGACGAGATCAAGGACCGCGTCCGCGCTCTGCTGGCCGAGCTCGCCGTCGAGCCCGTCGAGCTCACGGGCTGATACAGCCGCGTCATACCGGCTGGAACGTCCTGAATGCCCGGATCAGGGCTTGGTCGCGCGCACGAACGCGCTGGCGAACGCGCCGTCCAGCGCCTCGACCGCGTCGGCGCGGCTCATGCCCGGCGGCAGCTGCGCCTCGTCCAGCTCGTCCGCCATTCCTTCGAGCTCGGACCGGTCGTAGCGCCTGGTCACCTCGACCGATGCGTCGGTGAAGCCCGCCGCCTGGAGCTTGTCGACGAACTCGGTGTCCCGCAGCGAGCCCGAGATGCAGCCCGTCCACAGGGCCATCACCCCGCGCAGGCCGTCCGGGATGTTGCGCAGCAGGACGATGTCCGAGACCGCGAACCGGCCGCCGGGGCGCAACACACGGAACGACTCGCCGATCACGGCGTCCTTGTCCGGGGACAGGTTGATGACGCAGTTGGAGATGACCACGTCGACCGACGTGTCCGGCAGAGGGACGTCCTCGATCGCGCCGAGCACGAAGCGCGCGTTGTCGATGCCGGCCTCGGCGCGGTTGCGCTCAGCGAGCTCGAGCATCTCGGGGGTCATGTCCAGGCCGTATGCCGTCCCGCCAGGGGCGACGCGCCGCGCGGAGAGCAGGACGTCCAGGCCTCCGCCCGAGCCCAGGTCCAGCACGTCCTCGCCGGGCCGCAGCTCGGCCAGCGCGGTCGGGTTGCCGCAGCCCAGGGATGCCGCCAGCGCCGCGTCGAACGGGGTGTCCGCCTCGTCATAGAGGCCCGAGGTGATCGGGTCGATCGCTGTGGCCTTGCCTGCCTCGCCACAGCACGAGCCGCCGCCGCAGCAGCCGCCGGAGTCAGTGCCGGTGAGGGACAACCGTGCCGCCGAGGCGTACCGCTCGCGGACGGCTTCTCGTACCTGCTCGTCGGACTGCGCACCGCTGGACATCGCATGTCTCCTTGTCTTGATGATCATCGAATCAACTGCCACTGCCACTATGGCGCTCTGATTTGATATCTGTCAAGATAGGCGAGTGACCATCCTCGACTCGTCGCAGCAGACCGCCGACGCCTCCTGCTGCAGCATGGCGACGAGCCCGGTCACCGCCGAGCAGGCCCAGCGCATCGCGCCGATGTTCAAGGCACTCGGCGACCCGGCCCGACTGCAGATGGCCTCGATGATCGCCGCCAAGCCCGAGCTCTGCGTCTGCGAGATCACACCCGCCTTCGACCTGTCGTCAGGCACGATCTCCCACCACCTCAAGACCCTTCGAGACGCCGGCATCGTCGACTGCGAACGACGCGGAACCTACGTCTACTACTGGATCCAGCCCGGCGCCCTGGCCGCGCTGTCGGCCCTGCTGTCGGTCGAGTAGGCGGCAAGCCGCGCTCGGTTGCGGTGGACGGCGAAGGCCGTGAGCGGTATGCCGACCAGTGCCGGGAGCACCCAGAAGGCCCAGTGAGGCAGGAGCTTCCAGACCGGGAGGTTCGGCCCGTTGTCGACGTAGAAGGCCGTAAACAGCAGGATCGCCGAGCTCGCCATCGACCAGGCGTGCCGCCGCAGAAGGGGTCTCGTCCGCCTGGCCATCGAGAGCCCGATCCAGCCGGCGACAGCGGACGCGATCCCCAGCGCGACCAGGTGGTTGTCCCGCGGCCAGCGCATGATCCCCAGCACCAGCATCGTCACGGTCACCACGGCCAAGGCCCAGAGGTAGGTCTGTCCGAAGCGCACGTGCCACCGCTCACCCTTGCGCGACACGGCGGCGCCCGCGATGCACACCACACAGGTCAGGCCGCCGGCGATGTGCACGGCGAGGACGACCAGGAAGGAGGTGCTGACCCCTTCCGGCACCAGCGATTCACCAGCCATGGCAACTCCTATGCGTAGCAACGCTATGCATACCGATGCTACGCATCGAAGCGTAGGCTGGCTACCTATGAGGGCGGAACGGCTCAAGGGACACCTGGACGGCATGCTGCTGGCCGCGCTGGAGGCAGGTCCGCGACACGGCTACGCGATCCGCGACTCACTCCGGGACTCGACCGACGGCGAGGTCGACCTGCCCACGGGCACGATCTACCCAGCGTTGCACCGACTTGAGAGCGCGGGCCTCGTGGTCGGTGACTGGTCGGTCGTCGGAGGAAGACGTCGTCGCACCTACCGGCTCACCGCCGCTGGTCGCCGGGCCCTGCATGCGGAGCGCCGGGACTGGCATCGCCTGTCCACCGCCATCAGCGTCGCGCTCGGACCACAGCCATGACCACCCACCCGCTCATCGAGGCCGAGCTCGCAGCTCTGGCGGACGAGCTGCCTGAGCCCTTCGTCGCCGAGCTGGCCGACGGCTATGCCGAGACGTATGCCGCACACCGCCGATCGCTCAACCCCGACCAGGCCGCAACGGCAACGGTCGCCGAGTTCGGAGACGCCGCGACGATCTGCGCCGCCTTCGCCGCACGCGCGCCCGGTCGGCGGTTCGCTCGTGCCCTGGTCGTGACAGGGCCACTTTTCGGTGCGTCCTGGGCAGCCGCACTCCTGACCCAGCCTTCGCTGCGGTCCGCGCTCGGCATGCCAGTGCGACTCGTCGGAGCAGGGGTGCTGCTGGCCGTGGTCGTCACCCTGCTGTTCACGTCGACCGGGCGGCTGCGCTACCGAGCCACTCGCACCGCCTCGGTGTCGGCGGCATACGTCCTCCTTCCGTTCGACGCAGCGGCTGTGGCAACGGTCATCGCCTTGCGAGCACCCGCACCAGCAACCGTCGTCGCCGTGGCGCTCAGCCTGTCCAGAATCACCTACACCCTCACGGCGCTGCGCACGGTCCAGCGAGCGTGACGGCTGTGGCCCGGGACAGGGTGGTCCCGGGAGCAAAGCCACTAGGTGCCGCCTGGCGACAATGCCAGTCAGTGGTGCTTCTGAAGACACATTCGCGGCTCACCACCCGCCGGCCCACAGTCATGAGGAGAGCCAGAGCTGGACCTGGCTCCACCAGACGGAACAGCTCTACAGCCTTCTCCACGTCGGAGTCGGCCGTGAGGCGGTCGCCGCGTCACGTTTGCAGGAGGATTCGAACGTGGGCCGAATGAATCTTGTGGAGCGCCGGTTCGATGCGTTTATGCGAACGCCACTGTCGGTCCGAAAGGCGATGGGCGTCATCGTGGCGGCAACGCTGGTGAGCGTGGTCGTGGGCGGCGTGCTGGCGGCCCAGCTCAGTGGGGTCACCGCTCGGCTCGACCGCGTCCAGCAGGCTCTCCAGCCCGACGAGGGGGGAGGCCCGCGCGTTGGCTGACGCGGCGAGCAGGCTCAGGCAGGCGCTGGTCAGCGATATGAAGGCGCCCACGGTCTGGCTCACTGCGATCTTCGCCCTGGCCGGCCTGGTCATCGGGGCCCTGGTGGCAGTAGCCGTGGGCCTGAGTGACGTCGCCTTCCCCGCGGGCTTCGTGGCCGCGCTCGCCGGAGTCGCCGGAGGGCTGGTGCCACCGAGCCTCACCCGGCAGGTCGCCGTGCCGGCTGGGATCGCGGTGGCGCTCGCCCCGCCCCTTGCACTGATCGGCCAAGGTAGTCCGGTGGTGGCCGGGGTCGTGTCTGCTGTCGTGTTCGCACTCGGGACGCTGGCCCAGCAGGACGCACCAACGGGACGCTTGGTGGGCGCGCTCGGCTCCACGGCATACGTGCTCTCGGTCGGTATGGCGCTGGTCCGGGACGTGCCGTTGGCGCACACCTTCTGGGCAGGCGTCATCGGTCTGGTGACGGCGGCCGCAACGACCCTGGCACTGCGGGCAGTTCGGGTGTGGATGGTCCGGCGTGGACGCACCGCGGCCGCGCCGGAGGTCCCTCCGCTGCCCGGGCGGTTCGTCTCGCGAGTGGCATCCGGGATCGTTGCGGCACTGCGCGATTGGCGGCACAACGCCTACGTCCGGCTCGCGCTGCGGAGGGTGGTCGTGCTGAGTCCGCTGGTTGCGGTGCTGGAGGCGTGGCGAGACCCGGTAGCGCTCTATGCCCTGATCGTCGCGTTCTCCATCACCCAGCCCACCGCAGGCGACACACTCAACCGTGCTCTGGCCCGGACGGCGGGCACGATAGGCGCGATCCTGGTGACCATCGCGCTCGCCGTCGTCGTTCCCGACCCGGTCCTCGTCGTGTTCGCGGTGCTTGCGATGGTGGCCGGGCTGGCCTACCTGCTGCGCAGCCCGTTCCTCACCGCGCTCGGCACCACCGTGCTCACCGTAGCCGCCGGCTTCCTCGCCGGAACGTCCACGGCCGCGGGCAACCGGCTCCTGTCCACGGTCGTCGGTGCACTAGTCGGTCTGCTCGCCACCGTCGTCATCCCCGTCCCCAAGCCGTCGGAGCCCTCCTCGAGCGGTGAGCCGGCGGCGACCAGCTGACGCGGGCACTAGGGCCCGCCTCGACAGGCTGACGGTGCTGAGGGCAGATCGGCTGTGTGGTGCCAGGGGGACGCCCAGCTGGGCCTTTGGCACCACACAGCACCAACGTACGCGAGTCTGTGAAACGTTACGAGTCAGGTGACCACCACGGGATGGCGAACTAGCAGTGGACAGCCCTTGTCTCGTTGAAACATTTCATCTAGCGTCATGGGCGCACGACGTGGATGACAACGACGTCTCACTCGAAGAGCTGGAGGACCTCCGTGAGCACTCGCTCCCTGCGCCCGTCCCTTTCGTGGCTGTCCCGGCGCAAGCGGACCGGCATCCTCGCGTTCCTGGCCGCGGTGCTTGCCGTCGCAGGACTGGCCCCTTCCACGCTGGGCGCGAACGCCGCCCCCGGCGGCAACCACGAGGCGCCCTCGGCATTGCGTGCCGACGGCCGGGATCGCCCGGCGGATCTCGAGGACCTCGGGGCGGTCACGCTGTCGTGGCAGCTGCCCGCCATCCGTGCCCAGCACGCCTACGAGATCGTCGTGTCGAGCACGAAGAACCTAGCCGATGCCCACCAGGGCGACGTGTGGAGCACGGGCAAGGTGGTCTCCGCCGACCAGACCGGAATTCGCTACGCCGGTCCGGCGCTCGCGGGCTCGGAGCGGTACTTCTGGTCGGTCCGTGTCTGGAACGATGGGGACGAGGTCATGCCGTGGTCGGACGTGTCCTGGTTCGGCACGGGCCCCGGGTCGAGCTGGTCCGGCGCCACGCCGGTCTGGACTCCCTCGCGCACGTCGGACTGGACCGACTACACCGCCTCCTTCGACCTCACCGTCACGTCCGTCGCGACCGGGGTCTTCTTCCGGTCTCCTGACAGTGGCGACGCCTACATGTGGCAGTTCCGTGCTGACCGGAACCAGCTGGTGCCACACCGGCTCGTCGGCGGCAGCTACACGGCGCTGGACCCGGTCGCCCTGCCCGCAGGCATGATCACCCTCGGTCGCCCGGTCCACGTCGAGATCGCCGTGGATGGGTCCACCATCACGACCACGGTCAACGGGACCCAGGTCGACCAGCGCACGCTCGCGCTGTTCTCGAGCGGGATCATCGGCTTCCGCAACGGCAGCACCGAGTCCGGCCGGTTCGACAACGTCCGGGTCATCCAGCACGGCACCGGGCGCGAGCTCTTCGCCACCGACTTCTCCACCGCGGGCAACCCGTTCGCCTGCGGCTCCGTGGTCAACGGGGCGCTCGAGGTCGGTAAGGGACAGGCCTGCCTGCTCAAGGGATTCGGCAACGAGTGGGCGCTGCTGCGCAAGGACGTCACCCTGCCGGACAAGCCGATCGCCTGGGCGAGCCTCTTCGCGACGGCGACTAGCTGGTCGGCCTCGCGCCAGTACGTCTACAAGTTCGCCGTCAACGGCACGTTCGTCGGCCTGGGCCCGACGGCGTCCATGGGCAGCGAGACCCGCTACGACGGCTTCGACGTCACCTCCCTGCTGCGGCAGGGTGGCGCGAACACCCTTTCAGCGCAGGCCTACTCACGGGCCTCCGACCCGCGGCTCATTGCCAGCCTCGTCATCCAGTATGCCGACGGGACGCGCGACGTCCTGGGCACGGGCAGCGACTGGCAGGCGATGTCCGGAAGCCTCGTCTACCCGGACGCAGGGTCCTACGGCACCTCCACCTACACGGCGCCGAAGGAGAACCTCGACGAGCGGGAGTACCCCTCCGGCTGGGATCAGCCCGGCTTTGACGCCTCGGCGTGGCATCCCGCCGTCGAGCGCAGTCCGATCCCGAACCTGCAGGCGGCCCCGATGTCGAAGGTGACCCAGCAGGAGCACGCGCCGGCGTCCATCACCGATCTCGGCGGCGGACACTACATCGTCGACTTCGGCCGGACCTGGCTCGGCGGTGTCAGCTGGGACATCAGCTCCGCCACCGCCGGACAGTCGGTGCAGCTGCGGTTCGGCGAGGTCGTCGAGAACGGGTCGGTCCGCTACAAGACGCGCTCCGGGGCGACATATCTGGACACCCCGACCCTCAAGGACGGAGCGCAGCACCTCGACACCTGGGGCCTGCGAACGTTCCGGTACGTCGAGGTGGTCGACTCGCCGGTTCCGTTGACGCCGCAGTCCTTCCGCGCGCTTGCGCTGGTGTACCCGTTCGACCCGGCCGCCTCCCAGTTCCAGGCCTCCGACCCGAGCCTGGTTCAGGTGTACGACCTGTCGAAGAACACGATCGAGGCGGTGAACCAGAACTTCTACACCGACTCCTACGAGCGGGAGCGCACGAACTACGAGGCCGACAGCTACCTCCAGCAGATGTCGTCGCTGTACCTCATGGACGACCTGTCCCTGGGTCGCTACTCGATGGACTACTTCAAGACCAACCGCACCTGGCCGACCGAGTGGCCGGTGTTCGTCGTGCTCGCGGTGCACGACGCCTGGCGGCAGACCGGTGACACGCAGCAGGTCGCCGCCTACTACGACAACCTGGTCACCAAGCTGCCCACCGAGAAGTGGTGGAACCCGACGACGCATCTGGTCGACAAGACGTGTGGCGCCGACGGCGTCAACGGATGCAAGGGCTCGACGGACGAGGACATCGTCGACTGGCCGCAGAGCCAGCGCGACGGCTACGTCTTCCGCGAGCACAACACCGTGGTCAACGCGATCTCCTACCGGGCTCTCGTGGACATGTCACAGCTGGCGACGGCGATCGGTCGCGACGCCGATGCCCAACGGTGGGCGGACCAGGCAGCGTCGCTGCGAGACGCGATCAACACCTACCTCTACGACCCCGTCAAGGGCGCCTACGACGACGGCGCCGACGGGTCGCTGCAGCGGACCGGGCACTTCGCCGTGCAGGCAAGTGCGTTCGCGCTCGCCTTCGGGGTGGCCCAGCCGGACCAGGCCGAACGCGCTGCCAGCTATGTCGCCAGCCGCGGACTGGCCTGCAGCGTCTACTGTGCCGGGTTCCTGATCAAGGGGCTCTACGACGGTGGGCAAGGCCAGGCAGCGCTCGACCTGCTGACCTCCACCGGGACCCACAGCTGGATGCACATGATCGCCCTGGGCGCCGGGGCGACGATGGAGGCCTGGGACGCCGCGGAGAAGTCCAACCTCAGCTACTCACATCCGTGGGCAGCGTCGCCGGCGTTCGTCGTTCCCGCCGGACTCTTCGGGATCCAGCCCGACCAGCCGGGGTATGCCGCGTTCACCATCAAGCCGCAACCCGGGAGCCTGCAGTGGGCGTCCCTCCGTGTGCCCACCGTGCGCGGGTCGGTCGGGGCGGCGTTCGACCAAGGCGACGGCGGGACCGCGACGCTGGTCGCGTCGGTGCCCGGCAACACCCGGGCCACGGTCGCCGTGCCGACCACCGCGACCTCGCGCACCAGGGTCTACGTCGACGGCCGGCCGAGCTGGGCGACACCCCAGGGCGGCTATGTCACCTTCACCGACGTGCTGGCCGGCTGCCACGTGTTCTCGGCGACCGCTCAGCCCCCGGCCGCCGTCCTCGACCGCCTGACGACGGTCTGCACCGAGGCTCCGCGCCTACCGGGGAACGGCACGTAACCGGCATACCCCGTCCCCTCTCCCCAGGAAACCGCAGGTCAGTATGCCGGGGTTCGTTCTGGCGCCTCGGACGGTCGGCTCATCACCTCACAGTCCCGACGTTGCTGATGAGAGGGATGGCCTGATGTGGGCCACCACGGGTGGAGGCAATCCTCTACACTAGAGGCACTGGTGTTGAGGTTTTCCGACGGGAGGTTGGGGAATGGCTCCGACGAGTGGTGATCTGCTCCTCAGCCTGCCCGACACTTTCCGCTACTCCGAGGCACTTGAGCACATCAGCGAGCGCCAGCTTCGACGCCTCATCGGGGACGGCAGCATCATCGCGCTCGCGCGCGGTCTTTACCGCAAGAGCGACTGGCTGGGCGATGAGGACCTCGTCGAGGTTGCCCTCAAGGCGCCAGAGGCGACCCTGTGTCTGCGGTCGGCGCTGGCACGTCACGAGTTGATCGACGACATCCCGGCGGAACTTGACGTCGCGATCCCGCGTGGCTCGTGGACCCCGGAAACAACTGCACCAGTCAGGTGGCGCCACTTTGACCCAGTCACTTTCGATCTCGGTCGTGGCCTGCTGGACATCGACGGCGGCCGGAGCATCGGGCTCTACGCTGCCGATCGGAGCATCATCGACGCGTTCAGGATGCGCCACCTTGAAGGAGCAGACCTGGCCAACGAGGCCCTCAAGCGATGGCTGCGTCAAGGCGGACAGCCGTCGGAGCTGATCGCGCTGGCGCGCTCGTTTCCACGCACGCAGTCCGCGCTGCGCGAGACTCTGGAGATTCTGCTGTGAGCCGGGTGACGAGAGGCACGCCGTCGGGCGATGCCTACCTGGACCTCCAGAATCAGGCTCGCCGGTCGCGTCGGCTCACCCAGGAACTGTTCCTGCTCTACGCGCTCGAAGGTTCCTCGCCCGGCTCTCCGTCAGCGACCTGCGGGACCGCTGCGTGCTCAAGGGCGGCGTGCTGCTCGCAGCATTCAACTCGCGACCGGGTGCATGTCGAGGCGCATCTTGCCAGCGCGAGGCTACCGTTCCAGGTCGACGCAAACGTGGGCGACCCGATCTGGCCGTCGCCCACGACCGTTGCGGTGCCTCGACTACCAGGCGGCGAGCCGATCGAGCTGCGTGGCTACCCGATGCACATGGTCCACGCCGAGAAGATAGTCACGCCCGAACAGTTCGCGTCGGTCCTCGAAGTCGTTATCGCGTTCGCTGACCCCGTGTTGACCGGCTCTGCCCGTGACCGGACGTGGAACCACGAGACCGGAGTCTGGGAGTAGGCCCGATCGGATCACCTCTGCCCCGCTCGCGCAGCCGACCGGTGGCGTGCGAGTCAAGGGGCGAGCCGTGCTCGATCGCGTAGCGACGCCGATTGGCAGCCCATCAGCCTGGCGCAGATCGAAACCGGAGCTTGGCTGGGCGTGCAGCCAATCCGGATACCGGCCGGCGGCGAACCCCAGACCGGAGACGGTCGACAACGACCCCCCGTCTGAAGCAGAGCAGGATGGACGGCTGTGTCTCCTCGTCAAGGAGGAAGAACAGATGCGCACCAGCACCACTCGCACCCGCACCACTCGGATCGCCGGCGCCAGCCTCGCTGCCGCCGCCGCCATGGCCCTCTCGGTCGGTCCGGCATTCGCGGCAGACGGATGGGTCAGCGCCAACCTGCGGCCCGTGCCCGGCAGCGAGGTCACCGGATCCGGCACCGCGCAGGTGACCGTGACCGGCAACACCATCAAGGTCGAGATGGCCGCCAGCGGACTGCTCCCCGACCAGCCTCACGCCGCCCACATCCACTTCGCCGCAGCCGCTCGCCACGAGTGCCCCAGCATCAAGGACGACACGAACGGCGACGGCACGATCAACACGACCGAGGGCGGCCCGGCCTACGGCGACATCGTCGTCTCGCTGACCAAGACCGGCGACACCAGCCCCAAGAGCGGCCTCGCCGTCGACCGCTTCAGCACCGCACCCGGCGGCAACATCAGCTACGAGCGCGGCAGCATCAAGGTCTCCGACGGGGTGGCCGAGGCCATCTCCAAGGGCCAGTCCGTCGTCGTGATCCACGGCGTCGACCACAACCACGACGGCAAGTACTCCGGCAACACCAAGAGCGACCTCGACCCGAAGCTGCCCACTGAGGCGACCGACCCGGCGCTCTGCGGCGCCCTGCACGTCGCACCCGCCGGCGGCATGCACACCGGTGGTGGCCTCAGCGCGACCACGAACACCAACGGCATGCTCCTGGCCGTCGGCGGCGTCACCCTCCTGGCCGCAGCAGGCTCCGGCGCGTTCGCTACCCGCCGCGCCAACCGCTCGCGCGGCTGACGCACCCCCATCGGGGAACGAGCGTCCCGTGACCGAACCGGCACGCACACCGCCCGCCCCCGGCCGCCGCGTCACCCCGCGTGTCGCGGCGGCCCTGGCCGCGACTGCCGTCCTGCTCGTCGTGGGAGTCGTCGCGCTCGTCCTCGGCTTCCGGGGGACACCGCCGGACATGAGCAGGTCGGGCACGTCGGGTCCGCACCCTCCCGCGCCCGGCCCGGCGGTCCCCGGCAGCGCGAGCATCCCAGGCTCTCCTGGGGGCCCAACCGCCACGCCGGCCGGACCGAGAGGTGCCAGCGGCAGGTCCACGTCGACAGCGCCGGGCGCGCTGGCCGCGTCCGCACCGGCATCTCTGGAAATCCCGTCGATCGGGGTTCGGTCGCGCACCTTCGTGCCGCTCAGCATGCAGCGCGACGGCACCCTCTCGGTTCCCGACACCGCCCAGGAGGTCGGGTTCTACGACGCTGGCCCCACCCCCGGCGAGCTCGGGCCCTCCGTCATCGCCGCGCATGTCGACACACCCGCCGGCGTCCCGGGTGTCTTCGCGGAACTACGCAGGGTCAAGGCCGGCGATGTCGTGCAGATCGGCCGCCGCGACGGCACCCGCCTCACCTTCACGATTGACAGGGTCGCCGCGTACAAGAAGACAGCCTTCCCGACCGACCTCGTCTACAAGAGCGACTTCCAGCGTGCCGAGATCCGGCTCGTGACCTGCGGAGGGCCGACCGACAGCCGAAACGAGTACCGCGACAACATCATCGTGTTCGCCCACCTGAGCCACGTCGGCTGACGCTGCCCAGAGCTGTGAGGCGCAGCCGGGCAGCCGCGGGCGGTGAGGCGATGTGTCGCACATCAGGTGGCACTGATCCGTCGCACCTCAGCTGGCACAAGTCATAGTGTGGTGGGCCCCGTCGGGCTCGAACCGACGACCGGCGGATTAAAGTCCCGTCCGGACCGTCCTGTTCAGTCGACGTGGGCGCGGTTTTGTGCTTCAGCGTGGTCGTCCAGCACCGTCAGTCCTGGCTCGTCGGGCCCCGTGCTGAGCAGGGGTGTAGCAACGCGTTAGCAACAGCGTCAGGCCTAGTCACGGCCCGGGGCTCACGCCTCAAGGTGCACCACAGGCGCGTGGCGTTGGGTTCGCCGCAACTGGTCAGCGTGCACGGGGACGTGACCGCGGCGGATCAGCACAACTGCCCAGCTCAGGTCGCCAGCTTCACGACGGAAAGAGCTGCGATGCCCTCCGGCTGAGCAGGTACTCCTGCATTTGCCCTTCGTGCCGTGGCGATTCCGCTCCAGGTGCGGGGGCGTCCAGACGCCAGTAGAGCTGACGGACTCTTCGTGCTGAGTGCTGCTGTGCGAGCTCCCGCGCTTCCTTTAGCGTGAAGAGCCACACGGTGTCCGTGTCGAGCGCGACGAGCGCAAGTAGCTGGGCTGGAAGCAGATGCGGGAAGTACCAGCCCCGCACCAGTGGGCCACGCCCCCCGGCAGGCCTGGGTCCAACGTTGGTCTTCACCTGTACTGTGCTGGCAGATCGGTCCCTCGGGGCGTAGACCACCAGATCGATGCCCGCATCAGTAGTCATCCGAGCGCTGTCGATTTCGGACTTGAGCAACTGATACTGCACGAGTAGCTCGCCCGCAGCGCCGATGTGCTGCGTGTTCATCTCCCGAGGCTAGCGCCGACCACATCAGCGATGCCCAGCGTCGGCCTCAACGGATCGAGGCCGACGTGATCGCCGCTAGGCGAGGGCCGCGGCCTGGGCCTGAGGCTGAAGGACTTGGACTCCACCATCCGGCGTTCGACGCAGCTGAATCACCTGGCGGTTCGACTGTGTCAAGATCGCTGGCGCGTCCGGGAGGCGCGCCGCCGCCTCGGCCAAGCGCGACAAGGTGGCGCTCAGTCGATCAGCCTGCTCTTCCCTACTACCGGACGCGAAGAACGACGCAGGCCGGACCGGCCGCTCCGCTATACGCCAGAGCAACCCACGCAGTCGTTCTTGGGCTTCGGCATTCTGCTTGAGGGCCTTGTGGAGCTCTGACTCAAGATGGTGGACGTGAACCTCAGGGTTGGCCAGGGCGGACTCGATAGACGTCAGAACTTGAGCGCGAGAATCCAGGCACAGCGATTCATACAGAATCGCCACGCGTCTCGGAAAAGTATTGAGCTGTCCTGACCCGCCGCCAAGGACACGGTCCATGACCTCAAGATCGACAACCCTGTTTTTGCGGGGCGGCAACTTCCGCAAGCCGCGTTCCCACTCGTCGAGCCACTTCATGGCGCGGTGTCGGATATCGCGAAGGTTGTTGCGGGCCGTGCCAAGCCCGATGGAAGACGGGATACTGATCTTGTCGAGCAGCGCCGCGCGTCCTTGCTCCAACGCTTCGACAGCACTGGCAAGTTGGGCATCAGTACGCTCATAATCGGCTTGCTCGATTCGCAAGCCAGTCTGGAGGATCGCGTCCAGTTTCTTGTCCTGCTGGTGTCGAGCCAGCATCTCTGCTCCGACCGCAAGACCGAGCAGCGCAACGAGCGGACCGAGCGCCAAACCCGCCCCAGCCCCGACACCGACACCGGTGACAGGGACGAGCCGTGCGTGGCCGCTAATCGCACTGCCACCGGATCGGACCATCCCGCGGAAGCCTCCGCCCAGGGCGGGAACAAGGTTCTGCAGAGTTGATCCCGTTGGCAGCTCCAGCGTGAACAGCGATGCACCATTCAGGACGGCCGACGACGCTCCTGCCCGTGACGCTATCGTCGTCAACTGACGCGCCAGCTCGCTCGTGGCGTTCAGCGCGGGCCCCCACCCCTCACCCCCGTCCGTGGTCGAGGCGCTCCACTCGATCAGCGCCCCCCGCCCGGTGGCCAGCAACTCCCACGGGCTCGTCGTGCCGTCCCCAGACCCGTCGGGGTCGAGCGGAACAACGGCCCCGTCCGGGGACCGCCCGTCTTCAGCCATGGTCTCTCCGGAGGTCTGGGTCAAGGCGTCTGACCAGCAAAGCGCCCCGGTCAGTCAGAGAATCAGCAGCGAATATAGCCAGCGAGACCCTGCTCTGCGGAGGTTTCGCGGAACCGCGGTTGAGGCCTGCGCGAGGGGTGAGACAGGTGTCGGTGACCAGCAACTCCATGGTCAGTGGCGATGTCCATCCCAGCAGCGGGAGTCCGACGAGGGTTTGTAGATGCTAGATCGCCCGTCCGCGGCTGGGTCGCCTCGTCAAGACAGCCGAGCCAGTGACGACGTTTCGACGTCCTACGGAGTGGGGTCGGCGCAGCTCCGTGATGCGACGTCGGACGGATGAGGAGTCCATTCCTTGGAGGTTGAGGGGCGGGTCAATTGCCTCGAGCACCTCGCGTTCGAGCCGCCCCAGCGTGTCAGCATCTTTGTAGGGGATCGCGACCACCTTCAGGTGCGCCTCCATCCATTGGCTTAGGGCCGTCTCGTCGATGGTCGGGCTTCCATGGGCGTGGGCCAGGATGGACCCGAGAGTCCGTCGGAAGGTGGAGAACTCGTGTCGTCCGCCGAGGTGCATTCCGGTGATCCGGGACCAGAGCGTGTTCTGCGATCGTCGGCCACTGGGCCACCGGGTTGCCCCCGCGAGACCGGCGTAGATCAGCCCGGGGTGGATCAGCAGGTCCAGGCCCTTGGTCAGGTGGGCAGCACCTGTTGCGTCGACCCACCAGCTGTACAGGCCAGGCTGCTTCATGTCGGCGCTTCCCCCTGCGATGAACTCGTCGGGGGAGGCCGCGCTGGATTCGTCCATCAGTAGCGCCGCGAAGCGGGCGGCGTCCTCGTAACTCTGTCGGCTGGCAGTCAGGCCAACGGGGGACTGTCGTGTGAGGTCCTGCTCGTCGTACCAGTGCAGCCGTTGGCCCTGGGTCAGCCCGTCGAGAGGAGCTCGGATCACAGCGCCCTTGGCTTCGAGAGGCGCTCTGACGGCGTCCACATACGGGGCCGATGCGTGAACCTCGATGACTTTACCGGCGAGGGATCCGACGAGAAGCTCAAGCCGCTCGGCCGCCCAGGCTCCCCACGCTGTGCGGTACGTCCGGGGTGTGTCGGGAAGGTATCTCTCGTAGGGGGCGAGCCACTCGTCGGGGGCCACGAGCCCGTGCTCTGCCGAGAGGATGAACCAGGGCCTGCCTAGCCGCTCGGCGTAGGACCGCTCCTTGTGGAAGAGCGCAGAGACGTACAGGTTCTTCGCAGCCGCGGGCACCTTGAGCTTGCTCTTCACGCACGTAACCAGCAATACGTCGGCATGCGGCCGCTCGTCCGTAGTCGGAGTGGCTGACTCGGGCACGACGCTGGATGGGGCAGTCGAGGACACGGCCGCGATGCTGACGTTGGCGTCGGGATCTCGGGCGAACGTCACGTCTCGGCCCATGACCAGGTTGGTCACCCTGAACCCGACCGAGCGCCAGGCGTGTACGTGTGTCCGATCTCCCGACCACCAGGCGCGGTGTTTCGACGCGGATGGTGGCAGCCCGCCGACGATCTCGTCGAGCTCGGACCACGTCAGCGTGACAGTATCGCCGGTCTGGCCCAGCCACGCGGTCAGCAAGTTCCAGTTGGCCACCGGGTCAGTCTCCACCCCCATCGCTTTGGCCGCGCGGCGGTGAGCACGATCTCAGTACTGGGTGCGGCCGCGGGTGTGGCCGCCTGTCGGATGACACGGTCGACCATGACTGCGACTCGACATATGGGCGTCGGCGAGCTCAGCCCGGACATCGCCGAAGCTGATCAGAGCAGCTCAAGCCGACGGGGGACTAGAGCTCGACGACTCCTTCAGCGGCACCGCCGCCTATGACCGTGGTCCGCCACCGTCCGGGTAGTCCGGCCCGTACCCATGTGCCACCACGAAGGCTGCAATGCTGCCGTACTCGGCCTTGATCACCTTGGTCTCGGCGCGCCGGTCGTGAGTCTGAACAAAGTAGGCCTGCTTGGTCGTCTCTTGCCCACATCCGCAGAAGCACTTTCCCGTTGGCTCCATGAGAACCTCCCTATCCCTAGGCCTATATCCTGACCAGGTGCCAGGCGATGTCACACCCCGGGAGCTCGCAGCTGAGCTCCATGTCAGCGACCGCGCCATCCGGCAGTGGCTGCGCGAACAAGGCTGGCAGTCCGTGCCCTACGCGCGCTGGCGACTTTCATCCGACCAGGCCGAACAGGTCCGCAAGCACTTTCAAGCAGCAAGGCGACCGTAGGTCGTACGTCCCGCTCTCGTCAGGAACGCCCTTGGGGCTGACCCGCAGCGTGGTTCTGCTCGTCGAGTTCATGCCACCCCTCCCAGGCGGATTGACGGGTTACTCCGAGCGTTGCGGCGATTTCGGTCCACGACAGTCCGGCCACTCGGGCGTGTCGCACGGTGACAAGTTCGGTCATGTCGCACTTGCTCCGGTTGCTGCGCGAGGGTGTGCCCGTGCATGTGGTGGCCAAGCGGCTTGGACACAAGGATCCCTCGGTGACATTGAACGTCTACGCAGACGCGATTCCGGACGACGACGGCCGAGCGGTCGCGGCATTCGCACGAGTCGTCTGGGGTCCGTGACCAGGTGCCGTTAGCAAATCTGTCGCAGAACACCAACCGCCTCGGCCTGCGTCGACCGCCGATGCCTTGGATGACGTGCGGAAACGTGTGGTGGGCCTGTTGACCTCCGGCTGATGGTTGACAGTTCGATGCCGGTTGATCCTTGACACTCGAATCTGTTCAGT